>JAVBLU010000040.1:0-37918 GCA_031553225.1 Eubacteriales bacterium
GCCACTGCCGCGGCTGCGGCTACGCCCGCACCTGCGGCCGCGGCTTCGCCCGCGCCCGCTGCAGCGGCGCCCATCGCCATCAAGTGGCTGAGCTTCTACGGCCCGGAGACCAACGACACCTACCCGCAGAAGTTCCTTGAGGAAAAGTACAACATCAAGATCACAAATATGCTCATCGACCGCATGAACTGGAACGACCAGCTCAACCCCAAGCTCGCCGCGGGCGACATCCCGGACATTTTCTGGATTTGGGGTTCCGGCGATCTGGAAAACTACGCCAAGCAGGGCATTCTGGCCGAGCTGACCAAAGAGCAGATTACGGCCAAGATGCCGCAGTACGCCAAGTGCGTAGAGGAGATTGAACCCCGCCTGTGGCTCAACGCCACCGCCTCGGACGGCAAGCTCTACGGCGTGCCGCTGTACTGGTACAACGGCGCTATCCCGCAGTCTCCCGTCTACAACAAAAAGTGGCTGGATAAGCTGGGCCTGCAGGTTCCCAAGACCATGGACGAGTACGTCAACGCTCTGGTGAAATTCACCAAGGACGATCCGGACGGCAACGGCAAGGCCGATACCTACGGCATCAGCTTCCGCGGCAAGGACTCCCTGGTTCAGACCATGATGAACGTGTTCTGGGGCCACGGCGTAAGCCTTACTGGCTGGGCTCCCTCCGATGAGGATCCCAACAAGATGGTCCGCTCCTACTACACCAAAGCGTGGAAGGACGCCATGACCATCGTTCAGACGCTCTATAAGGACGGCGTTATCGACCCCGAATCCATCACCGACGACAACACCAAGCTTACGCAAAAGTTTGGCACGGGCCGCGTGGGCGTGCTGGAGAACGGCAACTGGTACCACTGGCTGCCCAACTCGGGCGGCTACCGCATCGGCTCGGACAACGGCGGCATCGAGCTGGCCTTTGGCCACCTGCCCACGATGCCCGGCTACTACCGCGAGTCCGCGGTTCCGGGCGGCGTGAACAACAGCCCGATCGGCATGGGCGTCCAGGTCGCCAAGGACCAGGCCAAGATGGATAAGATCTTTGAGATCCTCGAAGGCCTCCACAGCGACAAGGACACCTACATCGCCACCGTGTTCGGCAAGGAAGGCGACACCTACACCATGAAGGACGGCGCGTATGTCCGCGATCCCAAGTGCGGCGACGCTATCCAGATGGGCACCAAGTTCGGCCTGGGCGCGTTCTACTCCATGTTCTCCGGCGGCAAGAGCAAGATCAACATGGTGTATGACTACACGCCCGAGGAGACCAAGCTGCGCGACAGCTTCCTGCAGGACACGAACGTCATCATGCCGTACTTCCTGGGCAGCACGGCCTCCAGCGGCAAGTACCCGGACATCGACGCCCTGCAGAATGAGTACCTCATCAAGTTCATCACCTGCGAGCTGAACCTGGAAAAGGACCTGACCGATTTCCTTGCCAAGTACAGCGCCGCGGGCGGCGACGTGCTCTCCCAGGAAGCCTCCGCGCTCTACGTTCAGCAGAACAAGAAATAAGCACATCGCATCCCTTTGTCCCCGCCTCCGCCGGACAGCGCGCCGGCGGGGGCTTTTTATTGGCAGGAAGCGCTTTGTGGCGAACGGAGAAAGCGCGGCCGCCGCGCGCCCAAACGGCCTGCCGCGTTGTGTTTCCCCCGCCGCCGCGTTATAATGGCACGAGGTGATCGCCAAATGGAGGGGCTGCGGCTTGTGCACGCCGCGTTTTGCGCGGCGGGCGGCCGGGCGTATCTGGTGGGCGGCGCGGTGCGCAACCGCCTGCTGGGCCTTCCCTGCGCGGATACGGACCTTGCGGGCACCCTTTCGCCCGAGGACGCCGTGCGGGCGTTTTGCGGGATACCGGGGGGCGGCGCGCGCATTGTGCAGCGCACGCTTGGCACGGTGCATGCGTGCGTCGGCGGCCTGGAGATTGAGTATACGCCGTTTCGCGCCGAGAGCTATGCGGGCGGGCACGTGCCCTGCGCGGTGCGCTTTGGCGTGGGCATGCGCGAGGACGCGCTGCGGCGGGATTTTACCGTGAACGCCCTGTACCAGGCTCTGGACTGCGGGGACGTGATCGATCCTTTGGGCGGCCTTGCCGATTTGTCGGCACGGCTGCTGCGCGCGGCCCGGCCGGTGCCCGCGCAAACCCTGCGTGATGACGGGTTGCGGCTGTTGCGGCTGTGCCGTTTTGCCGCGGAACTGGGCTTTTCCGCCGAGGAAGGCACCCTTGCGGCCGCGGCCGCGCACGCGCATTTACTGGCCGAGATATCGCCCGAGCGGCGGCTGCAGGAGCTGACCCGCCTGCTGCTGGCGGACGCGCGCTATCCCGGCGGCCGGGGCGGCACGGCCGCCGGCCTTGCGTTGGCGCGGGACATCGGGCTGCTGGCGTACCTGCTCCCCTCCGCCCGTACCTTTGTGCCGTTTGCGCGCTTCGCCGGCCTGCCCGACAGCTTGCCGGTGCGTCTGGCGGCGCTGTGCCCAGACGCCCCCGCCCTGGCCGCGGACCTGGCCGCCCTGCGCGCCAGCCGCCGCCTCATCCAGGACGCGGCCGAGCGCGCCGAGCTTTCCGCGCCGAAGCTGTACGCCGCGGGCGAGCGGTCTGTGCGCGCGCTGCGCTGCGCGCACGGCGACGAAGCGCTGCTGGACGCGCTCGCCCTGCTGCGCGCCTCCGGCAGGCTCTCGGCCGGGCGATTCGCCCGTCTGCAGGCGGCCGTGCGCGACCTGAGCGCGCGCTGCGTGCCCCGAAGCGAAAGGGACCTGGCGGTGCGGCCGCAGGAGCTGATGGCCCTCGGCCTGCAAGGCCCGGCGCTCGGGCGGGCGCTTACCCGGCTTTTGCGCCACGTGCGCGCGCACGAACAGGACAACGAGCGCGAGCGGCTGCTCGCCCTGGCCCGACCCAGCCGTTGTAAGCCGCGTCGCCGCGGCGCGAGCTGGCAATAGAGAAACCCGGAACCGCGCGCGCGGCCGGCGTGGAGACATCTGTAACGACAAGCGCCAAGGAGGACAAACGGCATGTGGCTGAAACGCGGACTTGTGCTGCTGGAGGGCTGTCTGCACGGGGATGTAGACGTGCGGCTGGAGGAGGGGCGCATCGCCGAACTGGGCGCGTGCCCGGACGGGGAGCAGGCGCTGGACCTGTGCGGCCGGATCCTCTCGCCCGGGCTGATCGACATGCACATACACGGCTTCGCCGGGCGGGACGCCATGATGGGCGGGGACAGCCTGGACGTGATCGCCGGGGCCCTTGCCGCGCACGGCGTGACGGCTTTTTGCGCCACGCTGGCCACGGGCACGCCCGAACAGACGCAAAACGCCCTGCGTCAGGGCCGCGCGTGCGCGTGCTTTTCCGGCGCGCCGGGCATGGCGCGATGCGCGGGCTTTCACATGGAGGGCGTGTTTTTTTGCCGCCCGTACCGCGGCGCGCACAACGAAAGCCTCCTGCGCGAGCCAAGCGTCGCTCTGTGGGAGCGGTACGTGGGCGGATGCGAGGCGGACGTGCGCATCGCCGCTCTCGCGCCCGAGCTGCCCGGCGCGCAGGAGCTTATCAGGCACCTGCGCGGCCGGGGCATCGCCGTGAGCATGGCGCATACCGACGCGACGTTTGAGCAAGCCGCGGCGGCCGTGGAAGCCGGCGCGTCGCACGCCACCCACGCCTTCAACGGCATGCGGTCCCTGCACCACCGAGAGCCGGGCATGATCGGTCTGGCGCTCACCGACGAGCGCGTTACCTGCGAGATGATCGCCGACGGCATACATCTGCACCCGGCGGTGCTGCGCCTCATCGCCCGCTGCAAGGGCGCGCAGCGCGTGGCGCTCATCACCGACTGCATGGCCGCCGGCGGTCTGGGGGACGGCGTGTATGAGCTGGGCGGGCTGTCCGTCAGCGTACGGCAGGGCGTCGCGCGCATCGACGCGGGGAACCTGGCCGGTTCGACGCTCACCCTGGAGGCCGCCGTGAGAAACGCCGTGGTTATGGCCGGCGTGTCCCCGGCGGAGGCGCTCACCATGGCGACTGCGACGCCCGCAGCCGCTCTGGGCCTTTCGGGCGCGGGGCACATCCGCGCGGGCTATCCGGCCGATCTGGCTGTTTTTGACGCCGAGTTTCGCCCGGCCGCAGTCTTTTTGGGCGGGCGGGAAGCGTTTGGGAGGATCGTATCATAGAAGCGTACGTTGAGGGTCTCCTGCAGCACCTCTCCTCCTGGCCCTTGCCGGTCGTCGCGGGCTTTTTCTTCTTGTCCGGCGCGCTGCAGATCGTGTTTCCGCCCTACCCGGGCGATACGGTCTTCCTGTTCGGCGCGTGTCTGCAAGGCATGGGCCTGCGCGCGGGGTGGCTTGCCCCGGCGTCGTACCTCGTAGGCGTGCTCGCCTTCAGCGTCGGCTTATTCCTGCTTGGCCGCCGGGTGGGTCGGGCCATCTTTTCCTCGCGTTTCGTGGAACGTTACTTTCCCAAGGCGCTGCGCGACAAGGCCGAAGCGCAGCTTAAGCGTTTCGGCCTGCCGCTTTTGTTCCTGTGCAAGTTCATTCCGGGCATCAACACCGCGGCTATTTTGCTGGGGGGTGTGCTGCGCTATCCCGCGCCCGCATCCCTGTGCTGCATCACGGCCGCGGCGCTTGTGCACGGGGCGGCCTTTGCGTACGCGGGCGTGCGCATCGGCGGCAGCTGGCAGGCCATATCGGCCTTCCTGGGCGTATACAGCCGCCTGGCGCTCCTCATCGGAGGCGCGCTGTGCCTTGGCTTTGTTCTTTACCTCATCGTTGCGGGCAGAAGGAGGCCGGCCGCGTGAAGACCGTGTGCGTGTACGCGCCCCTCGTGGGGGGAACCCTGCGCCTGCCGCCCGACTATCTTCCCGCCCTGCGGCGCGCGGGAGGCGCGCCCGTGGTCGTGTCCAGCGCGCGGGAGGCGGCGCATCTGTCCCGGCGGCTTGGGGGGCTGGTGCTGATCGGCGGGGACGACGTGGCCCCGGCGCTGTACGGCGCGCCCCGCCACCCCCGCACCGTGCTGGACGCGCCCGGCCGCGACGCGGATGAGCTTGCGCTGTACGCCGCCTTCCGCGCGGCCGAAAAGCCGGTCCTGGGCATCTGCCGGGGCATTCAGCTCATCAACGTGGCGGAGGGCGGCACGCTTGCGCAGCACCTGCCCGACCTTCCCTTCGTTGCATGCCGCCATTCGGGCGCCACCGTGCGGCATGAGGCGCTGCTGGCGCCCGGCACGGCGCTTGCGCGCGCTTTTTCGGCCGAACGCATTTTGGTCAACTCACGGCATCACCAGGCCGTGGAGCGCGTGGCGCCCGGCCTTTCCTGCGTCGCCACCGATCCCTTCGGCCTTCCCGAAGCCATCGCCTCGCCCGACGGCCTGGTGCTGGGCGTGCAGTGGCACCCGGAAAACCTGTGCCCCCTGATGCGGCCGCTGTTTGTGCACTTTCTGTCGCTGGTGCGCGCCTAGGGCGCAAGCCGGAGCGCGTTGCGGCAAAAGATTTTATCGGCCACGTCCTCCGGAAGGTTCAGTTTCTGCAGCAGCTCGCGGTGGCGCGTGTCGAAGTAGTCGCGCGCATAGCACACGCGGTCCTGGTAAGTGATCAGAAACTTGCGCGTAAAGTCGAGGTCGCGGCTCAGGGCGTTGCAGCCCGAGCCCGCGGAGATGTCGCAGTACAGGTTCGGGCACTCCTCCATCAGCTGCACAACCCGTCCGCCGGGCAGCACAGGGCCCTTGGGATACGCCACCTTGTCGTACTGGTCGTCGCCGGAGATGTGCGCCCAGAACCCCGGCGCGTGGCCCATAAATATCGTGTCCGGGCACAGCTTCAGCGCGCGGGCGAAGGCCTCGATGCCCCCGCCGTACCACCAGTTCGGCCAGGGCTGGTCCTTGCCCGAGGGGATCTCGTAGTCAATGTGCACGGTGACCGGCAGCCCCGCCTCGCCGCAGTAGCGGAACATGCGCACCGCGTCCGGGTTGTCGTACATCATGCGCAGCTTCAACTCGCCGCACACCTGCACGCCGTGTATGCGCACCGCCGACTTGAGGGAAGCGATGGCGTCCGGCCGCCGCGGGTCCGGGCAGTAGCCCAGGGTGAAGCGCTCGGGCGCGCGCTCCTTGTAGGCGAGGCAGCGCGCAAAGGAGATGGGCGTTCCGGCGGCCACGTTGTAGTACGCGGCATCGGCAAGAGGGTAGTTGTCCGGCGGACACTCCCAGGTGAGCAGCCAGGTGCGGTCGATGCCGTTCTCGTCCATGTTCTGCAAAAAGCGCTGCAGGTCGTGCCCGTGCCAGTCGGCGTGGTTGTGGGCGTCGATGATCATGAGGAATCCGTCCTTTCGCGTGCCCGTTTACGGGAAATGGGACCGGCATCCGAAAAAGCAAACGTTAAGGGGGAAAAAACATGGAGCAACTCGCCTTGCTGGGCGGCCCCAAAGCCAAGCGCACGCCCTTTGGCACAGGCAAGCGCTTTGGGCAGGAGGAGCTTGCGCAGCTTGCGCAGGCGCTGGAGCAAAACACGCTCTTTTACTGGGCGGGCGGCAAAACCCGCGAGCTGTGCGAGCGTTTTGCGCGGCTGTACGGCATGCCCCACTGCGTGGCCACCTCTTCCTGCACGGCGGCCGTGCACGTGGCGCTGGGCACGCTGGGCGTAAGCGTGGGAGACGAGGTGATCGTATCGCCCATCACGGACATGGGCTCCCTCATCGGCATCCTGTACCAAAACGCCATACCCATATTCGCCGACCTGGATCCGTTCACCTACAACATGACCGCGCAAACCATCGCGGCGTGCGTCACACAGCGCACCAAGGCCGTGGTTGTGGTGCACCTGGCCGGCAACCCGGCGGATATGGACCCGATTGTGGCGCTGTGCCGCGAGAAGGGCATACGCCTCATCGAGGACTGCGCGCAGAGCTACCTGGCCATGGACAAGGGCCGCCTGGCGGGCACCATGGGCGACGCGGGGTGCTTTAGCCTTAACGATTTTAAGCACATCTCCGCGGGCGACGGCGGCATGGTGCTCCTGCGCGAGCAGGCCGCCTGGGCCAAGGCCCTGCGCTTTGCCGACAAAAACTACGACCGCCTGAGCGGCGACGCCGCCGCCATGCGCAAGATTGAGTACCTTGCCCCCAACTACCGCATGAACGAGCTGACGGCGGCCGTGGGCATCGCGCAGCTGGAGAAGCTTCCGGGCATCTGCCGGCGCCGGCATGCATACGGCGAGCGCCTCACCGCGGGCCTGGCCGGCCTGCCGGGCCTGATCACGCCCCATGTGCGGCCGGGGTGCGAAAGCTCCTACTGGTTTTATATGTTCCGCCTTCAGGAGCAGGAGGCCGGCGTATCGCGCGCGGAGTTTTGCCGGGCGCTGGCGGCCGAGGGCGTGCCCAGCCAGGCCGGCTATATCCCCGCGTGCGTGTACGAGTACGACCTGTTCAAAAACAAGAACGCCTATCCGGGCACGGACTGCCCCTTCGGCTGCCGTCTGTACGGCCGGGAGGTGGACTATCATACCGGCCTGTGCCCCACGGCCGAGGAGATCCTGCGCACGGCCGTGCGCCTGAGCGTAAGCGAATTTTATACCGACGAGGACTGCGATCAGGTGATTGAGGCCGTGCGCAAGGTGAGCCGCCACTTCGCCGGATAGAGCGGCTGCACAAGCCCACAAGGAAACGCCCGGTATTTGGTGCGATGTGGAAAACCTGTCCGCCGGAAGGGGGGAGCGGAGGCCGGACGTCGAACGCTACAGCGAACAAGCATGTGGGAGGTGTCGCTTCGTGTACGACCCGCACAAACTCGACTGGTGGAACGAGGCCAAGTTTGGCATGTTCATTCACTGGGGCCTGTACGCCCTTCCGGCCGGGCGCTGGAAGGGCGAGGAGGTGCACGGCATTGGCGAGTGGATCATGAACCGCAAAAAGATCCCCTATGCCGAGTACAGCCAGCTGGCCGCACAGTTCAACCCCACCGGATTTAACGCCGAGGAATGGGCGCAGGTGGCGCAGGACGCCGGCATGAAGTACATGGTCATCACGTCCAAGCACCACGACGGTTTTGCCATGTACAAGAGCGAATGCGACGCGTACAACATCTTCGACGCCACGCCATTTCGCCGCGATCCCATCGCCGAACTGGCCAAAGCGTGTGAAAAGCGCGGCATCCGTCTGTGCTTCTACTATTCGCAGGCGCAGGACTGGGCGCACCCCGACGGCATCAACAACACCTGGGACTATGTTCCCGAGAAGAAGGACTTCGGCCGGTACTTTGAGCAAAAATGCGCGCCGCAGCTGCGCGAGCTGCTCACCAAGTACGGCCCCGTGGGCCTCATCTGGTGCGATACGCCCATGCACATGGAGTACGAGTATTCGCTGAAAGTGAAGGAGCTCATCGACGAGCTGCAGCCCGGGTGCCTGCTGAACACGCGCGTGGGGCACAACTTTGGCGATTACATGTCCACCGGCGACAACGTCATTCCCGCCCGGCCGCACGCAAAGCCCTGGGAGACGCCCGCCACGCTGAACGATACGTGGGGCTTTAAGTCCGGCGACCGCAAGTGGAAGTCCGCCGCCGAGCTCATCCGCCTGCTGGTGGAGATCAACGGCAAGGGCGGCAATTACCTGCTCAACGTGGGGCCGGACGAAAAGGGCGTCATCCCCCGGGAGTCCGTGGAGATTCTGCGGCAGGTGGGCGCGTGGATGCGGGTGAACGAGGAGTCGATCCGCGGCACGCTCCCCTGTCCGGAGTACCCCTACGCCCTGTCCTTCGGCGCGATGACCTACAAGCCCGGCAAGCTGTACCTGCACGTGCAGAAGTGGCCGGACGAAGACTGCCGCGTGCAGCTGCAGCTGCTGAAACCGCGCGTGACGCGCGCGTACCTGCTGGCCCGCCCGCAGGAGGACCTGCCCTTCACCCTTGGCTACCAGCCCGGCTACATGGGCTACCGCCTGCACGTGCAGCTGCCGCAGGAGGCCCTCACCCCGCCGGACACGGTGGTGTGCCTGGAGCTGGATCGCCCGCTGGAATGGGCGCAGCTGTAGGGCGATCAACCATAGCTGCCGCGCGGCGCGCATTGCGCCTCATAAAAGAATCCCCTTGCCTGACGCCCAAGGCAGGGGGATTCCTTTGCGGCGGGAACGCCGCTTGAAGGAAGGCGCCGGCGCGTCCCCCCGCTACGCCAGCGGGGGAACGCGGCTCTCGCGCGCTTTGATCTCAGCCTGTACGGCGGATATGTCCACGGACCGCAGGGGCGCGCCGGACAGCGCGGCCAGCGCGGCGGCGATGCCCGCGCCCTGCCCGATGTTCGCGCAGATGGGCATTACGCGGAAGTTGGCGTGCGCCATGTGCGTGCCGGAGATGCTCCGCCCCGCGAGCAGCAGCCCCTGCACGCCCTGCGGCAGCAGGCACCGGTAGGGGATCTGATAGGAGCGCTTCTGCGGGAAGGCCTTCTGCGCGCCGGTTTCATCCAGGCCTGCGCCGGTTAAGGAGTGCACGTCGAAGTTGAAGTGCGCCCGCTCGACCACCCAGTCGGGAAAAGCGCGCGCGCTAAGGATGTCCTCGCCGCTCAGCGCGTACTCGCCCACAAAGTGGCGCGTTTCCCGCACGCCCACCATGGGCGCGGAGGAGAGAACGTAGCTGCTCTCAAACCCGGGCACGTGCGCCATCAGGAAGGCGTGGATCTCGTCAATCTGCCGGCGGAGCGCAAGGTCGGCCCTGGTCAGGTCGGCCGCGCTCGTGCCGTCAATGTCCGTGCAGTTCGTCATGTTGATGCTGACTACGCCCGGCAGCGTGCTGCGGTAGATGAGCACATGACCGGCCGGGTGCCGCAGGTACTTTCGTCCCAGCTGCTGCACGCCCACGCCCCGCACGGGCGGGTCGTCCTCAAAGCCGCCGGGGAACACCGCCGCGTCCGTGTCCACGCCGCCTATCTTGAACATGGTGGTGACGGGCTGCATTTTGCCGTCGGTCTCGCGGCCTTTCACAAAGGGCGCGCCCGCGCGGGCGGCCATGTCCCCGTCGCCCGAGGCGTCCACAACCACACGGGCCAGGTGCGCCTGCCGCCCGTCCTTGGATTCGGAAATAACCCCGCGTACCTGCCCGTCCACCACAATGGGCGCAACGGCCTGCGTATACAAAAGCCACATAGCGCCGCTCTCCTGCAGCATGTCCAGCAGCCCGGTTTTTAGGGCCTCCGGGTCGATCAGATGCCAGTTGACCTCGTCGCGCTTCGTTTTGTGAATGATCTCCTCATAGATCCCCCCGCGCGTCGCGCCCGTCCAGTGGCTCATCAGGCCGGAGGTGGCCACCCCGCCGACAGCTCCGCTCTGCTCGATGAGCAGCGTGCGCGCCCCCATGCGCGCCGCGCTGACCGCCGCGGCGAAGCCCGCCGGGCCGCCGCCGCACACGAGCACGTCCGTGTCGCTGGCCACGCTCGTCTGCCGCGCAGGTTCCAGAATCGTTGTCATGGGCTCTCCCCCTTTGCGATGGCCTCATTCTAGCACAGCGGTCAGGTCTGTCAAGGAAGGGCGCGCCGCCGCCGGGAAGGGTTTGGGCGGACGGGCATCGAACCGTAGAAGCAGGAAACAAATGGGGACGGGGATGCGCATGGCGGAGTACCACACCATCGTCGTCGGCGGGCACAGCCTAGGGCTGGGGGTGGCCGCCGCCGTCGGAAAAGGCGCGCTCGTGCTGGAGAGCGGCTCGTCGCTGGGCGGCGAGTACGTGGGCGCGTTTGCGCCCGGCGCGGGCTGGGAGAGGACGGGCGGGCGGCTGACGGCCGACCTTCTGGAGCGCGCCCGGCAGACGGGCGTGCTGCGGGGCGGACGCATCGCCTGCGGAGCCCTGGGCCTGCTGCTCGCCGACTGGGCGATGGAGCAGCCCTTTTGCCTTCGGTATTTGGCGCAGGTGTGCTGTGTGGAGCGGCGGCGGAGCGGCTTCGCCGTCACGTACGCAGACGCCTCCGGCCTGCATGAGGCGGCGGCCGAACGCGTGGTGGACGCCACGCCTGAGACCGTGAGCCGCCCGTTGGCAGGGGCGGGAGCAGGGCGCTTCCTGCGCGCCGTGGTGTGTGCGGACGCGGGCGTCGTGGACGCCTGCGCCTACCCCGGCGCGGACATGAGCTCTCTGCCCGAGCCGGGCACGGCGCTGCTGCGCGTGGCCGCGCCGCCGCAGGGCGGTATCACGGCGGCGCGCGAAGCGCTGCTGCGCGTATGGGACGCTCGGCCTATGCCGCTTCGGCCCTGGCGCATCGGCGCACTGGCCTTTGCTCTGGACGTAGAGCGGGGTCCGGGCGCGCTCGCGCTGCCGGACGGCGTCGTCGCCGCTCCGTCCACGGCCCTCGGCTACGGCAACGCGTTCGCCGCCATGGATGCGGGCTGGGCGCTGGCAAGAGAGGGGGCGGCGGGCCATGCTGTACGTTAAGCGGGACGGCAAAACAATGTGCGCGGCGGGCGAGCTGCCTGCCGGCGCGCCGCGCTACGACGTGATCGTGGCCGGTCTGGGCGCGGCGGGCGCAATCGCCCTCATCGCCGCCGCCCGCCTGGGCCTTTCCGCGCTGGGCATCGAGCGCGGGGCCGCCATGGGCGGCATGGCCACGGAAGGGGCTGTCAACGGCTACTATTTCGGCGAGCGGGGCGGGCTGTACGAGGAGCTGGACGAGGCGGCCGAGCGGCTGCGCGTCGGGTGCTTTTTGCCCACCGGTCCCTTTCACCCGGACGCCAAGAAGATCGTCCTGCAGCGTGCGGCGGAAGTGGCGGGCGGCCATGTGCTGTTGCAGGCCGTGCCCACGGGCGTGTACGCCGACGGGAGCGCCGTGCGGGGCATCGCCTACGCCAAGGACGGCGAGATGCACGCCGCCGGATGCCGCGTGCTCATCGACGCCACGGGCGACGCGGACGTCGCGGACATGCTCGGCTGCGCCAGCGCGTACGGCCGCGCGGCGGACGGCGCAGTGCTGCCCTTCACCCTCGCGCAGGTGAGCCTCGCACGGGACGGACGCGGCGCGGCCGTGCGCCAGCGCACGAACACCGACTGCGGGTACGTGGACCAACGCGACGCCGCAGGCTACACCGCCGCTCTTCTGCAGGCGCAGAGCAATATTCTGCATGGCCGCGGCAAAGGCGCGCCCGGCAACGGCCTGGAAGCGCGGCAGAGCGCGTCCTTTCTGTACATAGCCCCGCTGCCCGGGCTGCGCGAGGGCCGCACAGTGCAGGGCGAGGACACCCTCACCCTCGAGCGGCTGCTTCTTTCCCCCCCGCCCGGCGACACGCTTTTTTTCGCCACGTCCGATCTGGACAAACACGGCTGCGACTATGCCCTGGAGAGCGAGCTCTTTCAGGACTGGGCCGTGGCCGCGAACCTGAGCGCCCACAACGTGCGCATCCCCATAACGCCCGGCATGCACGTGCCCAAGGGCTGGGACGGCCTGCTTGTGAGCGGGCGCTCGCTTTGCATGGATCACGAGGTGGGCTCGGCCGTGCGCATGCTGCGCGATATGCAGAAGAGCGGCGAAGCCGTCGCCCATATGGCCGATCTGTCCATCCGGCACGGCGTTCCTCTGCGCGACGTGCCGCATCAGGAGCTCGCGGCCCGCCTGCGGGCTACGGGCTGTGCGTCCGAGGGCGGGCCGGAGGGCCTTTTGCATCCCGTGAACGCCTACATCCACGGCCCGGCCGCGTGGCTGACCTCCTTGGCGGACATCCAAGCCGCCCTGCGCACCGACCGGCCCGGCGTCGCCATCTGGTCGGCGCGTCTGCTCGGGGCGGAAGCGGGGGAGGCGCTTCGCGGCCTTCTGCGCGAGGGCGACACGGCCTGCGCCCGTCACGCCGCCCTGGCGCTCGGTTTGCGGGGGGACGCGGCCGCGCTGCCTCTTTTGCGCGTTATGGCGCGGGAGCGCGACACATGCGTGATGCGCGACAGCCGCAAGAACAATCAGATGCGCGGCGTGGCGGCCATCTATCTGCTCGGGCGCATGGCGGACGACGACCCGCAGACGCTTCAGGCGCTGTCGGATATCGCCCGTACCGCGGCGGCGGTCCTGCCGATCGTGCAAATCGACCACATGCGCCCGCCGCGCTATGATACCATGGACAACCCGCGCTTCCAGTTTTTCATGCACAGCCTTACGGCCCTTCTGCGCATCGGCCGTGGCCGTCCCGCCCTGGCTCCGGCCGTTTCTGCGGCCGTTTTGCAGGCCACGCAGGGCGACGCCTACGTCCAGGCCCTCACAAGCGAGCCGCCGGGCACGCACATCCACCACATGGTGAAGGCCGTGGGCGACTGGGCGGGGCGGCAGGCGCGCGCGCTGTAGCGCCCGGGCCGCCAACGGCAACGGCAATCGTCCTGTGCGCCCAGAACCTGCTGTACGGCGTAAGCGGAGCCCAAACGGGCTCCGCTTCTGAGTGTTTATCGGAACTCCGCCGCGGTTACCCGACGCGGTACAAGGCCGCGGCGAGCGGCGCGAGCGGAATGTACGCGCCTTCCCCGTGGCTGCGGCCGTCGGCTAAGTTGAGAAGCGGCGCTTCGGCGGCGAAGGAGGCGGCCGTTTCGCCGGCGTTGAAGGCCAGCAGATAGCGGCTGCCGGACGCGTCCGCCCGCAGCAGGCGTATGTCGCCGCAGGAAGAGCGCTTCAGCGATGCGGACAGCGCGGCCACGCCGCCCGCGCCGTCCACGGCCACGGCAAACCCCACGTCGTACATGATCTCGCCTGCGCTGAACCATGCGCGGTGCAACGTTTCGCCGGTCACAATCTCGTCGCAGTACAGCGTGCCCTCCTGGGCGGGAGCGCCCGAGTGGCGGTAACGCTTCAGCGTGATCTGGCGCTTTTTACCCCGCAGCAGGGTAAGGTTCTCGCCCGGCGGCAGCGCCACGCCCAGGCGGCCGTCCGCAACGGCGTACGCGCCCACGCGCAGGGCTTCCTCGGCCTGCATGCCGCGAAGGACGAAATCGCCCGCGGCCGTTTCGTAGCGGCGGGAAAACCCATTCCACAGGTCGTTGGGCATGTGCAGCAGCAGGCCCTTTACGGATCTTACGTACACACGGTGCGCGGCCACCAACCGCTGGATGCACAGCACGGTTTTGTCGTCCGGCAGGGCCGCGAAGGCCAGCGCGCGCAGGCCGATGTTGTCCGTGCCCTGCCCCTCGGCCATGAACAGCTCGCTGGTAACGGCCGTGGCGCCGCCCGTCACGAATCCGCCCGGGAAGGCGTGCTCCTCGTGCCGCACCACCTCGTCGAAGGTGAACGTGCCGGTGCCCTCCACGCGGCCGGAAAGGTTGTAGCGCCACTCGGCCATGTCGCTGCGCTCGGCGGGCAGGCACAGCCCGGCCGGCAGCTCCGAGGCGCGCCAGGTGAAGGAGGCGATGCGGTTTTTCCCGCGCGTCAGGCGGCTGCCATGAAACTCGCAGTGCCAGGAGGGCAGCAGGGCCGTAGCGGGTTTGTGCGGCGCGGTGTTGCACACGCGCCGGCAGTAAGCGTTAAACGAGAACGCCGTGGCGCGGTCGGCTTCCAGGCGCGTGTAGTACAGCGGCGAATCCACCATGAGCGCCCGGCAGCGGTGCGACAGGAAGGAGCCATCGTTGTTTACGGCCATCTCCCGCTCGACCTGCGCCATCCACGCCTCTTCAAAGGCCGCGCAGCTCTCGCCGAGCACGTCCTCCACCATCAGCCACACGGGCAGCAGATAGTCCTGGCAGTAACAGTAGCGGGCGCGCGTGTCCCCGCCGATGCGCAGCAGCCGCCCGTCCTCAAACTGACAGGCGCGCACCACCTCCCAAAGCCCTGCAAAGTTGTGCTGCAGCGCCGCCGGGGGCGTTTTGCCGCGCGTTTTGAACGCGAAATGGAGCAGCGCCAGATCCGAGAGCGATATGACCATGTACCCGACGTTTAGGTACCCGTGGTGGTTCAAGCCGAACGTCTGCGTGTAGTTGGGCCCCACGTGCCACGCCTTTAGGGGTTTGCCGTCGAAGAGCGTGTCGTCCTGCGCGTCCTGCGGCCGGGAGTTGCCGTTCAGAAGAAAGGCCGTGCCCTTCTGGCGGTAGGCCGCGCAGTTGGGCGCGTCCGGGTACATGAGCGCCGCGCGGTGCAAAAGCGCGCCGTTCCATATATTGCTCTCCGGCTTGTTGTTCTCCACGATGCCCGCGACGATCGGGTACTCCCGAAGCAGCCAGTCAGCCTCGGAGATGATCATCCGGCGCAGCAGTTCGCGGTCCGCTGCGGTCAGATGATCCTTAAGGGCATCCACCGCGTGCATCATGCGCTCCACGCCCAGCGCGCTGATCCAGGTGTGGCCCCACTTCGCGCCGTCCGTGCAGGTCAGTTCGCCCTCGACATGGCTTTGCAGCGAGAAACGAAGCAGGCTGAGCGCGTCGGAAAGCACCGCTTCCCGGGTGGTTTTCGCGGCGGCAAAATCGGCGTCCGGGTCGGCGGCCAGCACCCCCAGGGCGCTGAAGGCCTTTTGGTTCGTTTGCACGCCCCAGGTATCGTAGCCCGGGCCGTAGCACGCAAGCCCCGGCTGCCCGGGTATTGGATAGATATACGCCCTGGCGTGCTCCAGCCACCGCAGCAGAGCGTTCACGTACGGCCTGTGATCCATGGGATCGCACCTACCTTCTTTGTCGGCGCCGAACGGCGCCCTTCCTGAAGCACATGTGCGGCGCCCGGCCGGCGGGGCGGGCAACGCGATGGGCGCGTCGCGGGCAAACCGCCGCCGGGCGGGGAAGGCGGCGCCTTTCAGCCCTTGTCAAAGTAGCCCACGTACCGTATACCCGCCGCGAGAGGATCGCCCGGAAACATATGCGCGAACAGGTCCACAAAATAGTCGTCCGTCATGCTGGCGATGTAGTCCACAACGATGTCGTGCAGGCGGTGGCGCTCAAAGTCGATCCGTCGGTTGCCGCCTGTCACGCGGTACGCGTTGCCAACGACGGACGTGTTGAGGTAGTGCTGGTAAATGGGGGCTTTGTAGTGGTTGCCGCTCAGGTCGCTCACGCACTGCTCATAGATCCTGCGCATCATGGGTTCAATGACGTCGCGGTACGGCCTTGTCACCTCGTCGCACTGGTAGATATAGTGGTAATTGTCATCCGTCATTTGCTTCAGGGCGCTGAATACGTCCCCGCTCATGCTCAGGTGGTCCTTGCCGACGCTGTTATCGATGATGTCCGCGACGATGGTCCCTATCATGTCCGAGTTTTTCCGGCCGAGCGGCCGCGGCCTCGCATTCAGCTCGCGGAGCGTGGGCAGGTTCACCTTCTTGGCATCCTGCCTGTCCTTGCCGACGTAGGCGATAATGTCGCTGATGCGCACGACGCACCCTTCCAGCGTGCAGGGGTGCAGACGCAGCATAGCGTCCTTCTGGGTATAGCACTGCTCCAGCGTGTCATAAAACTGCGCAAAGGTCGGCAAGGGGCGGGGGGTGTAGCGGTCGAAGGCCTTCTCGCCGTTGTGGCACAGGATACCGTCCAGGGTTTGCAATGACAGGTTGAGGTCTGTGAGCCGCTGCAGCACCCGCACGCTGTGCACATTGTGATGAAAGAAGCGTCCGGTGTTTTCCTGGTACAGAGCGCTGAGGAACTCCTCGCCCTTGTGGCCGAAGGGCGTGTGCCCCACGTCGTGGCCGATGGCGATGGCCTCGATCAAGTCGCAGTTCAGCCGCAGCGCCCGGCCCAGCGTGCGGCCGATGCGGGAGACGAACTGCACGTGCATGGCGCGCCGCGTCACATCGTCGTTGCGGTACAGGGAGAACACCTGCGTCTTGTCGGCGCTGCGGTTGTACAGCGGGTTGTGAAGGATCCTATCGGCGTCTATACAGAAGTTTGTGCGGATAGCGTCGCCGCCGCCCCTTTCGCGCAGGGCGCTGCCGTCCCTGCAGGCATGTGGAGACAAAAGCTCGTCCATAGCCTGGCGGCCTTTGCACACATAATCGAGGCTTTCATCCCCCAGCATTCACGCGCCTCCTTAATTCATCAATCATATCATATATTGCATGCCTTTGCACACGCGGGGCCTGATAGGGGAAGGCTGCCGGGCAAGCGCCGCGGCAGCCTTCATTTCGGTGGCGCGGACTTATTTGCCCACGGCCTTGTAGTAGGTGTCCAGCCACTCCTGAACGTTCTTGGTGCCCTCGTCGCAGTTCAGCTTCTTGCACTCGGCCACGTACTTGTCCCAATCGTTAAAGGACATCTTGCCGGTGATAAAGCTGTCCATGCTCGTGTTCACGTAGGTGTTCAGGTCGGTGGTGATCTGGTTCATGCGTTCCACCTTGTCGCTGGAGCGGGAGATGGTGGGCAGGATGGTGACGTACTTGGGATTCTTGGCGAAGTGGTCGGCCGCGCAGGGTTGCGACAGGTCGCCCAGCTTCTCCACGGGCGCGTAGCAGGGCATGTCGAACAGCCAGCCCATTTCCTTGCGCATCTTCTCGTTCTCGGCGAAGGTGCCGATGCGCACGTCCTTGCCGTCCTTCTTCTCGAAGGTTTTGCCCTCGATGCCGAAGTAGAACAGCTCTTCCGCTTCCGGGGTGAAGTGGAAGTTGAGGAACTGGATGGCCTCATCCTTCACCTTGGACTTGGCGCTCAGGGAAAGGCCGACGTCCTGCCAGGGGTTGCCGGTTTTGATCTGCACGCGTTCGCCGCTCTTGATGTTCTTGGTGGTCTCGGCGACCCACCACTGGGCCTTGGGTTCCTTGGTCTGTAGCACGACGTTGGCGCCGTCGGCGCGGCTGAAGTTCTGCGTCCAGCAGGCGAAGGCGCGGCCGCCGCAGATCTTGCCGTCCCACCAGTCGGTGTACTGGATGGTCAGATACTCCGGATCGAGCAAGCCTTCCTTGTACAGCTTGTTGTAGTACTCCAGCATGGTTTTCCACTCGTTGCTGATGGGCAGGTACACGATCTCACGCTTGGCCAGATCGGAGCCGATAACGCCCCAATAGCCGTCAATTTTGCCCATATCGAATACGGAGTGGGCGAACATGTCGATGCCGCGGTTGCGCTCGCACAGCGGGATCATATCGGGATAGGCGGCCTTGACCTTCTTGAGGAGCTGATACCACTCGTCCATGGTGGTGGGCTCGGGCTCGTTCATGGCCTCCAGAATGTCCTTGCGGTAGGTGAAGGTCCACTCGGTGCTCTCGTTCAGCGTGTAATACTTGGGCACGTTGTAGATTTTGCCGTCCTTGGGGTTGAGCAGGGGCGGGGCGTTCTCGGCCGTCAAGCGCTTCTTCAGGTCCGGGGCGTTCTTGTCGATCAGCTCGTCCAAGGGGGCGAACACGCCGTCGTTGCCGTACAGGAACGACTGCGCGCGCGTGACGGAGGTGAGGTCGGGCAGGTTGCCCGAAGCGAGCAGCACGTTGCGCTTCTCGTTCACCGCGTCGGTGGGCCACAGCTCATAGGTCAGCTCGGTGTTCGTCAGCGCCATGAGCTTCTGCATGATTTCGCCGTTGATGTTGGGCGTATCGGAGGGGTGCAGGCTAAGCGCGATGGAGATCTTGGTGGGCGCCGCTTTCGCGGGGGCGGCGGTGGGCGCTGCCGGAGCTGCAGTGGCGGCTGCCGCGGGGGCGGACGTTGCCGGAGCCGCGGGAGCGGCGGAAGGGGCGGCCGGTGCGGCAGTCGGGGCCGTGGTCGCGGCCGGCGCCTGGGCGCAGGCGGAGAGCAGCAGCCCCACAGCGAGGATGAGCGTGAGCAATTGCAGTGCGCGTTTCCTCATGAAATGGTCCTCCTCTTTGCTATCTATGATCAGCCTGCCCGCGCGGGCCAGGCGGGTCATCATCCTTTTACGGCGCCAACCATGATCCCCTTCACGAAGTAACGCTGCAGGAAGGGGTACACGATAAGAATGGGCACCGTGGAGATCACAAGCGTTGCTGCCTTCATGGATTCGGAGTTGAAATGCGTGTTCGTCAGGCTCTCCGTGCCGCCCTGGCCCATCATCATCTGCTCCTGCATGGCGGACATGAGCACGATCTGGCGCAGATAGATTTGCAGCGGGTACAGCTTTTCCGAGGAGAGGTAGATGAGCGGCGTCATGTAGCTGTTCCAAATGCCCACCGCGTAGTACAGCGAAATACAGGCGATGATGGGCGTGCACAGCGGCAGATAGATGCGGCTGAAAAGCTGAAAATCGTTCGCGCCGTCGATGAGCGCCGCCTCGGATAGCTCGTGCGGCAGCTGCTGCATGAACGTTCGCACCAGAATCAGGTAAAACGGGCTGACCGCGCCGGGGATCACCATCACCCAGAACGTATTCACCAGCCCTAAGGTGCGGATGGTGAGGTACGTGGGAATCAGGCCGCCGCTGAACAGCATGGTGAACACGACGAGCTTCATGTATACGCTGGCGTAGCGCTGAAACTTGGGCTGGGCCAAAGGAAAGGCCGTGAGCGTCGTGAGAAACAGGCTGATGGCCGTGCCCACAAGCGTGTACTGCACAGTGTTGACAAACCCGGACATGAGCCGCTTGTCGGTGAGCACCAGCCTGTAGGCCGACAGGTCAAACCCGCGCGGCCACAGCACGATCTTGCCCGCAAGCAGCGCCTCGGCGGGCGTAATGGACGTGGAGAGTATATAGATGAACGGGTACAGCGTCACAAACCCAATGAGCGTGATCATCACGACATTGACCGCCGAACCAGCGCTTTTTCTTGCCAAGGAATCCACTCCTCCAGCGATTTTTTTCAACGCGCCGCTACATAACCAACGGTGAAAGGGCGCTGTCGCCGTTATCTTTTTTGGGGGTTCTCAAGGGGGATCCCGCTCATCGTTGACACCCGCTTTGCGTCAAATGAGGCGCGCCCCTTTTTTGCATCGATGACGGCCCCCGGTGGTTCATCGTCGGTCATTCAAAACAGGCTGGCGTCGGTGTATTTGCGCGAGGCGTAGTTGGCTGTGGACAGCAGCACGATGTTCACGATAGACTGGAACAGGCCGATGGCCGTGGTAAAGCTGTACTCGGGGATGCCCGAGGCGTTGGCGATGCCCCGGCGGTACACGTAGGTGGCGATCGTGTCGCCCACGTCGTAGGTGAGCGGCTTTTGCAGCAGATTTACCAGCTCGAAGGAGGAGGACATCATGTGGCCGATGTTGAGCAGCAGCATGATGATCACCGTGTTCATGATGCCGGGCAAGGTGATATGCCAGATGCGCCGGAAGGCGCCCGCGCCGTCCACAGTGGCGGCCTCATACAGCTGCGGGTCGATGCCGATGATGGCCGATACGTAGATGATGGCCGTCCACCCAAACCCCTTCCATATGTTCGTTATCACGTAGATGGAGCGGAAATATTTGGATTCGATCAGAAAGTTGATGGGGTCGGCGCCCGTGAGGGCGTGCAGCAGAATGTTAAACACGCCGTTGTCCACGCTGAGCAGCATGTGCACGATGCCCGCCACGATGACCGTGGAGATGAAGTACGGCAGGTAGCTGATGGTCTGAATGACCTTGCGCAGGCGGTTGCTGCGCAGTTCGCACAGCATGATGGCGAAGATGATGGGGATGGGAAAGCCCCACAAAAGCCCGTACACGTTAAGAACCAGCGTGTTGCGTATAACCGCCAAAGCCGATGAGGAGGAAAAGAACGCCTGAAAGTGCTTCAGGCCCACAAAAGCGCTGTTCATGATGCCGCGCGTTACGCGGTAATCCTGAAAGGCGATGAGCACGCCGAACATAGGGATGTACTGGAAGAGCACCATCAGAACGAACCCGGGCAGCAGAAACAGGAACAGGAGCTTGTAGCGCTTCAAATCCCGCAGGAGCGTTTGCAACCGGATACCCCCTTTGTAGGCTTTTATGCTTGCCCGCAACCGCGTTGCCGGGCGGCGGAGCTGCGCCCTTGATCAGGAAAGGCAGGGGCCAGCGGGGCGTCTTCTATGCGAGGTACCCCTCGCGCAGAAGGGCGATGTAGATGGCCGCGGTCCAGCCGTAGTCGGCAATGGCGAATATCTTGCGGCGCAGATCTACGGGAGGCGTGGTCGGGCCTTTGCGGTCCATGGTTTGGGGGGGCATGGCGTCCTGGGCGTGGTAGTACTCGTACAGCGACCCGCAGCGGCGGTACCAGCGCGCCATGGCGGCCACGCTGCGCCCGGCAAAATCCTTGGAAAGGTCGGTCATGCCGTAGCGCGCAAGGCCCTGGCAGATCATGTAGGTGTAATTCATCCACACGCCGCCGCGCCACATGTCCGTGCCGTATTCAGGGTCGTCCGCGCTGACGGAGGGCAGGGGCACGGGCGTATTGAACTTCGCCGGGTTTTGCAGGTGGTCCTTCAGGCGCGTCGCGCGCTGCGGCGTTGCGATGCCCGCCCACAGCGGCAGAAAGCTCGCCACCGACATGACGGGCGAGAGGGCGCCGTCCATCGTGCGGTCGCAGTAGATGCCCTTCTCCTCGTCCCACAGAAGCTCGTTCACGGCATCGGCGATGCGCGCGGCCTTCCTTCGGTGCTCCGCCGCCTCCTCGTCCATGGAAAGGCGCTCCTCCATATCGGCGAGGCAGTCGTACTCGTTCTTCATAAAGCAGGAGAAATCCACGGCGTCCATGTCGGCCGCGGCGTCAAAGCGCGGCGAGTTGTCCATGCCCGACTCGCCCGAGCGGCAGCGCGGGTCGCCTTCGATGGCCCATTCGCACAGGTCGTTTTCGTTGCGGTCGCGGCGACGCTCGTTCCAGGCAAGATACAAGCGCAGCCGCGGCAGATAGGCCCTGGCCAAGGCGAGGTCGCCCGTGCGCTGCACGCACCGCGCAAGGGCCCAGGCAAGCAAGGGCGGCTGGGTGATGTCCGAGCAGCCCGTGGGCGTCATCATGTGCGGTATAAAACCGTCGGCGGCCTGGCGGCAGAGCACGGCGGTTACGGCCTGCGCGGCCAGCGCCTCGTCCATATGGCACAGCCCGAAGGAATGAAAAGCCGAATCCCACAGCCACATGTTGCGGTGCGGGATGCGGTCGGGCGTGGTCCACAGCCCGGTCATCAGGCCCTCGGGCGTTTGCACGTTGTGGCGCAGCACCGAGAACGCCTTGTAGTAGGCGCGTTCCACGTCCCCGCCCGGCACGGGGCAGGGGGGCAGGGCGGCATAGGCCGCCACGCGGCGCGCGATAAGCGCGTCCAGATCGGCGGCCAGCACGGCCTTCGCCCGCTCAACCGCTAGGCCGGCGGAGGCAGGGTCGTAGGCGAAGGCGAAGCGCACCTCCCCGCCTATGTCGCGCGTCACCAAAGCGGTGAAGCCGCCCGGCCCGTCCGTCACCAGCGCGCCGTCGGTTTCGGCCGTGGCGCAGCAGGATTCGGCGAAGGCCACGGGCTTTGCGAAGCGCGCGGCGCCCAGCAGCGCCTTGTGTTCGGCCATCGCCAAGCGCAGGTAGCCCGTCTCGCCCCCGCGCGTGAGAAGGGCGTCCAGCGTGTCGTTCACCACCAGACGGAAGGTGATTTCGCGCACGCCGCGCGCAAGCTCAAAACCCAGCGTGCGCCGGGCAGGCAACTCAAAGCACACGCCCAGGCGGTCGGCGGTCAGCTGCCCCACAAAGTCGTGCTCGTGTCCCGCGGGCCCCTCCAGGCCGGAAAACCCAAAGCACGCGCCCGGTCCGTATACGTTTGGCAAAAGCATGGGCACCGCTCCTTCCCGTGCGATTGTGCGCTTGAATCGGCCCGCGCCGCTCATGCCCAGCCCGCGCTTTGTTCCGCGGCCGCGCGCAGCGCGCGAACATGCTCCATGGGCACGCGCGGGGATACCGAGCAGGCGGTGGAGAGGATGTACGCGCCGCCCAGCGGCTCGGCTTGCCGGATGCGCTCGCGCGCCAGGGCGGTTACTTCCGGCACGGGGCGGGAAAGCTCGTTCACCGCGTCGATGTTGCCCTTTAAGAAAGCGCGCCCGGCCAGCGCGCGCACGGCGTCCGTGAAACGCACGTTGCCCAGCGGCGGCGGGTCCAGGCACTCGACGCCGTCCACGCCCGTCTGCAGGATGAGGTCCAGCCGGTCGCCGATGGAGCCGCAGGTGTGGATGTAGCAGGGCAGTCCCGCGCGCTTGTGCACAAAATCCACCACGGCGGCCTCGTAGGGCAGCACCCATTCCTCGTACATGGCCCGGGATATCAGCCCGCCGCCCGCCAGAGGGGAGGAGAGCTTCATGGCGTCGATGGCCATGTCGCACTGCCAGGCCGTCTCCACGAGCACATTTTCGTTGAGCAGGCGCATCAGGCCGCGGCAGAGGCCGGGTCCGTCCAACAGAGCCATCAGCCCGGCTTCGTAGCTGCCAAAAAGGTTGAGCAGGCCCTCAAACGCCGTGCCCACCTCGCCGTGCACCGAGTGCGTGCCGCCGCGCTGCGCGATGACCTCGGCCAACACGTCGGCGTGGTAGGGCGGAAGCGAGGCGAGCGTCTTGCGGGGCACGTCGCCCTCCGACACATCCTGAACCGTAAGCTGCCTGCGCGCCTTGGCCGCGCCCACAATGGCCGGGTACTCGTCCGGCGGGTAGAACCACACCGCCCCGTCTTCGTAGGCAACCTCCATCCCCCCGTCGCGGGGCGTTGCGCGCACCTCCGCCGGGGGCGCGGGCCGCCCGGTTTTGGAGACCAGAATGCCGTCAAAGCCGTAGGCGTCGCACAGCGCGGCGCTGGCGTCCGCCAAGCCCTGCGAGGTGCGCCAGAAAGCCGTCGGGCCGATGCCGGCATAGCGGTACATGTGCCCGAGCGACAGCTGACACATCACGGGCGTACGGTCGGGCAAAAGGCCCGTGCGGTGTGCCGACATGGCGGCCGCAACGCGCTGTTTGCCCGTCATGCGCGCCTGGCCACTGCGGCGTTGTAGTCGTCTACCAGCCGCCCCACGGAGCGGATGCGCTCGATATCGCCGGTGGAGCTGATCTCGTCGGATATGCCCAGAATAAGGTTGGGGGCGAACAGGTCGATCACCTGCCGCGCCTGTGCGAGCAGTTCCTCCTCCGGGAAGAGCGGGTCGAACAGGATGGCCGACACGCCGTCGATTAAGTACATGTCGCCTAGGGCTTCCTTTACGGTTTGCAGGTCCACGTCGCCCTGCGGGCGCGGGGTGATGGCTTCGATGCCGTCCAGCCCGGTCTGCCGCGCATAGGGCAGAAGCGATGCCACATCCCCGTCCCAGTGGCTGCACACGAACTTGCCCGCGCTGTGCAGGCGGCTGCACCTGCGCTGGTAGGCGGGCAGCACAAACTCCTCAAAGAGCGGCGGGGAGAGCGTGCCGCAGTGCAGGTTGTCGCCAAAGTTGATGATGTCGATGGGCGATTGGTTGATGACGTCGATCATCCGGTCGTGGCAGTCGTCCAGCGCGCGGAAGTAAGCGCGCACGTCGTCCGGAAAGTCGGATAAGGCGTACACCGTGTCGATGACGCCCGTGACGTTGATGTACATGTGCTGGATATTTATGCGTGGCATAAACATTGTAGGCGCGCCCAAATCGCCCAGGTCGCCCTTCAGCTGCGCATATTTGGCGCCGTCAAACCGCCAGGCGGCGTTCTCCTCCAGCCAGGTGGCCACGCGTACGTCCTGGGCGGTAACCACCGGCCACTTTACATGGCTCTCGCGGGGGCTGTTCCGGCTGGAGCGCGTAATACCCTGAAGCGTTCCCACAGGCGTAATCGTTAAGCGCTCGGTGTCCGTCTCGTTTATCTTGCGGTTTACAAAGCGCACAGAGGCGTGCTCCGTGCGCTGAAAACATGCATTGTAATCGTATAGCCGCGCGGAGCAGCCAAGGCTGCGGTAGATCTGTGGCTGTGTCATCCCCGTGTAGGGCGCGGGAAAGGGCTCGTTGGCGAAAAGTTTATCCGTCATCCAGCACTGGATGCGCGGTTGCCAGATGATTTGCCCGCCCGCGCGCCCGAAGGCCACGTCGCGGTGAAGCGTCGCCAAATCGCGCGCCGCATGGTCGGTTGGCCTCACAAATGCTCCCCCTATCCCGCAATTGACATTATAAACAAATTGTAGCACAATGTGGATGAATAATCAAGATAACATGCATAAATAACAGATTAAGGAAAAGTTGACAGTGCGGCACTGCGGTGGTATTGTCGCGGGAGAGGGGGAGCGAGGCCATGCGGTTTTCCGACGAGCGCTGCGCTCTGTTCGAGATGGACATGGAACACTGCCTGATGGGCCCTGCCGACCTGGGCATCATCAACGGACATGCGACGGTCGGTACGCCCTATGCCGACGTATGTGGCCTGGATACCTTTTTCGCCCCGCCTTACACGAGCAGCAACCTGGCTGTGAACGTGCGGATCATGGGCGTGCCGCCGCCTTGCACGGGCTTTTGCTGGTACCCCCACGCCATCGACCGCTTCGGCGCGGCGGAGGGGCTGCTCGTGCGTACGCGCACGGCGATGTGCGCGGGCGCGCGCTCGCTCGTCCAGCGCGTACAGATACGAAACGACGGATGCTGCGACGTTGTATGTCCCGTGCAGATCACCTTTGCGGGCGGCATGTACTATCAGCATCAGTGGGACTTTTCGCGCCCCACCGAGGTAAAACCGGGCGATTTAAGCGTCTTTGCGCATCGTCTTCTGCGCCACAACAACGATAAGGCCATGGTTCTCTCCTGCACCCTCTCCGGCCTTTCCTACGTTGCCCCGGCCGGGATGTGGCAGGCCGAGGCGCGCGTACCCGCCGGCGGCGAGGCCGTGTTTTATTTGTGCCTGTCGCTGGGCGCGGCCGGCGAAGCGCAAAAGGAGAACGAGCGCTTGCTGGGCGACCCGCAGGCCGCCCTGATGCAGGCGGACGAGGCCTTTTCAGGGCTCGTTGAGCGCCTGTTCGCGCGTCTGCCCTCCTTTGACAGCGACAGCCCGGCGCTGGACGCTTTTTGGGCCCGCTCCCTGGTACACTACCTCACCAACGAGTGGAATGTGCCGGAGTTCCTCCTGCACCCCTACTTCAGCGTGGGCAGCGTGCGCGGCGGGTGTTTGGCGGGATATCTGTGGGATTACTCGGAGGGCTGGGAGCTGCACGCCCTGTACGACCCCGCGGCGAACAGGGCGCATATCCGGCATTATCTGTCCATCGACATCAGCCGATGCTACGCCTACAACCCCGTGTACGGCAACCCGATCGGCCCCTGGTACCCCGTGAACCACGAGAAGATACTCGGCCTGATCTACCACTACGTGCGTCTCACGGGCGACACGGCCTTCCTTCATGAGGAGGTGGGCGGCCGCATGGTTGCGCAGTGGGCGGAGCACCACGCGCTCATCCGCGACGATCTTTCCGCGCCCGTAGCGCTTACCGACTACGGCATCGACGGCGAGCAGCATCTGGAGCTGCGCCGCGGCTACCCTTACCGCGGCGTTCTGCCCGACCTGAACGGCCGCAGATACCAAAACCTCCTATGGGCGCACGAGATCACCCGGCTGGCGGGCGCGGAAAACCCTTTGCTGCTGCAGCGTGCGGCCGGGCTGAAGGCGCTGCTGTTGTCGCGCCTGTGGGACGGCGAGCGCTGCTGGTTCGCCTTTGAGGACATGGGCGTTCGCGACTTCCGCTATACGGTGCAGATGTTCAAGCTCTTTCACAACCCTGTGCTTGACGAGGCGCAGGAGGAGGGGCTGCTTTCCCACCTGAGCGAGGGGCACTTTCTGGGCCGCTGGGGGCTGCACAGCATCGCTCTGCAGGATCCCTGCTACGACCAGGCGGACATCGACAACGGAGGCGGGGGCGCGTGCACCATCTTCCCCGTGCAGATTGCCGAACGCCTTTACAAGGCCGG
This sequence comes from Eubacteriales bacterium, assembly GCA_031553225.1. Classification (GTDB taxonomy): domain Bacteria; phylum Bacillota; class Clostridia; order Christensenellales; family UBA1750; genus JAVBLU01. The sequence goes on from JAVBLU010000040.1 coordinate 26,659, forward strand.
GCACGCCGCCCAGGCCGACGACATGCTTCGCCGCGTTCTGTGGTGGGGCGGCCGCATGCCCTACTGGGGCGACTCCTTTGTGGCCAATGCGCAGGACTATCGGCGCGATACGCCCCTGCAGTGCACCATAGGCGGCGTGTCCGGCGCGCAGTGTCTGCTGTTTGGGCTGCTGGGCGTGGGCGTAAACGACGAGGGGGCCGTCACCGTGTCGCCCAAACCCACCTCGCTCGCCGGGCGCGTGCGCCTGCGCAACCTGCGCCTGCGCGGCCGGAGCATCGACATCGACGTGGACGTGAACGCCGGCCGCTTTACGGTGCTGGAGGGCGGGAAGCCGCGCGCGGCGCCCTTGGGCCAGACGATTGCGCTTGTATAAGGAAAGATACCGTGAAAAGAGGAGAACGCACATGATTCGTCTGCACTTTGAGAAGCTCTCGCGGTACGAACGAAAGGGCGAGTTCGCCGAGGCGGCGGTGCCCTTTGCCCAGGGGGTGCTGAGCGACCCCTCCTGCCTGCGCGTACGCGACGGCGGCGACGTGCAAACGCCGCAAACCAACGTTACGGCCAAGTGGCCGGACGGGTCGGTCAAGTGGCTGCACCTGTCCTTCATCGCTGATCTGCCCGCCAACGCAGGCAAGGACCTGTGGCTGTGCGCTGACGGCGCGCCGCCGAACGTGCGCCTGTCGGAGGTGAGCGCCAGCCTGGAGGAGAGGTCCTTTGACACGGGCGCTTTGCAAGCGGTGCTCGCGCCCAAGGGCAGCGGCCGCCTGTTCGACTGCCTGCGCAGCGGCGGGGCGGTGTTTTCCGCGGCGGACATCGTCGGCCCGGTGCTCACCTGCGGCGGCGCGTCGTATACGGCGCGGCTTGAGGACGACTGGCGGCTGTGCGAGGCCGGACCGCGCCGCGTCATCGTGCGCAACCACGGCCGCCATGTGGGCGAGGGGGAGCGCTCCCTGTTCGACTTCGACGTACGTCTGTTCTTCACCGCCGGCAACCCATGGGTGCAAATCGAGTACCGCATCGTGCACCGGGAGGAGGCGGCCAGCCTGCCCCTGGAGGGCCTCACCTTGTTTGTTCATTTCCGGGGCGAGGCGAAGCAGACCACAGTCTGTACGTCCAACTATGCCTCGCACATCACCACCGCCGACGCCGCACAGGGCGTGTCCTGCCTTATCGACGCGGAGCATCTGCTGTACGAGGCGAACGAGCAGATCCCCGAGACGCTATACGGCACCTTCTTTGCCGATTGCAGGACGGCCGGCCGCGGCGTGTGCGCCACCATCTTTCAGGCGCACCAGAACTTTCCAAAGGCCCTGGCCGCCAACGCCCGCGGCCTCACCGTATCGCTGATGCCGGAAGGGCAAGCGCCCGTCGTGTTCCTTCAGGGCGTCGCCAAGACGCACGACGTGTTCCTGCACCTGCACGACGGCGGCGCGGACATCCGCGAGCTGAACGTGCGCTCGCTGCAGATGCAGATGCCCGACCGCCCGATGCTCGACGCGGCCGTTTACGCCGCCTCCGGCGCGCTGGAGAACGTGTTCCCGACCATGCCCTTCCAGGACGTGGAGACCTACTTAACGCTCATGGCGGACGGGTGCGGCAAGGCGTACGGCATGCTCAACTGGGGGGACGCGCCGGACATGTCCTACACCCAGCAGGGCCGCGGCAGGGGCGCGCTCGTGTGGATTAACCAGGAATACGACTACAGCCACGCCTGCCTTCTCATGCTGGCGCGCAGCGGTCAACGTAGGTTTTTGGATAAGCTGCTCGTCACCACGCGCCACTGGATGGACGTGGACATCTGCCACCACAGCGCCGATCCTATGCGCCTGGGCGGACAGATTATCCACAGCGCCTACCACGCCACGCAGGGCGTAACGCCCAGCCACGAGTGGGTGGAGGGCCTTCTGGACTACTACCACCTGACGGGCAACCGCCGCGCGTACATGCTGGCCCTGGGCATCGGCGAGAACGTCATGCGCCAGCTTACCAAGCCGCAGTTTCAGCAAAAAGGGGAGACGAGCGCCCGCGAGACCGGCTGGGCGCTGCGCACCTTCGCCGCGCTGTACCAGGAAACGCATGATGACAAATGGCTGCAGAAGTGCGAGTGGATTGTGGAGCACTTCCGCGCCTGGGAGAAGGAGTTTGGCGTGTGGCTGTCGCCCTACACCGACCACAGCGTGGTGCGCGTGCCCTTCATGATCGCCGTGGCGGCCGTGTCGCTCTCCCGCTACCATGCCGTGCGCCCGAGCGACGAGCTGAAGGGCATGATCGTGCGCGCGATGGACGACCTGATCGACAACTGCATCATGCCGGGCGGGCTGTTCTATTATAAGGAGCTGCCCAGCCTGCGCAACCTGCTGTCCGTGGCCTGCGTGCTGGAAGCCCTCGCCTGCGCCTATGCGCTTACGCGCGACAAGAAGTACCTGCAGGCCGGCATGCCTACCCTACAGGCCCATCTGCGCGAGAACCGGCGCGTGGTGCACGACTTGTCCAAGGCTGCGGTGGGCGACGCGGTAACGGTGGAGGGCGCAAGCCCCAAGTTTTTCGCTCAGGCGCACCTGCCCATCGCCGGCTTTTGCAAGTGCCTGGAGGAAGCCGGCATGACGCCGCAGTAAGGGAGGGAGTGCGATGCCCGGTATCCTCACGCCCAAAGGCCCGCTGGAGCTGGGCTCCTTTACCGAGCTGATCCGCCCGGAAGGCCGGTATCTAAACGATCACTGCCTCATCTGCGAGGGCGATATGTGGCATTTTTTCGGCATCGTGGGCCCGGTGGGAAAAAGCTGCTTCACCCAGGGCAGTGAGACGAGTTTTGCGCACTTTGTAAGCCCCGATCTGCGCGCATGGACCGCCTGTCCGGACGTTTTGGAGGTGGAGGGGACCTGGCCGGATACCGACCACGTCTTCGCGCCGAACGTGATGAAGAAGGACGGCGTGTTCTACATGCTGTATGCCGGGCTGGACGCAGCGCGCGTGCAACGCATGTGCCTGGCCACCTCTCCCGATCTCTACGCCTGGACGCGCCACCCCGGAAATCCCGTCATCGTGCCCTCGCTCAGCTGGGCGGCGTGGCCGGGCTTTTCCCGCGCGGAAGACGATATGAGCGCCTGCCGCGACGCACACATATTGCAGTTGCCGGAGGGCGGGTACATCGCCTACTGGGTGGCGGAGATGAACGATCGGTGCGGCCCGGACGCCACATGCGTGGCCGCCTCCCTCTCGCGCGATCTGGTGCACTGGCAGGAGCTGGGGCCGGTGTTCCTCATCAACCGCTGGGACGACGGCTCCACCGCCGCCGCCGAATCGCCCTGCGTGGTGTGCAAGGACGGCTGGTACTGGCTGTTCTTCAAGCACGGCTGGTGCACGCACGTGGCGCGCTCCCGCACGCCCTACACATTTATGAACGCCGAGCCCGTGCGCCTGGGCTACGCCCACGCCGCCGAGGTGTTTGCCTGGAAGGGCGAGTGGTGGATTACGCACTGCTCCTCGCAGCCGCAGGACTACCGCTACAGGACGGGCCGCACGCGCGGGCTGTACCTGGCCCGCCTCCTTTGGCCGGACGGCGCGTATCCCCGCTTTGAGGCCTGATCGCGCGGGCGGGTCATATCCACGTCAAAACAAAAGCGATTGCCTTGTCGGCAGTCGCTTTTGTTTGCCGCGGCCGCCGCGCCCTGCTTCCTTGCCACCTATGCGCGCGTATCCATTTTTGTTAAGAGGCAATACGAAAATCACCGGCGATCCGCTCGTTTTGGCCGGCAGGAACGCCCGCCGAGAATGGCGGGTTGGGCGGGGAAACCGCGATTGACGGGGAATGCGGTCGTGAATGGTATATTTGTGCATGTATGGCCCCATTCATATCATACAGAATACATACCCCGGCGCCAGACGGCTTGGACACCAAAGCGCACGGGCAAGCATATTTAAGTCATGAAGGACTCCTTCAAATGACGCGCCGCAAGGCGCACTGCGAGGGATACGTTTATGGCAAGCGTGTCAAATGAACTACAACTACGCGACGCGATAGCGGCAGCAGATCCGTCCATCTACGTAATCGGCAGCTTCGGCGTTGTGAACACGGTCACGATCAACTACCCGCTGACGATCAATGCCGGCGGCAGGATCATCACCTGGGTCGGCGCGGCGAACGGCGTGCTGTTTTCCGTCACCGCCGCAGGAAACCTGAACATTACGGAAACGATACTGGACGGCGGCGGGATCGTCGTCGTTCTCATCCAATCGGACCGCTGTTCCTGCACGCTTGGGCAGGGCGCCGTTCTGCGCAACGTGGCAACCGCAAGCAACTCCCACGCGCTGGAGGTTCGCGGCACCCCCGGCACGCCGAGCTTAACCTCCTGCTCCATGGACGGCGCATTGGTGACTGGCATATCGGGAAGCGCGCCCGCCGTCCTTATATCAGACGCGACACTGGTGATGCAGGGAGATGCCGGCATCCTCGACAACATGGCGGCGGCGGTGGAAGCCAATACCGCCAGCGTGGTCATGCGGGGCGAAACGGCCATCAGCGGCAACCAGGCACCTGCAGGGCCCGCCGGAATCGACTTGGCCGGCAGCAGCCTGCAGATGAGCGCACTTGCATCCATCCGGGGCAACACCGCGCTTCAGGGCCCGGGCGGCATTCGCATGACCACCCTCGTGAGACCGCCTTCCATTGCGATGTCGGGCAGCGCCAGCATCGCGCGGAACGAGGCGAGAGGCATCAATGCGGCGGGCGGCGTATGGATGGCCGCGGGAGGTATCGGGCTGGCGGACACGGCCGCCATCACGGACAACACCGCGCTCGGCAGCGGCGGCGGCGTGTATATGAACGGGGGCAGTATGACGCTTTCCGGGTCCTCTCTCGTCACGGGCAACGGATCGGGCGAGGAAGGCGGCGGCGTGTATGTGGGCCCGGATGCCACGCTCCTGCTCACACAAAGCGCGCGCATCTCCGGCAACAACGCCCGCACCTTTGGCGCCGGCGTACGCAACTTGGGCGCGGTACATGTCCGCGATTCCGTGCGCGTGGAGGACGGTCTTCACTTCAACAGCTGGGAGCAGGCGCCCATTTTGGACGGCCCGCTGACCGCCGCGGCGGAGCTGACGCTGGAGAGTTCCCACCATGTGCGTCCGGCCAACGTGCCGGTGACCGTGCTTATGGGCAGCCCCGTCTACCGCTATCCTGCGGTGAGCGACGGCGCCGCCATCACGCTGCCCGATACCTTCGGGAGGCAGTACGCGCTGATCCTCGACCCGCCCACGCGTACCAGCATCGAGGTCGTCAGGCTGCCTTGCTACGACATCCGCTACACGCAGCTGTACGGCAGCGACAACCCCAATCCGACGCGTTATCACGCCAACGACCTGCCCATTCACCTGTTGCCGCCCGAGCCGAGGGCGGGCTATCAGTTTGCCCGCTGGAAGGACAGCCAGGGCAACACGGTTACGGACATCCCCGCGGGCACGAGCGGCGATCAGCTGCTGGTCGCCGAGTGGACCGCCGGGCCCGATACCAAGGGCGTACTGGTCTTCCGCGCAAACGGGCCCGATGTCAGCGGCTTGCCCGATCCGCAGATCGTGGATCTTTATCAGCCCACGCCCCTGCCGCTGGGCGTTCCCGTGCGGCCGGGCTTTACCTTCCAGAGCTGGAACACCAGGGCGGACGGCACGGGTGACAGCCATCTGCCAGGCGGCATGGTCGTGCTGCTCGACACGTACCAAAGCTTTTACGCCCGCTGGAGCGCGACATCCGCTTACGCGATCAACTACGCGCTGGTGCAGGGCGCTTACAACCCCAACCCCATGCACTACACCGCCGACATGCTGCCTGTCCTCCTGCAGCCGCTCGGGCCCAGGGAGGGCTATCAGTTCGCCGGATGGAAGGATCTGGCCGGAAACACCGTTATGCAGATTCCCGTGGGTTCCACCGGAGATAAGACGCTGGTGGCCGACTGGGTGGCCGCGCCCCCCGTATGGGGTACGGTGGTGTTCCGCGCGAACGGCGCCAACGTCAGCGGGCTGCCCGGCCCGATGAGCGTTGAACTGCACCGGCCGTTCGCGGTTCCCGGCGGCGCCCCCACGCGCCCGGGTTATGTGTTCCGCTGCTGGAATACCATGGCGGACGGCAGCGGCGCGGACTGCCTGCCCGGGGGGATGATCGTGCTGCATTCACCCTATCAGGAGTACCACGCGCAGTGGATCGCCCAGCCGCCTCCTCCGCCTCCTCCGCCTCCTCCGTATCCGCCGTATCCTCCGTATCCGCCTCCGCCATATCCGCCATATCCGCCATATCCGCCGTATCCTCCGTGCCCTCCTCCGTATCCTCCGTATCCTCCGTATCCGCCGTGTCCTCCTCCGCCTCCGCCTCCTCCCCCGTATCCTCCGTATCCCCCGTGCCCGCCGTATCCGTGCCCGCGTCCGTATCCCTGCCGCGCCGCGTACGACGTCTGCACCAGGCCGGTCGCCTGTTGTGTGTGCGTGCCGTCGTGCCCGCCGCCCTGCTGTCCGTTCTAGCGGCTGCCTGGCCGGTGCGGGCATTGAGGCGCCGAGCGATTCGCTGGCTAACAGTATAAACGGGGAGGCGGCGATGCCGTCTCCCCGGCGATGGGCAAGGAGGACGCGGGATGAACGTGACCACCGAACAGGAGCTGCGCGCCGCAATTGCCGCGGCGGAACCGCTGATCTTTATCGAGAACGACATCGACGTGCGCGCCGGTTTCGTCGTCAATTACGCGCTCGGCATCCAATCGGACGGCAAGGCTCTGCGCTGGACGGGCACAAACTACCAGGCGATGCTGCGCGTGAGCGCGAACGGCAGCCTGACGCTGACCGGCGTGGTTCTGGACGGCCGGGGTATGAGCATGATACTCGTCCAGATATGGGGCGGCAGCTGTACGCTTGCCGAAGGCACGGTGCTACGCAACGTGCTTTGCAGCGGCAGCGGGGGCGCGGTGTTTGTGGGCAGCCTTTCCGACCGCGCCTTGGGCGGCAGCTGCGTTATGAAGGGAGCGTTGATTACCGCCACGGACAAGGCCGACGCCGTGTTGGTGTGCGACGGCGAGATGAGCATGTACGCCGGCGCGCGCATCGCCCATACAACATCACGCGGGATGGGGCTGATCAACGCAACGCTCAATATGCGCGGCGACGCAGCCATCGAACACAACTCGTACACGCACGACGCGGTCGCCGGCGTGATCGCAACCGAGGGCTCGGTCGTCAACATGGGCCTGGACGAAGGCGACGCGCCCGTCATCGCTTACAATGAAGCGCTGGCTGCCTATGTTGGCGGCGCGTACCTGCTGAACGACAGCGTACTGAACATGCGCTATGCAGCGGCGATACGCGACAACCGCACCACTGCCTATGTGGGCGGGGTCGCGCTGAGCAATGCCGCGCTGAACATGGAGGACGACGCGGCCATCACCGGCAACGTAGCGCAGGTAGCGGCCGGCGGCGTATACGCGTTGAGCGGCTCCCGAATACGGCTTGCCGGTCGGGCGCGCATTGCCGCCAACCGCGCGGACGGTGCGCCGGGCCACGGCGGCGGCGCATATCTGAGCGGCGAGGGCACGCGGATGATGCTCGCCGGATCGGCCAGCATCACGGCCAACGCGGCAGTGGGCCGCGGCGGCGGCGTATACGTCACAGAGGGCGCCGCGCTTGAGCTCGCGGACAGCGCGCGCATCGGCTAGCGGCGGCAGCCTATCCCCATGCGGCGGGGTTGAGGGGCTGGCCCCTCTTGGCGGATCGTCCTCCGGTTATATGACGCCCATCGCCTGGACAAACATCCGCTCAAAGCTCGTAGAAGTTGCTCGCAAAAACCGCCGCTTCCATTGGTACACAAAACCACGGTGGACGGGCGGTGCGCACACGCCGTTGATCCTGCGCTACATGCCGCAGAACGTGCTGAACGCGCACGATCATAGCGATGAAACGCATATCGCCGAACTGATCGAAGCCTCCGCATACGGATTACGTGCTCCGCCGGTGGCGCGGCGGCGCTGGTGCGGGCGCTGACCCTCACCCTGATGCATCAGGCGCAGATCGGCCCCGTATCCGCAGGTTATGGAGCCGATGATCCGGGCGTGTGCGGCCAGGCCAAGCGAGGTCAGCGGGCATCGCCTGGAGCCGAGCACCGCCCGCGCGATCCGCTCTGCCGATGAGATGCAGATCGGCGCAGGATGGCCGACCGGCCCCGTCGTTGTATGGGGCAAGGCGTTCTGCCGGCTACGCGCCTCGCGACCCCTGCCTCAAACCAAGAACAGGTTAAGGCGGCATTATGCGTCTAAGACCGACAAAGCTACAACCTAAATATCGTTTTGCATTCGCTGATGGTGGAACGAACTTACGAATTCAATATTTTCTTAAGCTCCGCAAGATTACTCCGGATGCCTCTTGCGCTCGTATCCAGCATGTGCGCAGTGTCCTCATCGTCATAGCGGTACACTTCCACACCCACCAACAGGAAAAGATAGCTTTGATACATGCACCGGCGCAGCCTGTCGTTGCGCGTATAGGTGAAGGGCTTTCCGGAAATCAAGCTGTAATTCTTCTTAAAAATATCGCTTTTCTCCACATCGCCGCATATGGTATTGCTCGCGATAAAATCGGCGTATGGATCGCCGTAGAACGCACGCTCGTGATCGATAATGCCATCAATATAGTATGCGCCGTTTCGCTCCGCGAGCATGATGTTCTTCTTCCACATGTCGAAGTTGACGAGACAAGGCTCCTCTATCTCGCTGAGAAGATCCCACACCGGCTCGAACGCCTCCATGAGTTCGTCGTAGGGTAGCTTAACGCCATCCCTGCGCCCGTCATTCACTTGGAGATGTACCATGCCCTGAAATGCCGAGCGCCATGTCGGATAGTGGAAAGATTCATTCTCACGGACATATCCGAAATAGCCGCCTTTTACCTTATGGAAAGCGGCGGTGTATTGGGCCACTTCGGCAAGTAGCTTATCGTGGTTTTCCGGCGTAATCTTTTCGTTCAGGTACCCCCAGTTGTCTCCCGAAAGCTTTTCCATGAAGAAATAATCGAAATCTACCAGCGCCCTGGATAAATCCCTAGCTACGATCTTGGGTGTCGGCACGATGGTATCCGCCAAAAGGTCATAGACGCGGAGCTCCGTGTGCATGATGTTTTGTTCATAGGTAAGTACATATTTTGACCCCTGTACGCCCGTCTTGAGCACGAGCTCCTTATATCCGCCCGCACCGTTTCCCGCAAAGGACAGAATATAGCTGGCATTGAACCATCCCTCCGTAAGCTCCGTAATGGATTCCACTACGGCGGCGGCGCCAAAGTTTTCGCGCACGATTCCTTCGATGGTTTCTCGGGAAAGAACGCTCTTTGTGTTGCTTTTCACGATGCGGACACTCCTTTTTTTTCTATATCAAGCTTTTTCAGAGACAGTACCAATACGGCGAGCGATACCGTGAACATCACCGCATCGGAAGCCAGATGCGTGTACCAAATGCCCGTTAAGGAGAACAGACTAGACAGAATATACAACGAGGGCAACGAGACGAGCAGTACGCCAACCGTGGGCAGTATGAACGCCGCCCCCACCTTACCCGTGGACTGGAAATACGACGCGGCAATCGTGATCGCTCCCGTAAAGGGCAGCGACAGCGCGACGGCCCGCAGTGCGGGGATGCCAATTGTGATGATTTCCTGCTCGGTGATAAAGAAGCGCAGCATCTGCGCCGGGATCAGCCGGCATACCGCCAATGCTGCGATGCCATAGATCACTGAGGCGGAAACTGTTACCCGCATCGCTTCCTGAACACGCGAATAGGCCTTGGCGGCGTAATTGTATCCGACAACCGGCTGTAGCCCCTGCACGATGCCCACAATCGGCATGGATAGGAAAGACCTCAGCCTGCCGATGATGCCGAACGCGCTGATGGCATCCGCCCCGCCGAAAGAGCCGATTCTGTTGTTGATGGCGACCAGGAAGCCGCTCGCGAATAGTTGGGAAAGCAAGCTCGGGGAACCGAGGAGGACAATCTGTCGCATAAGCCGTGGCTTAATTTTAAAGTGCCGGCGGCGAATGGGATAGGCATGCCACTTTGAAAACAAAAAGTAGTACATGCTCAAGGCCGTAGAAGAGATTTGGGAAATGACCGTCGCCAGCGCGGCTCCCTCCACCCCCATGTGGCATACGAAAATGAACAGCGGATCAAGCGCCAGATTGACCAACGTCGGTATGATCCACTGAGCGATCGAAAATTTGATATTCCCCTCCGCCCGGATCAACGAGGAGAAGCCCGTCGCTGTCACGGCGCCGAGCAATATGATGCGTGTATAGCCCTTGGCATAGGGCATGAGCGTTGCGCGTGCCGCCATCGCCGTGAGCATTGGATCAAGGAAGATCAACCCCACAATCGAAAACAAAAGCGAGCAGGTCCAAAAGAGAAGGAATGTATTGGCGGCGGTGAAGCCCGCCTCCTCCATGTCCCTTTTACCCAATGCCCGGGAGATGATGGATGCGCCGCCCGCCCCGACTGTGCTCGCGAATGCGCCGATAATCTGCACCACCGGGGCTGAAAGCGCCACCGCGCCTGCGGCGTGAGCGCCTATGCCGCGCGCAACAAAGAACGTATCCGCCAGCGAATAGAGGCTGAAGAGCATAACGGACATCGTTGTCTGAGAGCACATTGAAAGCAGTAGCCTAGGAATCGGCATCGTCGACAACTTTTCGGTTCTGTCCTGGCTCATGTCGTTTTGCCCTTTTCATTGTTATCGTATATCCCAAAACTTGATTAAATTATATCATGGCCACCCGCCCAAAACAACGAGAAAAGCATGAATATCAACCTTCTCAAAACACCATACAGCAGCTTACAGGCGTATTAAGCGCCCGTTAGCTGTGCTTTCCCTGTAAATTTGCGCCAGTAAACAAAATAATGCCTGACATAACGCTTCATGCCGGGCTTACGTCCGCCAAAACCTGTGACGAGGGCATTCTTAAGCGTGCAGGACGCTTTCCTGCAAGAAGGAGCAAACCAGCGCGGCGCCGTGTGTCTTCAGAACGTCCCACCATCCCACGCGGACGCACGGATATCGATATGGCAGGGCGACGTCACGCAGCTCCAGGTGGATGCCATCGTCAATGCCGCCAACGCAACCATATTGGGTTGCTTTATTCCTGGCCATCATTGCATGTATAATGCGATTCACACATATGGGGTGCATGTTAAGCCCTAAACCCTATATAAACACGGACTGGCCTAATCTTTTCACGGACTACCTTAAT
>JAVBLU010000026.1:0-16624 GCA_031553225.1 Eubacteriales bacterium
CCATTACCGGATGTTTGGCAACACTGCCTTTACAAGCTGCGATAGCGAGTGAGGCATGTGACGCCCTTTGTCCAGCAATTTCATCGGATTGCACGGCTGTAGGAAAATGACGAACGCGCGTGCCGTTCCGGCCCGGCGCCGGGCGTGCCAACCAAGTGCGCGACGACGGCCGAAAGGAGCGGCGGCCAAGAGCTTCCCGCGTGTCGCCCGCCGTGGGAAAACCCCTCATGCTATGTTGGTCTGCAGTTTACGGGTGTATAATACAAAAGGGTCTTGCGCCGGGAGGTCCGCGCGGAAATATGGGCAGCGTTTGAAGGTCGGAAAGGAAGCGAGCCGCATGAAAATGCATAGCACGAACTACTTTGACACATTCATCGAGATAGCCGAGGATTGCCCCGTATCCGCCGCCGAGGTTCCGCCTGCGAAGGAGCCGAAAACCGCCGCGCAGATTGAGTACGAAATGCTGGCCGGAAACCCGTACGCGCATACCTCGGACGATGTGCTGTATGAGTCCAACGGCCGACGCAGAGGCGCCAGCCGTGAGGATTTCTTTTCCAAGGGGCAGCCGTGCTTCCGCTCATCGGCGCTCACCAAGCGTTACGGATGGGGCGTGCACAGCGATAAGGACGGCAAAATTGCCCTGTATGCCGTCGAATCAGCCGAATATCGGCGGCTGTGCGCCGAGGAGTGCACCAAGCATGTAAAGGCGATGCGCTCGAGCAAAAAGTAATGCGCTTTCCCTTCGGACATACACCCGGCTACGCGCGGGGCACCTGTTGCGCAGCGTCCTCCTCGTCCCGGCTTGCGGGCAGCAGCAGCGTCGCCACCGTGCCCAAGCCTACTTCGCTCTCAATCAACAAGCGGCCGCCATGCTTCCGGGCGATATCATCGGCAATCGCCAGGCCAAGCCCCAACCCGACGCCGCCCGACACGCCGCGCGTCAGCACGCCGGGCAAGAGGGCCGGCGGGATGCCCGCCCCATAGTCCGTGACGATGACGTATACAAATTCGTCGTTCATGTTGCCGTCCAAGTCGATGCCGCCGAACTTTCCATGCTTTACCGCATTGTCCAGCAGATTTGAAATGACCTGAGCGATTTCCCCCGCATTGCCCCGGGCGGGCAATTTGCGCGCCAGATTCACCGTGAGCGCCCGCCCGGCCGTACTGGCCACCGGCGCATACAGCCGGGCGAGCTGGCGGGCGATTGCCGCAAGATCGATCACCTCGTCATCTTTGCCGCGCGGCGACAGCGCGCCCGCCGCAAGGTCGGCGATGCGCTGGGCCTCCGCATACACGGCGTCCAGGCCGTCGATGGTTTGCTCGTCCAGGTTTCCCTGCCGGATTTGTCGCACCGCAAGCTGGGCATAGGTGGAAATGACCGTGAGGGGCGTGCGCACCTCATGGGAAAACGTGCGCACCATCTCCTCGCGCACCTTCGCCTCCCTGGCAAGCAGAGCGTTCTCCATCGCCGCCGCTTGCTCGGCTTCCCGCGCCGCGGCGGCCTCCCGCATGGTGCCGCGGAACATGGCGGCCATCTGAAAAAATGCGAACACAAGCAACGCGTACTCGGCCATCGTTTGCTTGGTCAGCTCGCTTATGTTCGGTTGTACGGGCAAAAGCATGGGAAGCACGTCGAAGTACAGGATGTCGCGCAGGGCACCGAACACGAAAATGCCCATGCCGACGAGCACCACGCTCTGCTCAATGCTGGGCCTGCGCACCTTGATGCAAAGCCGGACAGCGAGGTAGGCCACAGCCGCAAAAATGACGCCATAGAAAACCGTCAGCATCTCCGACACAACCGCCGTGTCCGCAAGGAGGCATACGCAAGCGAACGCGGCGCATGCGGCGCAGAGCGCGATGCGGAACCTCCGTTGGAGCGCGCCCGGGAACAGAGCATGCAGCGCCTGGCCCAGCAGCAGCAAACCGGCGGCATAGGAGAGGCAGCACAAACGAAAGGCCGCCGTCCAGGGCAACGCAAAGACCGGCGAGAGCACCCACGGCCCGGCATAGCCTGTTCGCAGGAACCACACGAAGCAGAACAAGCTAAGCCAAAGGTTAGCCTTGTACATTCTCAGCAAAAAAAACAGCACGAGGTGGGCCAGCGCCAGCGCGAGAAAGCACCCCATCGCAATGGACGGGAGGAAATTTTGCCGGTTGTACACGCCGCGCACGATCTCCGGTTTGCCGATGATGATGTCCGCGTGGCCGCCAACCTCCGGCAGTACGTACGTGGATGCCTGCTGCACGATCTCGATCACGCCGTTTGGGGCGTTGGCGGTAAAAAAGAGCAGTTTCGTGCCCGCTACGGCGTGCTGCGCATCGCGCGCCGGCACGCCGACACGCTCCATCAGCTCGCCGTTTATATAGATACTTGCGGCGAACTCGGCGTTCCACATCATCAGGCCGTAGATCCCTTCCGGCGCCAGGATGCGCAGCCGGCTTGTTCGGTAGCGGGCGGGTTCCCCGGGTTCTTCCCCAAGCATAAAGGGACGCGCGGAAAACTCCTGCGGCGTGAGCAGCGCATTTGGAATGTACTCCACCGGGCCGCTCAGGTCGAAGGTGGAGGAGGAAAAATCGGCGGCGCGCAGGTCGCGCGTGCCGTCGCCCGAAGGCACATGCGCGACGGGATACCCCGCCCCAAGCCACAGCGCAGCAAAGGCGAGGAAAGCAAGCGCCAAGACGCTAAAGAACGTGGCGTTCAATCGCCGTTTCATAGCTGCACCACCGGTCGGGCATTCGTTCGTCTGCGCATATTATAGCGAACATTTGCCGCTGCGTCAGCAGTTTTCGCAGCGAACCGGCCCCAGGCGCGCAGGGGGCAACGGCGCGCAGTTTTGCGTCAAAGATGCATGCCCGTTGGGCAAGCGCGGCCCTGCGCCCGCCCATGGCGCGCCGGCCGTGGGCGTGGTATACTTGGGGCGGCATCGGTTTTCTGGGAGGCGTTCATGTGAACATACAAGAGTTGCAGAGCATATCGCCGCGCCGGTGGTTCTACGATACGGGCGATCAGCTGAAAAACCACGTGTATGAGCGCTCGCGGCAGGCATTTTACCGCGGCGACGCGGAGCGGGACGCGCTTTTAACGCGTGACGACGTGTTCAGGCGGCAAGAATACGTTCGCCGGGCGTTTCTTGAGGGAATCGGCGGGGTGCCGCCAAGCGATACGCCGCTTCACCCCGTGGTGACGGGCACGCTCCGTTTCGAGGGGTTTCGGGTCGAGAAGATCATCTTCCAGTCCAGGCCAAAGACGTACGTGACGGCAAACCTGTACGTGCCCGACGGGCGTTCAGGGCCCGGCCCGGCGGTGCTGTTTCTGTGCGGCCACAAAAAGCTGGCCAAGCACTCCGGCGAGTATCAGATCGTGTGCCGCTCGCTCGTCCGCGCAGGGTTCGTGGTGCTGGCGATGGATCCCGTGGGACAGGGCGAGCGCTTCAGCTATTACCGCGCGGACCTGCGCGCGGAGACTGTGGACTGGGGCACCTACGAGCACGACTACGTGGGCGCTCAGTGCGCGGCGGTCGGCGACTCGCTCGCGCGCTATTTTCTGCACGATGCGATGCGCGCCGTGGACTATATGGCGACGCGCCCGGAGGTCGACCCTCTTGCCATCGCCGTGACGGGCAACTCCGGCGGCGGTACGCAAACCAGCCTGATGATGCTTGCCGACAGCCGTATCGCGGCCGCCGCGCCCGCGACGTTTCTCATGAACCGCGAAACCTACCAGCGCGCGGGCGGCGCGCAGGACGCCGAACAGATCTGGCCGGGTTTCACCCAAGCCGGACTGGACCACGAGGACATCGTGCTGAGCATGGCGCCGCGCCCGGTACTCATTCTGGCCGTGGACGACGATTTTTTTCCGGTCGAGGGCACCCGGCGCACGTACGAGCGCTCCAGGCGCATCTACGGCATCCTCGGCAAGCCCGACTGCATCGACTTTTACACCGACCAAAGCGCGCACGCCTACACGCGGAACATGGCCTGCCGGTGCGCTTCCTTCTTCTCGCTGCACCTCACGGGGCGCGCGCTGTCAAAGGAGGCGGCTTTCGACATCCTGAACACCGTGCAGCCCGTGGACCCGAGCCTTCTGTGGTGCACGAAGAGCGGGCAGGTGCTTGAGGATTTCCCGGAGGCGGTGTTCCCGTGGCACACGTCATACGAGCGCGCGAGGGGCAAGCGCGCGCCCGAAACCTCGCGCGCACCCGAGGCGACGGCGTGGCTGCGCGAGCGGGTGTATGCCTTCCGCCGCGTCTGCGACCTCGCGCCGCGGCGGGACGAGCCGATTTGCTACCGCGACTGGTACGTGCGCCCGCTCTGCTGGTGGGCTCAGGAGCATGTAATGAACAGCGGCCTGCTGCTCTCCCCTCTTGACCGGCGGGAGGAGCGCCTGCCCCTTTGCATTGCGGTATGGGACGGCGGCTCCACGCGCCTGTCCGCGCACGCGCGATGGATAACCGCGGCACTGCGTTCCGGGCGCTCGGTGCTCGTGCTCAACGTGACGGCAGGAGCGGCGCTCCCGCCCAATCCGCTGTTAAGCGGTGCGGCGGCCGAGGGCTTCTACAGCGCGATCCATAAGCTGGCCGACGACTTGGTCTTCCTGGGCGACAGCCTGGCCGCGCTGCGCACCTATGACGTAACGCGGTCGGTGGATTTGGCGCTTCAGCTGGACAAGCTGGTGGATCCGTCCGACATCACGCTGTATGCGGCGGGGCGCGAAGGCGTATACGCCTTGTGGGCGTCGCTCGTGGACGTGCGCGTGAGGGCGCTGGAGGGCCAGGCTGACATCTGCTTTGAAGAGCTTGCGGCCGACCGGTTCTACCATGAAAACGGCATCAAGGCGCTGCTCATACCCGGCATCCTGCGATGACCGCACCCAAAGGGACGTTCGCCGCCAAGCAACCGGAGCATAACGAAAGAGAGGGGTACAGGATGAAGGTACAGGTGCTTGCGGACGCTCAGGCTTTGGGCGCCGCCGCTTCCGCGCTCGCAGCGAAGCTGATATCCGCGGCCATCGCGCAAAGGGGCGTGGCGCGCATCGTGCTCTCCACCGGCGCGTCGCAGTTTGAGACGCTGGCCAGCCTGGTGAAGAGCTCCGTGGATTGGCGACGTGTGGACGTGTACCATCTGGACGAGTACATCGGCCTTCCCATCGCGCACAAGGCCAGCTTTCGCAAGTATCTGAAGGAACGCTTCGCCGACCTTACGCACCCGCGCAGCATGAACTATGTGTCGGGCGAGGGCGACATAAGCGCCGTCATCCAATCGCTGAACGAGAGCATCAAGACCGCGCCCATCGACGTTGGGCTCATTGGCGTAGGCGAGAACGCGCACATCGCCTTCAACGACCCGCCCGCCGACTTTAACGCCGAGCAGCCCTACATCGTGGTTACGCTGAATGAGCGGTGCAAGCGCCAACAGGTGCGCGAGGGATGGTTCCCTTCGGAAGAGGACGTGCCCGCTCAGGCGATCTCCATGTCCTGCCGGCACATCATGCGCTGCAAGAGCATCATCAGCGCAGTACCGCACGCGGTGAAGGCGGACGCCGTGCTCAGCATGCTCACGCGGCCGCTGACGCCCGACGTGCCCGCAACCATGCTCATGGGGCATCCAAACGCCCAGCTTTTCCTGGATGAAAACTCCGCCGCCAAGCTGCCCGCGGACCTGCGCGCAGCCCTGGCCTGACAGGAGGCCGCCATGAGACGAATCGCATTCGCCGGGGCCGGCGGGCGCGGCACATCCATGTATGCCGCGCCTATGGCCAGGCTGTACCACGATGTGGTACAGCCCGTGGGCGTGTTTGACGTGAACCCTCTGCGCGGGGCGATGATGTGCAAGTACGCAGGCATGGACGTGCCCGTGTTCACCTCCTTCGATGCGATGCTGAAGGCCGTTTCCCCCGACACGGTCGTGGTGACGACGATCGACCGCACGCACCACGAATACGCCGCGGCCGCGCTGCGCGGCGGATGCGACGTCATCCTGGAAAAGCCCATGGCTATAGATGAGAACAAAATCAAGAGCATTCTGGCCGCCGAACGGGAGACCGGGCGAAGCGTTGCCGTGACGTTTAACGTGCGCTTTATGCCGTTTGCCGCGCGCATCAAACGCTTGATGCTAAGCGGCGCCGTGGGAACCGCGCTGAGCGTACACCTGGAGTGGACGCTGGACACGCGGCACGGTGCGGACTACTTCCGCCGCTGGCACCGTTACATGAAAAACACGGGCGGGCTTCTCGTGCACAAATCCACACACCACTTCGACCTAGTCAACTGGCTCATCGCCGACACGCCGGAGGCCGTTTCGGCGTTCGGCGCGCTGCGTTATTACGGGAAGAATCAGCCGTCATACGCCGAGCGGTGCTTCTCTTGCCCCCGCAAGTCCTCCTGCTCGTTCTATTTTGACATCGGGAAGGATCCCTTTACGCGCAGCTTCTACCTGGACTGCGAGTCAGCCGATGGGTACTTCCGCGACCGGTGCGTGTTCGCGCCCGACATCGACATCTACGACACCGTGTCCGCAAGCGTTCTATACCGCGGGGGCGCGGTGATGAGCTACTCGCTCAACGCGCACGCGCTGTACGAGGGCTTCCGGCTGGTGGTTAACGGTACCGAAGGACGCATAGAGGCCACTTGCCGTCACGGTTCTGTGGGCGCTTATGCGGGCCGCGAGCTGTACGATTTGAAGCTATTGAACCGCGACGAGGAGCTCATCGATATCGTCGTCCCCTGTCACGGCGGCGCGCACGGAGGCGGCGACGAGCGCCTGCTGCGCATGTTGCTGAGGCCCCCGGAAGACGACCCTCTCGGCCAGATGGCCGGCACCTCCGCAGGCGCCGCATCCGCGCTCATCGGCATCGCCGCGAACCGCTCCATCGCCACGGGGGCGACCGTACGCATCGACGAGCTGATGGCGTAACGCGCGAGCGCGGCGCCACGACCCTTCGCCCTCGTTTGTGCTGGCGTTCATCGTACCTTGCGGCAGCGGGCCGCTCGCCCGCTTGGGCGCACGGGACATGCACGGTTGCGGCCGGAGCGTTACCCTTTGCACCGTGCGCAGTAAAAACCCGCGCCTTCGCGGGCGCGTTGTTGCGGTGCGGCGTTCCCTTAGCTGAGCACGGCGCATATCGCTCCCAGGCGGTTGGCGCGCTTCCCGCCATAAAGGCAGCGCCCTGCAGGCGGCCACGGAGGTATTCATATGGACCTCGTTATCAACACGCAGCGTCTGACGCTCCGCCCCTTTCAGGCGAAGGATGCCCCTGCGCTGAACAGAATCGCGAACCAGGCCCATATCCTAAAGAGGATGCCCGACTGGGCATCCTCCCTCGGTGACACGCAAAATCTTATTGCTTTCTTTATCTCTCAGTATCCGTTGGCACGCAAGGACTCGGCAAGGGTTGCGTTTGCCGTGGAGCTTGACGGTTCCCTCATCGGCATGGTCGGCGTCGGAAACAAGCAGGAAGTGGACGATGAGATGGAAATCGCGTACTTTATATCCGCGGCCTATGCGGGAAGAGGATATACCACCGAGGCCGCAAAGGCGGTTGCTTGCTGGGCCCTTCAGCATCTGCAGCTTGCGTATCTCATTGCCATCGTCGAAACGGATAACGGTCCGTCGCAACGCGTGGTGGAAAAGTGCGGCTTCCGGCTGATCGACACGCGCATGATCCTGAACTCCGGCGAATCGGAAGCAAAGCCGTTTCATTACTACCGTTTGTACAGCGCTTCGCTTGGCTAGCCGATAGCGCTCGTCCTATTGCAAAACCACTTGCCGGGAGGTGGGCGGCATGGACCGCCGGATCGCGCTTGTGACGGGCGCCAGCAGCGGCCTGGGCCTTGAGACGGCGCTGGCGCTTGTGCGGCGCGGACTTTTCGTCGTAATGCTCTGCCGCAACCGCGAGCGCGGTGAGCGAGCGCTGGCGGCCGTTCGCAGGCAGAGCGGCCGGGAGGACGCGGCGCTGATGGTGTGCGATCTGGCGGATATGGCGGACATCCGAAGGTTTTGCAACGAGTTCGCGGCGACGCACCAGCATCTGGACGTGCTGGTGAACAACGCGGGCGTTCTGTGCTTTCGGCGTGCTCAGACGAAGGACGCTTTGGAGATGCACTTCGGCGTGTGCCACATCGGGCACTTTCTGCTGACGAACCTGTTGCTGCCGCACATGGGCGCGGGCGCGCGCATCGTCGTACTCGGGTCCTCGGCGCACAGGGCGGGGCGGATCCGCTTTAACGATTTGGCGATGGTGCGCGGCTATACCGTAGCGCGGGCTTACAGCCGGGCTAAACTCTGCAACCTGCTGTTTGCGCAGGCCCTGATGCGGCGGCTTCAGGGCAGAGGGATATCCGTACACTGCGTGCACCCGGGGGCCGTAGCTACGAACATCGGCGCGCGGCGCAGAAACGACACGACGAGCGTCGGGTTTGTGCGCCGAGCGGCCGGGCGGCTGCTGTCGGCCTTTGTAAAAACGCCCGCGCAGGCGGCGGCCATGGTTGCACGCGTCGCGGACGAAGGCGCGGACGGAGGGATGCGCGGCCTCTACCTGGTGCATGGCAAGCCGGCCCTGCCATCGGCGCAGGCGCGAAGTGAAATGCTCGCCGACAAGCTGTGGTCGGTCAGCGAGCAGATCGTCGGCCTGTCGGAGGGCGCGGACGGGCGCGTGAGCGCTCCGGCAGAGGCGACGCCATAGCCATCCGCGGCGCTCCGGGCAGCCTTCCTCCTGTTGCCGCAACCGAACAACAGCTCCGCCTTCCTGCCGGAAGGCGGAGCCTTCGGACCGAAGTCGAACCCCGCTGCAGGTGTTGGTCTTGGGTCTGACCTGCGTCTTGGCCTCTCGCTGTGTATTTCGGCGAAAGCCGCCATGCTCGCCGCCGGTTTTCACCGACCTGTGTGTCATGTGCCGTGCAGCTTTAGGAGGAGAAACGCAGAACGGATTTGATCTCAGTCTGACGCCCCGCGTTCCTTCCGGAAGGCGGGACCTACATTTTCGTTGACGATTCCGCGCAGGCTGCATGCGGGGTAGGCGCTCACGCTGCGCGAAGGAGCCGCTGGCGAACGGCATTGCCGCCGTTCGCGGCAGTGCCGCGCGGAACGGCACAGCGCTCGAAGAACCGGCGTGCCCCGTCCTCGTCTGCGATCAGACTTGGTTTGACCTCCGTAAGACGCTTGTCCGTTCGCCGCATTGCCATGTGGCGACCCGGCCCGCCGTGTGGCGGGGATAGGACTCTGTCGCGCTTTGGCCCCTCGCCCGCCGCATCAGGCGCGGGCGAGCGTGTGCAGAAGCCGCAGCGCCTGCGCGTCCGCGGCCTTGGCTTCCTCGATCAGGGCGCAGATCTCCCGCCGCACGGCGGGCTGCGCCAGACGGCGCATCTGCTCCTCGCCGCGCTCCCATCCGCCCAGCAGATGAAACATGCCCATGATGCAGCGCCCGTTTTGACAGAATAGCCCCGCGAGCGACGCGCACGTGTCGGCGTCTGCACCGCCCTCCTCCGCCAGGCGGGCGAAATAGCGCCCGGCGTTGGAGCGGCCGTCGGACAGGCAGTCGGTGGCGTCGCCGTGCACCATGAGGCGCTCGGCGAGCAGCGATATCACCGCGCCGGCCGGAAACTCCGCGTCGCTGCCCATGGCCCTGTGCCAATAGTCGTAGGCCAAAATGCCCTTTGCGTACTGCTTATGCTGGCGCCCGCTCAGCACGCATGCGGCGTGCCCGGCGATGTCCGCCAGTGACATTCTCTCGCCGGTGCACTCGCCGATGGCAAAGAGCGCGTGGGTGTTGCGGTTCTCCCACCACGCCTGCGTTGAGAAATAGCCCGACTCGTCGATGCACGCGCTGCCGCGAAATTCGGGGTTGTCCTGGAAAAAATTCCAGCCGAGCAGCGTTTGGCCCTCGTCGCGGTAGCCGGTAACGATGCACGCCTCAGGCGGGCCGATGACGCCCAAGGCGATCACCGGGCGGCCGGCGCCGATCTCCTCACGGATGAAGGCCATAAACTGCTCCTTGGTCGCGTCGGGCGTGCGCATCAGCATCCGAAAGGAGCGGCCCAGGGCATGAAGCCCGGTTGCGAAGCTGGAGGCGTAATCGTCAAATGCAAAACACACGTCCACGTTCCCCGGGTTCCAGCACGTGGTATCCCACGTGAGGCGGAAGGCCGCGGCGCTCTTCACCATGATTTCCTCGTACGCAAGCTCGTCGCCCAGGTAGTTGGCGCACGCTTTCAGGCATATAGGATAGGGCGTACAGCCGCCGTAGGTGCCATAGCCCACGCGCGGCACGCCGTACAGCACGGCGCTGCCCTCGCCGACGCGCAGATCGCCGGCGGCATCGTCCGCGCCGCCCGCCGCATCGCGCCCGTCCAGAAAGCCGACGCCATAGACGCCTGCGCACAGCTTCACGCGCCCAAGCGGCGGACGTTGCGCGCGGAAGGCCTCGGGCGTAAGTCCGGTTATACGGCGAAAAGCGCGCGTGAAGGAATCGTGGCTGCCAAAGCCATGCGCCGCGGCGATATCGCCAACGCTCCCGTCGGTGTGCAACAGCTGAAACGCAGCCCTCGCCGCGCGCCGGGAAAGAATGTAGCGGGCGAGCGTGCGGCCTGTCGTCTGCACGAACATTTCGCGCAGATGCGCAAGGGAGAAACCAACCGAGCGCGCAAGATCCGCGCAGTCAATCTCGCCGCCAAGGCGGCTTTCGATGCATGCGATGGCCGAGATGAGCGTGAGATACCTGTCCATGGACGCATCCCTCTCTTTTCCTGATAAAGCGAGTATAGCACGTCCGGGCCAGGGCACGCTCGACGTTTTTGAGGATGCTGCGCCACCTTTAAAGCTGCGGCGTAGCGCCTTGGTTGTGCGCGGGCGCGGGGGCGGCGTCCGGGGGCGGGGCGAGCAGATGAAAGAGCTCCGCGCGGCTTTGTATGTTCAGTTTGCGGTACAGGTTGTTGGAATGAAAACGCACCGTGGAATAGCTGACGCCCATGCGGGCGGCGATGAGCTTTGGCGCTTCGCCCGTTAAGAGAAGCGTCGCCAGCTCGCGCTCCCGCGGGGTGAGTGCCAGACCGTCCAGCGCGTCCAGCGGGTCACGGCGGGTCGTCCGGTCGGGTTTCATGTCGTCAAGAAGCCTGCGTGTTTTCGCGCGTTGGTAGCTTTGGAAGGCGAAGAATGTGGCGGCCGTCAGCAAGAGGCCCAGCGGCAGCAAAATGGCGGGGTACGGGAGCGCCGGCTCATCGCCCATCGAGAAGTGAATGGAGACGCCCTCCAGCAGGTCCAGCAGCCCGAACCCAAACGCCACAAAAAGCCCAGCTTTGCGCCGGGCGGCGCAGACGGCAACAGGAAAGGCGTAAACGGCGATGATAAGCGGAAAACTGCCGGCGGCGTTGATGAGGCAGTAGGCCAGCGCCAGCGCCCCCCCCTCCAGCGGGTACAAAAGCAACCCTTGCGAGAAGCACAGCAGCATCATGCACAGGGCGATTGTGGGCGCCCATTTGCCCCGCCACAGCAGCAGCGTGGCCGCCAGCAAAGCTGCCAGTGTGACCAGGCTGTACGCTGCGGTGAATGCGAATGAGCTGGGGAGCTCGTCGTAATAAAAGCCCGTCTTGATGAGCACCGAGTACAGGCAGTACAGCGCCGCCAGCAGGGCCACTCCGCGCAGAAGGTTGTCGGAAAGGCGCATTGTGAGCGTTTCCGGCCCCGGGGGCGGGTCGTCGCGCAGGCGGCGCAGCGCCACCAGGGCAACGACGAGCAGCAATACGAACAGTGCCAAAGCCAAGGCGATGTAGGCCAGCCATAACTCCTTGTAGGACAACAGATTAAAGACGGAAAACACCGCGTAAAACGCGGTGTACAGGGCCCCGACACACAGCACGGCCTTGGACGGCCGCCAATGGAGCACGGCGCGCCGCAAGGAAAGGCCCATGCCCACCGATGGGCACAGAACAAGCAAACCGTAGACCGCGGCCTGCACGGGCGTGTTGCGCACGCCCAGGGCATAGGCCGCAAACCACAGCGTCATAATCAGCAGAGTCGCGGCGCAAAGGCCGGCGAGCAGCGGGCGCAGCATACCGGGGCGCTTTTGTAGCGCGGTCCGGTCCAGCAGGCACGGCACAACGCACACGCCCAGAGCGTGCAGGATGTACACGGCCATGAGCATGCCGGTTGCGTGCTCGTGCAGATTGCTAAAGGTGGAAAATACGGTGAAGCCGGCCGCGCGGAAGGTGTACGCCCAAAGCCCGAAGCAGACGAAGAGGACCGTCCAGACGGCGTGCGGCCGCCTAAACGACGCAGGTCGATCCACGTTGGCCGCCATCCCGCGCCCTCCTCACGAAGCGATTCATATAGATTGAGTATACACCAAGTTCTGGGTGTTGAAAAGCCGCATATGGCCGATCTCGCGCCGCGGAACACCCGCATGGACTTTACGATCGAAAAGAGCAAAAACCGGCCGTGTCATCCCAGGGATGATTTGCGGTTTTCCCGGCCGGTGCAGCTTGGCGCAAAACGCATCATCCCCGGGATGATCGCCGGTACGCATCCTGCACACATCGTCGGCCGCCACCAAAAAACCCCGCCGTTACGCGGTTTTTTCTACCTGTACATTTATCTAGCTATGCAAAAACACCGGAAAAAAAATATGCTGACAGCGAGCCTTTTCCTTGACGAATACAGCGCGGCTGCGGGAAAGAGACGGTGATCTGCTTGAGGCGAGCTTTGGCGGGCGTGTGCGCCGTGCTTCTGGCGGCCATGCTGAGCGGCTGCGGTTCGTACGTGCGCGCCGTTCGGGAACTCTCCGCCAAAGACGTGAGCACGGCAGGCGCGCCCTCGGGGCGCGCGGACGCTTCGCCCGCCAAGGGCAGCGCGTCGCAGACGCCGGGAGGTCCGAAGGCTTCCCCTGCCGGACGGCCTACAAAAGCCCCTGCCGCCGGCATGCAGGCGTTGCCTTTCGATCCGGACGAATTCTATCTGATAGAGGACGGCGATTCCCTCGCGCTCGACCTCTCCGCGCCCTTCGCGCAGCAGCAGCAGCGTCCCGCAAGGCCCCCTGCAACGGGGAAAAGCGGTAAATATCTGAAGGTGAACAGCCAGCCGTATCTCACGCAGGAACACGCGTCCGCGCGCATCACCGGGTACAAGTGGCCGCAATACGAGGACGGCAAGCGTGCAGAGGTTTTTTTGTGCCGCCCTGAAGAGCCGCCGGAGTGCGAAAACGCCGAGCAATCCTTCTTCTGGCTGTCCGAGGAAGAGGAGGAGTTCGAGTTCTCCATGCCTTACGAGGAGGGCCTGTACGAGCTGCGGCTGACGGAAACGCAGTACGAGAGCGATCCGCCCAAGAGGAAGGTCGTGGACGTGGCCACGCTGAGCGTGCTGTACCTGCGCGACACGGCGAACACCGTGAGCGTGGACAAAGCGTCGTATAAGCCCGGCGAAAAAATTCGCGTACATTTTACCGCCAGCGACCGGACGGCGGATCGATCCGGCTGGACCATCGGCATTTTCCGCCCCGGAGCCGGACCAAACAATGCGGAGGACACGGAGTATTTAAGCGAGGATATCGGCGACACGCTCACGCTGGACGCCCCCGACGAGCGCGGCGCGTTTGAGGTACGCATGTACGCCGCCTACCAGGACTGGGACGCCTGGGCGGCGCGCGCGGCCTTCACCGTGGAAAAACCCTATGTTCTGGACGCCGAGACGCCCGCGTTTCTCGCCAAAAAGGACGTAAGCGACTGGGCCTTCACCGAGGTAAACACGGCGCGCACGGCCGGGCTTGCGCCCGGAACGCTGTGCGCAAACCTGCAGAGGGAGATGACGCGCGGCGAATTCGCCCAGCTTTGCGCAAGCGCGGCGGGACGGCTGAAGCGCAGCAGCATCGCCCTGGAGCCTCCGCCGGACGCCGACCGGGCCGTAACGCGGGAGGAAGCCGCCGTGATGCTCCAGCGCACGCTTACCGTGGCGACCTATGGCTTTGTGCCCGACTGCCCGGTACGCTTCCGTGAGGAACACGAGGACGCTTTCGGCGCGTCGGCATGGGCGCGCGACGCCGTGCTGCACTTCGCGAGCAGCGGCGCGTTTCCCGGCGATTCGGCGGACCCGCGCGGTTCCCTAACGCGAGAGGAGGGCATCGTGTTTGCGTGCCGCGCGGTGCGCGGCGTCACCGGCGACCCCTTCACCCGTTACTATGTCTCGCGGCCGGAGAAATCCCTCGACAGCCTGTTGCTTGGCGACTGGATGCTCACCTCGCTGTCAGGTTCGCTGTACAACAGCTATGGCGTATACCAAACCTGGTCGGGCATGGGCGCCACATACTCCTTTCAGGAAAACGGCGAGTTCAGCCTGATTCTGTTGATGCAGGGCAGCATCGTGGGCCGCAGCTCGGTTGTGCGTACCGGCAAGTACCGTGTCGCCGAGCCGGGCAAGGCGTCGATAACAGGCGTCAAGGTCTCCTCGAACAACAACGGTCTGCTGACGGAAACCTCCGGCAAGGACGACCTACTGCACTACATCGTCGGCGAGGACGAGTACGGCGTGTTCCTGCTGGAACGCTCCGAGGACTCCGATCTTCTTCTGCGCAGCGAGAGCGCAAAATACCGCCGAACCGAATAGCCGCTGCGACAAGCCGCCAAGCCACACGACTGCGAATTGAGGAGGATGCCCATGCGCGTGCGCACGTTTGCACTGGCCGCCGCGGCGGTGCTGCTCGCGTCCCTGCTCTGCGGATGCTTCGCCGAGCAGCTGGACGCCATGATGGTGGCGAGAGAGAAGGGAACCGCCGCGTCCGCAAGCGCTTCGCCGCCGGCCAGCGCGGAGGCGACCCCATCGCCCACGCCCCAGCCCACGGCGGAACCAACCCCAACGCCCAAACCCGCACGTACCCCGCGCCCCACCGCCTCGCCCAAACCATCGGCCACGGCGGTTGCATCCACCCCCACGCCCAAGCCCGCAACGCCCGTCCCCACGGTCGCGCGCACCGCTGCGCCTACGCCCGCGCCAACGCCCAAAGGGGGCGACACAAGCAAGAACGCTCAGCTCCTGCGGGACAACATCGAGGAGTTCCTGTCGCTCAAGTCCGCCTCGATGGCGCTTGTGGAGGCTGCGGTGACGAAGAAGGCGGACGAGGAGACGCAGAGCGTCTATACCATGGGCGTGGCCCTCATCAACGCCGTAATGGACGTTTATCTGGCCACGAGCGCGCAGCTGCTTGAGCAGCCCGGCGCCGCGGTTGACGCACAGGAAGGCCTTCTCACCTTTGAAGGCGCGGAGAGCAGCGGCGAGGTTCCGCTCACCTATACCATCGTGGCGGCCGCGGACAACAAATGGCTGCTCTGCCTGATCACAAGTGACGACGAATCCAAACAGATCGCCTACGAGTTCGTTCATGCGGACAACGACTATTATTATGTGAACGTCTTTGTCTCGGCGGACGACGAGGGCGACTGCATCGGCACGCGCATCAGCTTTGGCCCTTCGGAGTACTACGCCTCCTTCCATCTGGAGGGAAACCTTACGTACGACACGATCCTGGACGACAAGTTCCCTACGCCCAAATCCTTCCCCGGCAAAGGAACGATCACGCTTGCATTCAGCGGCGGCAAGTACGTCATCACCGTAGGGGACGAGACCTATAAAAACTGACGAGGTGGTACGGCATGAAACGCGTCACGGTCATTTGCCTTGTGCTCGTTCTGGCGACCGCCGCCGTGATGGGCGGCGGAACGGCGCTGGCCATGCAGGGCGGATCAAGCGATGCAAACAAGGCGTTCCTTGCAACAGTGGAGGAGCAGTTTACGGCGTTTCAGGACCTGGACGACGCGATGAGCGCCGCGTCGGAGAACGCCGACAGCGAAACTCCGGAAGGCATACAGGCGCTGCTTGATCAGATGCACGCGTATATCGAGGAAACCGAAGGCTACGCCGATGCGCTGGAAGCGTTGAAGACGTCTCAAGTGAACGAGTTGGAGAACCTGCGCACAGCTTGCGCCGGGCACATCCGCATCGCGCAGTACATGGTGAAGACCTATGTGCCCATCTTTGAGTACTCTATCGAGCTGCTGGCGATAATGAACGGGTTCGACGCCTTCTCCGAAGATATGAGCCAGCTGGATACCCTGCAACAGAGCCTGAACGCCTATAAGGCCTACAAAGCGCCCGACAGCATGATGCAAATGCATGAGAGCCTGACGCACGTCATCCAGTTGGCGATCTACGCTTTTCAGGACGTGGCTCTGGCCGCCGCCCTGGAGGACGAGATCCGCATGATGGCCGCGCAGTGCGAGGCGGAAAACTTTACCGTGCAGATTGCCCTGCTGACGGAGGACATCACCAAGTACTCCGAGTTGATCGACGAGATGAGCGAAAAGGTTGACGACCGTTTGGAGGCTAAGGAAGCAGAATTGCGCGACCGCCTGAACGACGCGCTGGACCGCTACGGTCTGTGAGGTGAACGACATGCCATTTTGTGAAAACTGCGGGGCCACGGTAGAACTGAGCGCCAAATTTTGCGCGGAGTGCGGCGGAAAGCTGCCTGAACGCGCAGGCTCGCCCGCCCCGGCTGCCCATGCGCCGCCTCCGCCCGGCCCGGCCCCCGCGGCCCAGCCCTACGCTCCTGCGCCTGCCGCCGGTTACGCGGCCGCGCCCGCCCCGG
>JAVBLU010000010.1:0-131702 GCA_031553225.1 Eubacteriales bacterium
AATTTCCGGGCGTCGGCGGAGCAATATCGTCCGCCGCCCGCGTTGTAAAAGAGTATCCGGTTGTGATTGATGTCATCGCGTTGCCCAAACTGTCCTGAAACCCTGAGATGCCGATTGTGTATGCCGTGCTGTTTTGTAAGCCGGAATAGGCGACGGTGTATGTGTCGTTGCTGTTTGTGTTTGTGGACCAAACGCCGGAAGAGCTCACCGTGCCGCTGCCGCCCGAAATGGTGACACTGCCTGTCCCCGGCGCGGTGTTCATGCTTTTGTCAAATTGAATGACGATTTCACCGCTTACAGCGGCGTCCGTCGCTCCGTTGGCGGGCGACAGCCGCGAGACAACCGGCTCGTCGGAAGGGGCGCTCGTGTTCAAGGTAAAGTGTTTCGGATATGTAGCTTCGTTTGAATGTACGTCGCTATTTTTTTGCAGCCAGACGTATACATCATAGCTCGCGCCAGCCGACAGGCCTGTGGTGTCAATCGAGAGGCTCGCATTGCTCGCCGCCGTTTTGCCGCATTGCACGATCGTTCTCGGCGTGCCGGCTGCCACGATTTTATAGTGTATCGTGTAGTCCGTTCCCGTATTGCTCGCGCTCAGCCCCGTCAGATGAAGACTGTTTCCGGTTGTATATTGCGCGGATACCGGAACGCCGGTCAGCGCTCCCACATCCGCGCCGGCATTGCCGCCCAGCACTGTCAGCTTGAAATTTTGCGCGCCGACCGCCGCCGCGGCTTTATAGTTTTCATCCGCTTCCGTTTCGCCCAACGCCGTGTTTGCGCCGGTTTTTATTTCAGAGGCAAAGATGACGGAGGCAGGCGAAAATTTGAAAGCGGGGCGTATGCCAAGGAATACATTATAGGGACAATAAACCATGGTGCCATCTTCTCCAATTTCCATCCCTTCGTCGTCAAACTGTTCATCGCCATTGCGAAGCCACCAAGACACAGGCGTGCTGCCATTTCTCAGATAAGCGATATTAGAGTTTGCATCGGCGCCCAGCCTAACAGGCGGTACAATGCTCAGATCGGCATACCAGCTTACGTCGCCCGGTTGAAGCCATTGATTATCAACCAACCCGTTAACCGCGGGCAGCCATATTTTGCAGGCGGAAAGCGGGGTAATCATACCGTTGGGTAGCGGCTTTCGATTTAAGTTTACGGTCGTGGCGATGTATGTCTGTTCAAGAGGTGAAAAGCTGCTCAGAAATGTTCCGTTGAGCCAGATGTGGATGTCGGAAGTGTTCCAGTCGCTGGTCGTGTTGTTTTGCATCGTGTCCAAAACATGCTCGCTCAAAAGCGTGATGTCGCCGCCATTGCCTTCTTCGCCCATCGCGCCCCAAAGGATCGGGCGGGTCGCGCCTTCCCGGGCTGTTACGGATCCATAATTGATAAAAAAAAGGCTCGCGGCATGGTCGAACGCCCCGTAATAGATTCCGTTGCCGGGGGCGATCAGCGCGGCAAAATCCACGCCATCGCTCGCGTCTCCCGCAGCAGGGTCAGGCATGGCGGCATATGCCGCGGGTGGTGCGGCAACGCATATGCCGACGAGCAACGCGGCGGATAGGAATAATGACAATATCATTTTTATGACCTGAGTTTGCACATGAAATCCCCCTTGAGTTTTTCAGGTATATACTACAAATCAACTAAGTATGACATAAATACTGTCCGAAAAAAATCGCCCAAGGGTGAGGTTTTGCAAAAGTATTTCCCTTGCATGGCCTGTTTTGGGTTGCTATACTGTTTACAAGAACAGGGGGAGTTTTTATGTCGAAACCCAACATACAAAACAGCAAATTCACGCCCGCCGCATTGCCGGATGTCTGCGCCCCGCGCGGGGATATGATCTCGCGCTTGGAGGCCGCGGCGGAAAAGCGGCTGGTTTTCGTCTGCGCGCCGGCGGGTTCCGGCAAAACCGTTTCGGCGCTCTTGTGGCTGAAAGCTTCCCGCCGCAAAACTGTATGGATTGGGCTGGATGCCTTCGACAATTCCACGGCGGTTTTTTACCGTATGTTCTGCATGGCAATTTTCTCCGCCCAGCCGGATAATGACCGCATGGCTGACGTTCTGCGCAGCAGTGGCTTTGACTCTTCCCCGGTGGAACACACGATCAATCTTCTGACGGAATTTTTGATGGACGCAAACGACTATACGTTGGTGCTGGACGACTTTCACACCATTACAAACCCTGAGATACTAAGATCGTTTCCCTTTATCCTTAGGCGGTTGCCCCACGCCTTTGTCACGTTGATTTTAAGCCGCGCCGACCCAACGGAGGCGCTGGCCGATCAGATCGCGAAAGAGCAGGCGACTCTGCTTGGGTTTGCTGAGCTCGCGTTTTCCATGCAGGAAATTCAAGCATTCTTTGCGGCGCTAGGGAAACCCGTGTCGGAAAACGACGCAGCGGCAGCGCTCAGTTTCACGGGTGGCTGGGCAATCGGCGTGAACGCGCTGGCGCACAGCACCGGACCCGTCCCGGATGGCCGGGGCGTACGAATTCTGGAACAGTACATAAAAAAACAGATGTGGAACGAGTGGGATGAAAGCCTGCGGACATTTATGCTGGCTTCCTCCGCGCTGGATGAGATGCCCATACCCCTTTGCAAAACGATCACCGGACGTGCCGACACCGCCGTGCTTCTGGAAAGCCTGAGGGCGGAAAATGCTTTCATCGCTCGCATTTCCGAAGGCGTGTACCGTTATCATCATTTGTTTCTCGATTTTCTTCGCGCCCAGCCTGAATACGCCGCGTTGGACAAGCGGAAAAGCTGGCTCGCAGCGGCGGAATATTACATGGAGCGGCAGGACCATCTGGTCGCCAAACGTTACGCTTATCAAAGCGGCGACATAGAAATGATCCTGCTCACAATGGACGGATTTTTGGATAATCGGGGATTTTCCATCGATGAATATCTGGGTATCTCGCGGGAGTTTCTTTTGTCCCCCGCAATGGATGCGCTGTGCGAGAAATGTCACGTGATGTACATTCCCCGCGCGTGGACGGCCTTCTTAAGCGGCGACGCGGGAACGTATGAATTGTACATGGACAGGTTATACCAGAATTTAGTAATTATTCTGGCTGAATATCCTTCGTTCGGTGAGCTCATGCTTTCGCTCAGCGTGCTGGACTATCGCGTTCCCTTCGCGTTGCGAATTGCCCGGGCCGATTCGCTTCCCCCCGTCACCTTTCAAGGCGACGCTTTGCGCGCGGCGTCTATGAGCCTGCAGATGCCTTTCCTGCACCGCAGCTCACGGGATTATTACGAGCTCTCCGATACGGCTTTACATCAGGCGTTAAAGATGACCTTCGGAAAGCTGTTAAAGAACCATTATGATATAATCATGCACTGCATCGGAGCAGGGCTAAGCCTGGAACACAACCAAGTGAATGATTCTCTAACCGATGCGAAGTCCGCCGTCTCATTATGTGGTACATGGACGGTGAAGGAGATTCGTTTTGCCGTTACCATGCACCTTGCGGCGTCGTATCTCGCGCAGGGGAAAGATGCGGAGCTTGCGGAAGCGCTTGCGGAAGTGGAACGCTTTGTCGACGGGCAGGCGCAATTTTTGCGGCCTAACTTCCTGGCATTCGTTGCACGAACCAAACTGTGGGATGGCAGTGTGGACGCCGCGCGCGAATGGTTAGACCGATATTTCGTTAATGAAAGCCGGGTGCTGGAACCATACCGGATTTATCAATACTTCACCACCGTCCGCGCATACGCTGTGTTGGGAGAGTTGGATAAAGCAACGCATCTGGCCATGCGGCTGCGGCAATATGGAAAAGATTTTCACCGCCCACTGGACGCAGCCGAAGCGGGAGCAATCCTCGCGGCGACATTGTGGGCGGTGGGCGATTCAAAGAAAGCACAGGAGCTATTGGAAGCCATACTGGCGGAAATGCAGCCGTACGGGTTTATTCGCGTGATTGCCGATGAAGGCAGGGCGGTTATTCCTATCCTGAAAAAGATATTATCAAAAGTGAACCACGCAGATTACAAAGGCGAGCTCGACCGACTGTACATCAACAGCATGTATTATGCCGCCTATGCCGTGAGCAAGCAACGCGGAGGGCTTTTTGCCAGACGCGTACCGAAGCCAATCAAGCTCTCGAAGCAGCAAAAGATGATCTTGGAATTATACGCGCAAGGTTACAATCGGAATGATATTATTAATACGGCCGGATTGAGCCTCAATACGGTTAAATCACATACGAGACTATTATATGATAAGTTGGGTGTATCAAACACCGCTGATGCGATAATCAAGGCGAAAAGCTATGGGTTGCTCGAGTAAGCGGAGCAAAGCAACGTGTAGAAATATGCAACCGGCGGTGTAGTATGCTGATATTGCGACACTGGCTGGTGTCTGGTGTTACTGGCAAGCTATGCTTCGGTACATACCGAAGCCGCTCGTTGGTGGCGCAGCCCCAAACCCCCGAGGCCGGAACGCGCGTTGCGCGTCCGGCCTCTTAGCCGCCGTTGGTGTCTGCTGCGCCCGTCTACGGTATGCTAAATCTGCGTGAGCGTCACAGCTCCGGCCCGGATTTTTGGTGCGTTTTCTTGTAGGTTTGTCAAGCATGTTGTACAGGGAAAGAGCGTAAGAAGTCTTTGGGAGAAGCCCAATGGAGTGACCGCATATCCATAGTGGCAATACGCACTTCGGCAAGATCGCTGATTGCGCTGTTCGCGAGAAAACCCTGAAAGCCCTGAAGCCGTGCCCGCTCCGCCGGACTGACGGTCTTTGTCATGACCTCCATGTACTTTTCGTTGATCGCTTTGGACATGTAATGCTCTTCTATCGTGATGAGTTTCATAAAAAACATCTCCTCTTGGTTTGTTGACCTAAGTCTGCCAAAGGGAGATGCGCCTTCATGTAACCGTGGTTACAGTTATTCAGATAACTCGTCAAATGCTTTCTGGTTGAGAATGTATACTTCGCGTCCATCTATTCGGATAATTTCTTCATCCTGCATCCTGCCGAGTTCACGCGACAGGGAGGGCCGCGCGATACCAAGATAGTCTGCGATTACTTCTCTTGCCGATCTGAGCACCATGCGGCGGTTTTCGTCCTGTATGTGAAGCAGATCAAACGCGATGCGCTTCCGAACAGACGCCATGAAGAGGATGCGTACCTTATTGCCAAGGTCGTCCATCCGATCAACAAATGTACCCATGAGGTTGCGGTAGAGTACGACCTGAAGGTGGCTGTAATCGGCACTTGGCTGCTAAAACAGCTTGCTCGCAATCTCCAAAACCGTGCTGTTCTCCAGTGCAACGGCATATTCCCACAACAATTTTTTGGATGGAAACAAGCGCACCTGACCGAACAACTCGCCAGGCGCGGTTGTGCTCTTACTGAGACTGCGCCTGCCATCCTGCCAGTCTCTTACCAATGCGATGCTGCCGCATAAAAGTATTATCAGCTTTTCCGGCGGCTTATCCATCCAGTACAGAATATCGTTTCGCTTATAGCTGACGTGTTCCACCATACTGCTTTCGATCAAGCGGCGCATCTGTTCCTTTGTCAAACCGTTGCACAGGCTGCTTGAATCCAGTATATCGCATAATTCTTTTCCCATAACTCACACCCTATATCGTTTGGATTCTCTTCGCCGCCAAAGCTAACAACTGGAACGATTCAATTTTATCACAGCATAGCAAGGACAAAAGCAATTGATATGTGTTATAGGATGGAACGAATTGGCGACCTCACGCCTGATAGCCCGTCATGCGGACGATGGCAAGAGCATTTTGGCGTTCGTCAAGCGCAGCTTGAATTCCCCGATACGGCACATCGGGCGGCGATACCGCGGAACAAACGGTACGTCCTCACTGTCTCCTAAAGATTTGGCGGGAGCCCTGTGGTACGCGCTTGCTTTGGCGAAGCGGCGGTACAGGCGGAGCTATGACGCGACGCCAACCGCGGCCTGAATTTCTCCCTCTCGCGGGGTGCGTGGCAGATACGGCGAAAAACTGGCTATTTAAGGCTCAAGCAATATCCAACGGCAGATACCACGGGCTGGCTCGACCTGCCACCACTCTATGCGGAGATGCGCGAGCCCAGCCAGCCCGTTCATGTGCCGTTGGTGGTCCTAGGCATCAAAGCATATTGATTTACAACATATCGTACAAGCGGCATCACATACGCTGCAATGAGCGCCCAAAAGGGGGTACGTGTGTGCCGACATCAAAAGACTTGGCGGTGATGAGCCATATGGACATAACGGAAGTTAGCACCGGCACGCTTGTGGATATTGGCAGTGTGAGGATAGACGAAACACTTCCCATCGGCAAAAGGCTGGAGAGTTATTTGCAGCAAATTAAGAACCCCTACTGCTTCCTTTGCGGCAATATACCGGTAAAAATTGAATTCGCCGAAGGTGCAGGTACCTTTGAAGATAAGGTAACGGATTACTTCATTGGCCTAAAAAGCAGATAGAGGGCAGACATCCGTTATGATTGCGCGCTATAATTGAATCGTGATTGTGAAGGGAAGGAGGTATAATGGCTCGCATTAGAAAAGCAATGCAGCCCAGCAAAAAGCTCTCTTGGAAAATCGCTCTTTACATCCGGCTTTCCAGAGAGGACGGCAACGACGAATCCTTGAGCGTCGGAAATCAGCGAAAAATCCTGATGGAATACGTCCAACAAAACCTTGAAGAGGAATACGTTATCACCGATGTTTACATCGATGACGGCAAGACAGGCACCGATGTAAACCGTCCCGACTTCATGCGGATGGAGCGGGATATCCGGGCGGGGCAAGTAAACTGCGTCATCGTAAAATCCCTAGCCCGCGCTTTTCGAAATCTCGGCGATCAGCAAAAGTACCTCGAAGAATTCTTCCCCCTTCATAGCGTACGCTTCATCAATATTGGAAGCCCTTTCATCGACACCCATAAGGGCACGAAGATGGGTTTAGAGGTACCGATCCACGGCATGTTCAACGAGCAGTTTGCCGCCAGCACTTCAGAGGAAGTACGGAAAACCTTTAACACCAAACGCCGGGAAGGCGAGTTTATCGGCGCTTTTGCGCCATATGGTTACAAGAAGCATCCTGATAACAAGAACTGCCTGATTATCGACGAGGATGCGGCCGCTGTCGTGAAGGATATATTTACATGGTTCCTCTATGGGATTGAGCGTCCGGGTGAAGAAAAGTCAGGCAGTCTAAGCGCCAACGGCATCGCGCGGGAGCTGAACGAGCGGGGCGTGCCCTGCCCGTCAGCCTATAAAAAGCAGCAGGGCTTCAAGTATCAGAATCCCCATAACCGTTTCAAGGAGTGCTATTGGCAGGGAACATCTGTAACGCGAATTCTGAAAGACCGCATGTACACCGGCTGTATGGTACAGGGCAAATACCGCGTCATCAGCTACAAGATTCACAAGCAGGTGCGCACGCCCGAAGATGAGTGGTTTGTGGTCGAGAATACGCATGAGGCCATCA
Organism: Eubacteriales bacterium; assembly: GCA_031553225.1. Taxonomy (GTDB): domain Bacteria; phylum Bacillota; class Clostridia; order Christensenellales; family UBA1750; genus JAVBLU01. Next base: position 7,450 of record JAVBLU010000010.1, read on the forward strand.
TTGAGCAAACCGTTTTTGACGGTGTTCAGCGCAGATTGGAGCGGGATACCCGAACGGCGCCTGGCAAGAAAGAACTGCACCTGTTTTCCGGCTTCGTTCGCTGCGCCGATTGCGGACGCTCGCTGCATCGGAAAACGACCCAAAACCTGGTTTACTATTTCTGCCGAACGCCGCAGCTCAGCAATGGGGCTTGTACAAAACGATCCATCAGGGAAGACGCATTGGCAGAAGCGGTGCTCTCGGCGCTTCGTGTGCAGTTTGCTCTGGTTGATAATCTCGCGGCGGTCATCGACCGGATCAACGAGGCCCCGCGAGTGAACAACCAATCCAACCGCCTGAACGCAATGCTAAAACACCACGAGGCGGAACTTGCCAGGCTAACCAAGGTATCCGACGAGCTCTACATGGATTGGAAGAACGGCGACATCACGCGGGATGAATGCCTGCGTATGAAAACCGGTGTTGCCGGCAAAGCGGATGAATTGCGTCAGGTAATCGACAAGGTGCGCGATGATTGCACCGTGGTCGCATCCGGGATAACTTCCGAGAATCCGTACTTCCTGGAGTTTCAGAAGTACCGAAACATTCAGAGCCTAAAGCGTGACATGCTTGTCGATTTGGTGGATGTCATCCTTCTCTCTGAAAATGGTGAGCTTACCATACGGTTTAATTTTGCAGACCATTACCAGCGCATCCTTGACTTCGCCCTGAACAATGAGAAAGAGCTTGTTGTTATCGGGAAAGCAGGCTCCGCATGAACAGAAGAAGGTTGTGCATACGATGTAGGCCCCCTCATGTGCATAAATGGCTGGCTCCGTGGGTCCCGTGGGTCCGATAGGTCCTATGGGACCCGCAGGTCCGACCGGCGCGACTGGCCGGGTAGGCCCTGCAGGCCCTCCTGGGGCGAACGGCCCCGCGGGAGCTCAAGGCGTAGAAGGACCGATGGGCCCGCAAGGCGAACCGGGCCCGCAAGGCGAACAAGGCCCGCAAGGCGAACAAGGCCCGCAAGGCGAACAAGGCCCGCAAGGCGAACAAGGCCCGCAAGGCGAACCAGGCCCGCAGGGCGAACCAGGCCCGCAAGGCGAACAAGGCCCGCAAGGCGAACAAGGCCCGCAAGGCGAACCGGGCCCGCAAGGCGAACAAGGCCCGCAAGGCGAACCGGGCCCGCAAGGCGAACCGGGCCCGCAAGGTGCTGACGGACCGATGGGCCCGCAGGGGCTCGCAGGAGCACCGGGTCCGCAAGGTGCGACAGGGGCGACAGGCCCGCAGGGGCCCGCAGGAGCGGCAGGTCCGCAAGGCTCGGAAGGACCAATGGGCCCACAGGGACCCGCAGGAGTACCGGGCCCGCAAGGCGAGGACGGAGCGATAGGCCCGCAAGGGCCCGCAGGAGCGCAAGGTGCGAGTGGAGCAACTGGTCCCACAGGGCCTGTAGGGCCTGTCGGTCCGCAGGGCGTGCCGGGTCCTCAGGGAGAGCCGGGTCCTGTTCCACCGCCCAATTATGCCAGCATTTACTGCTCGCTCGATCTGCAGACTCATGTCTACTATGAAGATGATCTGGTGTTGTTTGACAACATAGGTATTATGGCTGGTGATGCTATCAGCTTTACCCCGACCTCGACAGACATTTTCCTTGCCCCAAACCGCGTGTACTGCGCTGTTTTCGAGGGCGCCGTCAACACCCTGGACGCTCAGGCGGGGTCGTCGCTTAACCTGTTTCTGAATGGAAGCAACATACCCGGATCCGGCGCGGCCATCGACATAAACAGAGCCGTCGGTCGGGAGGGGGCAACCACCGTCTCAACCTCGGCGATTTTTGCCACGCCCTCGGGTGCAAGTAGTGTCTTTCACGTCCACTTTGGCCAGACCGATCCGACGAAGCTGATTGGCCCGATCATCAACATTTTTGCATTAGCATAGCGCTTTAGGGCTGGGCTGCCAACGCCGGAGGGTTGGAGCCCAGCCTTAAAACATGTATGCAGGCATATCGATATAACAACAAGACGGGGTGTCACACGCACAAGATGCCCAGAACTGCGTTCCGATTGCTTCCCATCCCTTGGAGTGGTATATTTTGGATGTAAGGGGCTGGACCTTGAGCTTGGTACTGCAATGAACATCGAAGAGCGCATCGAACAGGCCAAATCGCTGGGGGAAAACAGCGAAGCGCTAGACGGCTTAATCCGCGATTACAAGCCGTTTATTTTCGCATGCGCCAGCGCCGCGGCAAAAACGAGCGTTTCCCAGAGCGACGCCATCGCCGGCGAGGCGATGCTGGCGTTCGTGGAGGCGGTGCACAAGTTTGACGCCGCCAAGGGCGCGTTCTTGCCCTATTGCAGGCTGACGATCCGGCACCGGGTATACGACTTTCTTCGCGCTGCACGGCGGCAAGAAACAGCGGCCGTGTTGAGCGGTTCGCCGTATGAGGAGGACGACCCCGCACTGCGGGAGCAGTCCATCCGAGCGTTTCAAGTGCAAAACATCGAGGCGGATCTTCGGATGGAGATCGCGGCGTTCAACATCGAGATCGAATCGTTCGACATCAGCTATGACAGCCTCGTCTCCAGTTCGCCCAAAGCAAACAAGACGCGCAAGCAGTGCCTTGCCGCGGCACGCTGTACGGCCGGCGACCCGGGCGTCCTGCGAAAACTGCTGCGCACGCGTATGTTGCCGATAAAGGAAATATGCGAAAAGATTCGGCTCCCCTACAAAAGCGCGGAGCGGTATCGCAAGTATATAGTAGCTGTGGTCGTAATCCTCGCGGGGGATTATCCGTATCTGCGGGAATACGTTCGGCCGAGAAAAAATGAGGATGACTAGATGAAATGCGTCGTGATGCGGATCGAGGGCGCGTTTGCTTACGTGCTCGCGTCGGATGGGAAATTCTTAGCGATACCCAATCGAGGCTACGCCCAAGGTCAGCGCCTGGACGAAGTGCCGCAGCGTCGGTCGGGCTTGCGGGCCGTTGCCTATGCTGTAGCCGCGGCTTTAGTAGCAGGCGTTTCCCTGAGCGCATATTTCACGCCCGTGCGGTTTTATAGCGTGGACATCAACCCCAGCTTGGAGCTAAGCGCCAATGTCTTTCATGCTGTCGTGCAGGCGCGAGGCTTCAACGCCGAGGGCGAAGGTCTGTTGGCAGGCGTGCGATATGGCGGCGTATACGCCGGGCTACACAGAATTGCCGATCAGGCCGCCGCTGAAGGGTACTTGAGCGACGACGGCTGCGCGGTGTTCATCGGCGTTTCCGCGCGTTTCGGCGTCGCCGACGTGGACGCTGCCGCCGCTGCGTTTCGCTCCGCTCTGAACGCTGCTGACAGAACGAATATTAGTTCTGAACGAATACCCATAGAGCAGCGCGATGCCGCCGAAGCGCTAAACGTTTCCGCTGGGCGACTGTATCTCATCCGAAAGGCCGCGCCCCAGGAATCCGATCTCCCATCCGCGGTACGCCAATATGGAAGCGCGCCATTGGCGGGCTTGATTGATGCGGCGGGTGTCCATATTCTACCGAAAGAGGACGGTCCGGCCGGCGCCCCGGCGGATCTGCCGGGCGTCGCACCTGGCGAAGCCGGTCCAACGAACGATATACCATCGGGCGAAGATCCTCCGCAGAGCCTTACACCAGACAGCATGCCCACGCCAGACAAAACGGTTCCACCCGCGCACTCGTCCGCGCCTGTGATAACGCCCATGCCGGAAAAGTCTGCGTTGCCGGCCGCGACCTCCAAGCCGGCCGCGACCTCCAAGCCGGAAAAATCGCTGAAGCCTGAGAAAACCAATAAACCTGAAAAAACGAAAAACCCCAAGAAGACGGCCAGTCACGGAAGGTGGCAAACAGAAAAACCATAAAAGTATAGCACACCCCCGGAAAAATCTGCTGCCGCAACGCACCATTATACCGAAGGCGTAACACGCGGGAGACCGTAGTTGAACGGGAGGTCTTGTGATGAAAAGGTTCCTGACTCTTTTGCTGGTGATTGCCCTGGCGATGGCCAGCTTTGCACCGGTAGCGCATGCAAAGGACGCCAACGCACCTGGGCAGGCGAAGAAGACGCAGCAACCCCAAAGGACGCCGCCGGAACAGGGGAAAAAGGCGGATGCAGCGCCTTCCTCCACACCCTCGTCCGCTTCGGCAACCGCCGAAAAGCAGCTGGTCTTCGTTGAGTTGACCAAGGCGCAGGCCAAGGAATTCGTCGAGGCGAAGCCCACGAAGATTACCAGCAACGCGCAAAGCGAAAAGGAAAAAGCGACAGGCATCGCCTTCGCCTGGGTGAACAAGCAAAAGGACGACGGAAGGCTGACGGTGGATGCGAAATTCTTTGAGGAGAACAAGAGCGTCACGTTCGTGATCAAGGCGTCGAGCAGCTACTTCAGCGCTGTCATCACCGAGCCCGGTACGTATGCCGTGCCGCGGCCTGTCGTGAAAGGCAAGACGAAAAACATCAACTATGTGCTGCTGGGTAAGATCGAAAAGAAGGACGAGCTGTTCTTTACCGTGACGTTCGTCGGCTTCAGCAGCGCCGTGATCGCCACGTTGCAAGTCAGGAGCGGCAAAAAAATAGATGCGGCCAAGGCGCCGGTCGTGGCAAACACACAGGGCTGGCTCGTGGAATCCAGCGGCAACCCGTTCAGCCTGGATACGCCGATTACGGCCGATATTCGGCTGTATCCATGGGCGAAGTGAGGCGAAACATGCGCCGGCATGCAGGCGGAAGCGTCCCGCCACACCAGCCTGGCACGCCGATCGGCGGTATGGGCATCGCACATATGGCTCCGCATAATGCAGAAAAAGCGGCCGATCTCGGCCGCTTTTTTGTCGTGTGCGCGGCGTATTGCACAAGCGCCGGGAACCGGGAAGCGCTCCGCGGCATCATGCTGCACATGGGTTGTTGTTCTTTGTTTGTTTTAGAGGCGGTTTCGGTGTATAATGCAACCATCTGTGGTGAGGGAAAGATATACCTATGTTAACAACATGATACTACGAGCTGTTCGGTCACCCCGCTGCGGCCTGTAAAACCCGGGATAAGTAAGGAGACGACGAGCATATGAACTGCCCGCGCTGCGGCTCCACAAACGTGCAAGCGAACGCCGTGAATATCGTAAAGACGAAGCACCGCGGGTGCCTTGGCTGGGCGGGGTGGATCCTCCTTGCCGTTGTCACCTGCGGCTTGATCCTCATCATTCCGGCGATTACGAACTCCAGGACCAAGAACAAAGTGCAAACCATGGCCGTTTGCCAGAGCTGCGGGAAGCGATGGCGCGTGGGGTAACGGTTTTGGTTGTACAAAGCAATCGGTACGCGCGGGAACGTGAAGGCCTGTATCGACGAGACCTTTCGGAAAAGTCTGACGAGAACCTCCGCAACATCCGGACGGCTCTTGCCGTGATCCATGCGTGCGCCCGTAACTCCGGCGTACGGACGCAGTGCCCAGGCGGGCCGGGATCCTCGAGTGTGCAAGGTGGGGGAGAGACACATTCTATGGCCCGGCGGCATGCTTGTTCACATGGGTTTCGGTGCACCGGTACGGGCGCGGTCAGCGCTGGCGCGGCTCCGCACCCTCGCTTGGCGCCATCAACGCGCGTTTTTCCTTCTCAGCAGGCGTACTGAATTGCGGTACGGGCAAACAGCATAATACTGCTTACAAATCTGAAGACCCGCCCGCCCTGCCCTGAGACATGTCTCTGGGGACTTAAATTCCCGTGAGAACTGAGATTGTCCGCCCTGTTGAAGAAGCGTCACGAAGCAAAGACCGGGGAAGCTGCCATTCGAGGGCATGGCTCCATGCCAATAATAATGATAAGCCCTGTGCCAGTCGCGATTGATGTGATAATATGGTAGCATAATGACAAAGGATGCGCAGCTTGTTGTGACGCTTAAAATTTGATCCTAATCATAGTTGCTGTCGGGCTTCCAGGATTTTGTAGTTTTTCCCGCGGGCGCATGACGAGCGATTTCGGTTTACAGAAGGGGTGGCTCTTATGGTAAAAATGTACACAGCTCGCACATCAGAAATCGACGAAATCGACGAGGCTATCAGCGAAATCAAAAGCCAGATCGATTTTTCGGCTCTTAAAAAAAACTCTGGCGGACTGATTTTTTGCCACATCGATTTCATCGACAGCGGAGTCGTAGAAGCCCTATGTAGGGCATTGCCCTTCGATGTCATCGGAATGACCTCTATGGCAAGTGCGGACGGGCAAGGCTACAGCCTCTTTGACCTTACCCTTACCGTGCTTACCAGCGACGAGGTAACCTTTCAGGCCGGCATGACCGATGGCATCAATCACGATAATTATGCGGATGAAATTGATCGACTGTATCATGACGTCCGCGGCAAGGCGGGGAACGACCCTGCGATGATCTTTACCTTTATGCCGTATATTCGGGATGTATCCGGCTATGAGGTGGTCGCCGCGATGGATAAATCCTGCCAGGGCATCCCTATGTGGGGTTCGATCACGAACAACATCGATTTTAATTATGAAACCGTGCAAACGATATGCAACGGCAAATGCGAGTCGGCGGGCGTGGCGATGATGTTTCTGAATGGCCCAGTTGAGCCAAAATTCATCGTTTCTTCCAGTCCCGAGCGCAATATTTCCAATAACCGCGCCATGATCACCAAGAGCGACGGAGCGGTTTTGCGCGAGGTCAACGATTTGCCCATACTGAAATATCTCGCGAACATCGGGTTGGTGATTACCAAGGATAATATTACCACAACTCCGCTGATGGTTTATTACAGCGATGCAACGGAACCTGTGGCGCTGGGTTTTTACACGCTGTTCGAGGATGGTTCCGTCCTGACCGGTGGTGAAATGCCGGTAGGCACCTCGTTTGCTGTGGGCAATATTGATGCCCAAGGTATTTTTGAATCTGCCGAGGCCGGAATTGAGCAGATTCTGCGGCATAAAGACCGGCAAGCCACCCTGCTTTTGCCGTGCGTGACGCGCTATATCATGCTTGCGCCGGATCAAGAGAGCGAGCTGCTGCTGATTAAGGAAAAACTGACGGATAGCGAGCATCCCTTCATGATGGGGTATTCGGGCGGTGAGATCTGTCCGATGCTCGGTCAAGACGGAAAGCTGCACAACCGCTTTCACAACTATACTTTTTGCGCTTGCGTTCTGGTTTAAAACAGCAAGTATCTTCATGAAAGAAGGTTGAGCGAAACGGATTCAGGCAAAAAAAATGAAGAGAATTCTATAGAGCGTAAGCTGATCCAGCTTGAGCGTGAAAACCGTAAGCTCAACCGTGAAATTGCTCATCTTAAAAATGCCATTGCGCAGGAAAAGACCGCTTATACGACGGTTCTGAATCAGCAAAAGGCCAGCACCTTTATACAACGGGAGAGAGAACGCTATCTGGCGCTTTTGCTTGCCAATTCACCCAGTATCATTTTGTTCTTGGGTCAAACACAGCGCGTGGAATTCTGTACGGAGTATTTCATTGCAAAGGCAGGCTTTCAGGGTTCCGAGGGTGTTTTGGGGCATACATTGACGGAGGTGCTCTCACCTTTTCTTGACAGTGCGTCACAAGCGAAACTGCTGGAGCAGAGCGACAACGTCATTCAAACGAATGCGCCCATTTCCTTCGATATGACGTTTCACTTTCATCAAGACAGCGCGGCGGAAGATTTTGCGGGATTGCTGGTTCCGATGAAAGACGAGCAGCAGAAGAGCAATGGAATCATGCTGCTGTTTCACGACATAACCGACCTGAAGCGCTCGCGCGAGGAAGCGTTGTCAGCCAGCAAGGCGAAGAGCGATTTTCTTTCCAATATGAGCCACGAGATTCGAACGCCTATGAACGCGATCATCGGCATGACCTCCATCGGCAAGTCCGCGGTCGACATAGAAAGAAAGGACTACTGCTTTACAAGAATTGAAGGGGCCTCTCACCATCTGCTGGGCGTCATCAACGATATTCTGGATATGTCGAAAATTGAAGCCAACAAATTTGAGCTTTCGCCCATAGAGTATGATTTTGAGAGCATGCTGCGGCGCGTGGTCAACGTCATCAATTTCCGCTTGGATGAAAAGCTTCAGAAGTTCACGATACATATCGACAGCGCCATTCCGAAAACGATCATCGGGGATGATCAGCGGTTGGCCCAGGTCATCACCAATCTTGTCGGGAACGCGATAAAATTTACGCCCAACAACGGCTCGATTAGCTTGGCCGCGCGCTTGCTGCGCGAGGAAAGCGATGTGTGTACGATACAGATTGAAGTAGCCGACACGGGGATAGGTATTAGCCCGGAACAACAGGCGGGCTTGTTCAAATCCTTTCAGCAGGCGGAGAGCAGTACGACGCGGAAATTTGGGGGTACGGGCCTGGGCCTTGCCATTTCCAAGCGCATAATTGAAATGATGGGCGGCGAAATATGGATTGAGTCCGAACTGGGGAAAGGCTCCACCTTCGCCTTTATCATTCAAGCCAGGAGAGGCATAAGAAAAAGCGCCAACGCTTACCCGCAAGTGCACTGGAGCGATCTGCGCATCCTCGCGGTAGACGACGATCCGGATGTGTTAACACATTTTCAGGGAATCCTTCGCGGCCTTGGCGCACGCTGCGACACGGCGACAAGCGGCGATGACGCGCTTGCTCTTGTCGAGCGCAGCGGCGGTTATCATATCTATTTTGTGGACTGGAAGATGCCGGGGATGGACGGCCTACAGCTGACGCGCGCGCTAAAAACAAAAAAAGCTGATGTAAGCAGCGTCGTTGTTATCTTTTCATCTGCCGAGTGGAATGAAATAGAGGGAAACGCAAAAGAGGCCGGCGTTGATAAGTTTTTATCAAAACCGCTTTTCCCATCCGCCATCGCGGATGTCATTTCTGAGATTGTCGGCGTCAAACGGCAGCAGGTAGTGTCTGGACAAGAGGATACGACTGTTAACTTTGCGGGAAGCCGTGTCCTGTTGGCCGAGGATGTAGAGATCAATCGAGAAATTGTTCTTGCACTGCTAGAACCGACGCATTTGCAAATCGATTGCGCGGAAAACGGTACCGAAGCTGTCCGTTTGTTTATGGAAGCGCCGCAGAGGTACAACATGATTTTCATGGATGTGCAGATGCCGGAGATGGACGGGTATGAAGCGACGCGGCGTATTCGCTCGCTCGATATTTCCAATGCCGGTACAATACCGATCATTGCCATGACCGCCAATGTGTTTAAGGAGGATGTGGAAAGGTGTCTGGAGGCCGGCATGAACGATCATGTTGGGAAGCCGCTGAACTTCGATGACGTTTTGGAAATCCTGAACCAGTATTTATCCGGGAAATAGGACTTGAGCCAAGCAGCGATCGCTAGGCTATAAACCGTGCACACCTTCAACACGTACTACAAGGGAAGTAGGTGTTTGAGACGTCCGGATAGCCCGTGAATTCTTTTTATGTGCAGGATGCATCGTTTGATCCAGCGATTTGTTTGTGCTCTCTTGCCCCTGGTAGCCGGTCGACGAGCGGCTCACCAAGATGACGCAGAAGTGCAAGGAGGAGCAGGTGGAGATCGCCCAGAAGATGGACGCGCTTTAGGCGGAGCTGGACAAGGAAACCTGCCAATCCATGACCGCCGATGTGTTCATCGCCACCGCTCGCAAGTACACCCGCGCGAAGAAGCTGACGCCTCGGATGCTTAACGAGCTCATCGAGCGCATCGAGGCGTATCAATCGGAAAAGGTGGACGGGGTTCATGTGCAGAAGCTCAGAACCCATTACACCTGCGTCGGCTCCATCGAGATACCCAGCACTCTCAACCTGCCCGCTCCCGGAGTGCGGATGCAAACGAGAAAAGGAGTAACTGTTGGCTACTCCTTTTTTCCGCAAGTGGTGAACCTTTGAGTGTTCATAAGGACAAACTCGGAAACCCGCGCCAAATAAGGCTTTACGACACAGACGAGCGAATGTTTCATCAAACTAGAGCCTGCGCGAGATGCTTACTCGAAATGCTTTTTCTTTTATGTTCCAGCCAGTATGCACAAGGACAAACTTATTGCCCCGCAAGGAACGGATGCTTTTTCGCAACTTAGTAAACCACCTGGTCCCGTCCATTTTGCTTTGCCCGGTACAAGGCTTGGTCTGCCGCCTCCAAAATTTTTGAAAAAGTAATGCCTTTGTGATAGGTACTTATACCTCCACTGATGGTGACATTGATATTATTGCGCCATTGCACCTTTTTCAGATTTTCGCAGACGGCGTCCATTTTGGCAACGGCAGCCGACAATGAATCGTTCTTAAAAATAATTAAAAACTCTTCACCACCATAGCGACCAAAAACGTCGTTGCTTCCAAGATGGCTGGTGATGTGCGCGGAAAGCTTGACGAGCACCTCGTCGCCAAAGCTATGCCCGTAAGTGTCGTTTATGGACTTAAAGTGATCAATGTCTATTATGCAGATGGAAAGATCGGTGCCGCTATCATAGGCTTTGCGCATTTCCTCATCCAGGCAGGACGTGAGGAACCTGCGATTGTAGACTCCAGTCAGCGCATCCGTAACGGAACTGATTTCAAGCTGATTTACAAGCTTCTCCGACTCGCGTCTGGATTTCTCATAGTCGCTAAGCACTTGATAAGCAAGATAGACGCTAACGGAGTAACTCAAAATCATCCCCAGCGACAGATCGATATAATGGGACTTCCGATCCGGGTACTGGGTGGTAATTTCGGGAAAATACAGTTCGAGTATAGTGAACGCAGCAAACATAACAATCACAATAACTAGAATAGCGGCTCTGAATTTTCCTTTGAAAGCAATGACAACAAATATACCGACCAGAACAACAAACGGCATCGTGGAGCCAGTGGCTCCGTTGGTAGAAAACCAAAGGGAAGGGAACAGCACAAAAATAGCGTACATTATGACGATGAAAGAGGGAACCTTCCACTTGCCGGTTTTGGCAAAATAAACAATGCAAATGCAATCTATTATTATATTGATCGATGGAATAATGAGCGTCACAACACTTAAGTGCAATGAAATATTGCCGGCCAAGCCAATGGCCGACATAAAAATACCGGAAAAAGAAACAAGGAGAAAAGTTTTTTCTTCAAGCGATCTGTTTCTGGTAAAGAACTTTTCAGTTAGCGAATTCAATAGCAGCTTCAGCTTCATACAAAATATATCGGCTCATATGAGCAATTATTTAGGGCGACCAATGGTTGAAATACTCATCACTTTGTGATGAAACAGCATGGTATTCCTGAAAGTCATCTATACTAGCGAGCAGAAAAATGAAATCATTAATAACAGGATAGTGGACCACTTAAGGACACTTTGCGCGGTGTAGCTTATAAAACTGCAAAACGAGTGTCCTTAAGGACACTCGTAGTGGTCGAGGTGACAGGATTTGAACCTGCGACCTTTTGGTCCCGAACCAAACGCGCTACCAAGCTGCGCTACACCTCGACGAAATGGAGCCAACGAAGGGACTCGAACCCTTGACCTGCGGTTTACGAAACCGCTGCTCTACCGGCTGAGCTACGTTGGCACGGCGCTTCGCGCTGACTTTACGCAGTATATCATACTCGCAGCGCCTTGGCAAGCGCCAACTTGGACTTTTTGGGCATTGGCCGCAGAGGGATACGGCGTGCCGGCAACGCCCCGAAGAGGAAGCGAGCAGCATTGTAACGCAGCTCCGAACAAGTCCATAAGCGCTGAGGAGCTCTCTGTTCCGGCAGGCATATAAGATGCGCGCAGCGTCGCCAACGCGCCAGCCGCGGCGCTGCGCCGTCATCCAGGAAGCGTACGGCCAAAGGAAACCGCCGGAGCGAAGCGCTGGGCGTGCGCCGTGCGCCACTGCTCAGCGCGCCTGCGCAGCGGACGGCAGGGGGGCCTTGCGTGTGTCGTTTCTCCGTTCAGTGCTATTTGCGCTTGCGTTTGCGCTGTTGCGGGTTGACGTACGCTTTTTTGCGGCGAGGGGCGGCGGGTGCGACAGCGGCAGCCGCCGTGGCCGGACCTTGCGGTGGTGCAGCGGGCGGCGCTTGCGTGGAATCCTCCGCCGCCGCAGTGCTCGCAGATGCAGGGGACGCTGCCCGCTCGGCCCCTGTGGCGCGCTCGCGCTCGTCGATGGCGCGCTCGCATGCGGCGCGCAGCTGCAAAACGTCGTCGGCGACGTCCTCGGCGGCGGCGATCACCTCCAGCGCGCGCTGATGGTGCGAGAGGTGCATCAGGCACATCACGTGGCGCTTCAGGCCCACGTTCGTGCCGGGGGTCAGTAAGCGCGCGGCCAGGATGTGATCCAGCGCATCCTCGTACTGCTCGCGCTGCATCAGCCGCGTGCCGCGTTCCAGCAGCCGTTCGGGCAGCGTGTACAGCGCGCGATAGGCGCCCAGCGGCACGCCGCAGCGGACGCAGGTCGGCGCTTCGGAGCTGTTGCCGGCGGAGCAGATCGGGCAGGCGAAAGATAGAGTCTCCTGCATGGTTGGTCCCTCCGTGCTATGTAGTCGTACGCCCTGAATGGACGCTGTCGTGCAGCAAACGGTTCAGATGATCATGGGCTGTTTCCAGCAGATACGGATCGTTGTCGTCGATGGCGTCCATGGCTTCGTTCATTATGAGCGACAGGTACAGCAGGTGCGATGCGGGCGCGGAGGCGAAAAAGCGCATCCATGCGCAGGAAAATGACTGGAAGAAGCTGTCCGCCAGGGGAGCGATGGTCCGCCAACGTGTGATGCCGCGCAGGTTGTTCGCCACATGATTGTACATGAGTTCGTATTTGTCGGCATCACCCATACGGCATTGCTCCTCCAGCAGCTGTCGTACCAGCTGGGGATACGCTTGGTTAAACTCCGCGCGCGCCTCGGGCGGCAGTGCATCCAAACGGCGTTGGGCGCTGTCGGCCAGCTCCGCCGCGCGCAGCCGGTACGTCTGGTCCAGTTGCGGCTTGGCGGGCGGCGTCCTGTGCTGCAGGGCGTCGCGGCATAGCGCCGCCAGCGGCCCGGCCCAAGGCGGCTTGCACGGCGCTTCGGCCAGCGCGTCCAGCGCCCGTTGGTAGCGTTTCAACTCCACAAGGCACAGCGCATAACGGCGGAGAGCGGCGTCGCTCTCGGGCGCTAGGACGCGTGCCACGCCCAGGTGCGCAAGGGCCGCCGCGCTCCTCTGCCGCTGCGTGAGACGCACGCCGCGCGCGAGCGCTCTTCTGGGCAGAGACAGCACCCGGTGATAAGCGAGCAGCGGCACGCCGCAGGAGGGGCAGCGCAAAGCGTCCGCCGCCTCCTGCATGCAAACGGGACATAGGTTATCCGCTATCGTCGCGTGCGCCATCGAAGGGCCCTTTCCGCGCAGAATCGGCCGTTACGAGGGTACGTTGATCCGCGCGGCGTCGTCGCCGCCGGACCTGATCGCCCCCTGCGCCATCTGCATGATGCCTGCGAACTTGCGGCGCTCGGTGCTCACGTCGCTGTCGGGCATGGCTTCGTAGATTCCGTTGCGGATGGCGGTGACGTCCTTGATGCACTTGGTGATCGCCTGGCGTACCTCGGCCTTTGGGTTGTTCTCGGCGAGGTAGGCCTCCAGCTGCTTGATGCTCGTGTTGATCTGGCGCTTGAGTTTTTCGGCGGCCTCCTCGTCGTCGCCGCCCTGCGGGCCCTGCATGATCTGATAAACGTAGCTTCCCAACTCGCGCAGCTTGTCAAAGCACTCCTTAACCAGCTTGCGGTCTTTGCTCTCGTAGGCCTGCATGGCCGCATCGTTGACGCGGGCAAGCGCCGTGAGCACCTCGGATTCGCTGAAGTCCGGCGGTACGCCCTCGCGCATGCTGCCGATGCGCGCCACGATCATGCGCACGGTCATCACCAGTTTGACGAACTCCTCCTGGGGCGGGTCGAAGGGGAGAACGCGCATGCGCTCCACAAGATCGGTGTACAGCGAGAGCTTGTCGGAAACCTTGGGCATCTCGTTGTCCTCAAAGCCGTCCTCGATGGCGCCGGAGAGGTTCTTTTCCTCGGCCATGTAGCTGCCGCGCTCCCCGCCGGAGAACAGCTGCAGCCGCTTCTCGAACTCGGCGCGCAAGCGCTTCCACTCGGCGCGCAGCTTGTCGGGGTCGTACACCTTCTCGGCCACGCGCGCTTCGATGTTCACGTCCTCGCCGCCCACGTTTCCCTCGATGGTGACGCGGAAGGTTTGATCGCATTCTACGTTGATGAGCACAGGCTCCCCGGGCTTCAGCTCTCGTTTGGGGATAACCTCCACATCGATCATCGGATCGTATCCTTGGTACAGGCGGAACAGCATGCGCTTGCGCGTGCCCTCGTTGGCGCGCAGCGTGTGCTCGCATGCGATGGGCAGAGGCGTTAAACGCTTGATGAGCGTGCGCTTGACGACCTGCTTGTCCTCCTCGCTCCACACGTCCAGGTTGATGTCCATGGGCATGACGAGCGGCGGAGGCGTGGCCTGGGAGGTCTTGGCCACCTTAAAAGGCTGCTTCAGCGCAACGCTGCCGGAGGGGGAGACGACCTCGGCCGTCAGGTCCTGCAGGCCGTCCACATCCATGTCGTCCACGCTGAAGGCCCCGCTCTTTTGCACCTTGCCGGTGCCTATGCTGCGGCCCTCGCCGTTGCGGATGGTTACGCGGTAGCCCTCCGTTGCGGAAATGCCCTCTATCTGACCGGAGAGCGCAAGGCTGCCCTCGAACAAATCCTGCGTGAGGCGCATCTTCACCGCGTCGCCCGCAACCGTTCCGCCGGAGGTGGCGCACAGCGCAGCGCCGTACCCGACGGCAAAATCCGGCTCGTCGCACAGTATCTCGGTGTTGCGCACGTGGTCCTCGCCTTTGCAGAATTTTTCCTCCACGCGCCGCTTCACCAGGGGAACCTTGGTGGAGCCGCCCACGAGCAGCACCTGTTGAATGTCCTGCAGGCCGCTGATCTTTTTGTTCATCACCGCGGACTGGATCGCCTTGTCGCACTCGCGCATCGCGCCCTGCACCAGATCCTCGATGAGCGCCTCGAACCTCTCGCGCGTGTAGCTGATATCCACGCGCACGGAGCGCCCCTCCTGGTCTTCAAAGATGTTGCTCGATTCAAAGAGCACGTCGGATTTACTGGAAAGCTCCTTCTTGAGCTCTTCGGCCTTGAGCACCAGCTTGGCCATGCGCAGCCGGTCCTCGGTGTCGTCGTCGGTGAGATCCAGCGTATACTCGCCCGAGTCCTGCAGCTCGTGCAGAAGGTCGCGCGCCAGGCGTTTGTCAAAATCGTCACCGCCAAGGAAGTTGTTGCCCGAGAGACCGAGCACCGTGGCAACGCCCATGGTCATGTTCACAAGCGACACGTCGAACGTGCCTCCGCCCAGGTCGAACACCAGGTAGTTGCCGTCGGGCAGATGATGTTTCCAAATGTAGAACATGGCCGCGGCGGTGGGTTCCTGCAGCACCTGCACTTCCTTCAGGCCGGCCTTTTCGCCCGCGCGGCGCGTGGCGTCCGTGGCGTTCACGTCGAAGTAGGCGGGCACGGTGATGATGGCGCGCGTTACGTCGTAGGTGTTGCCGTCCTCCAGCTTCTCCAGCTGAGCCTTCATGCAGCGCATGCACTCGGAGATGATGAGCGCGGAGATCTCATCGGCCGCAAGCTCCCGCTCGCCGAGCTTAGTCAGCTCGGTGGAGCCCATGCGCCGCTTGATGGACACGACCGGCGCGTTGCTCGTGCCGCGATAGCTGTAGGCCAGGTACCCGGTGATGATCTCGCCGGTTTTCGGCTTGACGCCCACCACCGAGGGGATGATGTGGCGGCCCTGTCGGTCGGTGTGCGTGATGACGTGCTCGTTCGTCTCGTCCATCATGGCCACGACCGAATTCGTGGTGCCAAGGTCGATGCCGATCATTCTGTCTATCGTCATGGTTGTCGCTCCTTACCAAACTTATTGGGCCGGCGCGTCGGCAGTAAGGCCGATCACGCAGCCGTGCCTCAGAATTTTGCCGCCCTTGTCGATCTCCGGCGTGAGGGTTTCGCTAACAGAGTCGTGCTCCACGTCGCCCCGGCGGTAGCCTTCGATGGTGATGCGTTCGCGCAGCTCGTCCGTGAGGAGTTGGCCGGTGAAGTCGGTCATGTTGTAACCCGCTCCCGCAAGGAGGGCAAGGCTGCGGCGCAGGAGATCCTGCGCGCTGCGGCCCGCGGCCTGCGGATCGTCCCGCTGCTTTGCCAGCGTAAGCGAGAACTCATGCAACAGCAGAAGCATACCGACGATGGCGTTTTCATCGGCTTTCGCCGCGGCCGCGCATTCGTCCATCTGCGCTTTGTGCCATGCGGCCAACTCGCGCATCAGCTCCTGCGCGAGCCGTCGCGCGGACAGGTCTCCCTTGGTGGCGGACATGGGTCATTCCTCCTATTCGGTCGCTACTGCGTTCTGGCGTATTTATAGATGGCGGGCAGGGAGACGAGCAAGCCCAGAGCATAGAAAACAACAAAGGGATAGGCGGTGGGGTGGCGGGCCATCAGGCCGCACAGGGCGTTTACGCCAAAGTCGCAGAAAAAGAGCACCGTGTTGAAAATGCCGAGCATGATGGCCATGGTGAAGCCCTGTAGAAGCGCTTCGCCGCCGCTTACCTTCTCCTTCATCGCCCGGCCGATGCGCAGGAGGTAAGCGATGCCCTGAAGTCCGATCGCCGCGAAAAACACGATAGGGAGCAGGGTGTTCATGGCCGGATTGAGGGGGAAGCCCTGCTTGCCCTGGATGAAACTCTTAAAGAGGAGAAGAAGGAGCGTTGTGAGTGCGCAGAACACTGCGTTGCTCAGCAGGGAGGCGATGAATCGGCCGGCGCCCGAGCGGTCGCGACGGGGCCCGGGGGGCGGCGGCGGTGGCGTGGGCGTCTTCACGACGCCGCCGCCCTCCGCGCGCATACGCTCTTTAAGCGCTTTGTCGTTTTTTTTCTCCCAGGCGTCCTGGGTAAGGCAGTCGCTGGTAAAATCGGCCAGGCGCACGAGGATGGAGCGGTCCGGCGGGCTGGAATACTGTGTCAGCAAAGTGAGCACAAGGTTGGCGTGCCGCACTAGTTCGCTGCGCGTACAGTGCATCTTCGTTTTTTCGCCTGTAACGATGATGTACGCCTGGTCGCGCAGGCCTTCCAGCAGCGCCAGGCATGCGTCCGCGCGCAGGCGCGCGGCGCGCATGTCTCCATGCGCCAGGGCCTTGAGCGCCTCCATATACGCTCCGGCCGCCTCGTTCATGGGTTTGGTCTCCGCCGCATCCAGCAGGTTCTCCACTTGAATGAGAATCTCTAGGCGCGTGATGGTCTTGTCCTGCCCGATCTTTACGCTGGCACCGCGCGGGGCCTCGTCCAGCCATTGCTGAAGCTTGGCGGCCTCCTGGGCTACATCCCTATCGCCGCTCTTCATGCGCTCCACAAGCTGGCCCAGCTTATGCAGCGACCCATAGAGCAGGGCGTGCTTGAGCAGATCGCGCGCTTCATCCAGCAGCCACTGGCCCGTACGGTCGCCCGCGCCCATGCCCAGCGGCGACTGCAGCAGGTCGCGTTTGCCGTCCAGCTTGAGGATGATGGCTTTTAGGCCGGCGATGCAAGCGTCGTACTCGTCGTCGTCGTAGCGCTTGCGGCAGGTTTGGTAATCCGCGAGGATGGGGCTGAGCTTGGTGTTCTGCTTGCCGACCATCTTCTCCACCTTGGCAATTTCGGCAAGAAGCATTGTGGCCGTCGTGTCCTCGCGGTTGCCGTCCGAGTTGACGGTGATCGTGGCCTCGCCGGGGAGCGACTGCGCGACGTCGCGCGACACGCTCAGCAGCCGCTTACCTTCCTCCATGTTGCCCTTGGACATGGCGGCCCCGGCCTTGTTGTACATGTCGTAGGCCACGTACATGGAGCGGGTGAGCACGCCGCGGGCGTCGGTCTTCAGCTTGGCGGTGGTTTTGGCTTCCAGTACGCTCTCACAGATGCGGCCGATGCGTTTGACGGCATTGGCGATCCGCTCTGTCATATTCGCGTTGATGTACTCGTTCAGCCAGGCGTTGCAGCCGTCCAGCAGCACCTCAATGAGGCGTTCGGATTGGCAGCCCTGCAGCAGCAGCTCGGACATCAGCTGAAGCGAGAGGCCATGGTTGCCCGTGACGCCCTGCGCCTCGATGCCCGAGGAGAGAAGTTTTTCGCGGTTGCGGTTCAGTTCGGCGTTTACGCGGTTCTCCGCGTCCATGGCAAAGCTGCTTGTGCGGTGGTTCTCCCGCCAGGCGGTCTGCACGCCGAACCACGCGAGGGACAGAATGCGTAGGGCATGCTGGCCGTTGTTGTTGACGGCGGAGGCAAACAGGCGCTCGATGGAGGCTTGCAGCTCCTTAACGTAGAGCTCGAAAGCCGCGCCCGCTTCGCTCTGGCCCTCCGCGGGAAGGGACAGGCGCTTCGCCAACTCGCATCCGTCCGCCTGGGCCAGCGCGCACACGAAGAAAAGCTGCGCCGTGCCGCTGATGTTGTTCGCTTTGATGTCCTTCTCCGAACCCATGAGCGACTTATCCCATAGGCGCTCGATATGGCGTAGGCACAAAAGGCCAAGGTCGTGCGTGAGCCACGGGTCGGCCTCGTCGATGAGGGCGACGTATTCCACCGCCCGGGACGCGGTGGAGGGGAGCTGCAGGCTTCCGGCCGCCTCCGCCAGATGGTCCAGAAGATAATCCAGAAGCGGCGCGCCGATTGTCTCCAGCGTTTTGCGGCTGACGAACGCGCCCAGCGGCGAGAGATCCTCCGGCGCGTTCTCCGTCTTGTAGTCCGGCATGTGGAAGGTGGTCAGCTCGTGCAGGCCGCGCTTCTCGGCGGAGAAGCGCACCTCCTGCGCAGCCTGCTGCAGCGCGGCGGAGTCCGCGCCCTCGTAAGGGCGGCGCACGCGCAGCATGATGTCGCGTTCACTTGCGTCGGGCGGGAGCCGGAGCACTTCAAACGGGTTTGCCATGGAGGTCACTTCCTTGCGTGTTTCTGAAGAGGTATACCTATCGGGCGCGATCTGCCATTCACTGCGGCAAAAACCAAGGCCGAATGATCTGCCCGCGCCGGAGCAAGGCTATCCGTTCGGATGGGGTTGTGAAGGCGGTCCGGTTATGGCAGCGCTTTCAGCTTTCGCTCGTACAAAGCGGCGTAGGAAGGCTTCCCCGCGGCACGGCAGGCGGAGATGATTTTTTTATAAATTTCTACGCGCGCGTCGCGGCTGTGCATCAGCACGGCTTTTTGGGCGTCCAGCTGAAGCGCCGCGGCAAAATGGTCCACCGCCTTTGCAGGGTCGCCGGCGGCGCAGGCGTCGTCGCCCGCGCGCACCAGGGCGTCCAAACGGGCGCGATCGGGCGAAGCCTTTGCCGGGACGGCGGGCGGAGCGTCCAGCGCCTGCAGGGCGGCGGCGGCGTCGCGGTAGCGGCGGTGAAGACTGCGTTGCAGGCAGGTGGCGATCACCTCGTCAAGAAGCGGGCTTGCATCCACCATGGGATGCACGCTTTGGCCGGGAACGTACGCCCAGTTGTCCCGAAGCTGCATCTGCCGGGCCGAGGGGTTGGGCCCATCCTCTTCGCCCGTGAAGGGGTGTGTGTTCGTCCAAAGCTCGTACAGGGTAAGCCCGGCGGAGTATACGTCGCTGGCCGCGCTCAGCTGGCGGCTGAATACTTCAGGCGCCATGTAGTAGATCTGCCCTGCGCCCTGGCTGTCGGTGAGGAAGCCGCTGGTGCGCGCGGTGAGGCCAAAGTCGCCCACGCGCAGCGTTTCACCCTGCACGTACAGGTTGTCGGGCTTGATGTCGCAGTGCACCAGATTCGCGCCGTGCAGCACCGAAAGCGCCGCCAGCAGCTGCCGCCCGTAGCGCAGCACCAGGGAGGCGGGCGGGTGGTATCCGGCCGCGGCGTTGCGCTTTATCACCTTCTCCAGCGTGTCCGCGCCGCTTAAGTACTCCATCGCCATATAGCGCCCGGCGTCCGGGTCGTCGCCCATGGCGTACACCTGGATGAAGTGACGGCGCAGTTCAGGAGGCGCGGCCTCGGTGGCGGCCACCATGGATGCGTATTCGGCAGCCACGTCGTTCCCACGCGCACTGCCAAACACCGCTTCGTCCTGGTTCTTCATCACCTTCAGGGCCAGCGTGCGCAGGGGTACGCCATTTTGCATCTCGCGCACGCGGTACACGTCGCCAAAGTTACCGCCGCCCAGGCGCCTTTCCACCTGATAGCGGCCGGCGACCAGCGCGCCGTCGGTCAAAGCCATTACGAGGTCCCCTTCCGCAACTTCTTTTCGATGCCGCGCATCGTGTCCAACGCGCCCAGCATGGTCTCCACGTCGTCGGGCGACATGCCCTGCAGCGTTTCCTCCGTAACGCCGGCCCAACCCGGCAATGGAGAGAGACGCTCGGCCAGCAGCGCCCGGCGCGATTTGTGCTGCTCCAGCGTTTCATCGCCGCCGGAGATGCGCAGGACGATCTTGCCGTCCTCCAGCACAACGCGTACGCCGTCGGCGTTCATCATGTGGCGCATGGAGGTGGCGAGCTTGCCGGTCACCTCGGCGTCGAAGAGCGAAGCAACCACGCGGCCGCCCTTATAGGGCACGGCCATGCCCTCGCTCATGCGGCCAAGGCCGCGCAGGTCGTTTGCGTTCTGCTCGAAGGCGCGCCGGGCGATGTTCTGCACGACCTCCGTTTCGATGGTGAGCTTTAGGTCGCGCGATTCGTTCCACTCGCGCATCGCGGAACTGGCGGTGTGCAGCGCAATGCCCTCCAGCGCCTCCTGCGAGAGCGGCGCGAACACGATGATGCCCCCGCCGCGCACGATGCGGCCGATGAACTCCGGCCGGAAGCATTTCTCGCCGCAGGGATGCGTATGGGCGTATACGTCCTCCAGAATGGCCTCCTCGATCCGCTCCTCCGGCTCGCCTGCCTGCAGCATGCGGCACAGCTTGACGTAGCCGATGTTGCTCGTCATGATGAAAAAGGCCTTGTTGCCATAGGCCGTCACCCCGCGAAGGTCGGTGATGTTTCCCTCGTCGAACAGATTCAGGAAAGGATCCCAGATGGCGGGATGCGCCTTCTCCACCTCGTCGAAGAGCACGGTAGCGTACGGATCGCGGTTTAAGTCGTTGATCAGTTTGCCGCCCTCGTCGTACCCCACAAGGCCCGCGGGCGCGCCGATGAGGCCGGATACGTCGTGCGACTGCTTGAAGTTGGCCATGGCGTAGGAGATGAGCGTGTGTGTGGAGGAGTACACGCGCGCGATGGCCTTGGCCAGCTCGGTTTTGCCCGTACCGGAAAGCCCAACGAACAGGAACGTGGCGGGCGGGCGCTTGCGGTCCACGAGGTTTTTCTGAATCATGTCCAGGCGCAGGGCCACCTTGCGCACAGCCATGGACTGTCCTTTGACGCCCCGGCCCAGGATCGCTTCAAAGTCCTTGTCCTCGCCTGTGCCCAGCACTGTCTCCAGGGGCAGGCCCGTCAGGCGCGCTACCTGCCCGGCCACGTCTTCGCGCTTGACGCTCGCGCCGCCCTCCGGATGGTGAAAGGACACCTCCATGGCCGCCTCGCGCACCAGGTTGAGGAGCTTGAGCGGATTGCGCTTGGAGATGAGGTAGTCGTCCGCCATTTTGCGGGCGCGCTCGAACAGGCCGTCCTCAAACTGCACGTTCAGCTCGCGCGAAAGCGAACCGCTGCGCGCAAGCGCCATCTGCAGCGTGAGGCCGGAGTCCGGCTCGGGCACCTCCACCATGGCAAAGTATCGCTCGGATTCGTCCAGGTCCTTGAGGAGCAGCTCGCGCTCCTTGCCGGTCACCACGCCGATCAGGCACAGGCGCCCCTGGCGCAGCGCGCGCTTCAGCTCATCGGCGCGGTGCTCCATCAGCAGTGAAAAACCTTCCACCACATACACACAACCGGAGGTCTCGCACATCCAGTTCAGTACGGAGGCGCAGCGGCCGGGCAGCATTTCCGCGGGGATGCTCGTGATGTCCACGCCCACGGCGCTTTTGTCCTTCAGGTAGGCGATCTCGCCCGCCACGGCGCGCACGGCGATGCGCTCGGCCGTGCTCGTCTTGCCCACGCCCGCCTCGCCCCACAGAAGGCAGGCGGGTTTTTGCCGGTCGAAGAGCGCGCGCAAGGCCTGCTGCTCGACCTTCTCGCGCGCGAGGGCGGCAACATCCTCGGGCACCAGCTCCCGGCATGCGCACAGATCCACGGGCAGGGGGAGAGCCCGGCGCTGTCCCTCCGCAAGATCCTCGGCGCTGCGTAAAAGCTCGGGCACTTTCAGCTTGAGCGTGCCGGTGAGCACGCTTTGCAGCAGGTCGTCATGCTGATCGAGCAGCTCGATGAGCAGCCACTTGGGCGAGAGCGTGCACTGGCCGTGCATGCGGGCGCGGGAAAAGGCGCGTTCCAGCGCCTGCGCGGCGTCCGGCGCGAAGGAATCGCGGTGGAGAGGCAGCTGATGGAAGGACGCGCCCGCGCCCGGACGCAGGAGTGTGCCGAGCTGGTCCACCACGCTTTGTGCGCGGCGGCCGGTGCCCAGGGCGTTCTCCAGCGCCTGCAAGGCAAAGCCCTTGCTGTCTTCCAGCAGCGCCTTCACGAGCATCAGCTTTTGCACGCGGGGCACGCCGCTCTGCTGGGCGATATCCAGCGCTACCTGCAGCGTTCGGCTGCCGGCCTCCGAAAGCGCGTCGCCGGCCACATTGCCTTCGGGCGAGAAGAACGGAACGTCGGCCGATCCGGCGTTGCGCACCAGGACAAGCAACGCTTTCATGTCCAGAAGCGTGGCGATGATCTCCCGGTCGCTTTCCTCGGCCGCGCCGGCGGGCAGCTCGTCCAGCGCGCTCAAGGTGGCGGCGAGCAGCTGGAGGTACTCGGCGGGCGCCCCGTCTTCACCCTGCGCGCGGGCGAGCGCATCCGCGGCGGCGTCCGTCCAGGCGAAGCGCTGGAAATAGTCCACCTCGCCGCGCGCCACGCGCGCGCAGGCCAGCTGGGACAGCGCGTCGAGCAGCTGCGGCCGTGATGTGTTGCTCATGGCCTGTGAAAGCGCCTGCGCCGCGGCCTCGGTTTGCCGGGCATGACCGGCCTGCGCAAGCGTGCGGCTCACGCCTTCGTCCAGCAGCGCGTACAGCAGCGCGCCGAGGGTGACGCGGCGGCAGCGGTTCGCCACGCAAAATTCCACCAGCCGGTCGATGACCGGCGCGGCAGAGTCGGAAAGCGCCTCGTAGTTGACCAGATCGTCCGTCCAAACCATGCGCGTCACCTCGTTTGGAAGCCGTTGTTGCGGCTGATTGCTACATTTCTTTCAGTATCGTCTGCGGCGGCACGCCGAAGAGCTCCTCAAACGCGCGCGCGGCGCTGGATCCGGGCGCGAGCAGGCGCGTCAGCACGTCCTTTTCCTCCATGGCGCCCTCGACCTGGGCCTTGCTGAGCGCGGCGCGCAGACCGTCGGACAGGGTATCCCACGGGGGTGGATCAAGCGCGGCCAGTGACTTGGACGGCACGTCGCCCGGCACGAGAAACCCGAGCTTTTCCGCGGTGCGGTGCAGTGCGCTCTCGGTCTGCTGCGAGAGACATACGAGGAAGGTGAGCGAGTTGACCTCCTGGCCAACAGCGGCCGCCAGCGCCAGTGCGCGGCGCACGCAGGGCGCGAAGCCGGCGTACTCGCCCTCCGGCTCACGTATGGCGGCGGAGCGCAGAACGCGCGTGAGGGAGGCGTCGCTCTGCGCGAGCACCAGCGTAAAAAAGTCCTCCGCATCGTACAGGCCGCCGTTTCCTTTGGGCGTGTCCTGCATGGCGGACAGCGTGCGCAGCGTGTTGGGTGACAAAAGGAAGACCTTCCCGCCGCCCGCCTCGTTCATGCCGCTGGCGAAGGGCTCCACGGCGGCCAACGCGGCGGCCCGGTCCAAAGAGAGCGCACGGCACAGGCGAGGCGCAAGAGCGTCGTCCCGCATGGCTGCCAGGAACACGTGGGCCGTGGAAACAAAGTCGCTGCCCTTCGCCAGGCGGCACCCCTCGGCAAGCAGAGCGATGAGGGAAGGGTGCAGCGCGCGGTACGCGCTCTCCTGAAACAGCGGGAGCAGAGGCTCGGGCAGGTAGCACAGCGCCGGGTCGCCGTACAAAACGAAGCAGAGGCGGGAGGGATGGCCTGCGCCCCGTCGCGCAGCGGACAGCGCCTTGCCGACAGGAAGACCATCCGCGAGCAGCCCTTCGTAGAAATGCTGGGCGAAGGCGCCGGCTGCGTCGTCCGGGATGGGGAAGAGCGGACCGATGATCGCCTGGGCGCCGCACACGGCGAAGGCGTCCACCAGGTCCTGTATCTTGAGCGTCCCGCCGAGGGCGGACGCGCCCGCGCTGCAGCTGTTGAGGAACACCAACCCCGCGCCCGGCCGGGCGCGCGCGATGGCCTCGGCGTCCAGGCGCTGGCCGCCGTGCAGAAGCAGCGACGTGCGCGCCCCGCGCTCGATGTGGCCGCAGTAATGGATGAAGTCGTAGGCGCGGGAGGACAGGCGCAGGAGCACCTCGTCCATGGACGCCTGGCTGCGGGACACATAGTCGCACGGGATGTTTAGCCGCGCAAAGAACTGGCTGAGCGCGAGCCCCTCCTGCTCGGCGCTGGGCAGGTCGCCGGTGGGGTTGACGATGAGCAGCGCCCGGCCGGGTTGCGGCCGCTCCGGCGCGCTTGCGGCGGCCTGAGCGGGAAGCGAACGGCCGATGGCGTACGTATTGCCCAGGAAATCGTTGCCGTCGTGAAGCAGCTCCCAAGGCACATCGGTGTTCTGCAGGGAGAGCAGCACGTACCCGCTTTCGTTGCGGGCAAGCGATTCGTTCACTTCCGCGGGCATCACCTGCTGGAAGAACAGGCGGCCGACCTGCTGCAGCTCCGCGTCCGAGCTGCCGCCGCTTGTCAGATGTGCAAAGCGGCGGGTGAGCTGCTCCGCGAGCTCATCCGGCACATCCACCGGGTGATAGGCGTGCGTAGCCGCCGATTGCGCCGGCAGCATGGTGTAGGCGATGCGGTTTGCATCGTGGCCGGAGATCATCAGCCGCAGTCCTGTGGCAATGGACCGGAACATGGCCGTCCCCTTCTTTCCTAAATACGTAAGCGGACCGAGCACTACGCTTTATTCAATCGCCGCCTGCGCGCTGGGGGGGCGGCGGGCTACAGCAGGAGCAGCACGTGACGCCCGCCGAGCACCAAGGCGACGGCCTCGTCTGCAACCTCCACGTGCGTCGTTCCGGACGCATACAGGGCGAGGGGGAGGCCTTCGCGGTCGTACAGGTCAACGCTTGTGCCGGGCGGGGCGATGTCCAGGGTCGCGCCGCGCTCATGCCGCGAAAGGCGGATGTTCGGGGCGTTTGCGCCTTCGGCCACGAAAGCCTGTGCGGAGGACGCGCTGCGAACCGGGGCGCCGCGCACGGGCAGAAGCGCAAGCTGCACAAGCGCCACGCCATAGGCGAGTTGCAGCGCCTGCATAAGCGTCTGCTCCTTTTCGGGCGGCTGCAAAAAGGCGAGCAGAGCGCAGCATTCCTCACACGCCAGCAGGTGGGCCTCCACGGCCGGGCGCTGCGCATCGGGCAGAAGAACGTTGGCATAGGCAACCACCCGATCCTGCCAGGGGCAGCCCTTTGGCAGTTCTGGCGGGGGCGCGTCGTGCAGGTGGGCGGCGATGTTGGCCACGCTTTTGAGCCGCGCGCTGCATTCCGCGCAGGCGCTCAGATGCTCAAGGAGCGCAGGGGCGGTTTCCGCGGCGCAGCCGAGGAGCCGTTGTATGTCCTCCGAGGTTAGATGCTCGCTCATGAGGTTCTCTCCTTCAAACAGAGGACGGAAGCGTGCAGCGCGGCTTCCGAAATGGGATACCCGATATACGGCGCGTCTCTTTCAGCGTTTCTGCCCGTACCAGACCAAAAACGCTTCGCGCGTGCGGTGCAGCCAGTTGGTGATGGTTGTGAGGGGCAGCTGCATGCGCGAGGCAATGTCGGCGGGCGCCATCTGGTATAAAAAACGCAGCCGGAAAGCCAAGGCGCGCCGGTCGGCATCGTCTGCGCAAAGGTTTCCGCGCGCGCGGTAATATAAAAGGAACGCGTCGATATCCGCGCGGATGACGACGAGGTCCTCGTGGCCGCTTATGGATGTGATGACGACGTTGTGATGCGCGGACGGGTCCGCCGGCTCGGCGGCCTTGCTTTCCTTGCGCAGATAGTCGTAGGTTTCGTTGCGGGCGATGGTGAACAGGAGCCCCTCAAACGGACCGGTGAGCGGCCGGGTGCATACGGCGCGAAAGAAAACGAGCATCGTTATCTGCACGATGTCCTCGGCAAAGCGTGCGCCGCCGATGCTTCGGATATAGCCGTACAGTCGTTTTCTGTAGGCAATGTCCAGGTCGACCCAAAGGGCGGGATCGCCGGGGCTGCTCTGCAAGCGTCGCTGCAGCTCACAGCTTGCGGCGGCCGAATCCACCTGTTGCATATGCGTGGCTCTACCCCTTCCGCGAAAACGCGATCGCGCGTATCCTTACTATATAATGGCGGCCGTGCTGCTATCATTCCATAGGAATATACTCGAATTTCCAGGGAAAAACAAGGAAACAGAGGTTCTTGCGCAGGAAGCCTCGGCCTTCGCAGCGGCCATTGTTGTGATTGACGAACCGTAAGGGAAACGCTATAATACAGTAGTTACGCGGCGCGGCGGGTCATTTGGTGTGCGCGAAAGCACGGGTGACGAGCTGCGCGAAAGAAGAGGGAGGGCCTTACCGAGTATGAAGGTGAAGAGCCTGGTGAGCCTGCTGTTGACGGTTCTGCTGACCGTCTGCTGCTCATGGCTGGCCATCAAGGGCAGCCCAGAAGTGGGCAAGTATTCGCTCAAGCCGTTTGGCAGCGCGATCAGCCTGGGCCTCGACCTGCGCGGCGGTATGTATACCGTCTATCAGGCCAAGAATGAAAACGTGGATCCTAAAGACATGCAAAGCGCCATGGCGACCCTGCGCAAGCGCCTGGACGCACAAGGGTATACGGAGGCCACCGTGGTGATGCAGGGCGCTGCGCGCATCCGCATCGAGATCCCCGACGTGAGCGATCCGGACCAGGTGATGAGCATTATCGGCAAGCCCGCCAAGCTGGAATTTGTGGGCCCGGACGGCGTGGTCATCATGGATGGCTC
The DNA here is from genome assembly GCA_031553225.1 of Eubacteriales bacterium. GTDB lineage: Bacteria > Bacillota > Clostridia > Christensenellales > UBA1750 > JAVBLU01. Next base: position 34,518 of record JAVBLU010000010.1, read on the forward strand.
GGCCATTAAGACGGCTGAGCCGCAGGTCGTTTCCGGCAAAGGGAACATTCCCGTCGTTGCCTTTACGCTCAACGACAGCGGCCGCGACGCCTTCGCCGTAGCCACCACAAAGTTCGTCAACCAAAAGATCAGCATCACACTGGACGGAGAGGTCATCTCCAGCCCAACGGTCAATTCGCCCATCCCCAACGGCGAGGGCAGCATCGAGGGCATGGAGTCGGCTCAGGCCGCTAACGAACTGGCTATGCTCATCCAGTCCGGCGCCATTACGGTGGATCTGGAACAGCTGGAGATGCGCACGGTATCGGCCACGCTGGGCGTGGACGCCCTGTCCTCCGCCGTTTTGGCGGGCGCCATCGGCATCGCCTGCGTTATGGTGTTTATGCTCGTTTACTACCGCCTGCCCGGCCTGGCGGCCACGATCGCTTTGGCCATCTATACGCTGCTCATGTTCCTCATCATGATCCTCATGCATATTCAGCTGACGCTCCCCGGCATCGCTGGCATCGTGCTCTCCATCGGCATGGCCGTGGACGCCAACGTCATCATCTTCGAGCGCTTCCGCGAGGAGCTGCGCTCGGGCAAGTCGCTGAAGGCGTCTTTGGAGAGCGGCTTTAAGCGCGCGTTCACCGCCATCTTCGACTCGAACATCACAACGCTCATCGCGGCCTTCGTGCTCATGTACTTCGGCACGGGCCCCATCAAAGGCTTTGCCTACACGCTGGCTCTGGGCGTTGCGCTGAGCATGTTCACCGCCATCGTCGTCACCCGCTTTCTGCTGCGCCGCGTGCTCGGCTTGGGCATCAAGCGCAAGTCGATCTACGCGCCCGTGTCCAAGGAGGTGGCAGCGTCGTGAGCTTTGCCTTTACCAAGAACGCCAAATGGTTCGCGCTTCCCTCCGTCGTAGTTCTGCTTGTGGCGCTCGTAATGACACTTGCCGGCAACGGGCTGAACATGGGTCTGGATTTTACCGGCGGTTCGCTGGTCACCCTTGAAATGGGCACGGAGTTTGACGCGCGCGATGTGGAGGCCGCATTCGCGGCGCAGGGCATCACTCAGGTGCAGGTGAGCAAGACCGGCGAAGGCGGCGTGCAGCACAACGCCGTAGTGCGTATGCCCGACACGAACACGCCGGAGCAGGACAGCGATGCGCGCATTGCCATCGTAGAGGCGCTGAAGGCCAAGTACCCCGGCGTTGTAAACACGCAGACCGAGCGCGTGGGCGGCGTGGCCGGCGCGGAGCTCGTTCGCAACGCCGTCTCCTCCGTTGCGCTGGCCGGCGTTCTCATGCTCATCTACATCTGGTTCCGTTTTGAGATGGTCTCCGGCAGCGTGGCCATCGTGGCCCTGTTGCACGACGTGTTCATCATGGTGTCCTTTATGGTCATCCTGCGTTCCATCATCCAAGTAAATTCGTCGTTTATCGCGGCCATGCTGACGATCATCGGTTACTCGATCAACAACGTCATCGTCATCTTCGACCGCATCCGTGAAAACCGCCGCAAGTACAGTGTCAAGGATGTAAACTCGGCTCAGCTGGCCGACCGCTCCATCGCAGAAACCATGACGCGCACGATCAACACGTCGCTGACTACGCTCGTCACCATCGTGCTGCTCAACATTCTGGGCGTACCTTCCATCCGTGAGTTCTCTCTGCCCATCATCATCGGTCTTCTGGCAGGCGTGTACTCCTCCGTGTTCCTGTCGGCGCCTCTGTGGGCCATCTGGTCGGAGAAGCTCGCCGCCCGCCGCGCCTTGAAAAAAACGAACGCCACCACCGTAAAAAAGCAGCGCAAACCCGCCCGCGCGTAACAGCGTCACAATCAGCGGACAAGGGAGCTTCGGCTCCTTTGTCCGCGATTATTTAGGAGGGGATGGCTTTGGACCTGAAGAACCTGGTGCGTGTGGTGGACGGCTTTCCCAAAGCAGGCATCAGCTTTAAAGACATTACCACGCTTTTGCGCGATCAAGCGGCGTACCGCGTCCTGGTGGACGCCCTGGCGGCGTCGCTGAAGGGAAAGGGCGTCGACCTGGTCATCGGGCCGGAGGCGCGGGGGTTCGCCCTGGGCGCGCCCGTAGCCTATGTGCTTGGCGCTGGCTTCGTACTCGCGCGCAAGCCCGGCAAGCTGCCCGCAGCCGTTTGCGAGCAGCGCTATGGCCTGGAATATGGCTCGGATGTGCTGCAAATGCATAAAGATGCCGTTTTGCCCGGTCAGCGCGTGGCCGTGGTGGACGACCTGCTCGCAACGGGCGGCACGGCGCTTGCGGCTTGCAAGCTGGCCGAGCAGATGGGCGGCAGCGTAGTGGGCGTGCGCTTCGCGATGGAGCTGACGTACCTGGGCGGGCGAGAGACGCTTCGCGGCTACGACGTACAATCGATCATCTCCTACGACGATTAGTTTTCTGTTGCGAATGCATCCGTGCTCCTGCGCGGTATACTACATCACCATTCGCCTTTGATCCGATCGCCAGGCCACGGCAGGCTGCCAGAGCCGATAGCGGCCCGAGCTCGCCGCAGAGGGCGCAGGGTTTGGACGATGGCTTGAAGGGAGGAAACGATATGCTCAGGGACCTGCTCGACCGTGTGCGAAGCTATCTGCCCACCAGCGACCTATCGATACTGGAGAAGGCATATCGTTTCGCCGATGAAGCGCACGCCGGCCAAATGCGTCAGGACGACGTGACGCCTTACTTTGAACACCCCTTGGCCGTGGTGAACATTCTAGCCGAGATGGAGATGGACCTTCCCACCCTGTGCGCGGGGCTTCTGCACGACACGGTGGAGGACGTAGAGACCGTCACGCTGAAAACGGTACGCCAGGAATTCGGCGAAGAAGTCGCCGAGCTGGTGGACGGAGTGACCAAGCTCGACCGCCTGGAATTCATGTCGCGTGAGGAGCAGCAGGCCGAGTCGCTACGCAAGATGCTTGTCGCCATGGCGCGCGACATACGCGTGGTCATCATCAAGCTGGCCGACCGCAAGCACAACATGTCCACGCTGGAGAACTGTCCCCTGGAGAAGCAGCGCCGCATCGCCCGGGAGACGCAGGAGATATACGCGCCGCTTGCGCACCGGCTGGGTATTTTCACGCTGAAGACCGAGCTGGAGGATCTGAGCTTCCGAATACTTGAGCCGGAGGCGTACCGCGAGCTGGCGGCGCTTGTCGCCTCGCGCCTGTCCGACCGGGAGGCGTGGCTGACGGGCATTATGGCCATCCTGCGCGAGAAGGTGGACGAACTGGGCATCCGGGCGGACATCTACGGCCGCCCGAAGCATCTGTATTCCATCTACCGCAAGATGACCGAGCAGGGCAAGACGTTCGACCAGATCTACGACCTGATCGCCGTTCGCGCCCTGGTGGACTCGGTGCCCGAGTGCTACGCGGTGCTCGGTACGGTGCACACGGTGTGGAAACCCATGATGGGCCGCTTTAAGGACTATATCGCCGTGCCCAAGCCGAACCTGTACCAGTCGCTGCATACGACCATGCTCGGACCGCAGGGCACCCCTTTTGAGGTGCAGATTCGCACGCACGAGATGCACCGCATCGCCGAGTTCGGCGTGGCGGCGCACTGGAAATACAAGGAAGGCCGCCAGCAGGAAGGCGAGCTGGACAAAAAGCTGCAGTGGCTGCGCCAGATTATGGACCTGCAATCCACCATGGACGATGCGCGCGAGTTCATGCAGTCGCTGAAGATGGATCTATTCTCGGACGAGGTGTTTGTGTTCACGCCCAAGGGCGACGTAATCGATTTGCCCGCCGGCGCCACGACCATCGACTTCGCCTACCGCGTGCACTCGGCCGTGGGCAACCGGTGCGTGGGCGCCAAGGTGTCCGGCCGTATCGTGCCGCTGGAGACTCAGCTGCAGACGGGCGACATCGTGGAGATCCTTACCTCATCCAACTCCAAAGGCCCGTCGCGCGATTGGCTGAACATCGCCGTTACCTCCCAGGCGCGCGCCAAGATCAAGTCATGGTTCAAGCGCGAACTGAAGGATGAAAACATCGCCCGCGGGCGCGACATGCTTGAGCGCGAATCCAAGCGCCTGGGCTTTGCTCTCACGTCCCTCATCAAACAGGAAGCGCTGGAGAATCTGTTCCGCCGCTACTCCTTTTCGGACATGAACGACGTGTACGCCTCCATTGGGTTTGGCTCCATCTCCACCGGCCAGGTGCTCGCCAAGCTGACCGAGGAGAACAAGGCGCGCCAGCAGGCCGCCATCGCCAAGAAGGCCGAGGAAGCTCAGCGCGCCGCCTTGAACAAGCAGCTGCCCGTGCCCAGCTCCACCTCGCACGGGGTATACGTTAAGGGCGAGCCGGGCATGCTCGTGCGTTTTGCCAGATGCTGCTCGCCCGTGCCGGGCGACCCGATTGTGGGCTATATAACGCGTGGGCGCGGCGTATCCGTGCACCGGGCGGACTGCATGAACCTGCTGGATGGTTCGATGGAGGAAGAGCGCCTTATCGACGTGAACTGGGACAGCGGCCAGGCGTCCTCCTACACCGCGGACATACAGGTGGTGGCGTACGAGCGCGCGGGCATCATCGCCAACCTCACGGCTCTGCTCGATGAGATGGGCGTGGATCTGGTGTCCATCGCCGTGCGCCCCCCCAGGAACAACACCATGCTGGTGAACATCGCCGTGCAGATCAAGAACACGCAGCAGCTGGAGCATCTTATCAAGCAGTTGCATAAAAACTCCGACATCATCGAGGTGCACCGGGGCGCGGGCTGATGATGCCCGTGCCCGGTTTAATACCCACAAGGAGAACAAAAGCGCATGCGCATTGTGGTCCAGCGCGTGCGGCGCGCGTCCGTTTTCGTAGACGGCCGCGTGGTCGGCGCGATTGATAATGGCTTTTGCGTACTCATCGGCGTCGAGACGGGCGATACCGGCAAGGACGCTGAGTACATCGCGGGGAAGATTGCCTCGCTACGCGTCTTTGAGGATGAGGCGGGCAAGATGAACCGCTCGATTGGGGAAAGCGGAGGGAGCGTGCTGCTCGTTTCTCAGTTTACGCTGCTGGGCGATGTACGCAAAGGGAACCGGCCGAGCTTTATCGATGCTGCGCCGCCCAAGGAGGCGGACGAGCTGTATCTGCGCGTAGCCGAGCTGGTGCGCGGCCAGGGCATCGACGTGCAGACCGGTGTATTCCGGGCGGATATGCTTGTATCCATTGAGAACGACGGGCCAGTCACGATTCTGCTCGATTCGCGGAGGCTGTTCTAGTGCGCGCGGTGTACGTGGCCACGGATCTGCCGGGATTCGAGAACGAGCTATACGAGATGGTGCGCGCTTTCTTTCCGGACGCGGCGTTTGTGCGCGAAGGTGCGGACATTGAGGTTGGGCACGTGTGCGTGCCGGACGGCGAGGGTTTCCGGCAGGAAGTGCGGCTGTTTTTGCAGGGCGCGTGGCGCGACGGGAACGCGCTCGCGCCCCGCGGGGAAAGCGAACTGGAGGAAAAACGCAACGTGCGCCGGGCGGCCAAAATGGCCCTGTACCGCTTGCTGAAGGAAGCCACCGGCTTTTCGCCGCCCTGGGGCGGCTTGACGGGCGTTCGGCCCACGCGCCTGCTCGCCGAGCGCTATGCGCTGGGGGAGAGCAGGCCTGAGGCGCTTGCCGCCCTGCATGCCTTCTTTGACGTGCACCCTTCCAAGCTTGCGCTGCTGGCGGACTGCTGCGAGATGCAGCGGGGGTTTCTGGCTCACCCGCCTGAAGAGGTGGACATCTACGTGGGCATTCCCTTCTGTCCTACCAGGTGCAGCTATTGCTCGTTTGCCTCCGAGCCCATGTCGCGGGCGCGCAAACATGTGGAGCCGTACCTTGGCGCGCTGCAGCGCGAGCTGACAGCCGGGGCGGCGCTGCTTCAGCGGCAGGGCCTGCGTCCCAGGGCGGTGTACGTGGGTGGCGGCACGCCCACGTCCCTAACGACAGAGCAGCTGCAGCGCCTGCTCTTCCAGCTGCGCACGTTGTTTCCGCAGGCGGCCGAGTGGACGGTGGAGGCCGGACGGCCGGACTCGGTGGATCTGGACAAGCTGAAGGCGATTTTTGACGCGGGCGTTCGCCGTATTAGCGTGAACCCACAGACCATGAACGACGAGACGCTCGCGCGCATCGGCCGCGGCCATACCGCCGCCCAGCTGGAGGAGGCGTACTTCCTGGCCCGGCGCTGCGGCTTTACCTGCATAAATATGGATCTGATCATCGCTCTGCCCGGCGAACGCCTGGCCGACGTGGCGGCCACCCTGCAGCGCGTGTTGGCGCTTGCGCCGGATAACCTGACCGTGCACACGCTGGCCGTAAAGCGCGGCGCGGCGCTCACCGGTCTGGACGCGCCCGCCGACGAAGCGGCCGCCATGGTTGATCTGGGCGCGCAGGCGGCGCGGGCGTCCGGTCTGTTGCCCTACTATGTGTACCGGCAGAAGCACATGGCCGGAGGGCTGGAGAACGTCGGGTACGCCGTGCCGGGCAAGCAGTGCCTGTACAACATCGACCAAATGGAGGAGACGGTCGCTTGCGCCGCCTTTGGCGCGGGGGCCATCACGAAGTGGCTGTATCCGGCACAGCGGCGGATCGAGCGCGCGGCGAACGTGCGCCCAATCGCCGATTATATTGCCCGGATAGACGAGATGGTCGCCCGCAAAGCGGCGCTTATCGCAAAATAGGAGGGATTGGCATGCGCAGGATGGCCGCGGCCGCTTTGCTGAGCCTGCTGGCGCTCGCCGCCGGATGCGCCATGCCCGCCGTGGTGCCCACGCCTGCGCCCACGCCCACGATGCAGCCCAGAAGCGATTGGGTTGCGGGGATTATCTCCTCGCAGGCCGACTTTGACTCCGCGCGTGTGCTGCTGTTCGACGAGGCCGGGCTGCAGGCCTACGAGGTTCCGCTCGCAGCGGCGGGCATTCAGGCCGGACGGTTTTTTCCGCCCGCTGTGTCCGGCCGCCAGGTGGGGCTGTTCGTACGCCGCGCGGAGCGCATCCTTTTGTACAACCGCTACGCCATGGAAGGCTCCTGGCTGGAGGTGAACCCGCCGGACCTTCTGTGCGGCGGGAAAAACGGTTTCTTTGGCGCCTACGCGGCTCCGGAACCTGAGCTTGCCATTCTGGCTGGAAAAAAAACGGCGCTTCCCTCTGCGGCGCTGGCACTGTGCGCAGACACGCAGCGCGTCTGGGTGGCCGTTACCCGCAAGGAAGGGCCCTCGGCCCTAGCCTTCGACCAGTCGACCCTTTCGCCTGCAGGCGAGCGGCTGCTGCCCGACCTGGGCGCGCCCTGGTGCATGGTCATGCAGGACGGCGCGCTGTACGTCGCCTACCGCCCCGACGACAAAAATGCCGGAACGCGCATCGCCCGGTGCGCCGAGGGAGAGACGCGTGTTATCGACCTGGGTGCTGGCGCGCCCGCGCTGCAGATCATACCGGCGGGGTCATATCTGGTGGTGAACCGCTACGCTCCAGCAGAGCAGGAAGGGGACACGGTGGTGCTCATCAGCCCCTCGGGCGAAACGCGCCAGACCCGCCTGACCCACCAGGCGGTGCAGATCGCCTACCGCGCGGGGCGGCTTTACGTGACCGACCGGGAATGGCTGTACGCATATGCTTTGCCGGACATGGTTCTGGAAGCCAGCGTGAAGGTGCTGGATGACCCGTCCACTTTCTCAGGGTTGATCGTGGCGGAGGAATGACGCCTGGTGGTTGACATGCGAACGACGCCGTGGTAGAATCAATTTCTTTCCATCTTTCTGGGTCTTTCAAGAACGGGGGGTGGTGCGGCGTTGGGTGAATCGATGATTACCGTGCGCGACCTGTGCAAGACGTACTGCATAGCACATCGCGTTACGGGCCGTTTTGGCGCGCTCCGAACCTTCTTTTCCCGCCGGGTGAACGAGGTGCGCGCGCTGGACGGCGTGTCCTTCGACGTGCCCGCGGGGCAATTGTGCGGCTACATCGGGCCGAATGGGGCGGGCAAATCCACCACCATCAAAGTGATGAGCGGCATCCTCGTGCCGGACAGCGGCGCGTGCACCGTAAACGGCCACGTGCCCTGGCGCGAGCGCGTGCGGTACGTACGAGGGATCGGCGTGGTGTTTGGGCAGCGCACGCAGATGTGGTGGGACCTGCCCGTTCAGGACTCCTTCGACCTGCTCGCCGCCATTTATCGCGTGCCCGCGCAGGAGTACCAAAGGAACCGCAACGAGCTGGTGGAGCGCCTGTCCATTGGGGATGTGCTACAAACGCCCGTACGGCAGCTGTCGCTAGGGCAGCGTATGCGCTGCGAACTGTGCGCCTCGCTGCTGCATGCGCCGCCCGTACTTTTTTTGGACGAGCCGACCATCGGCCTGGACGCCGTGTCCAAGCTGGCGGTGCGGCGCTTTCTGCTGGAGGTATGCCGCCAGCGCGGCACCACGGTCATTTTAACCACGCACGATATGGACGATATCGAGGCCTTGTGCGACCGGGTACTGCTCATCGGCCGGGGCCGCATTCTGCTGGACGGCAGCGTTCAAAAGCTGCGATTGAGTGCGGGCGGCCAGCGCCGCCTGACCGCGGATTTTGCCGCACCTCCGGGCGACGTTCGCTTGCCGGTCGGTGCGACGCTCATGGAGGCGGAGGGCGCGCGCCTGCGCATCTCCTACAATCCGGAGGTGTTGCCGCCCGGCGATCTGGTGGCGGCTCTGCATGCGCAGGGCATCCTGCAGGACGTGGAGATGGCCGCGCCGCCCATCGAGGAGGCTGTGGCGCGCCTGTATAACGATCTGCGGCTGACGGAGGGACGCGCATGAGCGTTGTCGAGCGCGTGCGCCCTTACCTGGCGCTTTTCCGCGCGCGGTTCCGCGTGCTGCTGCAGTACAGGGCGGCGGCCGTAGCGGGCGTCGCCACACAGCTGTTGTTCGGGCTGGTGTACGTGATGGTGTATACGGCGTTCTATGCCTCCAGCGACGTACCCCCGCCCGTGCCGCTTGCGCAGATCGTCACCATGACGTGGCTTGGGCAGGCGATGCTCGGCATGCTCCCCTGGAACGGCGACCAGGAGGTTATCGCCGCGCTGCGCAAAGGGGATATCGCCTACGAGCTGGTGCGGCCGCTGGAGCTGTACGACCACTGGTTTATGCGCAGCGTGGCCATGCGGCTAGCGCCGACGCTTCTGCGCGCGGTGCCGCAGTTCATCATCGCCCTGTATCTCATGCCCCCGCAGTGGCGCATGACGCCGCCCGGCGGCCCCGCCTTGTGTGCCTGGCTTGCGTGCGCCGCCGGGGCGTTGCTGCTTGCGTCGGCTACGAGCAACCTCATCAGCATCTCCTTTCTGTGGACGGTGGCGGGCGACGGCGTGCTGCGCATTGTCGCGCCGCTCGTAACGATCCTCTCGGGCATGCAGGTGCCGCTGCTGCTGTACCCCGCATGGGCGCAAAGCTTACTGCGGTTTCTCCCGTTTGCGGGCATGCATGAACTGCCGGCGCGCGTTTTCGCAGGGATTTTGCCTCCGTCGGCGGCGTTTTGGGTGCTCCCATTTCAGCTCGTGTGGACGCTGGCGATGGTGCTTTTTGGAAAAGCGCTTATACGGCGGGGTCTGCGGCGCGTCGTACTGCAAGGGGGGTGAGGGCGACGCTCGACTCCATGCGGCTCTATGTCATGCTCGTGCGGTGCAACATCCGCAAGCAGATGCAGTACAAGGCGTCTTTCGCGCTGATGACGCTGGGGCATTTTCTCGCCACGGTGGTGGACTTCTTGGGCCTGGCCGTGTTGTTTGCGCGCTTTGGCACCCTGCGGGGCTGGACGTTGCCCGAGGCGGGGCTTCTATACGGCGCGATCCACGTGGCCTTTGCCGTTGCAGAGATGTGGGGCAGGGGATTTGACGTGTTTGGGAACGTGGTGCGTTTGGGCGATTTTGACCGGATGCTCACACGGCCCCGGTCGGCAGCACTGCAGGTGATGGCGTCGGAGTTTCAGCTGCTGCGCTTCGGGCGGATGCTGCAGGGCGGCGCCGTGCTCGCCTGGGCGATCCCGCGCGTGGGCGTCGTCTGGTCGCTAAGCGCCTCACTTACGCTGGCCGGCGCTATCGCCGGGGGCGTGCTCACGTTCATGGGCCTGCTCGTGCTACAGGCCGCCAGCTGTTTTTGGACGACGCAGACGCTGGAGGTGTGGAATATGTTCACCTACGGCGGCGTGTGGACGGCTCAGCATCCGCTGGGCATTTACCGCGGCTGGTTCCGGCGGTTTTTCACCTATGTGGTGCCGCTGGGCTTTGCGGGCTATGTGCCCGTGATGGCGCTGCTGGGCCGCGGGGGCGGCGCGCTTGCGCAGCTGTTGCCCCTTCCCGTGGGCGGGGCGTTCTTTGCGCTCTCCTTCTTGTTCTGGCGCATGGGCGTGCGCAAGTATTGCTCTACGGGGAGTTAGGCCGTAGCGAAAAGTGCCGCATTCCTCTGCAGGGCACGACGTCTGGCGCGCCTGGCGGACAGGTTCATACAAACGTAAAAGCGCTCCGCATCAGCGCGGAGCGCTTTGTTTTGCAAGCTATTTTTTTGTGCCCACGCGGATGACCTCGGCCTGTGGCTCATAGGTGACGGTGGCGAAGGGTGTGCGCGTCAGCTCGCGCTCGCCTTGCATATCCACCGTAGAGACCTCGACGGTCTGACCTTTGGCGGCCGGCCTGTCCACGACCTCCTCGCCCTGGAACAACGCGGGGTCTTTTACAGTCTCGGCCGTTTTAGGCGCGGACTTTGTGGCGGTCACCTTGGCCGAAAGCTTGCGCGTGACGCCCTCGGGCAGAATACATGCGCCGTGCACGTTCACCCTCAGCACGCCATCCTGAAAAGCCGCGGTGAAGGCCACCGGGCCACTTGCGCCGTTGGCGACGGTACACACGTCGCTCGCGCCATACAAAACGGCCTCAAGCCCGGCGTCCACGTTGGCAAGCGGCGTACTGGCCGTGCTTCGCTGCACGTCCAGCCCCGCGGCGTGCGCAGCCTGGAAAAGCGCGGTGGTAAACGCACCGGCGTCGCCGCTGTCCACGCCCGCCGTCATGAGCAGCGCCCGCGCGTCCAGGGTTTGGCCGGGCAAAAGCATCGCGCCCTGCAGCTGCGCGACCGCCGCGGTGAGCGCCTTTTGCTCCTTGTCGCTGTAAGCGGTCTTCTTGATGGCCGCGCTGGACAGGTCCTGCAGCTGGCCGCGGATCATATCGGCGGTGACAACCGGCTCGATGGGCTTCGTGTCCGTCACCACTAGGCTTGTGCCGAACAGACACTTGGACACATATTCCACGAGCGATCGGTACACAGCGTCCGCGTCCGGCATCACGCCGGCCTTTTCCGGCGTGATGGCCGGGCCCGACAGGTTCCAGCCGGTAAGCGCCGCATCCACGGCGGGCTCGGACTGGCTTAGGGCGATGTAATCGGCCACCTCGCGGATGGAGGACTGCGCCACCTTCCAGTTGACGGAATAGCTGAGTTGTTGGCCGCGCCGCGCAAGGCCGTTCATCGCGCGCTCAAAGGGACCGGCCCCGGCGTAAGCGTTCCATGCGCGTTCCACGCAGTCGCTCACGTCGCAGCTCAGCTGCAGTTCCTCGGGCGCCAAGGTGTAGGTGCTGCTCTGCAAGTGCACGCTGATGCTCTCGGCCGACAAAAAGGCGTTCACGTCCTCCTGCAATTTGGCGGCGGCCTCCGCGGGCGCAAGCCCGGAAACGTTCAACGCCGTGTCCACAGCCCACGGCTGGGACAATAGCAGCGTGCCTGTGGGAAAAACATCCGCGCTGTTTACGGCGTATACATAAAACATGCATGCGCTGGACAGCGCGCACAAAAAGGAGAGAACGAACAGAAAGACGACAAGCGCACGCCCTCCCTTGCGGGCGGCGGGCGTTTGTTCACTGCGTACATCGGGCTGCAACATGGCGTATCAAACCTTTGTGTGGATGTCATAGGCGGCTGCGTACCGCTTTGTTATGTTCGCTGCGGCGGGGTGAAAATCCTGTTCATCCGCGTGCAGAAAGTGTTCGGCAGGATAAAAACGGCCTGTTTGGGCATGATGAAATGGCGATCGATCGACATATCGTGCGGAGGATAACGGCATGGCGAACAACAAAGTCGTCATATGCGGAGTGGACACATCGCGCCTGCCCGTCCTGACGGCGGCTCAAACCCGTGAGACGCTCGAACGCATCCAAAATGGCGAGACCCAGCTGCGCGAGCACTTCATCCGCTGCAATTTGCGCCTTGTGCTTTCGGTGATCCAGCGCTTTGCGGGGCGCTGCGAGAGCGTGGACGATCTCTTCCAGGTCGGCTGTATCGGCCTGATGAAATCTATCGACAACTTTGACCTGACGCTGGGCGTGCGCTTCTCTACCTACGCGGTGCCTATGATCATCGGTGAGATACGCAGGTACCTGCGCGACAACAATCCCATACGCGTCTCCCGGTCGCTGCGCGACATCGCCTATAAGGCGCTGCAAGCGCGCGATCGCCTGTCCGGCCAGGGCATGCGCGAGCCCACCGTGTGCGAGCTGGCGGGCGAGCTGGGCCTGCCGCGCGAGGACGTTGTGTTTGCCCTGGAGGCGATACAAGATCCCGTGTCGCTCTTCGAGCCGATCTTCAACGACGGCGGCGATGCGCTCTACATTATGGATCAGGTGAAGGACGAAAAGACGCAGGACGACCAGTGGCTGGAATCCATCGCCATCAAACAGGCCATGGGGCGGCTCTCCGACCGTGAGAAACGCATCCTGCGCATGCGGTTTTTCGAGGGCCGCACGCAGATGGAAGTGGCCGGGGAAATCGGCATCAGCCAGGCGCAGGTAAGCCGCCTGGAGAAAGCGGCGCTGCTTCAAATGCGCAAAAACATTTGAGGGGGCCTCGCTCATGCTTTTGAACATCGTCTTCATCGCCCAGCTCGTCGTTACCGTTGCGGTGGGCGTGTACGTCATATACGCCATGAAGCGCAGCCGGGCCGTGGCGGCTTCCCCCGCCCAGGACGCCCGGCGCGCGCCCGGCGCGGACGCCATGCGCGAGCTGGAGAAGCTGCGCCGCATGCGGCAGATATCGCTGAGCGAGCCGCTTGCCGAGCGCGTGCGCCCGCGCACGCTTACCGATATCGTGGGCCAGGAGGAAGGCATCCGCGCGCTGCGGGCCATCCTGTGCGGGCCCAACCCACAGCATGTGCTCATCTATGGCCCGCCGGGCATCGGAAAAACGTGCGCTGCGCGGCTTGTGCTGGAGGAGGCCAAGCAGACGCCCGGATCGCCCTTTCGTCCCGAGGCGCTCTTTATCGAGATGGACGCCACCTGCCTGCGCTTTGACGAGCGCGCCATCGCCGACCCGCTGATCGGCTCGGTGCACGACCCGATCTACCAAGGCGCCGGGCTGCTGGGCATGCAGGGCATTCCCCAGCCAAAAGCGGGAGCGGTCACCAAGGCGCATGGGGGCGTCCTGTTCCTGGACGAAATCGGCGAGCTGCACCCCGTGTAGATGAACAAGCTGCTCAAGGTGCTGGAGGATCGGCGCGTTATGTTGGAGAGCGCGTACTATTCCGCGGACGACCCGGCCATACCGCGCTACATCCATGACATTTTTAAGAACGGCTTTCCGGCGGACTTTCGCTTGGTCGGAGCCACCACGCGCAGTCCGGAGGAGATTCCTCCGGCCATCCGCTCGCGCTGTATGGAGGTATACTTTCGGCCGTTGTCGCCCAAGGAGGTGGGCGGCATCGGCGTGCGCGCCGCGAACCGAGCGGGCTTCCTGATGGAACAGGCGGCCATAGAGCGCATCGCTTCGTATGCGGAAAGCGGGCGCGACGCGGTGAACGTCGTGCAGGTGGCGGCGGGCGTGTGCCAGATGGAAGGGCGCAGAACGATCAGCGTGGAGGACGTGGATTGGGTGCTGCGCAGCGGCCGCTACGCCCCGCGCCATGAATACAGTCTGAGCGGCGAGCACCGTGTGGGCGTGGTGAATGGCCTGGGCGTTTTGTCCACGGGCGTGGGATCGGTGATGGAGATTGAGGCGGTTGCTCTGCCCGCCGCGCCGGGCACGGGCACCATCAAGGCCACAGGCATCGTGGAGGAAGAGGAGACGGGCAACATGGCGCACCGCGCCCGCCGCCGCAGCATGGCGGCCTCCTCCATGGAAAACGTGCGCACAGCGCTTCTGCAGCTGGGGGTTCCTTTGGGCGAGTACCACGTGCACATCAATTATCCGGGCGGGATACCGGTGGACGGGCCGTCCGCGGGGCTGGCGATGGGCGTTGCGGTGTTCTCGGCCGTCAGCGGCCGTGCGGTGCGCGGCGATGTGGCCATGACCGGCGAGATGACCGCGCGCGGCGAGGTGCGCGCCGTGGGCGGCGTGCCGGTGAAAGCGGCAGCCGCCGCGCATGCGGGCGCACAGGTCGTACTCATCCCGCAGGAGAACCTGCAGACCGGCCTGTGCGCCGCGGGCGCGCGCATCGTGGCCGTATCCACGCTATCAGAGGCGCTGCCCATCGCATTGTGCGACGCGGACGCGGCGCGCCCGATCCCGGCCGCAGCAAGCGCTCCGGCCGCAAGTCCGCCGCTTGCCCCTGCGCTTGCGGCGCATACGGCGCAGCCGGCGCACCCTCCGGCATAGCCTCCCCTCTACAAAGCATAAGGCGCGGCCCCCCGCGAGCGAGGCCGCGCCTTATGCGTACTTCTGCTAATCGTCGTCCTCGGCGGCGTCATCCAAGGCAGTTTCGCCGGCTGCGGCGGTTTCGGCGCCCATCCGTTTGCCGGGAAAGAGTTCAAGCATAAGTTTTACGATGCCAAAGAAGAACGCCAGCACCACAAAGACGCCGCCCATGCCTATACCCATTACGCGCAGCGCAGATGTGAAGATCTCCATGTTCGTCATATTGTTTGCCTCCTTAACTGAGCAGTGCGAGGATCATGGCCCCCGCGATGATCGAGCCGATCTGCCCGGCCACGTTCGCCCCTATGGCAGGCATGAGGATGAAATTTGTCGGGTCGTCCTTCAGCGCCATCTTTTGGATGATGCGGGCCGACATGGGGAAGGCGGAGATGCCGCACGCGCCCACCATGGGGTTAATTTTCGTCTTGGAGAACACATTGATGATCTTGGCGAAGACAACGCCGCCCGCGGTATCGAACACGAAGGCCAGCAGGCCGATGGCCATGATGCACATGGTCTGCAGGGTGAGGAAGTTCTGCGCGTTCATGGTGGAGCCGATGGTGATGCCCAAAACAAGCGTGACGATGTTCGTCAGCTCATGCTGCGCGGCCTGATGCAGCCGGTCGGTTACCAGACACTCCTTGAGGAGGTTGCCAAACATGAGCGCGCCGATGAGCGCCACCGAGAGCGGGGCGATGAGCCCGGCCACGAGCGTAACCACGATGGGGAAGAGGATTTTGGTGGTTTGGGAGACGTTGGCCGTGTAGTCCGCGTCCATGCGGATCATGCGCTCTTTCTTGGTGGTAAGCAGCCGCACCACCGGCGGCTGGATGATGGGCACGAGGGACATGTAGCTGTACGCTGCCACGGCGATGGCCGCGAAGTACTTGGGCGCGAATAAGCTGCCCACGAACAGGGCCGTGGGGCCGTCCGCCGCGCCGATGATGCCGATGGCCGCGGCCTCTTTCAGCGTAAACAACGCCTCCGGCGCTATAAAGTTGAGCGCCGCCGCAAGCAGCATGGCCACGAAGATGCCCAGCTGCGCCGACGCGCCGAAGAACAGCATGATGGGCTGCGTCAACAGGGGCTTAAAGTCAATCATGGCGCCGATGCCGATGAAGATGAGAATGGGGAAAAGCTCGTTGGCGATGCCGGCGTTGTACAATACCGTTAGAAAGCCTTCCGGCCCGACGGCCGACGAGAGCGGGATATTCGCCATGATGCAGCCAAACCCCATCGGCAAAAGCAGCATGGGCTCGTACTCTTTGGCGATGGCCAGCGTGATAAGGCCAAGCCCGATAACGATCATCACTGCGTTTTGCCATGTGAGGCTGCTTATGCCCTCGAAAACCTTTTCCATCGAACCCATGCCGGTCAGCCCGCCCTTCCTCTTCTCATACGCCGCCTAGTATACCAGTTCGGGAAGCCAATATCCAGAGAAAGAAAAAGTTTGCACGTCATAGGAGCGCCGCCGCCCTCTTATGCGGGCGGCGGCGCTCCCTGCGTCCTGATCACATGGCCCGGCGTTTTCACATCACGGCTGCCTGGGCTGCGGGGCAACGCGGTGCTCGCCTGGGCGAGGCTGCCGCGGCGGCGCCGTTTCGGTTCGCCATTGCATCATCGCAAATAGCGCGCGAGTTCCTCGAAGAGCTTCTCTTCGTCCAGAGGCTTGCTGATGTGGCCGTTCATCTGGGCCTGGCGCGATTTTTCCACATCCTCGCGGAAGGCGTTGGCCGTCATGGCCACGATGGGAACGAGCGCGCCGCGCCTGTGGCGGCTCGTGCGAATGGCCCGGGTGGCCGTATAGCCGTCCATCACGGGCATCTGCACATCCATGATGATCAGGTCAAAACGGTTCGGTTCGGCGTCGAAAGCTGCCACGGCCTGCGCTCCGTCCTCCACCTCGGTGATGACCACGCCGGTTGGCTCAAGAAGCGCCTTGATGATCTCGCGGTTGATCTCGATATCCTCTACAAGCAGAATCTGCTTGCCCGGGAAGTTGTGCGCTCGCGGTTCGTCCGCACGTTTTGATGCCGCGCCCGTCTTGATGCCGAACGCCTCATTGATGGCGGCGCACAGCGCGGAGGGGAGGACGGGTTTGGGCAGAAACACGCCGATACCGCAGGCCTTGGCTTCGTCGCAGTATTGCTCCAGGTTTTGCGCGGACATAAGGATGGCCGCCGCCGAACACTTTTCCTCGGCGCACAGCTGCTGTACGGTCCTGATGCCGTCTGTTCCCTGCATGGGGTGGTCGACCAAAAGCAGGTTCACCCGCCCGCCGCTTGCGTCGCAGGATGTAAGCGCGGCCAAAGCGCCTTCGCAATTCAGGGCGGGCGTTGCGCGCACGCCCAGATGCGACAGCAGCGCGCAGATATACTCGTTCGCCTCCGGGTAATCGTCCACCACAAGCACGTGCATCCGGGCCGCCTTGTCCGGGGGCAGGGCAGGGATGCTCGGAATGCCCTCCTGGAGGCCAAGCCAAACGTGGAAGGTAAACGTGCTGCCCTGGCCGGGTGCGCTGCGCACGCTGATGTCGCCATCCATCATCTCCACAATGCCCTTGGAGATGGCCAGCCCCAGGCCCGTGCCGCCGTAGCGTTTGGTGATGCTGGCGTCAGCCTGCTGGAAGGGCCGGAACAGCCCGGCGATCTGCTCCTTTGTGAGCCCGATCCCCTCGTCGCGCACGCAGACTTCGATGCGTACGCGGCTGCCCCGTCGCTCCGGGCACGTGAGGTCAACAACGATGGAAGCGCCCTCGGCGGAAAACTTGACCGCATTCGTTATCAGGTTGACGAGCACCTGCGAGAGGTGCATCGCGTCGCCCACCACGAACATAGGCATGTCCGGCGCGATGCGCACGAGCAGCTCCTGCCGTTTTTCCCGCGCCCGAACGCTCGTGAGGTTGGTTACGCTGCGCAGCATCTCCTCCATATGAAAGGGTTCGTCCTGTATGCCGATCTTACCCGACTCGATCTTGGAGATGTCCAGGATGTCGTTGATGAGGCTGAGCAGATGCTCGGAGGAGCCGCGGATGGCATGCAGGCAGCTCTTCACGCGGTCCATGTCCGACGAGTTGGACGCAATGCTCACCATGCCGATGATGGCGTTCATGGGCGTGCGTATTTCGTGGCTCATGTTGGACAGGAAGCTGCTCTTTGCCTGATTGGCATAGTCGGCTTCCACCTTGGCCAGACGCAGTTCCTCGGTCATCAAAGCGCGCGCGGTTACGTCCAGCGTCATGCCGATGATGCGCATAGGCTGCCCGTCCGGCCCCCGCATGGCCTTGGCATAGTTGATGAGATGCCGCGTTCCGCCATCCTTCAGGATGATCTTCATCTCGCTGACGATACTGGCGTCGTCAATCTCATCCGTGGCGAGGTGGTTAAAGAATGCGTAATCGGGCTGATGGGGCATCATGCGCCGCAGGTGCAGTACAAATTCCACCACGGACAAAGGTGAGGGAACGGAAAGCTCGAACAGGTTCGCGGCGCGGGAATCATAGGCGATCTGCCGGCTCTGTAGCGAAATTTCCCATACGCCTGCGTGCGAGGAATCCAGCGCAATGTCAAGCCGATTCTTGGTTTCACGTACCTCGGCGTCCTTTGCGAGCAGTTCCTCGGCGCTGTGCAGGCTTTTCTGCGTTTGCAGCAGGCGCTTGTTTTTGCGGCGCATCGAACCCATAAAGAGCACCAGGCTGACGATGACCAGCGTCCCCATCGTTGCCAGGGAAATGAACAGATAGAAAGCCTGCGGATTGGACTCGTAGAGAGAGGGCGTGTAGTTCATCCACGTAGCGTCTTTGGGGAAGAGCGCGGGCGGTAGGCCCAGGCGCTTCACCACCGTCTCGTCGAACACCCAGCTGTTGTGGCTTTCCGTGTTGCGTACGGGCGCCAGGGAAGAAGGCGATCGGCCGCCCAGGATCTGCAGCGTGAGCTGTCCGGCAAGAGAACCTTGCTCGCGTGGATCTACGGTTTTGCCGCCGATCTGGCCGTAGCCGACGCTGCCATACATCATGCCGAACACGGGGACGGCGGCATGCTCGCTGATCAAAGCTTGTATCTCCGACTGCGCAAAATGGCGCCCGGTGCTGTCGCGGCAGTAGCACCCGCTCAGGATGGCCGAATTGGCCGGGAGGTTTCCGATCTGATGGAGCAGAGCCGAGATGGGCTCGTCCTCGGCAAAGTACACGTTGAGCCTGCCCTGATAGGCCGAGAGCCCGCGCGCGATCTCCGCGGACCAAGCGCTGCCCGTCTCGGAGGAATCGCACGTCACAAACAGGTTCATCGTCTGAGGGTACAAGCGAAGGATCTGTTCCACCGTATCCACAACGGAGATGCTCTCCCAGACGCCGGTATAGTTGTCGCCCAGCTCCCACAGGTAGTCAACCTCTCCGTTGATGCCGCACAGCACCACGGGGATGCCCCGGAAGAACGAGTTATAGTAGCTGCATACAAAGGACAGGGCGTTGTTGTCCGACACGATGAGCACGTCCGGCGGGGCGGTCATCATCATGGTGCGCACGGACGCATAGGCGTTTTTGGCGCGCTCGTAATCGGTGCGGAACCGGTTGGCGTACAGGGGAATGTTGTAATAGGACACCTGGTAGGACGCATCGGAGAAGGCTTGCTGGATGCCCTCCTTCATGCGTACTTCCCAAGGGTCGTCGGGATGAAAGGAGGAGATGTGCAGCACCTCGGGCTGCTCCTTCGGCGCGAGCGGCTGGCCCTTTATGATCCTGTCGTAGGAGCCGTCCTCCTTCATTTCGGCCAGGCTTTGCGCGGCCAGCGGCACAAGGTCCGCGTACTTCCTGTTGAGGTACGTGTAGGAGCGCTGCGCGTCCAGGATGCCGACCTGCTCCACGTTCGGGGAGGTGATCATGCTCAGGTTAAAGGTGCTGCTTGCGACGATCACGTCGCATTCGCCGGCCTCGAGCGCCTGGTTGAGTTCGTAGAAGGTCTCCCGCTGAATGTTTCCCGCGATATCCTTGGGCAGGTGGTTAATGATGTACGTTTTCTGGAACAGGTGCCCCACGCGCAGCCCGGACAGGTCGCTCCAGGCGGCGAGCTTCAGCCCGGAGCCCTTTCGTGCAAATGCGGGGAAGCTGACATCCAGAAGCTGTTCGGGCACCATAACGAGATTTGGGTAGTTTTTCTCCAGGCCGGCCACCTGAGAGGCGAGGGCGTCGCGCTCGCTACCGTTCGCCATTTGCAGGGCGTAGGTCATGGGCGCGGCGTCCATGGTAACCTCGTAGCCGATCCGGCGAAACGCCGCGTACAGCAAGCGGTCTATGATGGTGGACTCATCGGTGTTGATGATGAAGTTAAGCGTCCCTTTGACCTCCGGCAGGCCCGCCTCGGGGCCTGATTGCGCTTCCGCCGTTAGGGGCACGGCCAAAACGACAACAAGAAGAAGCAGGGCGACCGCACACCGATGCCTCATGTTCGCACCTCGTTCAGCGTTGTTGATGTGCCGATAAGAGATTCTCATACCCATATATACATGATAATACAGCAAATGGCAACAGGCGCGTGAAAACAGCCGCAATACCATGTGTGTGGCCATATTCAAAGAACGATAGCCGACGGAAAGCGGACAAGCGGCCGCCACATCATTATATCGCAAAAAATGGCGGAAAATTAAGGAAATAGCACGAAAACGCGGCGTATGGTACGTCGGAACGGCCCAACGATGGCGTGTCAGTCGTTTTTCCCGCAGAATCGGCGGAGCAACTCAGCCTTGCCGGCCGGGTGAGGGGCGCTTACACAAGCCGCGACGCGGGAGAAAAGAACATGCATTCTGCATAGACAGCCATGAGGGTCGGCTGTATGATAAGCCCGTACAGAGCGAGGCAAGTATGGGGAGGCGGTCGCATGTTGCGCATCGGCATAATCGGCTCGGAAAACTCGCACGCTACGATTTTTGCGCGCTTTCTGAACGTGGAAAAACGCTTCGATGGATTCACCGTTACCGCCATTGCGGGCGAGGAGGATCAGGCGAGCGCCGCGCTGCAGCAGGAGTCGGGCGCGGAGTGGTACAAGGACCCGCTGCAGATGCTGGGCCAAGTGGACGCGCTCATGGTCACCTCGCGCAACGGGGGCCTGCACGCCGGCTACGCGCGTCCGTTCCTGGCGGCGGGCCTTCCTGTGTATGTGGACAAACCGGTTGCGAACAGCGCGCAGGACGCCCTGGCCATCGTGCGCGCGGCCGCATCCTCAGGCGCGCCGGTGATGGGCGGATCCACCATGAAGCTTTCGCCTACCGCGGCGGAGGCGGCTGCCGAGTTTTCCGCGCTTCGGCAAAATGGGGAGGCCGCCGGAGGCATCGTCACCGGCCCGCTAAAAATGAATAGCGTGTACGGCGGCTTTTATTTCTACGCCTCGCACGTGGCCGAGGTCGCGCTTGGCACGTTTGGGGGGCGCCCGGCCGCCGTTACGGCCCATGAAAGTGGCGGGCACGTCACGGCGGTGCTCCACTACGGTGCGTATGACGTGTCGGTCATCTATCTGGACGAGGGAAAAACCGCGTTCACCCTCACGCTTCTGTCCACCGGCGGGGAGCCGCGCATGCGCCTCCTGGACATCGGCGACGTGTTCCTGCGCGGGCTGGATGACTTTGTGCGCATGGTGCGCACGGGAAAGATGCCGCAGACGCATGCCGAGCTGATCGCTCCGGTGTGCGTGATGAACGCCATGGAGCGATCGTACAGTCAGGCCGGGCGGTGCGTGGAAATCGTTTACCCGGAGATATAGGACAGCCCCCTGCCTGCTTTGCACGACACGCAATACGAACATTTGCGCATGTTCCTGTTTTCATGCGGCGTACTTGCTTTCCCGGCCCGTCCGTGGTATGGTAAGCGCATTTAAGTAGGAGGGGAACATATGAGCAGGTTTGATGAGGCGTCCGCTATCCTGGTTGAGCGATTTGGCCACGACAGCCTACTTTCCGTAGCGACGGCGGAAGGCGCTCGTCCGCATGTGCGCACGGTGGACGCCTACTACGAGGACGGCGCGTTCTATGTTGTCACCTACACGCTCTCCAACAAGATGAAGCAGATCAAAAGTAACCCGGACGTCGCCGTCTGCGGCGATTGGTTTACCGGCCACGGAGTCGGCGAGAACCTTGGACATGTGCTGGACGAGAGCAACGCCGCCATCATGGCCAAGCTGCGCGAGGCCTTTGCGGCGTGGTACGGCAACGGGCACGTGAACGAGAAGGATCCCAACACCTGTGTGCTGCGCATCCGCATGACGGACGGCGTGCTGATGAACAACGGAGCGCGCTATGTGCTGGACTTTCAAAGCCGCACCGCGTAGAGAAAGAAACATGGAAGGCCCGGCGAGCGCATGCTCGCCGGGCCCCTTTTCATGCCGTACACCGCCTCAGCCGACGTCGTCCTTGTCGTACATGGCCATGATGTAGGGATGGGTGGGATCGAAATGCGTCAGAGGCGTGGGGTCGTCCACGCGGCCGATGGGGCGTACGCCAGAGCCCGTGACGCCGCACGCCGCGTCGCCCAGCTCGGCCCGGCAGGCGGACAGCAGGTCTTGCAGGCGCGTCACCACGTCCGGGTGGGCGGCGCTCACGTCCGACGCTTCGCCGATGTCACTGTGCAGGTTGTACAGCCGCGGCTTCAGCTCCGGCTCGCCCTTCTTGCGCACGTGAAGCTTCCATGCGCCGCACCGAACGGCCTCCAGATCGTTGCCGTGGAAGAAGAAGAAACTCGCGCGGCCGCTCGCGCCGTCCCGGCCCGCAAAGAGCGGGGAGAGGTCGACGCCGTCGATTGGGTTGTGCGGCAGATCCGCGCCGCACAGCGCCGCTAGGCTGGGCAGCAAGTCGATGGAGGCGACGATCTCGCGGCACACCCGTCCGGCCGGTACGCGTCCCGGCCAATACATAATGCAGGGTACCCGCTGCCCGCCCTCCCAGGTGGTGCCCTTCGCACCGCGCAAGGGCAGGTTGCTGCCGCCGCGGTCGCCGCGGCTGCCGTTGTCGGAGGTGAAGATTACCAGCGTGTCGCTCTCCAGCCCGTCCTCGCGCAGGGCGCGCATCACGCAGGCAGTCGCCCAGTCGATGGCCGCCACGCACCCGCCGTACTCGCCGTTCCCGGCGTTTGCAAACGCCTGAGCGTGGTACAGAGGCAGGTGCACGTGCATGTGCGCCAGGTACAAAAAGAAGGGGCGCCGCCGGTTCTTCCGGATGAAGGCGACAGACTGTTCCACGTACCGTTCAGTGAGCCCGCTCTGATCGGGCTGTTGCTCAATCACGTCCTCGCCGCACAAAAGAGGCAGAGGGGGGTAGTTCGCTCGGTTGCCCGCCTGCCGCCCCATGTCGTTGGAGTAGGGCAGGCCGTAATACTCGTCAAACCCATGCCTCGTGGGCAGAAACGCCTTTTGATCGCCACAGTGCCACTTGCCCACAATCTTTGTGGCGTACCCGCCGCGCTGCAGCAGCAGCGCTATGCTTTCCTCGCGCGCGCTCAAGCCGCATCCCTGGCCGGGGAAGAGCACCAAACGCCCATCAAACGCTCCGAAGCCGATGCGCGGCGGGTAGCACCCGGTCATCATGGCCCCGCGGGACGGGGAGCACACAGGCGAGGCCATATAGAAGTCGGTATAACGCGTGCCGCCGGCGGCCAGAGCGTCCAGGCAGGGAGTCTTGTTGACGCGGGAGCCGTAGCATGCCAGATCGCCGTACCCCAGATCGTCGCAGTTGATGAGCACGATGTTCGGCCTCTTCATCCGTCCTCACGCCTTTCCATCCGTCCGTGCGCATCGCTTGCGCTGCGCGTCACCGGCTGTCCCTGTCAGTTTACCATATTTCACCGGGTTTGCAACGGGCGCGGCGCGGATGAGGCGGAGACGGCCAGTGTCCTCCCGGTAATTGCGAATGCGGCGGCCAATGCCTTTTTTGGCGGCCTACAGCATGCCGTATATTCTGGCGTGCTCGCACAGCACGCCGCGCCACTTGTCGTGCGACAGCACGGATTGTGCTTCGGTCATGTCGTAGTAGTACCCCTGCTTCATGTTCTGGATGATCGCCTCCACGGCCAGGCACTCCCGAAGGAATCCATCCTCCAGCATGGTCTCCACGTCGCTGTTCATGCGCTCGCTCAGGCCGTCGATCGCCCCGCGGTACACGGGGTTCTGCTTGCCCAGCATTAGGCCAGCCCGGCGCAGGCAGTCGACACCCGCCAGAGCGTCCTTGGCGCTGCACTTACCCCTGAAGCGCAGCGCCCGCTCGCCGCCGGACAGCAGATGGTCCACGGTCGTATCCAGCATGGCCGCCAGTTCAGGCAAAAGCGCCGTGTCCGGCAACGATTCGCCCCTCTCCCATTTGGAAACCGCCTGAAAGGAAATGCTCAAACGCTCGCCCAGGTCGCTTTGGGTAAGTCCCTTGGCCTTGCGCAGCGAAGCAATTTGCTCGCCTACTTGGCGCATATTGACGGGCATGACATCCACCTCCGCATCGTTCCTCGGTTGCGGTTTTATTGTAGGGCCTTTGGCGCCCGGCGGCAATAACCGGGGCGTGGAGGGGAGGCCGCCCCGGCTCAAGCGGCGGTTGAAGGCAAAACGGAGGGCCTGTGCTTCCCTTGCCAGCGCTTGATGCCGCCGCGCGGCCTGCCGCCCGCCGCCAAGAACCGCGCGATGCCGTGCGGCGCCCGAACCTGGAATACCGAAAGAGCGCTTTGGATGATAAGGAAAGGGCGTCCGTATCCCGGACGCCGTGTAACAACGGCTTGGCCGTTTGTCATCGCGGGGCTTCTTGGCCGTGTTTCCCAGCCGGCGTTAGGCGCAGTCGGCAAGGAGCTCGCCCACGGCCTTGCCGTCCAGCGTGAGACGCTCCTGCAGCGCCTGGGCGAGCGTGTAAAGAACCGCGCGGTTCTGCTCGAGCAACCCTTCCGCCTGCCGCAGCGATTCCAGGAGCAAGCGGCTACACGCTTCGTGTGCGAGGCGCGAGGCGTGGCCGGGCGCGCCGGAGCCCGCCTGCGCCGCGCTCTGCGCCAGCGCGTCCAGAGATACCGGGCCGAAACTTTCATCCATGCCAAAGCGGGTTACCATGTCCCACGCCAGTTGCGTGGCCTTGCGCAGGTCGTCCGACGCTCCGGTGGACACCTGCTCCGCGCCAAAGGCGACGGCCTCGGCCGCGCGGCCGCCGAGCATCACCAGCAGGCGCGCCTGCAGGTCGCTTCGACGGTGGAAGGGCGTCTCATCGGGTGTGCTCAGGCAGAACCCGCCGCACCCGGCGGATGAGCGAAGCACGCTCACCCGCTCAATGGCGCTGCCGGGAAGCCGCAGACGCGTGAGCAGCGCGTGGCCCGCCTCGTGCATGGCGGCGATGCGCAGCCCGTCCTGCGAGAAGGCGCTTTCATTGCCGGGGTTCGAGGCAGGGACGGCGGCGGCCGCGGCGCGCGTGCCGGTGATTACGTGCAGCAGCGCCGCTTCCAGATCGCCATCGTGGATGGCCTGCGCCTCCCGCCGTGCCGCCGCGATGGCCGCCTCGTTGAGTAAGCGCTCCAGCTGCGCGCCGGAAAAGCCTATTGTGCGCCCCGCCCAGCGCGCAAGGTCCACGCTCTCTAGGGGCTTTTTTCGAGAGTGCAGGCGGAGGATCGCCTCGCGCGCCTCGGCGTCCGGCAGGCCTACGTGGATCATCCGGTCGAAGCGGCCGGGCCGCGTGAGCGCCTCGTCGAGCATTTCCGGGCGATTTGTGGCGGCCAGCACCATCACGCCCGGCCGCTGCACAAACCCGGAAAGCTCCGAGAGCAGGGCGTTGAGCGTTTGATCGCGCTCGCCGCCGGAGTTGTCCGCTCCGCGTCGGCCCAACGCGTCGATCTCGTCGATGAACACGACGCAGTGGACGGCGGCGCGCGCCTTGCGAAACAGCTCGCGCACCCGGGATGCGCCCACGCCCGCGTACATCTGCACAAAATCCGACCCCGTCGCGGCAAAGAATGGCACGCCCGCCTCGCCGGCCAGGGCGCGCGCCAGCAGCGTCTTGCCCGTGCCCGGAGGCCCCCACAGGAGCACCCCGCTGGGCGGGCGGGCCCCCGTTTGGGCGTACACGGCCGGCCGCCGCAGAAAGTCGCATAGCTCGGCCATGGCTTCGCGCGCCTCGGGGTTTCCGGCCACATCGTTCAGGGTGAGCCCGGGGACGGAAGCGTCGCTGCCGTTCACCGTGCCCACGCTTTCATCCTTGCGGCCGATGCGCCCTGTGAAGCGCAGCGCAGCCAGCGTAAGCAGCGCCATACCGCTCGCAGAAGAAAGAGACAGCGACGCGCCCTGACGGACCAAAGCGCCCTGGCTTACCAGGTCGTCGCGCCACTGCTGGCTTTCATAGGCGGGCAGCTGGGCTTTTTCGCCGTCCTTATAATCCACGCGCGCCATGCCGTCCGCACCGATCGTAACGCAGGAAACAGCGCCCGCGCGCAAGTCGCTCGCGAGCGCCTCATGGGTTGTTTGGGGCAGCGGCCGCAGCCAAGGAAACGCAAATAAGGCAGCGGCCATAAGCGCGCTGCCGATCAACACGACGATATCACGCATACGCACACCTCCTCGTACGCCTATCATAGCACCCACCGGCCCCCCCTGCCAGCATCAGTGTATGGCAGCGCAGCCAACAGCGCCCTGAAGAGGCACTTATTGTTGCCATGCATGCGCCAGGCTGTGTACCTCGTCAATCATGCGGTCGATGTCCTCCTCGGTGTTAAAAAAACCGATAGAGGCGCGCACGGCGCCCTGCTCCAGCGTGCCAAAATGCCGGTGCGCCGCAGGCGCGCAGTGCAGCCCCGCACGCACGGCGATATCCGCCTTGTCCAGCGCGTCGGCCACCTGGCCGGAGGTGATGTCGCCCATGTTGAAGGAGACGATCGCCACGCGCTGGTCGGGGTCGGCAGGGGACAGGACGCGTACGGAAGGCGCGGCGGAGATGCCGGTGTGTAGCCGCTCGCACAGCGCGCGCTCTTTCTGCGCGATCTCCTGCTGGTGCCGGCGCACGAAATATATGCCCGAGAACAGCCCGGCGAGGCCCGGAGTGTTCAGCGTGCCCGCTTCGTAGCGTTCGGGCATTTCGGTGGGCTGGTACCAGCTCTCCGAGGCAGAGCCCGTGCCCCCCTCGCGCAGCGTGGTAAGGAACAGCGCGGGCCGCAGGTACAGCACGCCCGTGCCCTGCGGGCCAAACAGCCCCTTGTGGCCGGGCATGGCCATCATGTCCAGGGGCAGGCGCGACAGGTCGATGGGCACAACGCCGGCCGTCTGCGCCGCGTCCACCAAAAAAAGGATGCCCCGGCGCTTGCACAAGCGGCCGACCGATTCGATGGGCTGCAGCGCCCCGTTCATGTTGGCGGCATGGGTCATCACCACAAGCCGCGTGTTGGGGCGAAGCGATTCCTCGATGCTGCGCGGCGACACAACGCCGTCCAAACCGGGAGGAACGACGCTTACGCGGATGATACCCCGCCGCTCCATGCCCTTGAGCGGCCGCAGAACGGAGTTGTGCTCCATGGCGGTGGTCACCACGTGGTCGCCCGGGTACAGCGACCCCTTGATAGCCAGATTGAGGGCGTCGGTACAATTATAGGTAAAAACGAAGCGGAAGGGATCCTCCACGTGGAACAGCTCCGCCAGCTGCTCGCGCGCCGAGAGGACCACGCGCCCCGCGCCCATGGATAGCCGGTGCCCCGACCGCCCTGGGTTAGCGCCAAGGTTCTCCATCAGCCCGCTCATAGCGCGCAAAACCTGGGGCGGTTTGGGGTAGCTCGTCGCCGCATTGTCCAGATAAATCATGGGCGTTTCCCTGCTTTCTCACTTTTCCGTAGATGCGCCATACAGTATATGGTCAGCATTTCCGGGAATGACCAGCAGTCGGGGGGCATCCGTATGACAGAAACGTTTGCTGTGGGCTCGTTTCGCTCGCGGCAGCAGGTAATCCGTTTTCAACAGCACTTACGCCGCAAAGGCATCCTTTGCGGCACGACATCCACGCCGCGCGAGATTGCCGTGGGATGTGGACTCTCCGTGCGGTTCGCGCCGGAGATGATGAGCGCGGTCATCCATGAGTACCATCAGCTCCGGCCGACGAACCTCATCGGCTTTTATCTGGTGGAGCGCGTCGGCTCGCGCAACACGCTGCGCGCGGTGCCGGTCGACCCAATCTATTAAGTTACGACAATTTGCTTCTTGCGCCCATCCATGTTATGATCTTGGGCGGGAGCTGGTTCATATGGAAAACCACGGCGACATGCTCCGCATCCTGGCCGATACATATCCGGAGGCTAAGGCGGAGCTGCACTTTAACAATCCGTTTGAGACGCTCATCGCCGTTATACTCTCGGCGCAAACAACCGACAAACAGGTAAACCGCGTTACGCCCGCGCTTTTTGAGCGCGCGAAGGACGCGGCGGCCATGGCCGCGCTCACCGTGCAGGAGGTGGAGGACCTCATCCGCACGGTGGGCTTTTATCACACAAAGGCGCGGCACATCGTGCAGACCTGCCGCATCTTGGTGGAACGCTACGAAGGAGAGGTGCCTGCAGACTTTGACGAGCTGCAGAAGCTGCCGGGCGTGGGGCGCAAGACGGCAAACGTGGTTGTGTCCAACGCCTTTGGGCAGGACGCCATCGCCGTGGACACGCACGTGTTTCGCGTTGCCAACCGGCTGGGCCTTGCCTGCGCCGACGACGTGCTAAAAACGGAGCTTCAGCTGCGGAAGGTTATCCCCAAAGAGGACTGGTCCGTTGCGCATCACTGGCTGATCTGGCACGGGCGAAGGGTGTGCCACGCGCGCAAGCCCGACTGCGGTGTGTGCGCGCTACGCGCGCTTTGCCCCTCGGCGCCCCCATACGAACGGCAGACGCCGAATGTAAAGGAAGGTTTGCCATGAAAGAGCAGTTCGTCTCATACGCGCAGTGCCATGAGGACATCCTGCTGTATCACGCCTTTCACGACCTGCCCAAAGGCTTTTACGTGGATGTGGGCGCTAACGATCCCATCGAGCTCTCCGTTACGAAGGCGTTGCAGCTGCGCGGCTGGCGCGGGGTGAACGTGGAGCCGCTGAAGGAAAAATACGACCTGCTGTGCGCCGACCGGCCTTTGGATTTGAACGTGTGCTGCGGCGCCGGTAGCCGGGAGGACGAGTTAACCTTCCGGGTGGACGGCATGCTCACCTCATGCGATCCGAAAGCGATGGATGCCGCGCCGCTCGCGGAAATGCGTACGCTGCCCGTTCGGCGTCTTTCGGACATCCTGCTGGACTGCTGTCCGGACAATACGGACATCCATTTATGCAAGATCGATGTGGAAGGCTTTGAAGAGGACGTGCTGCGGGGCATCGATTTTGCGCGGCACCGTCCTTGGGTGTTCGTGCTGGAGACGCTCATAAACGACAACCCTGAAAGCCAGCACACGAAATGGGAACCGGCGCTGCTGGAAAAGGGCTACCTCTTTGCCCGCCAAGTGGGTATGAACAGGTACTACTGCGCGCTGGAGCATGCCGACTTGGCGGCACGCATTTTGTCCGTTGAACAGCTCGGCCGTCTTTACGATCTGCGCTTTGTGGTGGCGCAAACGCCGGAGGATGTGCTGGCCCGGCGCTTTGGCGGGGCGGTCTTCCGGCGGCTTCCTTTCCTGCGGCGCGGGTTTGCGCATTTCGCCGCAAAAAAGGATGCGCGCATGTATTGACAGGGCACGCGCGGTATGCTACCGTATTTGATGAACACGACAAACGGAGGCTGTGCCATGACCCGCCTGCAGGCCATCGCCATTATCAGCGCCGCCGATCGAATTACGATTGGTGGCTTTGAGCGCGTGGCCGAGCGGGCGTCTGAAGCAGTCGCCGCCTGACCCTTTTTCGGGGGGAAGGTTATCGCGGTTCGGCCTGTGGGCCGGACCGTTTTTTTGTCCCGCAGGCCATATCATAACGGGAGGTGCGCTACATGTCACAGGGGATTATGGAACTGGCCGCGCGAATCCGGGAGATGCGAGAGTTGGCGGGCCTGGACGCAGCGCCGCTGGCGCAGGAGTACGGCATCACGCCCGCGCTGTACCAGCAGTATGAGAGCGGCACGGTGGATATTCCTGCCAGCTTTCTGCTGTTCCTGGCCGGGAAGTTCGGCGTGGAGCTCGCAACGCTGCTAACGGGCGAGGAGCCGCGGCTTCGGCGCTTCTGTCTCACCCGCAGGGGCCGGGGCGTTGGGGTGGACCGCCGCAAGGAGTACAAGTATAAAAACTTAGCCTACAACTTCCAGGGCAAAAAGGGCGAGCCGTTCTTGGTGGTAGTGGAGCCAAACGCCGGCGCCGACTTCCCGCTCAACGCGCATCCGGGGCAGGAGTTTGATTACGTGCTGGAGGGATCCATGCGCGTGAGCGTGGCCGGGGCCGTGATGGAGCTGCATGAAGGCGACTGTTTGTACTACGATTCCACCGCGCCGCACGGCATGCAGGCGATCGGCGGACCTTGCCGGTTCCTGGCCGTCATCTTTGCGGAATAAGAGGGGGAGACATCGATGTTTGTGGAGCGTTACACGCGCGCGTCGTTCGCGTCGCAGGAGGATTTTGAGCGCAATTTTCGCATCGATATCCCCGCAAACTTCAACTTTGCCTACGACGTGGTGGACGAGTGGGCGCGCACCGCGCCCGATAAGCTGGCCATGCGGTGGTGCGACGATAAGGGCGAGGAGAGGGCCTTTACCTTTGCCGACATGGCGCGCCAGTCGCAGCGCATGGCAAACTATTTCACCTCGCTTGGCATCCGAAAGGGCGACCCTGTGATGCTCGTGCTCAAGCGCCG
Source organism: Eubacteriales bacterium (assembly GCA_031553225.1). Taxonomy (GTDB): domain Bacteria; phylum Bacillota; class Clostridia; order Christensenellales; family UBA1750; genus JAVBLU01. Next base: position 64,925 of record JAVBLU010000010.1, read on the forward strand.
CTACGAGTTCTGGTTTTGCGTGCTCGCGCTGCACCGCATCGGCGCGGTAGCCGTGCCTGCCACGCATCTGCTCACCCGCAAGGACATCGTGTACCGCTGTGAGGCGGCCTCCATCCGCATGATCGTCGCCTGCGACGACGAGAACGTGGTGCGCTCGGTGAACGAGGCGCTGCCTTCCTGCAGCACGCTTCAGACGCGCGTCAAGCTGGGCGCGCCTGTGGACGGTTGGCGGGCACTCGAGGACTTCGCCGCCTGCGAAGACGGTTTCGCTCGCCCGCAGCCGCTGAATGCGAACACCGACATGATGCTTTTGTACTTTACCTCGGGAACCACCGGCATGCCCAAGATGGTCGCGCTCAACTTCGTGTATCCGCTCGGCCACATCATCACGGCGCGTTTCTGGCACAACCTGCACGAACAATCGCTGCACTTAACCGTGGCGGACACGGGCTGGGCCAAGGCCGTGTGGGGCAAGCTTTACGGCCAGTGGCTGTGCGGCGCGGCCGTGTTCACCTACGATTTCGACAAGTTCAGCGCGCGCGACCTTTTATCCGTTATGTCCAAGCACCGCGTGACCAGCCTGTGCGCGCCGCCCACCATCTTCCGCTACATGATGAAGGAAGACCTCTCAGCGTTCGATCTCTCCGCGCTGGAGTGGCTGACTACGGCGGGCGAGCCCTTAAACCCCGAGGTGTTCGAGCAGATCCGCGCCAAGACCGGCCTGCAGCTGCACGAGAGCTACGGCCAGACCGAGCTGGTCGTATCGCTGCTCACGAGTCCGTACATGACCCCGCGGCCCGGCTCCATGGGCCGCCCGTCGCCCGCATGCCCCGTTGCGCTTGTGGATGAGGACGGCAACGAGCTGGAGGCGGGCGAGCAGGGGGAGATCGCCTTGCGCGTGCGGCCCGAGGATGGCGTGCCGGGTATCTTCTCGGGCTACTACCGCGACGAGAAGCGCACGAAGGACGTGTGGCACGACGGGCTGTATCGCACGGGCGACATGGCCTGGAAGGATGAGGACGGCTACTACTGGTTCATCGGCCGCGCGGACGACGTGATCAAGTCCTCCGGCTACCGCATCGGGCCCTTTGAGGTGGAGTCCGCGCTGATTGAGCATCCGGCCGTGCTGGAGTGCGCCGTGACCGGCGTGCCCGACCCGGACCGGGGCGCGGTGGTCAAGGCCACGGTGGTGCTCGCCAGGGGCTTTGAAAAGAGCGAGGCGCTGATGAAAGAGCTGCAGGAGCACGTCAAGCATGTCACCGCGCCCTACAAGTACCCGCGCATCGTGGAGTTCGTGGACGAGCTGCCCAAGACCATCTCCGGCAAGATCCAGCGCGTAAAGATACGCCAGTCGGACGAGGGGAAACAGGCGTAAGTATACAGGGCCTGCTTTGAAAAGCATATATAAGCATTCGCCAAGATAGATGCCGGTTCGGCATCTATCTTTTTGCTTTTACATAATAAAAATATGCATTACACTTCAAAATGACTTGTTTTTTTGTGTTTATTATGGTAATATTTGATTACAAAAATGAGGGGGGGGGGTTGGCGATGGGCCGGAGGATGACGCTTCCCCAATCCGGGACGTGAGGAGAAAGGGGTATAACAATGAAAAGGACAAGTGTCCGCAGTGTATGCGTGCTGTTGGCCTTGGTGATGCTCGTTACGGCTATGCCCGTTGCCATTGCAGCAGATTCGTTCGTAAACTCCAAATCCGTGAACGCCCGACGCTTAGAAAGTAAGTACAAGGATTATAACCTGCAGCTGTTGGACATAGCGACTCATCCTGAACTTACAACCTTATACAACGAAGACAAGCTGATTCGATTGGACAGCTATGATCAGTTGGATATGGTGATACAAGCCCTCATTGCAAACGCGCCGGAGGTTATCGAGTTGAATGCGCAGAACACGCATGTTCTTGACAGAGGGAGTGAAACGCCTAAGAATCAAAGCTATTCTTACGGTGATCAGTATTATTACGGACGCCAGTGCGCATATTCGGACTATTGGGCTTCAGCGCCTATCATCCCTATGTTTGGTCCGATTGATATGATTGTCATACGGAATGTCAACTTTATGGCAGACTGGGTCCGTCGCGCAAGCGGTGCTATTGAGTACACGAACGTTTATAACATCTTTTCCTATGCCACCGGGATCTTAGGCCTTAGGCAATGGATACACCGTTGGGGCGTTGCCAATATCATGCCGCCGTATGGATACGGGATGAATAATTCCGTGTACATAACAGTGCGGGGAACGGTGGTCGTCGGCGTTGTGATCGGGAATCAGCCCATCGGCATTTCCTTCGATCAGGACTGGAACTTCCATTTGGGTGTGCTATGGTACTAAGCCCGTGTGAGCTCGCCGCGATACCGGCGGCGATTCTCCTCTTCGCGCTGTGTCTTAAACGGCGCACGGGTTTGTCGCGCGCGACGCTGATGACGGCGGCGGTCCTGCTGGGGCTGCTCGCATGCATACGCTACCGGCATGGCGAGTGGTTGTTCGTCGGGTTTCCCATCCATCTGCTGCTTGTGCGGCAGGACGGAGGCGTCGTCGTTGATCTGGGCGCGCTCCTTCTGCCCATGTTTGCCTATTCGGTCTCCGCGCTGCTTCTTGTTCCCTTTGGCAGGCGGCTGATTTCCCGCCGGGCAGGCCCGCCGCGCGCCCCATAGAACGATCACGCGGCCATACCGGCCCGCCTGCGGTTAACCGCGGGCGGGCCGGTCAGCCTGTCGTCAAGCCGCGGTTCATTTACTTCGCAAACGCCCAATCGGCTAGCTGCACATAGGACGCAGGAGAACGGCGGCGTATACGGCGGAACCGGCTTTTGCGCTTGGGTTCTACGCGGGCGGGCCGGTTCATATCCTGTAACACGCTGTGGAAACGGGGTGTGCGCATGGTACGCATCAAAGTACTCCGCCTGTCGCAAATACTCTACACCGGGCTGGTTGTGGTGCTGGCGGCCCTGGCCGTCGTGCTTGTGCTGCGCGTGGTGCCGGCCTCCTCGCCAAGCCCGCGGCCGCAGACCACGACGCCGCCCGCCACCTATGCCCCGCGCGGAACGCCCGCGTCCGTAACAACTCCCAAGCCCGCCGGCGTTACGGTGCCCACCCGCAGCGAGCTTGCGCCGGCCTCCGCGCCGGCCGCCGCGCAGGCGCCCACCCCATCGCCAGCGCCTGTCGCTCTTGCGGAGGCGCCGACAGCGGCTCCGCTTTTTTTGACGGACACGGTGTCCAAGCCCCCCCGGACGGGCCTTTCCGTGTTCAGCCGGCTGCTCTTCGGCGTGGACCTGTCCGATCCCTCCTCGCTGCCGTCGGCCATGCTGCCCTACGGGCGGGCGGTGAGCGTCATGGCGCCCGTGGCGGAGGAGCGGCAGACCGAGTCCGAACACGAGGACGCCGTACCGGAGGAGATCCACATCGAGCTTGCGCAGATGGACAAGACGTACACGCCGCCCGTGCGCGTGGCAAGCGTTCTGCGCGCGCTCATCTATCACACGCACACCGAAGAGGCCTACGAGCAGGTATCCGCCGATCCGTACAAGGAGGCGGGAAAATGGCGCACCGAGGACTACGCTCACTCGATCGTGCGCGTGGGCGACGAGCTGTCGCGGCAGCTGTCTCTGCGCGGGTTCGACGTGCTGCACGACAAGACCGACCACGAGCCGCCCAAGCTGGGCACGGCCTACGTGCGCTCGCTGGAGACGCTGGAAGGGTACGAAGCGCGCGGGGAGCAGTTCGACCTGTACATCGATCTGCACCGCGACGCCTACTCCAAAAACTGGGATGAACCATCGCCCACGGTGGCCATCGACGGCAAGGAATGCGCGCGCGTGATGATGCTCATCGGCAACGGGGAAGGTTTTACCGTCAAGCCCGAATGGCATGAGAACTATAAGCTCGCTCAGCGCCTTTCGGATGAGCTCAACCAGATCGCCCCGGGCTTCGCGCGCCCCGTGATGGTGAAGGACGGCCGCTACAACCAGCACGTCTCCAGGCAGGCCATCCTGATCGAGGTCGGACACAACAAATCCACCCTGGAACAGTGCCTGAACAGCATGCCGTACCTTGCGGACGCCCTGGCGAAAACCCTTGAATGAGGAAGGCTACCAAATCCGCTTGCGCCTAGGGATAAACGGCCTCTGAAAACTGCGTGAAAAATAGATGAGCAAATACATTGACCAATCGGCCTGGTGATGGTAAAGTATTGCGGAACTCTATCACAACGGAGGCCAATTGGTGGATAAGATCGACGCGCTTTTGCCGCGCGTGCTAAAGCCCTCGCGCTATGCGGGCGGCGAACTGAACCAGGTTGTGAAAGCGAAAGCGACGGCGCTTCGCTTCGCTTTTTGTTTCCCCGACGTGTACGAGGTGGGCATGTCCCATCTGGGCAGCCGCATCCTCTATCACGTACTGAACAACCGCGCGGACATTGCCTGCGAGCGCGCCTTTATGCCCTGGGTGGACATGGAGGCGCTCATGCGCGAGGAGGGCGTGCCGCTCTTTACGCTGGAGACGCGAGCTCGCGTGGCCGACTGCGACATAGTGGGCTTTACCCTGCAGTACGAGATGTGCGCCACGAACGTGCTCGCCATGCTCGACCTGGCTGGCCTGGCGCTGCGCGCAAGCGACCGGGAAAGCGGCCCGCTGGTCGTCGCGGGCGGCCCGTGCGCTGCCAACCCCGAGCCGCTTGCGCCCTTCATCGACGCCTTTGTGATTGGGGACGGTGAGGAAGCGACGCTGGAGGTATGCGACGCTTGCCTCGCCTCGCGCGCCGCAGGGGAAGGAAAAGCCGCCTTGCTTGCACGTTTGGCCCGGCTGCCCGGCGTGTACGTGCCCAGCCTATATGTGGACGAGTACGATGGGAACGGCCGTTTCCTTCGCCTGACACCTAAGGACTGCGCGCCTGCCGCCGTGCGTCGCCGCGTCGTGCGCGATCTGGATGCCGCCCCTTTTCCGGAAAAGCTCATTTTGCCCTTCGGCGAGATCGTGCACGACCGCGTCACTTTGGAGGTGGCGCGCGGCTGCACGGCCGGCTGCCGCTTTTGCCAGGCGGGCATGTGGTACCGCCCTGTGCGCGAGCGCAGCGTCGCCACGCTGCTTGGGCAGGCTGGCGCGCTCATCGGCTGTACCGGGTATGAGGAGATCAGCCTGTCCTCCCTGTCCACAGGCGATTACACGCACCTCCCGGCGCTGGCCAAGGCACTTGTGGACACCTATCGGGAGCAGCGCGTGTCCGTATCGCTCCCGTCGCTGCGCATCGACTCGGTGATTGGCGATACGCTGCAGCAGACCGGCCAGGTGCGCAAGACCAGCCTTACCTTCGCGCCGGAGGCCGCTACGCAGCGCCTGCGCGACGTGATCAACAAAGGCGTGACGGAAGGCGACCTTTTGCGCGCCGTGCGCGACGCCTTTGAGGGCGGATGGTCCTCCATCAAGCTGTACGCCATGATCGGACTGCCCACGGAGAGCGAGGAGGACCTGGACGGCATGGCCGACCTGGCGCGCAAGGTGCTGCGCGTCTATCATGAGACGAAACGTCAGCCGGGGCAGAAGGGCGTGTCCGTCACCATATCGGCCGCTTCCTTCGTGCCCAAGCCGCACACGCCCTTCCAGTGGTGCCCGCAGGACGGCCTCACGGCGCTTATGGACAAGCAGAAGTACCTGAAGAGGGCGCTTCGTATACCGGGCGTCACGTTCAACTGGCACGACGCACAGCTCTCCCACATGGAGGCCGCTGTTGCGCGCGGCGACCGGCGCGTGGCGGACGCTATCGAAAACGCATACCGGCTTGGATGCCGTTTGGACGGCTGGAGCGAGCATTTTAAGTTTGATCTGTGGCAGCAAGCGTTTGCGATGGCCGGGCTGTCCTCCCTAAGCTTTGCATCCCGCGCCTTTGCCGTGAACGAGCCCTTGCCGTGGGATCATATACATTCCGGCGTGTCCAAAGCCTATCTGGCGGACGAGTGGGCGCTGGCTCAGAAAGCGGCCGCTACGCCCGACTGCCGCCGCGGCTGCCGCGCCTGCGGCCTGCAGAGCGAGTGCGGAGGCGACGCATGCGAATAATCGTCGAGTTTACCAAGCAGGGCGCAGCCGCCCAGATGAGCCATCTGGACCTGCAGCGCACGGTTCAGCGGGCGCTGCGCAGATCCGGTCTGCCGCTTCAGTATTCCCAGGGCTTCAATCCGCACGCCGTGTTGGCCTTTGCCACGGCTTTGCCTGTGGGCATGAGCAGCGTATGCGAGCTTATGGACTTTACGGCCGGATGCGGGCCTGAGGAGGCGCTGGCGCGTCTGGACCCGGCGTTGCCGCCCGGCATGCGCGCTCTGCGTGCGCGCGCCGTATCCGAGCGGTTCCCTGCGCTGATGGCCACGGCGGCCGAGCAGGACGTGCGGATTGTTCCGCTGCAGGGCGAGGCGCTGTGCGCGCAGGTTGCGCCCTTCTTGGCCCAGGCGCAGTGCCTTGTGAAGAAGACCGGCAAAAACGGCGTGAAGGATCTGGACATCCGCCCGCGCGTGCTCGCCCTGAGCGCGCAAGAGGGAAGCCTGCTTGCCCGTTTATCCTGCGCGCAGGAGAACACGCTTCGGCCGGACTTGCTTGTGGCAGCGCTTTCCTCGCTCGCCGGCATCAACCCGGCGCCGTTTCAGGCCGAGCGCGTCGGGCTGTACGGCAAAGCCGCTGCCGGTGCGGTCGTACCGCTGTTTCAGCTGCCCGACCCGGGTGAAGCGCCATGAGCAGAGAACTGATTGTAGACGCCTCGCGCGGCGAGGTACGCGTGTGCCTGGTGGAGAACGGCGACCTGCGCGAGGTGCACCTCTCCCGCGAGGGAAGCGAGCGCATGTCCGGCTCGCTGTTCAAGGGCCGGGTGGCCAACGTCTTAAACGGCATGCAGGCGGCGTTTGTCGACATTGGCCTGGAGCGCAACGCTTTTTTGCATATGAAAGACGTACAGCCCGAGTCGGCGCGCAGGAAAATGAAAGCCGGCCAAGAAATCCTACTACAAATTGTGAAGGAACCTGTCGGTTCCAAGGGGCCCCGGGTATCCTGCGAACTCTCCCTGCCCGGCCGCAAGCTTGTGCTGCTGCCCATGACCGACACGGTGGGCGTGTCCCAGCGCGTGGCGGACGACGCCGAGCGGGAGCGCCTGCGCGGAACGCTCGTGCGCCTGCGCGATGAGATCTGCGCGGAGATGGGCATGCCGCACGCCGGGCTCATCGCCCGCACGGCGGCCGCCCGGTGCGAGGACGCGTCGCTGCAAGGCGAGCTGCGCACCCTCATCGCCCTGTGGCGCGACATACTGCAGCGCAGCAAGGCGCAAACTGCGCCGGCGCTTTTGTACGATGATTCCGACGTGCTCGTGCGCGCCGCGCGCGACCTGCTCCAGCCGGACATCGACGCCGTCTTCGTGAGCGACAAGTCGGCTTACGATAAGCTCCATGCCTGCGTGTCCGCCTACGCGCCCGAGCTTTTGCACCTGGTGCGCTACGAGGGCTGCCCGGGCGGTTTTCTGCTGATGCGTGGGCTGCAGACGCAGCTGGACAAGGCGCTGGGCCGCAAGGTGTGGCTCAAATCAGGCGGGACGCTGATCATCGATCAGACCGAGGCGCTCACCGTCATCGATGTGAACACCGGTAAGTTCACCGGCACAACCGACCTGGCCGACACGGTGCGCCGCACGAATCTGGAAGCCGCGCGCGAGATCGCCGTGCAGCTGCGGCTGAGGGACATTGGCGGCATCATCGTCATCGATTTTATCGACATGGACGAGGAGGCGCAGCGTCAGGCCGTTCTGGACGAGCTGCGGCGCGCGTTGAGCGGCGACCACACGCGAACGGTCGTGTCCGGGTTTACTTCGCTCGGGCTTGTGGAGATGACGCGCAACAAGGTGAAGCCCCGCCTCTCGGCGCTGATGCAGCGTTCCTGCCCCGTGTGCGGAGGCGGTGGGTTGGTGCTGTGCGAGGAGGCCACCGCGCGAAGGGCGTTGGAGGAAGCGGACAGGATGCTGGCCAGCGCCGACTCGCCCGTGCTGCTTACGCTGCACCCGCAGGTGGCGGCCGTGGTGCAATCGTTTGGCGGTCCGCCGCAGCGCGTGCGGATAGCCAGCGACGCTTCCCTAGGCTTTGGCGCGTATCACATCGGCTACGACGTATGATGTATCTGAAACCATGCCCAGCAGAGGCGGACCTCGCGGCAACGAATCCGTTTTTTGTCGCTGCTCATACAAAGGAGGTAGATACATGGAAGAAACCATATCCGGCCGGCTCGCAGCGACGTTTGATCGCGCATGGCTGCACATGCCGGGCCACGCCGGACGTATGAATGAATACATACCGGGCGGGCTGGACGTCCGCTACGATCTGACCGAGCTGCCCGTGACGGACGATTTGCACCGCCCGCGTGCAGCGCTGCACGAGCTGGCGGCGCGTATGTCCAAGGCAGCGGGCGCGGGCATCTCCTTTCCTCTCACCGGGGGCGGCACGTCCGCCGTTCAGGTTATGATTCTTACGAACGTACAGCCGGGCGGCAAGCTGCTCATGCCGCGTACGGCGCATATGTCCGCCTGGTCGGCCTGCGCCCTGCAGGACCTTACCGTGGTGGATGTGGCGGCCGACGAATTTGAGGACGGCTGGTCGCTCGTGTCCGAGCGCGCCTACATCGAAGCCATCAAGGAAAACCCGGACGCCAGCGCCGTGTTTGTGCTCTCGCCGGATTACGCCGGCTGTACGCCGGACATCGCGCAGATCGTCAAAGCCGCCCGTCCGCGCGGCGTGCGCGTGCTGGTGGACGAGGCGCACGGCGCGCATTTCCCCTGGATGGGAGCCCTGCAGCCGCCTGAGCGCGAGGCCGGACGCGCGGGGGCGGACGCCTGGGCGCAAAGCGCGCACAAAACACTGCCCGCCCTAACCGGCGCTGCGTGGCTGCACATGCGCGACGCGTCGCTGGAGCCGCGCGCGCGGCGCATGATCCGCATGCTCGCCTCCACCAGCCCGTCATATCTCACGCTCACCTCCATGGACGCGGCCATCGCCTACATGGACACAGACGGCCCCGCAGCGCTGAAAGCCCTGAAGGAACGAATCGACGCCCTCCGGGAGGAACTGATCGGCTGGGGTTATGCGTGCCCGCGCCCAGGCGTGCGCCGCGGTTTTTGGCAAGATGGTACGCGCCTCCTGGTGGACGGGCGGCCTTTGGGCTATACGGGCTTTGCGCTGGAACAGGAGCTCATCGCGCGCGGCGTGGACATTGAGATGAGCATGCGCGCCTGGGTGCTGGCGCTTGTCTCCGTGGCCACTCCGGAATCGGCGTTTCGGCGCTTCACGGACGCGCTGCGCGACATCGCGCGCAATCCGCGTCCGCCGGTGCCGGCATTCAAGCTGGACCGTTCGCTTCCGCCGACGCCCCGCGTGACCAGCGTGCGGCGCGCCATGCTCTCCGATAGCCTGTTTCTGTCGCCGGAGGAGGCGATTGGCCGCGTGGCGGCTGCGTGCGTGGGATTCTATCCGCCGGGCGTGCCCTTCCTTACCCCCGGCGAGCAGGTGACCGAGGACGTGATCGAGGCGCTTAGGCAGACGGCCGCCATCGGCGCGCGGCCCTTCGGCCTGGACGAAAAGGGGCAGATCCCCATCGTAAACGATTATGAAATCATCGATTAGCGGCCTGCGTTACCAAAGCGTCATATTCGACCTGGACGGAACCCTGCTGGATACGCGGCCGGGCATTGTGGCGTGCACGCAGCATGCCCTGCGCCATTTCGGGCTGCCCGAGGCAAGCGAGGAACAGCTGCGCTTGTTCATTGGGCCGCCGCTTCACCAAAGTTTCGTGCGCGCGTTGCACATGAGCGAAGAGATGGCCGCCGCCGCCGTTACGGTGTACCGCCAGCGGTACGCCGATAAGGGCATACGCGAATGTTGCCCTTACCCGGGCATTGTGCGGCTTCTGCAGCAGCTGCGCGGCGCAGGCGCGCGCGTGGGCGTATGCACCGCAAAGGCGGAGATTTTCGCCAAGCAAATTTTGCACGAACAGGGCATTATGCCGTTTGTGCATCTGCTGCGCGGGTATGAACTGTCCGACACCACGGAACGAAAGCCGGAGCTTTTACGTCTATGTATCGACGAGCTTGAGGCGGCCCCTGCCGTGATGGTGGGCGACCGCATCTACGATGTGGCGGCTGCGCAGGCGTGCGGCATCGACGCGGTCGGCGTCAGCTATGGCTTTGGATCGGCGGACGAATTGTCACGGGCCGCATTCGTGGCTCATGACGTGGATGAACTTGCCCGCTATCTGCTGGAGGGAACGACGTGAACCGCTTAATCACCTTTGAGGGCGTGGACGGCTGCGGGAAGACCACGCAGTTTCACCTGCTGAGCGAGGCGCTATCGGCGCTGGGGGTGGCCTGCGTTACCACACGTGAGCCGGGCGGATGCCCTTTAGGCGAGAAGCTTCGCGATATTTTGCTCTACGGAGAGGAAATGTCGCCCGAGAGCGAGGCGCTGCTGTTTGCCGCCGCGCGCGCTCAGCACGTGCAGCGTCTGATCGGTCCTGCCCTTGCAAACGGGCAGGTGGTGCTGTGTGATCGTTTTTTTGACTCGTCGATGGCCTTTCAGGCGTTTGGGCGCGGCCTTTGCGCGGCCTGGGTGCGCGAGGTGAACGCGCCGGCGCTTGCGCAGGCGTCTCCCGGCCGCACCTACCTGCTGCGCATGGACGCGCAGGAGGCGCTCGTGCGGCGGGGCGGCGGCCCGGCCGACCGGATGGAACGCGCGGATGACGACTTCCGGCGCCGCGTGGCCGCCGGGTTCGATAAACTGGCCGCAGATGAACCGGACCGTTTTCTGGTTTTGGACGCTACGCGCTCCATCAAGGAGCTGGCGCAGATCATCCGCGCGGACGCGCTGAAATATCTGGGGCGGTTTTGAGCAGGAAGCCAGGGGTGACGCGGCGAATGGATAATGAGTTAAGGGATGTAAGGGCTGCGCTTTCCTTGCGCGCTTGGCCGGAACGCTTCGTCGTCTGCCGTCTGAATCCGCGGGAGCCATGGCCGCCTTTCATGCTTGAGGCCTGCCCTGTGTTTCTGGCGCGCACGCAAGAGGAGCTCTCGGCCATCGTTCCCGTGCACGCCGCGCCGCAGGACGGCGCGGAACGGACGGTTCATGCGGCCTTCGCCGTGCCGGGCGTTATGCCTTTTAACCTGGTGGGCGTGCTGCACGCGCTTACCGGCCCGCTCGCTGCGGCACAGGTGCCCGTGCTGGCCGTCTCCACGCACGATACCGACGTCCTTCTTGTCCGTGAGGCGCAGGTTGACCGTGCGATACATGCCTGGCGCGGTGCGGGCATATGCGTTGAGGAGAGCTGTTTATAGGCTGAAAGGATTGAATGCTCATGTCAGGCACTTCGCCAATGACCGATCTGATCTCTGGCAACGGCTTGCTCATTATTGCGGGCGTGCTGGCCGCCCTGGCCATCATTGTGCTGATCATCGCCCTTGTGCTTGCTCTGAAAAAGCCGAAGCTGCCGCCCACGCCCACCGTGGCCGTGCGCCGCAATCGCGTGAACGAGCCGTACGTGCCGCCCGAGGTCTCCGACGCCCCGGCGGAACCCGCGCCGGTCGCACCCGTCGCCCCGCAGCAGGTCGCCATGCCGGTAGTGCCCGAGCGGCCCGTGGACGCGCCGCCGCGTGCGCCTCTCGCCGCTGCGCCGCGCGAGGCGCCCTCCGCAGTACCGCCGTATTCGCCCGTGCTGGAGCCCCCGCGGGCGCCGGCGCGCCCCGCGCAGCCCGCCATTGCCCCCATCGTACCGCTTACGCCGCCGGCGGTTGCACCCGCGCCGGCACCTGCGTCCGCGGCCGCGACCGGCCCACAGCCGCCGCTTCCGGCGGACACGGGCCGTGTGAAGGCCCTGCAGCCCCGGCTGTACTGCATCGCGGGCTTTGGCGAGGGAAACGCCTATCCTCTGACAGCCGCGCCTTTCGTGATCGGCCGCGACCCTTCCAAGTGTTCCTTTGTGTACTCCTCCCAGTCCTCGGACATCTCGCGCCAGCACTGCATCGTGCGCTATGACGCGACGGCCGGGCGCTTCCTTTTGGAGGACAACGGCTCAACGAACGGCACCTTCCTGGAGGACGGCGGACGCCTGGAAACCCGCGCGCCCTATGCTCTGGAACCCGGCGCGCGATTCTACTTGGCCAACCCGGGGCACCAGTTCGAAGTGAACCTCTCGGGCGAATAATGTGAAGTAACCGGTTGCCGGCTCGCATGGTTTAGGTGGTATAATGGAACAAGACCGCTGCATGGGCTGCATGGAAATGCGTGGAGAGTCCTCGGTGTGTCCTTTCTGCGGCTACGTGGAGGGCACGCGTGTGGCTCTTCCCACGTTTCTTCGGCCGCGAACCCTTCTGCGCGGGCGCTATCTTGTCGGCCGCGTGCTTGGGCACGGCGGATTTGGCATCACCTACATCGGCTGGGATACGGTACTGGGCGTTAAGCTGGCCCTCAAGGAGTTCTTTCCCAAAGATTGCGCCGTGCGCGCCGAGGGCGCGACGGAGGTTAAGCCCTACTCGGGCGAGCTGGGGGAGAAGTTCGAAGAGGGCCTGCGCAGTTTTCTCACCGAGGCGCGCACGCTTGCGCGTTTCGAGGGGCATCCAAACATCGTAGGCGTGCGTGATTTTTTTCCCGAGAACGGCACGGCCTATCTTGTTATGCGCTATCTGGAAGGCTGCAACCTGCGCGAGCATCTGAAGCGCCGGGGCGGTAAGCTGCCCTGGAATGAGGCGCTGAGCATCATGGTGCCCGCTATGGAGGCGCTCATGGCCATCCATGCGCAGGGCGTGCTCCACCGCGACGTCAGCCCCGACAACATCTTCATCACGCGTTCCGGCGAGGTGAAAATCCTGGACTTTGGCGCGGCGCGCCAGGCGCTCGGGCAATCCATCTCCCTGTCGGTCATTTTGAAGCCCGGCTACGCGCCTGAGGAGCAGTATCGCTCGCACGGCCAGCAGGGTCCCTGGAGCGACGTGTATGCCGCGGCGGCCACGCTATACCGCTGCGTTACAGGCAAGGTCCCGCCGGAGTCGCTCGACCGCCTGGCCGAGGACACGCTTCGTCCGCCCAGCGAGCTGGATGTGGACATTGCGCCCGCTGCAGAAGCGGCGCTGCTCAAGGGCATGGCTCTGCGTGCGGCCGACCGCTACGCAGGCATGAGTGAGTTCCTGGTGGCGCTGCTTACCGACGCGCAGGGCGAGACCGTAGCGCTGCCCGGGCCTTCCGCGCCGCAGCGGCCTGCCGTACAGTCGCCCAGGCCCGCGTTCCAGCAGGTCGCTCCGCAGCAGCCCAGCCCGTCGCAGGCTGCCGCGCGGTACAATTCCTTAAACGACGACCTGATGAAAAAATATGAAAAACGCCGCACGGGCGGAAAACAGAAGCGCGTGCCCGGCCGGGGCGACGCGCTGCGCGCAGTCATTCTTGTGCTGCTCGTGTTCGGCCTGGTCGGCGGAGGCATCTGGGGCGGCGCGGCGCTGCTGCGCAAGTATTCCGGCGGCTATTTTAACATCGGCCTGAACGTTACGGGCAAGCCAACCGCCACGCCAAGCCCCGCGCCCGCGTCGCCCAGGCCGGCCGGAACGCCCAAAGCGAGCGCGGAAGCGACAAAAACGCCGGAAGCAACTGCTAGCGCAACGCCCGGGCCGGACGAGACGCCCGGGCCCACGCCCACGCCTCCGCCTCCCAAGGCAAACGAGGTGATTACGCAGGGCGGCGGCGCGCGCTCCTCCCAGGCATCTTCCAGCTTCCTCGCCAATCCCGGTACGCAGATCGTGCGCTATGAGGACGGAGAGTATACGGCGCGTGTGGTGGCCCAGCTTGCGCCCGGCGTGTCCTCGGTGCTCACCGTGCCCTCCGACGCCAATGGCGCCATGAATGGCCCCGGCTATGTGGAGCATCAAATCAAGCGCGATACCGGCCTGTACATCATTCCGGACAGCGACGTGTCGCATATCGAGCTAGTGCTGCCCGAGACGCCCCGCGTAGGCACTGTATGGACGCTCGGCTCCACCACCTGTCAAATCATCGCCGTGAACGAGTTTCTATCGCTTTCCGGCACAGACTACATGGGCGCAGTGGAGGTGCAGGTCGATTCCTCAAACGGGCGCGAGGTATACGTGTATGTGCCGGGCATCGGGCTGCACACCATATTTGCGGAGCGCATGTTCGGCGTCATCAAGCAGTCGGTGGTCAGCGTGATTCCCACCACGCCCGACGGCTCGGTCGCACTGCAGCAGCAGGCGCAGAACACCGCCTTCGCCCGATGATCATGTAAGGAGGCTTTCCCTATGACGCAAACCATCAAAATAACGGGCATGCACTGCGGCAATTGCGCAAAGGCCGTGGAACGCGCCCTTCGCGCCGTGCCGGGCGTATCAGCCGCCTGCGTCTGCGTAGCGGAAGGCAAGGCCGACGTGCAAGGGACATGCCTAGATCGCGCAGCGCTTGCCGCGGCCGTGGAGGACGCGGGCTTTGAGGTGGTGCCTGAGTGAGCGATCTCATTTCGGCCATTGGCCGCACGCCGCTTCTGCCGCTTGAGGAGCTCGCGCGCCATGTCGGGCTTCCCTGTAAGCTGCTTGCTAAGGCGGAATGCTATAATCCCGGCGGATCGGTGAAGGATCGAGCGGCGCTTAGCATGCTGAATGCGGCGGCGCGCGAGGGTTTTCTGCGCGAAGGCGGGCATATCGTGGAGCCGACCAGCGGCAACACGGGCGTCGGCCTTGCATGGATTGCTGCCCTGCGCGGCTATACCCTTACCTTGACCATGCCCGAGAGCATGAGCGTGGAACGCCGCAAGCTTCTGGCCGCTTATGGGGCAAAACTGGTGCTCACCCCGGCGGCGCAGGGGATGACCGGCGCGGTGGCGAAGGCCAAAGAGATCGCTGCGCAGACAGGCGCTTTTTTGCCCGACCAGTTTGGCAACCCCAACAACCCGCTTGCCCACGAACGCACCACCGGGCCGGAGATCATCGAAGCATTGGGCGGCCGGGCTCCGTACGCCTTTGTGGCCGGCGTGGGCACGGGTGGCACGCTGATGGGCGTTGGCCGCGCGCTGCGCGGTCGTTTTCCGGGCGTGCGGCTTGTGGCCGCGGAGCCCGCCGCCTCGCCCGTGCTCTCGGGCGGGAAGCCCGGGCCGCATGGCATCATGGGCATCGGCGCAGGTTTTGTGCCGGACATCGTGGATAGGAGCATGATCACTGCCGTCGAGCGCGTGAGCAACGAGGAAGCCTATGAGTACGCTCGCCTGCTGGCGCGCAAGGAGGGGGTTCTGGCGGGCATCTCTTCGGGCGCAGCGCTTGCCACCGCCGTGCGCGTTGCCGCCGCCGCGCCAAAGGACGCGCTGGTGGTTACACTGTTGCCGGACACGGGCGAGCGCTATCTGTCCACGCCCCTGTTTGAAGGATGAGCTGATGGCGCATATCGTTGTGGGCATGTCCGGCGGGGTGGACTCCTCTGTGGCCGCCCTTCTGCTCAAGCGCCAGGGACACGACGTGACCGGCGTGTTCATGGACAACTGGAAGGAGACGCAGGACGGCTTTTGCACCGCCGAACAGGACTTTGCCGACGTGCGCGCCGTATGCGACGTAATCGGCATCGCGTACTACGCCATCAGCTTTGCGCGCCAGTACCGCGAGCGCGTTTTCCGGCAGTTCCTGCGCTCATACGAGGCGGGGGAGACCCCAAACCCCGACGTACTGTGCAACCGCGAGATTAAGTTTGACGCTCTGGCGGATTTTGCCGCCCAAATTGGAGCCGAAGCGCTGGCTACCGGGCACTTCGCCCGCACGGCGGCGGACGCGCTGGGCGGCGTTTCCCTCCTGCGCGGCATAGATGCGGGGAAGGACCAAAGCTATTTTCTGCACGCGTTGCGCCAGGAGCAGCTTGTTCGGGCAGTATTCCCTGTGGGGGGGCTAACGAAGCGCGAGGTGCGCGACATAGCCCGGGAGGCCGGCCTGCCCACGGCGGGCAAGAAGGATTCCACAGGTATCTGCTTTATCGGCGAGCGCGACTTTCGCGCTTTCCTGGCGCGCTACCTGCCCGCACGGCCGGGCGATATCGTCACGCAGGATGGCCGGGTGGTCGGACGGCACGAAGGATGCTCGGGCTACACAATCGGCCAGCGCAAGGGCCTGCGCGTCGGCGGCCTGGCGGACGGGGACGGCGCGCCATGGTTCGTGCTTGGCCGGGACGGAACCCGCAACCTCCTGATTGTGGCGCAGGGAGACGATCATCCGGCGCTTTGGTGCAGCGCCCTGCTCGCGCGCGAGGTGACGTTCATTAGCGGCAGGCCGCCCGGTGAGCACTTCAGCTGCACGGCCAAAACGCGCTACC
The DNA here is from genome assembly GCA_031553225.1 of Eubacteriales bacterium. Classification (GTDB taxonomy): domain Bacteria; phylum Bacillota; class Clostridia; order Christensenellales; family UBA1750; genus JAVBLU01. The sequence continues at coordinate 81,291 of JAVBLU010000010.1, forward strand.
GCCAAAGCGACCAGGCCTGCAGCGTAACCCTGTGCGGCGGGGGCGCCAGCGTTCGGTTTCATCAGCCGCAGCGGGCGATAACGCCCGGTCAAAGCGTGGTCTTCTACCAAGGGGAGGCCTGTCTGGGCGGCGGGGTGATCGCACAACCACTGGGCGGCGCGGCGGAAGAGCTCTGGCAGCGTATCCGGTCGCAATAGACCATATACATAGATAAGCGAACTATGGGAGGCGATGACATTTGTCCATCCTGGTCACAGGCGGCGCTGGCTACATCGGCAGCCACATGGTGCGGCTGCTTCAGGAGATCGGGGAGAGCCCCGTTGTGGCGGACAATCTCTCCACCGGCAACAGGAAAGCCGTACTGGGCTGCCCGCTGGTGGTGGCCGACCTGCACGACACCGAGACCATGCAGACGCTGATGAAGGACTACGCCGTGACGGACGTGGTGCACTTCGCCGCGTCCTCTGTGGTGCCGGAGTCCATGCGCGATCCGGCGAAGTATTATGACAACAACGTCGGCGGCACGCTCTCTCTGCTGCGCGCCATGCACGCCTGCGGCGTTTCGCGCATCGTCTTCTCTTCCACTGCCGCAGTGTACGGCGATACGAAGGGCGTGTTCCCCATCACCGAGGATACCCCAAAGAACCCCACCAGCGTATACGGCCGCACGAAGCTGATGATCGAAGACATGCTCTCGGACTTCGACGCGGCCTATGGCATGCGCTCCATACGCCTGCGCTATTTCAACGTGGCGGGCGCGCATCCAAAGGGGGACATCGGCGAGGCGCATAACCCTGAGACCCATCTGATCCCCATCGCTTTGCGCGTGTTGCTCGGCTTCGGCGAGGCGCTGCAGCTGTACGGCGATGACTACGAGACCGCGGACGGAACCTGCGTGCGCGACTACATCCACGTGCAGGACCTGTGCCGTGCACACGTGCTGGCGCTGAAGGCGCTGCGGGGCGGCGCGCCGTCCACAGCCTACAACTTGGGGTCGGGCACAGGATTCTCCAACCGCCAGATCGTGAGCCAGGTGGAGATTGCCACGGGACGCAAGCTCCCGGTCGTGCTGCGCGAGAGACGTCCGGGCGATCCAGCCACGCTCGTGGCCTCCTCGGAGCGTATCGCTTCCGCCCTTGGATGGACGAGGGAGAGCGGCGACATCGCCACGATCATCGCCTCTGCCTGGAAATGGCACGCGGCGCACCCCAACGGTTACGTCGGCTGAGGGCCACACGGCCATGAATAGATAGGGGAGACTGCACACATGAAACACATCATCGAAAATGACCGCCTGCTCGTGGAGGTCGCAGAAAAAGGCGCGGAACTGTCGCGCATCTATGACAAGCGGAACGCGCGCGAGGTGCTCTTTAACGCAGACCCGGCCTGGTGGGCCTCCCACGCGCCGGTGCTGTTCCCGATCGTGGGCCGCCTGAAGGACGGAAAGTACACCCACGAAGGCGTCACCTACGAGATGACACCGCACGGCATAGCCCGCCACCTGCCCTTCGCTAAGGAGAAGGGGGCGTCCTCCTACGTTTGGCTGCAGCTGCACTCCGACGAGGCGACGCGCCGCTCCTATCCGTTTGACTTCCGCTTTCATGTGGGGCATACGCTGACGGAGGACACGCTGCGCGTATCCTGGCGCGTGAGCAACGAGTCGCACGTTGTGATGCCTTTCTCCATCGGCGCGCACCCGGCCTTCCTGTGCCCGGTGAACAAAGGGGAGGCCTTAAGCGATTGCTCGATCGACTTTCATACGACCGGGCCGCTGTCTTACCGTCTGATCAACGCGCAGACCGGCCTTGTGCAGCCGCAACCGCACGATCTTGTGCTGAGTTCCGAGCGTGCGAAGCTGAACGACCGCTTCTTCGACCGGGACGTGTACATTTTTAACGAATTCCAGGTGTCGGAGATTTCCTTGGTGGGCAAGAACGGTCGGCCATATCTGCTCGTGCGGTTTCCCGGCTTCCCGGACGTGGGCGTGTGGGCCAAGCCGGGCGGAGCGCCTTTCGTATGCATCGAGCCGTGGTTTGGCCACGCCGATGAGCAGGGCACAACCGGCGTGCTCACGCAGAAGGCCGGCATCCGCATGCTGCAGCCCGGGGCGAGCTTTGAGGCCTCCTACGACATCGTCGTTCTGTAGAGCGCACCGCATTGTGAAGGCGGGCGCTGCGGCGGGGACTGCCCCGGTTTTGGCGCCCGATAAGGCGCGAAGCGCATGCATGGCAAGCGTCGAACGAGCCACGCGTCCAAGGTCGGGGGGAGTTCCGTGAACGCGATCGTGTCTGCCGCCCAAACGCAGCTTATACAGTGCAAAAACACCGGCGACGTCCGCAAGCTGTCGGCCAAGCTGTTCCAAGACGTACAGGACAAAACAAAAGACAACGTCTTCTCATTGTGCGGCGAGCTTTTGGGGCGGCATATGCACTGTATCGCTTTTGATTTTGCTCATCGCATGAAAAAGCAATACGATGAAAACACATTTGACGTTTTTGAAATGTGGCTGGCGAAGTATGTACGCGGCTGGGGCGAGTGCGACGATTTCTGTGTTCATGCCTTTGGGGAGCTCATTTGCCAAAGACCGGCGCTGTTCTCGCGCGTCGTGGCCTGGACGGTGCGCGAGGAGTTCTGGATGCGCCGCGCCGCTTCTGTCGTGCTGCTGGTCTGCATTCGGCGCAATCGGTATCAGGATATCCAGCCGCTGCGCATAGCTGATATCCTCATGCAAGACCGGCACCACCTGGTTCTCAAGGGATATGGATGGATGCTCAAAGAGCTGTCGCTCAAGGAGCCGGAGCTTGTCTTTGCGTATCTACTGCACAACAGAGCCGTGATGCCGAGGATAGCGTATCGCTATGCGCTGCAAAAGCTGGGCGCGGGTGAACAGGGAATTCCGCTGCCATAGCTGTCGCACCAAGCAGAGGCGCGCCTGTCCGGAAGTGTAATAACCGCTATGCAGAAAACCTCCTGCCGCAGCCCTCGGGGCCGCTTGGCAGGAGGTTTCGCATGCAAGGCCGCATGCCGTGGCAGGCCCGTTAGGCGTCCGGCCGCATGAGGGGCGATTTTTCCCCAGAGCGCAGGTTGAACCGAAAGCGCTGCGGGTGGCCGGAAGCGGCGCGCAACGTGACGATGTGCGTGAGGCGGTCGCGGTCGGTTTCCATGGCGAGCAACGGCAAGCCGTCCACATCGCACGCGCCCTCGATGAACTCGCGCGTGACGCTGTGATCGTCGCAGGCGGTTGTGTGGCCGCCGTACAGGCACCCGGTGCAGTCGCAGCGCGGTTCAATACGCACGCAGGAGGCGCACCGGCAGGTGAGGCATGCTTGTACCTGTTCCAGGTTATCGCGCACGCGGGCGGCGGCCTGGTCCATCTGCACGTCCTGAGCGGTGACGAACATCGCTTCCTTCATGCGCGCCAAAGGGCCTTTGCTTGCGGGGCCCTGTACGCCCTCCAGAAGCGCCAGGTCGGAGCGCAGCTGCCGGGCGGCCCCTGCGAGACGAAGGTTCGAGGAGCTTTCGGCGTTGTAGGTGTGCAGTGATACGTCGGACAAGGCCACTTTTGCCTCCGAGATGAGTTCGTCATACTTGCCCATGGCCGTTTACTTATCCAGCTTGGAGAGGTACTCCTGCATGAGGTTGTCGGTCTCCGCCTCGCGCACAAGCTGCTCGTCGCGCGCCTTGTCCGTCAGCCCGGACATCTGCGAGTATCCGGCGGCGCGGGCCTTCTCCTGGTTCACGCGCGCCTCCAACGAGGAGAACGTGTCGCTCCCGGCCAGGGAATCGGCGGTCTGCATCATCTTGCCCAGCTGTTGCTCGGCCTTGGCGGTCTGATAGTCCGCCTGCAGGCGGTTGGCCTTTTCGCGGCGCAGGAACAGTTCGTTCTCCAGCACGCGGATCTTGGCCTGCCACTCCGCGGCGGCCGTGCGGGCGTCGTCCAGATCGACGGTGAGCTGCGTGATGTTCTTGCGTACCTCCACCTGCCGCTCGATGTACTTGCGCGCGGCCTGCTGACCTTCCGCGCCGGTTCGGATGAGCGCGGTAACTTTGGCGGTTAGCTCGGCGTCCGTTTGGTTGGCGTCCTTCAGGCGCCCCTCGATGGCGACGGGAGCGCCCACCACGGGCGCGGCGGCTTCCTTAGCTTTGCGGATGGATTTCTCCAGATCGGCCACGGAGAGCTGGGCCAGTTTGCCGGGATCACCCAGCGAATCGGCCACGGAGTTCCACCAGGAACGGAACACATCCACCATTTTTCCCATAACTTGCGTCCTCCTTTGTTGCAGTGCACGTTGTTGCGGACAATCATCGAAGACCGGTGCTTGCGGTTAGAACTTGCGGCCCGCGCCGCCGCCGGAAGAGCGGCCGCCGCCCCCGGACCCGCCGCCCGAGCGGCTGCCGCCGCCAAACGAGCGCGAAGACGAGGAGAAGCTGCGGCCCGCGCCGCCGCCGGAAGAAGAGCCGCCCCCTCCGAAGAATCCGCCGCCGAATCCGCCGCCAGGCGGGGGAGGGTTTGGCCCGCGCGGCGGGCGGGGTCCCTGATGGTGGTGATGATGGCCCGGCGGGTGGTATCCGCCCCAGCCCCAGCCCCAACCCCAGGGCCGGGGCCCGGGGCCGTAGTTGCGGTAGCGCCGACGCGAGCCGATGGAGGCCGAGATGATGATCACGGCCGCGATGAGCAGGATGAACACGATCAAACCTCCAAAGCCAAAGCCTGCGTTGTAGGAGTCGGAAGGCGTATAGCGGTTGTCGGGATACGCGGGCTGCCCGGCGGACGGAACGCGGGTTGCGCCAGGCGTGTCCGCGCGGGCCACCACGTCTGCCACGGCGGTGAACGTCTTGACCAGCGCCGGGCCGAAGTTGCCGTTGCGGGCGTCGGGGATGAAGTAGTCGTCCAGGATAGAACCTGTGCGCGAATCGGGCAGCAGGCCGGTGAGACCGTCGCCAACGGCGATGAACACCTCGCGGTCCTGGGTGGCGAGCAGCAGCAGCACGCCGTTGTCGTCCGCTTTTTGCCCAAGCTTCCATTCGTTAAACAGATCGGTGGTGTAGGCGGCGATGCTCGAGCCGGTGTAGCGTTCCACCACGGCCACCACGATCTGTACGCCGTTTTGCTCCTGCATCAGTTCAGCAGTTTTTACGATTTCGTCCTTTTCCTGCTGAGAGAACACGCCCACGTAGTCGTTCACAAAAAACTCGTCCTTCATGGGCAGCGCAAGCGCGGTGGCCGCGCCCAGGAACACCAGCGTCACAAGAAGCGACAACGACGCGAAAAACCTTCTCTTTTTCATGGGCTTCATCTGCCTTTATTTTTGTAGGTGCGCAGGGCGTAGTCGATGCGGTTGCGGCAGCCGTTCAGCTCGTCTGCGGCCTTGGGGTTACCCGAAAGGGCGGGGGTAATCTCGGCGATCATCTGCTGTGCCAGCTCTGCGCGCTCTGCGACGCTCTTCTCTTGCTGGATGCGGGCGTCGTAGCCGTTGACGCTCTTTAGGGGCATCGGGTTCAGGGAGAAATCAGAAGACGACGTGAGCTGACGGCATACGGTGAGGCTGTAGTCGATGGCGTCCTGCAGCGGTTGTGCGCGCAGCGCTTCCTGCTGTGCGCGGCTGCGAGCAACGCCAACGCCGACGATGAGGATGAGCAGAACAGCAATGGCGATGAAGAGAACCGTTTTGCCCAGCCGTGAGAGCCTTGGTCTTTGGAGCGCCACCGTCGAAGCTTTGTGAACGTTGAGCGCCATAAGCCATCACCTCCCGTCATCGTTATGTTCCATGTGCAGTGTACATTCTACCCCTGGCGTCGTCAACGAAGCGCGTATCAATTGTCGTCCTCCGTGTTTAAAACAGCGCTCAGCGCCGCGTATAGTTCGTCGCCCTCCGGCGGGGCCATGGCGAGCGGCTCATCCGTAAAGCGGCCAACGGCGCAGGCTTCTATGCCCTGGCTGTGCAGTGCCGCAACGAGGTGGTCCGCGGCGTCCGGCGCGCAGGCCACGAGCATGGCGCCCGAGGCGATGAGCCGCAGCGGATCGGCCCGCAACAGACGGCAGATCCGCCGGGTGAGCGGCCGTACAGGCACCGCCGCCTCATCCAGCTGAAGACCGCAATGCGATGCGCACGCCATCTCCCAGGCTGCGCCCAGCACGCCGCCCTCGGTACAGTCGTGCATGGCGGTCGCGCCGCAGCGCGCCGCCGCAAGGCCCGCGCCCATGACGGTCAGCTGGTCTTTTAGGGCCGCCGCCTCCGCAAGCTGCTCGGGCGTCAGACGCGCCCGCACGTCCGCCCTGCTGCGGCACAGCAGGTACGTGCCCTCAAGCCCCGCCTGGCCGGTCAGCACCAGCGTATCGCCCGGCCGCGCGCCGGAGGTGGGCACGATGGCCCCAACGGCGGCCCGGCCCACGATGGTGCCGGAGAGCACGAGGCGGGTGACGGCGTCCGTCACTTCCGTGTGGCCGCCCACGATCTCCACGCCGAACCTGGCCGCCTCGTCTGCCGCCTCGCGCTGCACGCTCTCAATCTGCTGCAAGGTGGCGCTTGGCGGGGCGAGCAACGTAAGCAGCATGGCCACGGGCTGCGCGCCCGAGGAGGCGATATCGTTCAGGCACACCTGCACGCACAGCGCGCCCGCGCCCTCCGCCACGGCAGTGATCGGGTCGGTTGTGAGCACGCACACTTCCTCCCCGAAACGCACGCCCCCGCAGTCCTCGCCAATGCCCGGCCGCAGCACCACGTCCGGCCGCGCGAGGCCAACGTGCGCGAGCACGCGGCGCTTTAGGTCGTCATTCGTCAGTTTCCCCAGCTTCATCGTATAAGCCTCCGGTCGTATCGCTTGATGTATGCACCCGCTACATCAGCGAGATCGTGTTCCTCAAGCGCCTCTGCGCGGGGGGATGCGGCGCGGCTAACGGCCCGCCATGGCGCGCAGCTCGTCCTCAGAGATGACGGGCACGCCCAGGGCCGAGGCTTTGTCCAGCTTGCTGCCGGCGTCCGCGCCGGCCACCACGAAGTCTGTTTTTTTGGAGACGGAGGTGGCGGCTTTGCCGCCCGCCGCCTCGATCATCGCCTGCGCCTCCAGGCGGGAGAGCGTGGGCAGCGTACCCGTAAGCACGAGCGTCTTTCCGGCGAGCGGGCCGCCGCCCGCCGCCTGCTCCGGCGGGCGCACGCCCCCTTCCGCAAGCCTTGCGAGCAGCGCCTGGTTCTGCGCGTCGGCAAACCACCCGGCGATGGAAGCGGCGACCACGCCGCCCACGTCGCTCACGCAGAGCAGAGCTTCCTCGCGCGCATCGGCAAGCGCGGGCAACGAGCCAAAGCGCGCCGCCAAATCGCGCGCGGTGGCGCGTCCGACACCCGGGATGCCAAGGGCGTGCACGAGCCGCGCGAGCGGTCGGCTGCGGGAGGCGTCGATACCGCGGAGGATGAGCTTGGCTTTCTTGTCGGCGATGCCCGGCAGGCCTTGCAGATCGGCTTCATCCAACTGGTATAGGCCGGAAGGATCCCGAAGGCCGCGTTCGCGGATGAGCAGCTCCAGTGTCTTTTCCGACAGGCCTTCGATGTCCATGGCTTCGCGCGAGCAGAAGAATACCAGCGCCGCCAGGCGTTTGGGCGGGCAATCGGGGTTGTCGCAGAACAGGTGCGCACCGCGCATGGACACGGGACTGCCGCACGCGGGGCAGGTGGACGGCAAGGCGATGGGGTTGCGCAGGGCTTCATCGCCCTCAACACACCCGATGATCTCCGGGATGACGTCGCCGGCGCGCCGCACCCACACGCGGCTGCCGACGGCCACGTCTTTGCGGGCGATATCGCCGATGTTGTTCAGCGTGGCCTTGCGCACGGTCGCGCCCGCGATATCCACCGGTTCCAGGTGACCGAGCGGCGTGAGCTTGCCTGTGCGGCCCACCTGCCAGGAGACCGACAAAAGCGTGGTGACAACCTCCTGAGGCGGAAACTTAAAGGCCAGCGCCCCGCGCGGAAAGCGGTCGGTCGTGCCCAGCGCCGCCCGCGTGTGCAGGTCGGCCACTTTCACCACCGCGCCGTCTATGTCGAAGTCCAGCTCGTCACGCTGCGCCTCAATTTGCCCGAAGCAGGTGAGCGCCGCCTCGATATCCGGACAAGACGACAGGAAGGGGGAGGTGGGAAAGCCGTTCTGCGCTAAGAAAGCGATCATGCCCTCGTGCGACGTGTAGGGCGGGTTATCGGCGTATCCTACGGAGTAGCAGAACACGTCCAGGTTCCGGCTGGCCGTCACGGCCGGATCCAGGTTGCGCAGCGCGCCGGCCGCTCCGTTGCGTGGGTTTTTCAGCGGCACACTCGCCGCTTCGTTGTAAGCGGCAAGCACGCTGCGGCGCATCAGCGCCTCGCCCTGCACCTCCAGAAACCCCTGGTACGCGATGCGCTGCGGCACGCCGCGTATCGCGCGGGCCTGCGCGAGTATGGCCTCGCCCGTAACGCCGTCCCCCCGCGTGGCGGCCTGGGTGAGCGCGCCGCCCTGATAGGTGAGGTTGAGCGTCAGGCCGTCGAATTTGTACTCCACAACGTAGCTCAGCGGGGGAAGCCCCTCTAAGAGCCGCTGCCGCTCGCACCGCGCGGCCCATTCGCGCACGCCGTCGGTCGTGGTCGTTTTGTCCAAGCTCCACAACCGCGCGCGGTGCGTGTGCGGCGCGAAACCGGAGGAAGCGGCAGCGCCCACCTGATGCGTTGGGGAGCCGGGCAGCGACTCGCCCAGCTCGGCTTCCAGGCGCGCTAAGCGGTCGAACGCCTCGTCATATTCCGAATCCGGCACGGACTGAGCGTCCGAGCCGTAGTACAGCTTCGCCCATCCGGCCAGCTGATCGACCAGAGCGCGCATCTCCCCGCGCATCGTATCCCTGTCCACGTGGTTTCCTCCTAAGCCTGGCGGATGTGGTAATGGCGATAAAAGGCCATCTGCCGGTACGGGTCTAGTTTGGCTGCCTGCAACTCCAGGGCGAGGGCGGCCTTTTGCCATGCGGGGTCAAACTTCACCTCGTTGTTCTGCACAAGGCCGAAGAACATGCGCACGCCCATGTACTGCTCCACGCGCAGGCCACAGGACGCGCACAGCGCCTCCACGTCCTGCGGGGCTAGATCGCTGATCTCGCCGAAGCTGAGCGAATACGCTGTGTCGCCCGCCAGCAGCCCGGCCGCCTTGCCGGGATCGGCCTGGAACACCGCGGCTGCGGCCACCTTGCCGGGCCGGTTGTGGGCGATAAGCGAGAGCAGCCCGCCCGGCCGCAGCGCGCGCGCCATGGCGGCAAACGCCGCCGGGCGGCCGTCCACGTCCACGTACTCCAGCACGTTGTGGCACAGCACCGCGTCGAAGGAGGCCGCCGGGAGCGCCGCCGCCTCGGGAAAACCGCCGGCCAGCAATGCGATTTTTTCCTGCGGCAGAAAGTGTGCGCGCATGGCCTCGTCGGGTTCCAGCGCCGTCACGCGGCAGCGGTCGCACAGGCGGGCGGCCAGCACGCCAAAGCCCGCGCCGATGTCCAGCACGGCCGCGCCGTCCGGCACGCAGGCGAGCTGCGATGCGACCGTGTCGTAGTACAGCTGCCCCCAGGGCTTGCGCGTGTAATCAAGATAGGCCGCTACGTCGATCGCCATGCGGGCAGCACCCTCTCCAGATACTGCGCTACGCCGTCCTCGTCGTTTCCGGCGGCGACAGCATGCGCGGCGGCTTGCACGTCCGGCGGGGCATTGCCCATGGCCACGGCCGTGCCCGCCTGGGCGAACATCGCCAGGTCGTTCACGTCGTCGCCGAAGGCGACGCAGTCCGCCGGAGGAATGCCGAAATGCTCGGCGATGGAGCGCAGGGCCGTACCTTTGCCCGCCTTGTCGCTCACGAGCATGCTCGTTGTGCCCTGGTCCATCAGCACGAGCTGCATGCCCGGCGCCATGGCGGCCTGTATGTCGCCTGCGGTGACGGACGTCAGCTCCGGCCGGAGGATCACCACGACGCGCTGCGTGTCGTGCGGCCAGCTCGCCATGTCCAGCAGATGGGACGGACGGGCGGCGTCCTTCCAGATGAGCTTCGGGTCGAAGTTTGCGTAATAATTCCCTTCATACCGCACATCCATAAGCGGCTCGTGTCCGGCTTGCCGCATGCGGCCGTACCACAGCCGCAGCGCCGCGGCGGGAATCAGGTGGTGATGAATAAGCCGGTCCTGCACGGCGATGTCCGCGCCGTTTAAAGTGGAGACGGCGTCAAACAGATCGTTGAGGGAAAGCCCGTCTGGCAGGCCGAGGTGAGCGAGGCGGGAGGAGCGCCCGGTGATCACCGCGGCGCGGTGGCCTTCGCGGCGGCAGGCGAGCAGCGCATCCGCCGTCCTTTTGGAGACGGACAGGTCGCTGCGCAAAAGGGTACCGTCCAGGTCGACACAAATCAACTTAGGCATGAGCACCTCCCTCGCCGCTACAGCAGCTCCTCCTCCAGATACCGGGCCACGCCGTCCTCGTCATTTGAAAGAATGACGACGTCCGCCGCGCGTTTCACCTCGTCCGGCGCGTTGCCCATGGCAAGGGAGCATCCCGCGGCCGCAAACATCGCCAGGTCGTTCAAGTCGTCGCCGAAGGCGAGCGTATCGGCTGCGCGGATGCCGTAATGCGCGGCGATGGTCTGCATCGCCCGGTCCTTGCCGGCCTGCTCGTGCACCACGGCGCATGTGCGGCCCATATCCATGGGGATAAGCTTAAGCCCTGGAGGGAGCGCATCGGCGAGCACCGCCTGCGTGAGGCGCGTGAGGCGCGGGTCGCTCACCACAAGCATGCGCGGCAGATCGTGCGGCCATGCGGCAAGATCAAGCGGTCCCTCGCCCAGCTCCGCGTCCGGCCACAGAAGGCGCGCCGGGAAATTCATGTGATATGCACCCTCGTGCAGCAGGCACACGAGCGGCTTAAAGCCTTGTGCGGACACGCGCGCGTGGAGTGAGCGCATCTGCGCGGCCCGCACGAAACTCTCGCACAGCGGCATGCCGCCTGCCGTCACCACCGCGCCGTTGCTCAGGGCCAGCGCGTCGAACAGATCGTTTAAGGAGAGCCCGTCCGGCAGGCTGATGCCCAGCCGCAGCTCCGCGCGCCCGGTGAGCGCCGCGGTGCGGTGCCCCAGCGCCCGGCAGTGCATCAGCGCCCTCGTGCTGCGCGAGGAAACGCTCAGATCGCTGCGCAGGAGCGTTCCGTCCAGATCGACGCAAACCAGCTTCGCCATCGCCCTATGCCTTGTGCAGCGGAGCGATGGCGGCTGCGAGCGTCTTGCTTCCCACGCCGGCGAACAGCACGTCCAGCGTTTGCGCTCCGGATGGGCCGCCCACGCGGATGACGACGCCCATGCCGAATACGTCGTGTTTCACCTTGTCGCCCGCCTGCCAGGCGACGGCGGGTTTCTCCGCGCGCGCAATGGATGGAACAAACGCCGCAGGGCGGCCAAAGCCGGGCCGACCTGCGCCGGCTGCGGGCCCTGTGCCCGGCCGGGGCGATGGAAAGCCGGAGCGCGGCCGCACGTTCTGCTCATCCTCCCACGTACTCTCTTCATCGCGGCGGCGGGGCTGGAAACGTTGCTCGCGTCCGGAGCCGCCCTCTCGTGCGATCAGGTGTTCGGGAATCTCGCTGAGAAAGCGCGACGGTTGTTGCAGGGTGGTGCGGCCCTGAAGCGTGCGACACTGTGCGCTGGAGAGGATCAAACGGTCCATGGCGCGCGTGATGCCCACGTAGCACAGCCGCCGCTCCTCCTCCATCTGGGCGTCGTCCACCAAGGCGCGGGAGTGGGGGAACACCCCCTCCTCCAGCCCCATCATCCACACGCAGGGGAACTCCAGGCCCTTGGCGGAGTGCAGCGTCATCAGCGTGACCGCGCCGCCCGTCTCGCGCAGGGCGTCTATGTCGGATACGAGCGCCACGTGCTCCAGAAACCCAGCGAGCGTCGGCTGCTCGGATGAAGCCTCGTACTCGCTTACCGCGCCCGCGAGCTCGTCGATGTTGTCCAGGCGCTCCTGTGCATCCTCGTCCTTGCCCGCCTGCAACGCGGCGCGGTAGCGTGTTTCCTCGATGACCGCCTTCAGCAGCTCCGAGGGCGTCATCACTTCCTTGCACGCAAACAGCCGGGCCATCAGGTCGCTGAAGGCCGCCACGGCCGCCTGGGCGCGCGGCGGCAGCGCGTCCGCCCCGCCGCCCAGCACGATGTCCAGCATGTTTGCGCCCTGGTTTAAGGACGCCTCACGCAGGACGGCGACGGTCGTGTCGCCGATGCCGCGCCGGGGCGTATTGATGACGCGCAGCAGGCATTGGTCGTCCGCGGGGTTCTCCAGCACGCGTAGGTAGGCGATCAGATCGCGTACCTCGGCGCGCTCGTAAAACCGGAAACCGCCCACCATGCGGTGCGGCACGCCTCCGCGCACCAAGGCCTCCTCCAGAACGCGCGACTGCGTGTTCATGCGGTAGAGCGCCGCCATGTCGCCGTAAGGCACGCCCTCGGCGGCCAAGCGTTTTGCGTCGCGCAGGAAGCGCTCGGCCTCCTCGTGCTCGTTTTGCACCTGGCGCACCAGAATGGGCGCGCCGCCGTCGCGCTGCGTCCACAGGCGCTTGTCCTTGCGGCCTTCGTTGTGGCGGATCACGCCGTTGGCTGCGTCCAGAATGACGCTTGTGGAGCGATAGTTTTGCTCCAGCTTGATGACAGCCGCGTCCGGATTGTCGCGCTCGAAGTCCAGAATGTTACGGATGTCCGCGCCGCGCCAGCCGTAGATGGACTGATCGTCGTCGCCCACCACGCACAGGTTGCGCTTTTGCCCGGCCAGCAGCCGAGTGAGTTCGTACTGGGCGTGGTTCGTGTCCTGATACTCGTCCACCATCACATAGTCGAACTTGTCCTGGTAGTAGGCAAGCACGGGTGGATGCTCCAGAAAGAGCTCCAGCGTGCGCACAAGCAGGTCGTCAAAATCCAGCGCGTTCTGCTTGCGCAGCCGCTCTTCATACAGCTTGTAGATATCCAGGTATTTTTGCTCGCGGTAGCCGCGCGGCGAGGCCGAGAACCACTCCTGCGGCGAGAGGAGCTTATTCTTGGCGTCGGAGATCACCGCGCGTACGGCCGATGGCACGTACTCCTTATCCGACAAGTTCAGATGCTTCAGGCATTCCTTTACCAGGGAGGCCTGGTCGTCCGCGTCGTAGATGGTGAAGGCATTCGTGTAGCCCAGCTTCTCTATGTCGCGGCGCAGCATGCGCGCACACATGGCGTGAAACGTCATGATCCAAGCGTCGCGCGCCTTTTCACCGCAAAGGAGCGCCACGCGCTCCTTCATTTCGGCGGCCGCCTTATTCGTGAACGTGATGGCCAGGATGCGGTAGGGCGGCACGCCCTCGTCCACCAGGCGGGCGATGCGCCCGGTCAGCACGCGCGTTTTGCCGGATCCCGCGCCCGCCAAAATGAGCAGCGGGCCGTCGCCGTGCAGCACGGCCAGCCGCTGGGGCGGGTTATAGGAGGAAAGATCGATCATGGCTCCTCCGGTTGCTTCCCGTCGTTTGTGGGCAGACGGTCAAGCACGCGGCGGTAACCGTCCGCTCCGTACAGAAGGCACCGGTTTACGCGCGATATGGTGGCCGTGCTTGCGCCCGTGCGCTCGGCGATCTCGTGGTAGGTCTCACGGCTGTCCAGCATGCTGGCCACGGCAAAGCGCTGCGCTATGGAGCGTATCTCTCCGATCGTGCACAAATCTTCAAAAAGGGCGTACCAGTCCTCCCGGCTCTTCAGGGTAAGGAAAGCGTCGAAGAGCTGGTCCACCTCCGACGAGCGGAACTTGTCGGCCGACATGCCATCGCCTCCTTACAGGACAGGATTTTCCAGCGTGCCGATACCGGAGATGACGATGCGAACCGTCTCGCCGGCGAGCAGCGGCCCCACGCCCGCGGGCGTGCCTGTGGCCACCACGTCGCCCGGCAGAAGCGTTATGCCCGCGCTGATGAAGGAGAGCAGCTTAGCGACGGGCGTGATGAGCAGTTTCGTGGAAGAGCTTTGGCGCACCTGCTCGCCTACAATGGCCTGTACGGTGACGTTGCCTGGATCCGCGTCCGTCTCGATCCAAGGGCCGATGGGGCAGAACGTGTCCTGTCCTTTGGCGCGCGTCCACTGGCCGTCCTGCTTTTGTAAGTCGCGCGCGGTCACGTCGTTGAGGCAGGTGTAGCCGAGCACGTACGAAAGAGCGTCCCTTTCGCTAACGCCCTTCATCGCTTTGGCGATTACAACGGCCAGCTCGCTTTCGTGGTCCACCCGGCCCGAGAAGCTCGGTCGCACGATGGCCTCGCCCGGGCCGACCACCGACGTGGAAGGCTTAATGAAGAGCACCGGGTCGGCCGGGACGTCGTCGTGCTTCATCTCGGCGATGTGGTCGTGGTAGTTGAGGCCCACGCACACCACCTTGGAGGGAGTGGCGGGGGCAAGCAGCCGCGCCGCGTCCGCATCAACGCGCTCGCCGGTGCGCACGCCTCCTTCGTAAGGCGCCGCGCTTAAGGGGTAAAAGCACCCGTCTTCCATGTGGGCCCAAACCGCTTGGCTTTGTATGGCGATGCGTGCAATGCGCATGTAAGCAACCCTCCAGATATATCGTCCTTCCTAGTATAACACAGCTTGGCGGCGCATGCCAGTTCGGCTTTTGCGCGCTTGACGCTGCCTTAGACGGTCCGTATAATGAAATGGCGGGGCTAAATGCCACCGCACTGCGCCCGACCTGCCGTGTGCCCGACAATTCGGACAGCCCGAGGGGGGTCATTTGTGCGCAACGCGCGAACGCGGGTGCTTGCCGCTTACTGTTTGTTCCTGCTTGTCGGCATGAGCGGGCTTGTTTGGCTTGGAGCGATGATGAATATCGCCGCGTCCGGCGAGCTGGCGCGCTCGCGCGTACGTGCGGACGCGGATGCGGCCATGCGCTACGTGACGGCGCAGATGAATGCCGCGGCATCCTACGCTGTGTTCATCCAGCAGGCGTACGAGGCGGGCGGGGCGTCCATGGCCGCAAAGGAGATGAGCACTGCGCTGCGCGGCTGCCCGTACCTGGTCCAGGCCATCTATATGGTGCGGGATGGTTCCGTCTACTCGGTGCAGAAGGTGGGCGACGCGCTCATCGGCACCCTCGCACCGGTATGGCAGGCGCGCTGGGCTGAAAACGCGCCGGAGTTCGCCGCCCTGCAAGAGGCGGTGGCCGACGGTCCGCTTTGGCTTGCCACGGGGCCGACGGCTTCCTTCGCGGTAGGAGAGGCGCTGTACGCCGCGCCCATCCGTGATGGCAACGGCGCCGCTGTGGGCGTTCAGTGCATGTCCCTGCGGCTGGCGCCCATATTGGCCGAGATGGCCGGTGGCACGGTGGAGCACATGCTGATGGACGTGCAGAAGGGCGTCGCCCTGTCTGCCGTGAGCGCAGAAGGGCCGAGCTTTGAGCTGTCGCTGTACTTTGCAGGCGCGCCGCAGCGGCTGAACGCCGCACTTGCGGAGGAACCGGCGCTCCTGCGCGTGGGCCGAGCGCGCTACGCCGCGCAGGCGCATGGGCTGCTGCCCGGCGTAGCGCTGCTCAGCGCGACGGAAACGGCGGGCAGGTACGCGGCGCGGCCCGTGACCGACCTGCCTTTTTTGGCGGCGGCAGGAGCCTACGTGCTGCTCGCGGCGGCAGGAGCGTGCTACATCCACGCGAGGTTTCCGTTGGGGCCCATGCGGCTGCTCCGCGAAGGGATGCGCCGCTTCGGCGACGCCTCTTCGCCAGATGGCGCTGCGCAAGGGGCCGAGGCAGATGCCGGCCGTATGCCCGCGCGCGGCAGAAGCGAGGGCGCGCTGCTGCTGATGGCTATGGAGGTTTCCGAGGATGCCCTTTTGTGCGTGGACCTGTTAAACGGGCGGGTGGTGCTCTCCGAGAGCTTCTACCAGTGGTTCGGTCTGCCCCGCGATGCAGCGTACACACTGAACGAGCTGCTGGAGCGAATCCTGGAGGCGGAGGACGCCGCCCGCCTCATCACCCGATCGGGGGACATCGCCCGCGGTGCGCTTCCCTGCTATACCCAGGAACTGCGCGTGCGCCTTGCGGACGGCCGCACCGGCTGGATGTGCGCCCGCCTGCGCGCGTTCCCGGGGGAAACGGGCGAGGCGGGCTTCCTTGCGGGCGCTTTTCTGGATATCACCAGCCGGCGCGAGACGCAGGATCAGCTGGAGCGCAAGGCCTACCTGTACGACTGGCTGACCGGCTTGCCCAACCGCGCATGCCTATTTGAGCGCGCAGGCGCCGTGGTGCGGCAGGCGATGGTGCAAGGGACGCAGGGTGCCATGGTGTTCGTGGACATCGACAATTTTAAGGAGATCAACGACACCTTTGGGCACGCAGTGGGGGACGAGGTGCTCGTTGCGCTTGGCGCGCGCCTGCGCAAGGCCGTGCGCGACACCGATCTGGTCGCCCGCGTTGGCGGCGACGAATTCGTGGTTTTGGCGGAGAACACGCCCGGCCGCGCAGCCGTGGAGACGCTGGCACAGCGGCTGCTGTGCGCCTTTCACGAGCCGTTTTTGGTGAATCGCACCCTTCGGCACGTGTCCGCCAGCATTGGCATCGCGGTCTTTCCTCAGGACGGACGCGACGTGAGCGAGCTGATGCGCAAATCCGACTGGGCGATGTACTGCGTGAAGCGTGCGGGCAAGGGCGGCTACACCCTCTTCGCGGACGTCCCGCCGCAGGATCAGACGTAATCATATAAGGAAGCGGGGGAAACGCATGTCGGTGGTCGCGATGCTTTCCATTGTGGTGCTTGTCTTTTTTGCAGGGCTGGCCATTGCGCTGGCGTTGGCGTTTGGGCGCAACTACCTGGGCCGGACGGTGAGCGTACCTGCGCACGTTGGCAAAAAGAGCTCCTTCCCGAGCCCGATGTTCCGCATGCGCAAGGCGCAGACGGACTACGTGCTCGCCTTCGATTGTCCGGACGGGCGACGCAGCTTTTACGTGTCCGCCTGGCTATACGACGACGTTTTGGAGGGGCAAAGCGGCACGCTTACCTATCGGGGCACGCGCCTGATCGACTTTTCTCGGGCGGACGCATAGCCATTCGCAACCCACACCCGTCGCCGCACGAGCGACGGGTTTTTCCTGCGGAATGGATGTTTCCAGCTTGACGAGCCCGGCGCCCGGTGCTATGATAAGCAAAAATAGTTTACCATCTAACTAAATGGCGGGAGGTTTTTTTGTGTGCCGAAGGATGATTTGAAACGCGCCGCACACTTAATCCAGATGGTGGCCAAATGGAAGATGGTGCGCGTGCGCATGCTGTATGATGCGGAGGTGAGCACGGGCCAGCCGCCCGTGCTGTTCCTGCTGCGTTTGCGTGGGCCCATGAGCCAAAGAGAGCTGGCCCGAGCGCTTGGTCTCACCGCCGCCACGATGACAGTCACGCTGCGTCGTATGGAGAAGGCCGGGCTGATTACGCGCACGACCGACGAAACGGATAAGCGCATACAGCGCGTGGCCATCACTCAGGCAGGGCTTGAGGTGTGCAGCCGCAGCTGGCAGGCTATGTGCGCCGCCGATCTGGAAATGTTTGAGGGATTTTCCCCGCAGGAGATCGGCGCGCTGTGCGAGACGATGGAGCGTATGCTCGAAAACCTTGTGCGCAGTACGGGCAAACCGCAGCCGGGCGACGCCTTCTACGAGGAGTATATGCGGCACGTACTGCACAGGGACGAAAAGAAGGGGTGACCCCGCTTGCGTAGGTTGTTGCGCTATATGAAGCCGTACTGGTGGGCGGCGCTGCTCGCGCCGCTCCTGATGGCGTGCGAAGTGTGGTTTGACCTGCAGCTGCCCACGCTCATGTCCAAAATTGTGGACGTGGGTATCGCCCAAGGCGACACGCTCTTCATCTGGCAAACCGGCCTGCGCATGCTCTTCTATGCGCTGGGCGGTATCGTGGGCGGGTTTGGATGCGTGGTGTTCTCCACCATCGCCTCCACAAACTTCGCAGCGGACCTGCGCCGGGCGCTGTTCCACCATGTGCAGAGCTATACCTTCGCCAATATGGACAAGTTCAAAACCGGCTCGCTGATCACGCGCATCACCAACGACGTGCTGCAGGTGCAAAACATGGTCGCTTCGGCGCTGCGCATTTTGGTGCGCGCGCCTCTTCTGTGCATTGGCGGCATGTTCATGGCCGTGCGCTTGAGCGGTGAACTGGCCGTCGTCTTCATCATCTCCGTGCCTATCCTGGCGGTCGGCCTGGTGGTGATTCTGCGGCGCGGATACCCTCTGTTTCGCAGGGTGCAGGCGGCTATGGACCGCGTGAACACGATCATGCAGGAGAACCTGTCCGGCGTGCGCGTGATTAAGGCCTTCGTGCGCGGCGATTTCGAGCGCGCCCGCTTCGCCGCGGGAAACGATTCCCTGCGCGACGCCAACGTGAGAGCCGCGCGCAACATCGCTTTGTTCTTTCCGCTGCTTAACCTCACCATGAATCTGTCGGTGATCGCCGTTTTGTGGCTGGGCGGGGGGCTGGCCCAGCGCGGCGGAATACAGGTGGGTCAACTGATGGGCTTTATCAATTATATGACCCAGATCCTGTTCTCGCTGATGATGTCCGCCATGGTGCTCAACAACATCTCCCGCGCCATGGCCTCGTCCGCCCGCCTGAACGAAATGCTCAACGAAACGCCCCAGATTGTGGATCCGGCTGAACCGGCGGACGCCTCGCATCTGAAGGGCCGCGTTACGTTTGAGAACGTGTCCTTCCGCTATGAAGGCGCAGGCGGGGCGCCCGTTCTGCAGAACGTTTCCTTCGACGTGGCGCCCGGGGAGACGCTGGCCATCCTGGGCGGCACGGGTGCCGGCAAGTCCACGCTCGTGGCCTTAATTCCGCGCCTGTACGACCCAAGCAGCGGCCGCGTACTGCTGGACGGCGTGGACGTGCGCGAATTCCGCCTGCTCGACCTTCGGTCCGCGGTGAGCATGGTGCTGCAGGATTCCGTTCTGTTCTCCGGAACGGTGGAGGACAACCTGCGCTGGGGTGCGGGTGAGGCGCCCATGGACGCCCTGCACGAAGCGACGCGCTCCGCGCAGGCGTACGACTTTGTGATGGCCATGCCGGAGGGTTTCTCCGCACGCCTGGGCCGGGGCGGGGTGAACCTGTCGGGCGGGCAAAAACAGCGGCTGTCCATTGCCCGCTCGCTGGCCAAGCGGCCCCGCGTGCTCATCCTGGACGACTCGACCTCCGCTGTGGACATGAGCACCGAGGCGCATATCCAGGAGGCCCTTCGCCATCAGCGGTGCACGGTCATCGTCATCGCGCAGCGCATCTCTTCGGTGATGGACGCCGACCGCATCCTTGTGCTGGAAGACGGCGCTGTGTCGGCCATGGGCACGCACGAGGAGCTGCTGCGGCAAAGCCCGCTGTACCGCGAGATTTGCGCTTCGCAGCTGGGAAAGGAGGCGGTGTAGCATGCATATGCGCGGACCGGGCGGGCCGGGCGGCGGCCCCGGCGGCGGGCGCTTTCAGACAGGCGCGGTAAAGCCGAAGAACGCCAAAAAGGTGCTGCGGCGGCTGCTTGGCTACGTCAGCCATTCCTGGCGCATGCTGCTTCTCGTGCTGGGGTGCGTGGTTATCTCCACGGCAGTTACCATTATATCGCCCCGATTCATCGGCATAGCGATCGACGGCTACATCCAGGCAAAGCGCTTCGCCCAGCTGTGGCGCGTGCTTTTTCCAATGGCGGGCATGTACCTGGTCGGGGCGGCGCTTTCCTATGTGCAATCCCTGCTCATGTCGCGCGTGGCGCAAAGCACCGTGCACCGTCTGCGGCGCGATTTGTTTGACCACGTGCAAAAGCTTCCCGTGCGCTACTTCGACAACACGCCTTACGGCGAGCTTATGTCCCGCCTGTCCAACGATGTGGACAACGTGGCCATGTCCTTAAGCCAGGTCGTCTCCTCGGTATTCCAGTCCGGGCTGTCCATTGTCGGGGCGCTTGCCATGATGCTCGTCATCAATCCGCTCCTCACGCTGGCGGCCATGCTCACCGTGCCTCTGTCCATCTTTTTAACGGGCTTCATCGCCCGGCGCACCCGCGCGATGTACAAAAAGCAGCAGGCCGCGCTGGGCGAGATGAACGGCTATATCGAGGAGAGCATCTCCGGCCAGCGCGTCATCAAGGTGTTCGCGCGCGAGGCGCAGGTGGAGAGCGACTTTGCCGGCCTGAATGAAGCGTACCGCCGCAACGCTACGCGCGCACAGATTTTCTCCGGGATCATCGGCCCGCTCATGAACATGATCAACAACCTGGCGTTCGTCATCGTGGCGGTGTTTGGCGGTTGGTTTGTGGCGCAGGGCCGCATGTCCGTGGGCATGATCACCTCCTTTACGCAGTACGTGCGCCAGTTCACCCGGCCCATCAATGAGCTGGCGAACCAGTTCACCTCCATCCAGTCTGCCATCGCGGGCGCGGAGCGCGTGTTTGAGGTAATGGACGAGCCCGCAGAGCAGGACAACCCCGGCGCGCGCGAGCTTGCCGACGTGCGTGGCGACGTGTGCTTTGAGAACGTCACCTTCGGCTACCGCAAGGACCGGCCGGTGCTGCAAAACGTCAGCCTGCACGCCGATCCGGGCGTGCGCATCGCTCTGGTCGGCCCGACCGGCGCGGGCAAGACGACCATTGTGAACCTGCTTATGCGCTTTTATGACATCGACGAGGGCGATATCCGCATCGACGGCGAGAACATCACCGCATTCACCAAGGACTCGCTGCGCCGCAAGCTGGGCATCGTACTGCAGGACGTGCACCTGTTTGCCGGCACCGTGCGCGACAACATCGCTTACGGCAAGCTGAGCGCCACGGACGAGGAGGTTCGGCGGGCCGCACAGACCGCGGGCGCGGACGTGTTCATCAGGCGGCTGCCGGACGGGTATTCAACCGTGCTCACCGAGGACGCTACGAACCTGTCGCACGGGCAGCGGCAGCTGCTGTCCATCGCCCGCGCCGTGCTTGCCGACCCGGCCATCCTCATTCTGGACGAAGCGACATCCTCGGTGGACACGCGCACCGAGCTGGTCATCCAGCGCGCCATGCTCGCCCTGATGAAGGGCCGCACGGCATTCGTCATTGCCCACCGTCTGTCCACCATACGCGACGCAGAGTGCATTTTGGTCATCAACGACGGGCGCATCATCGAGCAAGGCACCCACGAACAGCTGCTGGAGCAGCAAGGCTTCTACGAGCAGCTGTATAACGCTCAGTTTCGCCGCCAGGAAAGACTGATGCGCCAGGCACAGGAGCAGCACATCATCGCGTAGAATCTGTTATGTGTTGCCCGCGCGCGTCCGTCTGTTTCGCTTGTCGTTGAAATGCCGCAGGGGTATGGCGCGGGGAAGCGCATATCGACACACGATGAAAAGGAGTGGGCGCCGCATGTCGACGATCCATCCCGCGGCGATGAAGCTGCGCGAGTGTTATGCCGTTACGCCCGGACAGCCGTTCATTATGCGCGAGTTTGGATATTACAGCCTGGACCGCTGGCAGAGGGAGGGGCACGTGCCCCTTGCGGATCCGCACGGCTTTTTGGCCAAACGCTTTGCTTATGACGAGCGCGGCGCGTTTTCCTTGGGCATGCTCGGCTGGTGCGAGGCGGCCTTTGTACCGGCATTCGAGCAGCGCGTGCTGGAGGACCGGGGCGAGTACGAGCTTGCGCAGGACTTTGCCGGGCGCGCCGTGCTGTATTTTAAGGGGCGGCGCAGCGGTTTTATGCCCGAGTACGTTGGGCACCCGGTGGTGGACATGAAGAGTTTTGACGAGCTGTGCAGATGGCGCATGAGCCCCGATACCCCCGAACGCTACGCGGGCTTTGAGGAGCACATGAAAAAGGCCGAGGCGGCGGAAGCGGCCGGCCTGATGATCCAGGCGAACCTGATTGGCGGCTACATGTACCTGCGCAGCCTGGTGGGGCCGCTCGCGCTGCCCTACATGTTCTACGATGATCCGCAGCTATTGCACAGCTGCATGGCCCAGTGGCTGAAGCTGGCCGACGCGGTGCTCTCGCGCTGCCAGAGCCGCGTGACCGTCGACGAACTCTATCTGGCGGAGGACATTTGCTATAACAAGGGGTCGCTCATCTCGCCGGACATGATGCGCGCCTTCCTCTTTCCCTATTACCGCGAGCTGATTGAGGGCATCAAAGCGCGCCAAAGGGACCGCGCGCGCCACCTGCACTTTCAGGTGGACACGGACGGCGACTGCCGCCCGGTGATCGACGTATATAGGGAGCTGGGCATGGACGCCATGTCGCCCTTTGAGGTGGCCTCCGGGTGCGATGTGGTGGAGATCGGCCGTCAGTACCCGGGGCTGGCGATGTTCGGCGGCATCGATAAACGCGTGCTGGCCGTTGGGGGCGAGCGGATGGAGCGCTACCTGCGCCGCATCCTGGACGCCATGTACAGGCGCGGCGGCTACATTCCCACCTGCGACCACGGTGTGCCGGAGGAGGTCTCCTTCGAGAACTTCACCCGCTACCGCGAGATTCTGCTGGAGTACGCCAAATAGCGCACAACGAACAGGGCCCGGCGGCATGCAAGCCGCCGGGCCATTATTGTGCTTGGCCTAGGGGAGGGCGAAAGGGTCGCGTTCCGCATCCTCATTCCAGACGTACTCGATATACCCGCAGATGTCGTCCGCCACGCACTTGCCGTGCATGTCTGCGATGAAGCCGAGCGTCATGTCTATCCCGGCGGAAACGCCCGAGGAGGTGTAGTAGGATCCCTCGCGCACCCAGCGCGCCTGCTTTTGCCACAGAACGCGGCTGTCCTGCGCCGCCACCCAGTCAAAAGCGCGCTTGTTGCTCGTCGCCCGCTTGCCATGCATAAGCCCGGCCCTGGCGAGCAGCGCGGAGCCGGTGCACACCGACAGGACGTACCGGGCGCTTTGGCAAAGGCTGCTCAGCGCGGAAAGAAAATTCACGTCCTCCACCAGCGCCCTCGTACCCATGCCGCCGGGCACCAGCACGACGCCGCCCGGGGCAAGCTGCGCAAACGGGCGCGTTTCCACACGGACACCCTGGCTGCTTTCCACCATGCCGCCGCGCTGCGAGGCATACACAAGCGCGTAGCGTTTGGGGAGCTTGCCGATGATTTCCGCCGGGCCGAAAGCGTCAAGCGTCTCAAACCCGTCAAACAGGAGGATGGAAAATACTGTCATGTTCGCTCACCTCGTGCGCTGTGGCCGCACACTATGAAGGCACCCGAAGCACGATGTTCCGCTTCCACCTATCGGAGAACACACGGTGCGTGAAGAAGGAGCCGCGCAGCACCCAGTCCACAACCATCGCGGCCGCGCAGCCCACCGCGCCCATGTGCAGCACGTGCGTTGAGAAGTATGCGCCGCCCACGCGCAGAGTCCACATGCTGATGATGGACACGAGCATGCAGTACTTGCCGTCGCCCGTGGCGCGCAGCGCCGAAGGGAAGATGAAGGACTGCGGCCAGAAGAGCACCGTTCCGATGAGCGTGATGTACAGAAGCGTTGTGGTGGTCGGAATCACGGACGCATCCGGCTGGTAAATGCGCAGGATGTAGGGCAGCAGAGGCAGAGCGGCCGCGGTGACCACGGTAAGAATGAGCACGGCGAGCACAACCAGGTTGAGCATGTTCCGCTTCGCCAGGTCCGTGTCGCCCGAGCCCATGTTCTGCCCGATGATGGTGGACGTGGCCAGGTTGAGCGCGTTGCCGGGCAGGTTTGTTAAGTTGAGCACGGAGTTCATGTAGAACGTTGACGCGACGGCGATCGTACCGCTGGCCACCAGAAACGTCTGGGTGATCACCTTGCCGAAGTTGAACAGGATGTTCTCCACGCTGGCGGGAATGCCGATGCCAAAGAGCGAGCGCTGAATGGCGGCGTTCCAGCGGAATTGGAACGGGTCCTGCAGCTTCACGGCGCGGTTGCCGCGCAGAAGGACGACGAGCAGCAGGGCCGAGCCGCACAGGCGGGCTACGGCGATGGCCGTCACTGCGCCCACAATGCCGATGGCCCCCAGTTTGTACGGCCCGATGGGAATGCCGTAGATGAGCAGGTACCCAAGCGCGGCGGACACGACGTTCATCAACAGAGTGACGAACATGGGCGTGCGCGTGTCGCCCGAGCCGCGCAGAATGCCGTTGGAGATGCCCGATATGGCGATGCAGGGGTAGGACAGCACCGAGCCGACCAAATAGATGCGTGAAGCGGCAAGTACGTCCGGATCGGCCGCGCCGTACAACAACTGGATCAGCGGCCCTTGAAAGACGAGCATGAGCGTGCACACGCTTACGATGAGCAGAAGCGCGGAATACAGCGCTTGTTTTACCGTTTCTCGTGCGTTACGCGCGTCGCCCCGGCCGGTAAACTGCGCCACAACCACCGTGGCGCCCACGGACAGCGCCGAAAAAAAGGACACGACGAGGTTGCTGATGGAGTCTACCATTGCGATGGCGGACACGGCGTGTGTGCCGATGTGGCTGGCCATGATGCTGTTCACCATGCTCATCAGCATGAGCAGCGTCTGCTCCACCAGGATTGGGCCCACCAAGCGCAGCGCTGAAGGGGAGAGCACCTGCGCCAGGTTGTCCTTGAAGCGGACGAGCAGACCCGCCGACGCTGCACGCAAACCCCTCACCTCACCCCTATTATACCAGATGAAGCCGCCGGGCGACAGCAGAATCTAGGATGCCTGAACAAAAAAACATGCCCATAAGCTGTAAAATTAGTTGCCTATCGCCAAGGACGCTGGTTGTTTTTGGCGATTCGTGCGGCGGCCGCAACAATTTGCCACTCTTGCGCGTCTAACCTTCGGAATTGCCGAGGATCGCGCGTTATGCTATAATATACCGAAATGTGCGCCGATCGGACAAGCGGGAAGGAGGGAACGCCATGGCCATGCTGAACAACAAAGGCCGGGCGGTCGTTCATATCCTTCTGTTTGCGCTCGTTTGCGCCGTTCTTTTGTATGTGGGCTTTCGTTTGACGCCCGGGAGCGCGGAAGGCGCGCCTGTGTCGGCCGTGCCCGCGCAGGGCCTGCGCATCAGCGAAGCGATGTACCGCAACCAAACGGCGTACATGGACGAGGACGGCGAATACCCGGACTGGGTGGAGCTGCACAACGTCTCCGGCGCGCCGCTTAACATCGAGGGCTACGGCCTGACGGACCGGCCGCAAAAAGGCGTCAAGTGGCGCTTTCCCAGCGTCACCGTGCCTACGGACGGGTACGTCGTCGTCTTCATGTCCGGAAAAAACCGCGCGCCCGCCAAGGGCGAGCTGCATGCCAGCTTCGGCCTGAGAGTGGGCGAGTCGGTGGCTCTGTTCGACCAAAACGGCGAGCACATGGACGAGCTGCTCATCTCCGCAACCGAACAGGATGCCTCGCTTCAACGCGTGCCGGATGGCAGCTTTGCAGCGTCTCCCTATTATTCGCCGGGTTACCCGAACACCGATGCAGGACACGAGGCTGTGATGGCCAGCCACATCGCTACGCAAACGGATGTGGTGATCAACGAGGTCGTGCCTGTGAACCGTACCACCCTTCCGGATGAAACGGGCGCCTATCACGATTGGCTGGAGCTTCGGAACCTGACGGATAAGGATGTAGACCTGAGCGGCTGGGCGCTCTCGGACACGCCGGGCCGGCCCATGCTCTGGCGCTTCCCGGCCGGCACGCTCATCAAGGCCAAAGGGTACCTGGTCGTGTACTGCTCCGAGCAGGACAGGCCGGCCGCTGACGGTTTCCCAGCGCATACGAACTTCGCCATCTCCGCCAGCGGGGAAACGCTTACCCTGACGGATAAGCAGGGTATGCGGCACGATGAGGTGCTCGTGCAGGACGTGCCGGACGACCGCTCTTATGGGCGCGTGGAGAGCACGCAGGACGACTGGCGGGTTTATCGCCAGCCAACGCCCGGCCTACCCAACACCGAAGAATCCGCCCGCGCCGTGGAGGCGCAGTTCTTTGCAAACAACAAAGGCTTGTCCATCGACAAGGCCGTATCCAGAAACGCCGATGTGCTGCAGACCAGCCCGGGGGCTCACGATGACTTTGTGGAGCTGGTAAACCGCACCGGGGCCGACCTAAACCTGAAGGGCTACGGGCTTTCCGACGACGTGGGCCGTCCGCTCATGTGGACGTTTCCGGACGTGACCATCAAGAACGGCGGCCGCCTGAGCGTGATCTGCTCCGGCGACGAGAGCAAGACAAACCTGTCCAAAGGCGAAATTCATACGCTGTTTCGCTTGGGCGCGGACGGCGACGAGATCGTGCTGGCCGATCCGCAGCGCAACGTATTGGATAAGATTGCTCTTCCCGCGCTGAAGCAAAACATGGGTTACGGGCGTATCGAGGGGAAGCCGGGCTTTTTTTATTTCACCGAGGTGCACGCGGGGCAGGCGGAGACGGCCGGGTACGAAGGCATAGCGCCCGAGCCGGTGTTCTCCCTCGGCGGAGGAAGCTACCAAAGCGCGCAGCAGGTGACGCTGACCGCGCCGGAGGGCGTCACTGTGCGGTATACGCTGGACGGTTCGCCGCCAACGCCCAGTTCAACCGCCTACAACGGCCCGATCAGCGTGAGCAAGACGTCCGTGGTGCGCGCACGCGCCTTTGGCGGGAATGACCTGCCCTCCGAGACGGTTACGCACAGCTACATCATCAACGAGCCGCACGCCATGCCCATCATTTCCATTGCCCTCAAGCCGGACGACCTGTTCTCCGACGCCACGGGCATCTTAGCGAACGGACCGGGGTGGAAGCAGTCGGTGGCTGACGCCAACCAGCCCAACAAAGGCGCGAATTACTGGAAAAACTGGGAGCGCGAGGCCTCCATCGAGTACTACGACGAAAGCGGCGTACTGGGCTTTTCACAGACTGCCGGCCTGAAGGTGAACGGCGCGTACAGCCGCGACCGCGCTCAGAAGAGTTTTGCGGTGAACGCGCGCTCGGTATACGGCACGAAACGGTTTTCCTATAATCCGTTCGACAACCGCGACTATGAAGAGTACAAAAACTTCATACTGCGCACCTCCTCGCAGGACTCCAACCGCGCCCGCATGCGCGACGCGGTGCTCACCAGCCTTGCCGAAGGAACAGGCGTGATGTATCAGGCCGCCAAGCCCGTCGCGCTGTACCTAAACGGCGCGTACTGGGGCCACTACAATCTGCGCGAGCGCGTGAACGTGCATATGATCGCCAATTTTGAGGGGATCACCGATCCGGCCATCGTGGACAAGATCGATATCATGGAAGGCGACGGCAAGGCGAAGCACGGTTCGGCCAAGGAATGGAAGGAAATCATGGATTTCCTGAATGCAAACCGTCTCACCTCGGCGGAGAACCTCAAATGGATCTCCGAGCGGATCGACATTGAGAACTACTTCTACTACGCCATCATGGAGATGTGGACGGCGAACTCGGACACGGGCAACATCCGCTGGTACAAGGTACCGGGCGGCAAGTGGAAGTGGATCCTGTACGATCTGGACTGGGCCATGAACACCACCCAGGGTATGGGCCCAACCTGGGATTCGATCGCCTGGTATACCAAGGAGAAGGGACACGGCGTGTCGAGCATGTTCTCCACGCTCCTCATCCGCCGGCTCCTGGAGGTGCCGCAGCTGCGCGAGCAGTTCCTGGCGCAGCTCTCCGAAATGATGAAGGGCAACCTCGCCTCGGCCAGCGTGCTAAGCCGGATCGACGCCTATGCCGCGCAGCTGCAGCCGGAGATGGCCGCGCATTTTGCGCGCTGGCCCTCGGACGGCAGCGTATCCACCTGGGAGAAGCATGTGGAGCGCCTGCGCACCTGGACCAGGGAACGCAACAAGAACATGGCCGAGTTTGCCGAGAACTACTTTCACCTAAGCGACGCGCGCACCCGGGAGCTCTTCCCGGAGGGCGAATAGGGGGTGCGGGCATGCCGGTTACGCTGCGCCACGAACTGAAGTACTTCATTACCCCGGGCGACGACATGCTGCTCACCTGCCTTCTGGACCGCCTGCTTGTGCGCGACCAAAACGGCGACGAGAACGGCGTGTACCCCATCCGCTCGCTGTACTTTGACGACGCTTACGATCGCGCCTATCACGACAAGATTGACGGCGTGCGCGACCGCGACAAGTTTCGCCTGCGCATTTACCACCACAGCGACGCCGTCATTCGCCTGGAGCGCAAGAGCAAGCGGGGCGACTTTATTGAGAAGACGAGCGTGGAAGTGACCCGCGAGGTGGCCGAAAGGCTAATTGCGGGCGACGTTGAGGGCTTTGAGCGCAGCGAAAACGCCTTGCTGCGCCAGATGTACACCCTCGTGCGAACCAGGCTTCTGCGCCCGGCCGTGCTTGTGGATTACCAGCGCCAGGCGTTCATCCATCCGGCGGAGAACGTGCGCATCACCTTGGACCGTCAGCTGCGCACGGGGCTGTACAACCTGAATATGTTCGACCCGGACGTGCCGACCCTGCCGCCCCTCTCGCCGGGTGAAAGCATTCTGGAGGTTAAATACGACCGCCGTCTTCCGGACTACCTGCGCCCCGTACTCGCATCGGTGCACGCCAGTCGGTCGGCGATTTCCAAATTCGTGCACTGCCGCACTTTTCAATTCTAGCATAAAATGCGCCTAAGGATGAAGGAGGCTTCCCACATGGACGGGACGATGACGTTCCAGGACATCTTCAAGAAGAAATTCGTCGAGGGCATGGAGCTCTCGCGCATGAACCTCAGCGCGCCGGTCATCATCTTCACGCTGGGGCTTGCGATGATCCTGGGGCTGTTTATCTTCTACGTATACAAAAAGACATTCAAGGGAGTTTTGTACTCCCTGTCCTTCAACATTTCTCTTATCATGCTCACCATGGTCACGGCCATGGTCATTATGGCCATCTCCTCCAACGTGGCGCTGTCGCTGGGCATGGTGGGCGCGCTGTCCATCGTGCGTTTCCGCACGGCCGTTAAGGAGCCGCTGGACACGGTGTACATGTTCTGGGCCATTGCAGCAGGCATCACGCTGGGCGCGGGGTTCTACCTGTTTTCCGCCATCGGGTGCCTGGTCATCGGCATCGTGCTCTTCGTCATGTCGCTGCTGCCGGGCATGGGAGCGCAGCACTTCCTGCTCGTGCTGCACTTCGATCCGGCCGCACAAACCGACGTACAGCACATGCTGGCCCGGCTACCCCGGCCCAAGCTCAAGTCCAAGACCACGGCGCGCGGCGGCATCGAGGCGACCTACGAGCTGCGCCTGTCGCCCGAGCGCGCATCCGTCACCGAAGAATTTTTGCGCCTGCCGGGCGTGCACGACGCGACGCTCGTGTCCTATCAGTCGGAGATGCTGTAGGCGGATAAGACGCCGCGCCCCTGCGAAAGGCAACGCAAAGGAAGTCACAATGCGCCAAAGGTTCCCCTGTTTCGCGGCAGGGGAACCTTGTTGCGCAGGCGAATCACTTCCTGCTTGGGACAAGCTGTAAGGCAAGGGGATGTTGCGATGGTGACGGGCAAGCGGCGCGGCGATACGGTGATCGCCCATATTTCCTGCGAGCTGGACCAGCACTCTGCGGGAGAGGTGCGCGCGCGGCTGGAGGCGCTGATCCAGGACGAGCGCGTCAAGCGCCTGGAGATTGATTTGTCCGGTATGACGTTCATGGATTCGTCCGGCATCGGCGTGTTGCTTGGACGCTACAAAACCTTGCAGCGCCGCAGCGGCATGCTTGCCGTGTGCAATCCATCCCCCCACGTGGACCGCATCCTGCGGCTGTCGGGGCTGTACCAGATTATCGAGCGGCAGAACGCTCCCGGGGAGGCCGGCCAATGAAGGACGTACGCAACGAGATGCGCCTGGACTTTTTGGGCGTTACGGAGAACGAGGCTTTTGCGCGCGTGGTCATCAGCGCGTTTGCGCTGCCCCTGCAGCCCACCGTCACGGAGCTGGAGGATGTGAAGACCGCCGTATCCGAGGCCGTCACAAACGCCATCATCCACGGCTACGAGGGGCGGCTTGGCACGGTACGCCTGGCCGCCGCCATCCTGGCGGACGGTACGCTGTGCGTGGAGGTGAAGGACGCGGGCGTGGGCATCGACGATGTGCAGCGCGCCCGGGAGCCTTTCTTTACCTCCAAGCCCGAGATGGAGCGCAGCGGTATGGGCTTTACGGTAATGGAATCCTTCATGGACGCGGTGGAGGTGGAATCCACGCGCGGGCATGGCACGACGGTGCGCATGCTCAAGAAGTTTTCCGCCGGGGAGGCGGGGAAGGGCGAGTGAACGGAGCGCAGGAGGAGCTTCGCAGCCTGATTGAGCGCGCGCAGCGGGGCGATGAGGAAGCGCTTTGTGTGGCTTGCGCGGGCAACGAGGCGCTTGTGCACGCCGTGGCGCGCCGCTACATGAACCGGGGCGTGGAGTACGAGGATCTGGTACAGCTGGGTATGATCGGGCTGATCAAGGCCATCCGCGGTTTTAATCTGTCGCTTGAGTACCGTTTCTCCACCTACGCCGTGCCCCTTATCATGGGAGAGATGCGGCGTACCCTGCGCGACGACGGTCCGGTGCACGTCGCCCGCTCGCTGAAAGAGAGCGCCGCGCGGCTCATGCGCGCGCGTGACGAACTGGCCAGGGGCGGACAGGAACCGAGCATGGACGCGGTGGCGGCGGCATGCGGCATGTCGGCCGCGGACGCCGTGCTTGCCCTTGGCGCGCAGCGCGCCGTGCGCTCGCTGGACGAACCGGTGGCCGAGGACGACGAGCGGGCCGCCGCGTCGTTCTTGTGTGACCTGCGCGCGGAAATTCCCGGAAGCGACAGAACGGACGTGCGTGATGCAGTGCGCCGTCTGCCCGAGCGCGAGCGGCTCATCGTGGCGCTGCGTTTCTTTCGCGGCCTCACGCAGGCGGAGACAGCCGCGCACCTGGGCATCTCGCAGGTGCAGGTCTCCCGCCTGGAAAAGGGCATTTTGGAAGAATTGCGCGAACGGCTGGCGTAAGGCCACACGTTTGGGTGGCGTCCCCATAGTCTGATAGGGAAACAGCTCAGACTTTGGGGGCGTTCTTCATGTCCTTTCCCATTCCCACGACCGTCGTTGACGCGGGCAGCGTTTCACAGCTAAAGAGCGCCATCGAAGGGGCGACCGGCCCCCTTACGGTGCGCATTACGCAGAGTTTTTCCGGCAACGCCACCATCGCCCAGCGCTTCGACGCGGCAATTTTCGGCAGCGCCGCGGCCCTTACCTCCCGCCTCACCTTCACGGGCGAAGGACGGCTGTATGTGCGCAATTTGACGGTGTATGCCGGGTGTTTGCATGCCAGGGACATCAGCGGCGCGCTCTATCTAGACGGCGAGGTGAATGTGCTGAGCACGCCCAGCAATCTGGACGGACTGACGGCAAACGGCCTGATTGTGATGGCGCGTACCGCCGTCTCGGTACACGGCGGCGCCGCCGGCCGGGGGGTGAAGGTGTATGCCGACTTACGGTTGCTTGAGGGCGCGGCGCTGGTCAGCCGCGGCGGGGCGGGCGCATTGGATGCCGGCCGCGGCGGTTCGGGTCTGGAGGCGGATGGCGAGCTTTCCCTTGGCCTGCAGGCGCGCCTGCTGTCGGCCGGAGGCTTCAGTTCTTCGGGCAACGGCGGGGACGGCATACGCTGCACGCAGCTGTTCCTGCGCGATCTGGCCCGCGTGAGCGCCACCGGAGGGGATGGCGTGAACCAGGGAGGAAGCGGCATCGTCATCGGGCCGGACGGCAATTATGGCTCGCTGCTCACGCCGCCTGGCGAGTTCCCCTTTATAACGGCGCGCGGCGGCGGCAAACAGAACGCCGCTCCCACGGCGGGCGGGAATGGCATCGTGCTGGGCAATGACCAGGATGGCTATGCAATCGGCGATTTTACCGCAGACGCTAGTTACCGGCCCGGCCTGGTGAACGGCCTGCCAGCAGGCTACGTCGTGTACAATCAGGATAAGGGCGGTACGTTTTATGTTCTGGACATGCTGCAGCCCGAGCCGATCGACAGGTACTATGGCAACGGCGTAAACGGGCCCGCGAACACGGTTTTTCTGCAGGAGGCCGTACGCTTTACCCTCACTCCGAGCAGCCTAACCCTGGTATGCGGAAACAGCGCCGAGGTGGCCGTGGTGGAGATAGTCCCCGCCGAGGGGGTATACAAAGCGCTCGTATGGACGCTCGCCGATTCGTCGGTGGCGAGCGTAGCGCCGAGCCCGGATGGACTGAGCGCCGCGGTAACGGGCGTTTCGGCAGGACAGACGCACCTTACGCTTACCCTTCTGCGGCCCGGGTGCGGGACGTACGCGCAGACGATTCCCGTAACCGTCACATGCGGGCGAGGAGCCCCGGATGCGCGGCCTGCGGGCGACGCCGGGCGGCCGCTTCGCTCGTTCCGCTGCGGGCGATGCCACGGGTAGCCATACGCGAAAAGTGAGGACGGCGACAACCGGCGGCGGTCAACCGCGTCGCTTCGCCGCGCGGGGCAACGCCGCGCAGCCGCAGAACTGTTTCGCAAAGATGCCGGGATGAAAACCCCAGATGCACGCATAGACCGTGGATAAGACCGCGCGGCGGGTTTATCCACGGTCTATGCGTCCTGCGCGCGTTGCTCGCCGGACATGGCGGCAGGTGCGCGGGCGCGCACACCGAACGTTTTCCGTAGGAGGCGGTGGACATGCCCAGCGCAATACAAATCTTCGACCATTTTATGGCGCGCGCGGATTTCGTCACGTGGGCGAACAAGGCGGATCACGTTTGGCGGAACGGGGCGCGCGAGGTGCGGCGTGTGGGCACGGGCTGGTCGGCGTGCGTGGGCAATTTGCACGCCGCGGCCCAAGACGGCTGCGACTTGTTCATCGCGCATGAGAGGCCCTTTGAAACGCCGCCGGGCGAGCTTATGGGCAGCGCCCGCGACTGGGAGCTGCCCCGGCTATACGAGCTTGAGCGCGGCGGGATGGCGCTTATGAATCTGCACGACGCCTGGGATCATTTCCCGAAAATTGGCGTCAGGCCGTCGCTCGCGCGGTTCCTGGGCTTGGGTGAGGAAGAGCGGCGGCTAGACTAGATCCATCCCGGGAATGCGCCGGGCGCGGTGACCACCGGGGGCGGCTCAATCGGAATATACCGCGCGGAGTACGTAAACGTCAGAGCGTTCGCGGCGCACGTGTCGCGCTGTTTCTCCGTGTACGGCGCCTCAGGCGCGCTCGTCATGGGCGATCCGGACAGGCGCGTAGCGCGCGTGGCAATCGGCGTGGGCTGCCACATCCCCGGATTTGAGTCTTTGGCGGCGGGCGCCGACGCGCTTCTGGTCGTTTATGACCGAGCCCTGCTTCAGCCGCTCCGGCTCGCGCTCGTGGAATCCGGGGCCAGCCTGGTCGTTGTGGAGCACCACGCCGTGGAGATGCCATCGATGAGCGCAATGGCGGAGTACATCGCCCAAACCTTTGGGGTGCATGCTCGGTTTTACGCGCGCGAACCGCGCTGCGAGGTTGTTCAGGGTTAGGGCGCAGACGCAACGACCTGCCGAGGTCCGCGACGCGCTGCTTTCATGCACGCCTAGAAGGCCCGGTCGATCTCCTCGCGCACGATCTGCACCCAGCGGATCATGTTGTCCGGCTTACCGCTGATGGTCTCCACGTCCTTCAGCGTAACGTCGAACACGCAGCCGTTTTCCTTGAAGGCGGCGAAGGCTTCCCGCATGGTCCGGCGCACGAACGGCTCGTCCAGCCCGCGCGCGATCATTGCTGACGGGTCCGGCCGATAGGAGATCACATAATCGCCGCCGATGAGCTCCGCACAGCGCCGCACGCGCGCGAAGGGCGACACCGCAATGCGCCGCAGCCCCTTCACGCGGCGAAGCAGCCCAATTTTATCCGTCAGGTCCTCGCAGCAGCCATAGGAAGACATGCCGAACCGCTCCATGATGGGCTGCTGGTAGGTAAGCATGAACTCGTCGAACAGCTTTGGCCCGAAGGTGGTAAACTCCTGCGAGGCGAGGAAGGTCCACAGCTGCTTCGTACGTACGCCCCTCACGCGGCAGTCGGGGGGGGGAAGCTCGCGGCAGTAGGAAAAAGCCTGGTTCTGGTGATCGGCCAGGGAGTAATCGCCTGCGGCCTCCGTCTCGTCGATGGCCTGCAGCACCGCATCCCGCATGAAGGCGAGCAGGCGGTGCAGCCACTCCGGATTGTCGTAAGCGTCCCACATGATCTGCTCCAGACCGCGCAGTTTGGCGATGTCCGTGGACAGGTCCATCTGCCAGGTGCGCGTGAGGGGCGCTATGCGGCACACATGGATGTCTGTCAGATCTCCCACGGCGTCTTGCACCCGGCCAAGCCGCTCGGATGTGGCCTGTTCGTCAACGGCGTGCGGCCGAACGCTGAGGCGCTGGATATCCTCCAGCTGCGATAGGCTGGGCTTGTACGCCGCGGCACCGCCCGGCTGAGGCTTTTCACCCAGGTGGACGGGCACGCCCCAGCGCGATTCGTCGGACGTACACTCTGCGGCCGGTACGATCAGCCAAGGCTCATATACGAAGTCGTCGCGGAGCAGCTGATGGTAGAGCACGGCTTGGGCGCACTGCGTCTCCAGGTGCCTCAGCAGCGGATCCTGGCACCGAATGACGGAAAAATCAAAAAACTCATTGTAGGGCACCGCGCGCATGTAGATGAGCGGCTTGCGCATGGTCAGGCTGTTCAAGTCGGTCCACAGCGCGCGGCTCTCCTGCACGCGCGGCGAATTGGCCAGCTCCACGTAGCGCTTTACAAAGTCGCGCAAGGAAGCTATCTGCTCGTTCACGGGCAACCCCTCCGCATACTGGCGTTATGGCCAGTATACGGCGTTCGGCGGGGCATTGCAAGGCGCTAAATGTACTTGGCAAAGAAGCAGAGCCACGCGGCCGCAGCCAGCGCTCCAAGGGCTGGCAGTAAGGCGCCAAGGGCCGCCAGACGCAGTTTGTTGGACCAGAGGTACTCCGAATAGCTGATGCAGTACACAAGCCCGCCGAGCGCGAGAAACAGCGCGGCGATTCGGTCCATTGCCATGCCCCCTTCTAGTCGTATATACCAGCTGCATCCAGCTTCTCCTGGAACGGGACGCTGAAATAGACCTCCACGTGCACGTCGGTCTGCGCGCTTTCGTAGGCGCGCTCCCATTCATAGTTAATCATTTCCTGCATCGTGCCGAACTGGCGCGCCAGAAGGCCGCGAAAGCCGACGGGATCGGTGTTCTGTTTCTGCAGCCTTGCGCATAGCTCGGAGATGTCCTGCGTGATCACCTCCGTCAGCTCATTCGTTAATAGGGTCGTATCGGGCGGGTGCTGCTCGCTCCAGGTAAGCAGCGAGGCGCGCAGCGGCAGATTGACCGAAATATGCAGCGCTCGGGTTTCATCGATGGACACGCGGTTGCGCGGCTTGCGGATGGCCCCGACCTGCACGCTGACATACTCGGGCGTATGCTCGTCGTCGTCGTTATAGGGCAGGCGGATGAGCAGGCCTTGCGCTTGGCCGCGCATTAAAAGCGTCAGCTGCGTCTCATAGCCCGTAAGCGATCCGACCATTTTCTTATGGTTGAAGAGTGCCGAGCCGAATATCCTGGTACCGGTATATTTGCTGGTTGGCAGCTCGCTGATATCCAAGTCGCCGGGCTGTCTCTGCGCGTCAAACTTTTTTGTGCCCTCCTCGCCGACGGAGGCTTTCGAGACGGTTCCGTACATGGCAATACCGTCGCCATAAAAACTGGACATCTGCGTTTTGAGCGTTTGCAGCGTGGTACGAGGCACGTAACTGTTGTCGTTGTATGCGTCCATCGCCACCTCAAGAGCCTTGCCCTGGGTTAACGGGCCTTCAAACGTGTGCAGGTTGCCGACGAATTCGCGCGCACTTCCGCGCATAACGGCAATGGTGGCCGTGCGGCGGATGGAGCGATAGAATATAACGGCCGAGAGGAACTCGTGGAACATATCGCTTCTGGCAAATTCCTCAGACACCGCGAGCACTTTGAGCTGCTGCATATTCACATGATACGGGGTTGTGGCCGTCAGCAAGTCCATGGCCTCGATGAAATCGCGTCCGGTCACGCTGACGACGGCCTCGTTTTCTCCGCTTTTTTCTTCGCCCTGCCCACCGCTTGATTCCTTATCGCCTGAGCCCGAGGACGCCTGGGAGCGCTCGCTCGCCTTGGGAGACACCGGCACATGAATGCTGAGCCGCAAGCCGTTCTCTTCCTTATCGATGCCCATAACGAGCACGAAGAGCTGGTCGTCGATTTCGCGGCTGTCCCAACAGCCGGTCAGGAACACCATCACCGCGCATACAAGAGCGATGCCCGCTTTACGCCGCATGGGCAGCCTTCTTTCTGCGCAGGGCATGAACGACGCTGCCAACCAGGGGCGGGAGCAGAGCCACAAGGAAGACCGCCGTGCGCAGGGTTTGGTGCGGCGGACCGCGGAAGAACGGCGTCATCAGCCCTTCGGGCAGAAGAACGAGGAGAAACAGGATGAGAGCGAAAATCCAAACGAAAGGCTGCTCGTCAGGAACGTCCAAAATGGCCACCCAGGATTTGCTCATGCCGTAGATCATGCTGGAGATGCAAAAACACATCGTGCTGCACCACACGAACGTCATCAGTGTTGTGATCCGCTGAAGGAACCGGCCAAGCTCCGCCACCACGGTCACTTGCAGTAGCGGGGTGAGGATCGGAGCCTCCATGCCGGCGGGGTACAAAAGGATATAACTGAGGGTGATGCTGGTTGTGATGAAGGCGGCGACGGGCACGGCGCGCAGCATGGCTTTGCTAACGCCCGGCATGCCGCCGCGCACAGGCAGGATAAGTGCGATCAGCAGCATGTCGGTGTAGGCTTCAGAAAGACCCAGACCGGCCGTGAGCGTCTTATCGATTCCGTTGCCCCAGAGAGGGTGCAGGTAGTTGTACTGATACGAGGGTATATCGATGAAAAGCACGCAGTATACGAGAATGGTGCAGAAGATGAACCATATGCGTGCCGTGCGCACAACCCCCTGCAGGTGCCGGGTTGCAGCGGCTGCGCAGATGCCGAGCATGAACAGCGCCACAATCCATGTGGGGGTAAGCGGCAAAAACTCGGCTGAGGCGATGGTGAGCGCCGTGTCCAGCGAATGGAAGGCCGAACCGCCGAACAAAAAGCACAGCGCCAGGGCGGACACGGCGCTGCCCAGCCGCCCGCTCTCCCGGCGGCATACACCAAACCAATCGATCGCCTCGTCGGTTTTTATCTTGCGCACGGCCAGCATGAAGATCAAAGCGAAAACAACGCCGGGCACAATGCTGATAAGCGTGCTTTGCCACAAGGCGTTGCCCGCCAGCAGCAAGCGCGACAGCGCGGTGCTCTCCAGCGTTCTGCTGACGATGCAGAACATGCACAGCGCCATTAAATCGTTCGGGTGCGCGGCGATGGATGCGCGGTTTAGGTTGCGCGTCTCGGCACTTGTCATGATTTTTTTTCCTTCGAGTCCCAGGAGCGGACATGGTCTGCCGCGCGCGCACTGCTGCGGGGTTTCAGGAAGGGCGGACGCATGCGGTGCCGCAGAATGGGTCTTCGGATCACGATGTCCGGGCTGCCGGGCGAATGGGGGGAAACCGGCATCAGCCACGGAAC
Organism: Eubacteriales bacterium; assembly: GCA_031553225.1. Taxonomy (GTDB): domain Bacteria; phylum Bacillota; class Clostridia; order Christensenellales; family UBA1750; genus JAVBLU01. The sequence goes on from JAVBLU010000010.1 coordinate 118,900, forward strand.
GCCAAAGGAGGTCATGCGTCCGGCGATCGCGATGCTTAGGTACAGCGCGCATACGATGCCCAGGAACCCAAACACAGTGGCCGAAAGGAGGAAAAAAAAGCGAAGGATGCGCAAGCCTATACTGAGGGTGTAATCCGGTATGGCGAAGCTGCCAAGGCCGGTAACCGCCATGATAATGATAAGAATGGGTGAGACGATGTGCGCCGCCACGGCCGCCTGCCCGAGGATGAGCGCCCCGATGATGCCAAGCGCCGAGCCGAGCGCACCGGGCACGCGCGTTCCGGCCTCATGCACCAGATCGAACGCCAGCTCCATGAGCAGCACCTCAAGCACCATGGGAAAGGGGACCTGGACGTTCGCAATGGCGATGGAGGTAAGGAGCTCCGTAGGCAGCAGTTCGCTGTGGTACATGATCATGGCCAGATAGAAAGAGGGCAGCAGAATGGACAGGAACAACCCGGCCATACGTATGCAGCGTATAAAGGTGCCGTTGGGCCAGCGTGCGAAGGAATCGTCCGAAGCGTGCAGCAGGTGCCAGATCGTGGTGGGCGCGCAAAGGGAAAAAGGCGACGAATCGCTGAGTATGGCCACGTGGCCTTCCATCAGGAAGGACGCCGTGCGGTCCGGGCGCTCGGTCATGCACAGCTGCGGCACCAGAGAGTTAACATTGTCCTCAAGCAACTGTTCCAGGTATCCAGAGCCCGGCACATAGTCGTAATCGATCGCCTGGATGCGCCGCCGCGCCTCTTTGACAAGCTCGGGGTTGGCAATGTCCATCATATACATCAAGGCGACCTTGGTGGGCACCACCTTGCCCACGTCGAAAAATTCGGTGATGAGCTGTTTGGAGCGCATGATGCGCCGCAGCTGCGTGATCGAGGTACGTAGGTTCTCGGTAAACCCTTCCTGCGGTCCCATGATGACCGTTTCGGTTACGGGCTTGTCGACGGAGCGTTTCTCGTAGCTGCGCGCATCTGTGATGATCAGCTGTCCGCAGCCGTCCACGAGCAGGATCACCTCGCCGGAGAGTACGGCGGTCGAAGCGGCGTTCAGGTCGTCGCCGTGGCGTATCGCGTTGGCCGAAAGCGTTTTGGCGCTGATCGTTTCCATGAACGCTTTGTCCGAGAGGCCGGCGAGGGCGTCATCGCTCAGCAAAGGGCGAATCAAAAAATCGCTTACGAAGGAGCGGTCGGCCATGCCGTCCAGATAGATGATAGCCGCGCGCCGAGCGCCCGTTTCAAAGTGACGTATGACGACGTCCTTGTTTAAAGGGGTGTGGAGGAGCCGTCCAAGCGCCGTCAGATTGGCCTCCAGGGAGGCGACCACGGCGTACGGTCCGGAGGCCTCCGGCGCCGCGGGCTGCGCTGGGAGGGGGGTAAAAGGGAATTCGCCCGGCGGCTCGTAGAGCTTTGGAAAGTGCATGGGCTGTCCTCCTTTATTTGCCTAGTATGAGCCGCGGCCCGCAAAAAAAACCGCCCGCATTCTCTGCGAAATCGTTCATAAAAAAGGGCATGCGGAACTGCCGGGTCATCTGTTGGGTTTCGGATCGAACAGGTGGTTATTCATATTGCCGTCGCTGATTCCCGGCTTTGCGCCAAGAGCTTGGGACGATTCTACAGCCAAATATCGCTTTGCGGTTGCCGGTGTTTCTTCCGGCTATGGAATGCGCATTCTATTCGCATCGCGCTCACCCCACTTTCCGCATGTTATGAAAAAGACAGGAGACACGGCCTTTCGTGTCTCCTTCTCTATGCCGTTCACATTCTCTGACGAGCGGCTTAGCGACGGGGAATCGAGGTGCGTCTGTACAAAAGCCCTGGCCGCCCGTATTGTGTACGGGCGGCCAGGGCGTGCAAACGGGCGGAAGGCCAAGGGCGTTCGGCTAGAGAAGAATGCAGATCAGCCCGCCGGAACCGTCGTTGATGATGCGCTGCAGGGTTTCCTGTATCTTGTCCTGTACGTCCTCGGGCATGCGCATCAGTTTGTTGGAGAGGCCTTCCTTTACCAACTCGTGCAGCGATTTGCCAAACATGTTCGTGTTCCAGATGCGCGCTGGGTCGGACTCGAACTCGGAGAGCAGATACTTGACGAGCTCCTCGCTTTGCTTCTCCGTGCCAACGATGGGGGAGACCTCGGTTTGAATATCCACGCGGATCAGGTGAAGCGAGGGCGCGCTGGCCTTGAGGCGCACGCCGAAGCGGTTGCCCTGCTTGACGATCTCCGGCTCCTCCAGGGTCAGCTCCTCCTGCGTGGGCGCCACCAGGCCGTAGCCCGTCTGACGCACGGAGTCCAGCGCGTCGGCGATGCGGTCATATTCGCGCTTGGCGGCCACCAAATCGGCCATCAGCGTCAGCAGGTGGGCGTCGCCCTTCACGGCCGTGCCGCACTGCTCGCCCAGCACGCGATAGAACAGCGACTGAGGCAGCGGCAGCGCAAAGGTGACCGCGCCACGGCCCAGCTCAATGGCGGCGAGCTGCGGCTTCCCTTCGTACTCCGGACTTTCAAACTTTTCCGGCAGGCGAATATGATCGCGCACGCGGGAGAGCACGGGCGCGCTCTGGCGCATCCCCTCCAGCACCGATTGCACGAGCCAATGGTCGGTGGGCAGGGCCTGTACCCATTCGGGCATATCCAGCCGCACCTCGGTGAGCGGGAACTCATAAAGCACGCGCTCCAAGAGCCCGGCAATGTCGGCTACGTTCATGGCGGCCACATCCAGGAGGATCACGGGCACGTCGTATTTTTCGTGCAGGGCCTGCTGCAGCTTTTTGGCGTCGTCCGAATCGGGCATGGTGGAGTTGAGCACGATGATGAAGGGCTTTCCAACCGCTTTCATCTCGCGCACAACGCGCTCCTCAGCCTCCACATAGGCCAGGCGGGGAAGGTCGGTGATGGAACCGTCCGTGGTGACCACAAGCCCGATGGTGGAGTGGTCGTTGATCACCTTGCGCGTGCCCAGTTCCGCCGCTTCTTCAAAGGGAATATCGTGGTCGAACCAGGGCGTCTTCACCATGCGCGGCGCGTCGCCGTCGTCCTTGCCGATGGCGCCCTTAACGAGGTAGCCCACGCAGTCCACCATCCGCACGCGCAGGTTCGCATGGTCGGCCAGCTCCACGGACACGGCCTCGTTGGGGACGAACTTGGGCTGCGTCGTCATGATGGAGCGCCCGGAACCGGACTGTGGCAGTTCGTCCACAGCGCGGTCCTTGCGCGGGCCACTCTCCATGGCAGGCAGCACGAGCTGCTCCATAAAGCGGGCGATAAATGTGGATTTGCCTGTGCGCACCGGCCCGACGACGCCAATATAAATGTCCCCGTCGGTGCGCTCCGCGATGTCCCGATACAGATCGTATCGTTCCATAGTTTCCCCTCCTCGCATATGAGGCGCACGTAAGCCAGCGCCTGAACGATACATGCTACGCGCAGGAGGACAAAACTATGACACGCGCAAAGGAAAAACGGCCGCTGGAGGCTCCAGGGCCGCCTACATATACGCTTGGTCGGTTCGGCGCCGTCCGGCGTGCCAAGGGGGCGCCGGCCCGCACCCGGGAAGCGGCCTACTTGAGGCGCAGAGCCTCCTTTTCATAGTCGCGGCGCATGTTCCTTTGGTGCTTTTCGTGATAGGCCGCCGCGAACTCCGTGGCAGAGATGCCGTAGCGGTTGAGGATGTCGTTGAAGTACATGTGCACGTCCACAAGCTCCTCCACCAGGTCCGCCCGCACCTTGGGACTTTGCTCGATCTGCGTTTCGCCCAGCTTTTTCACGATGTCGATCACCTCGCCCATCTCGCCCATCATCCACAAAAGCGAGTTGCGCGCGTAGGGCATGGTCATGGGCGACCAGGTATCCCGGTGCTGCTCCCACAGCTCGCGCGACATGGCCAGCGTTTGCGCAAAGCCGATGTTCTGGCGCGCGCGCAAAAAGTCGAGCGCGATGGGGAAGATGCACGCGTAAATCTCCGGGTAGGTCACCTCAGCGGGCAGCCCGTCGAAGAGCCGTGCCTCGGCCATCTCAAAATCCGCGGGCACCTGGGCGACATCCTGCGCCAGGGCCAGGTAGATGCGTCCATACCCATGGCGCTCGCCGTCGGCGGCGTAGTACTCGCTTACCGGGATGATCGGGCAACGCAGCCCGCTCTCCTCGTACAGTTCGCGCGCAGCCCCGGCAAGCGGCGTCTCGTGGGGCTCGATGTGCCCGCCCGGGCACTCCCACGTTTGGCGCTCGCGGTGGCGAACGAACAGCCACCGGCCCGCGCAGCGCACGAAGATGACGGTATATCGAAGGGGTTCATCCAGAGGATGGCCAAGCGGATAGGCTTGCACGACCCAACTCATATCATTTCACGACCTTACCTGTTGTCTATAAAGAGCGACGCCACACCAATCATACCACTTTGCGTCGAAAATGAGAAGACGGCGCATGGCACGCAAAACCTGACGAGGCCCGCTAACTGCGCCCGCGTGCCAGAGGGCCGTCGCCGCAAACGGCCAGGGCGTAGGTAAGCGAGTCGGCGAGAGCCTGCCAGCTGGCGTCGATGACGTCCGTGGACACGCCCACCGTGGACCAGCTTTGTTCCCCGTTTGTGGACTCGATGACAACGCGCACGGATGCGCCCGTTGCGTGCGTGGAGTCGAGCACACGCACCTTGTAGTCCGTGAGCGACACGGCGCTCAGCACGGGATAGAAGCGCTTAAGAGCGCGACGCGCGGCGGAATCCAGGGCGTTAACCGGGCCGTTGCCCACGGCGGCGTTTACTTCCTCCTCGCCGTTCACGCGCAGCTGAACGATGGCCGAGGCGATTTCCCCGTCCAGGGCCGGCTCGTGCACCATCACCTTAAAGCCGCGCACCTCAAAGTAGGAAGGCAACCGCCCAAGCCGGCGCAGCACGTGCAGCTGAAAACTGGCCTCGGCCCCTTCGAATTGGTAGCCCTGCCGCTCCATCTCCTTCAGCTCCGCGAGCAGCTCGGCCGTCTTGGCGTCGCTGCGCGTCAGATCGGGCGCGATGCCGTGCAGCTTGTGCAACAGCGCCGCCCGCCCGGCCACCTCCGAGAGGAGGAAGCGCCGGTCGTTTCCCACCGATTCTGGCGGGATATGCTCGAAGGTCTGCGGGTCCTTCACAACGGCGTCGATGTGCATGCCCGCCTTGTGCGCGAAAGCGCTGCGCCCAACATACGGCTCATGCGGCTTGGGCGGAGCATTGATAATCTCGCAAAACGCCTGTGCGGCGGGCGTGAGACGCTGATGTGCGCCGTGGGGCAGGCACGGCTGGTTTAACTTCAGCTGCAGGTTTGCCGCCAGCGTGAAGAGATTGGCGTTGCCGCAGCGCTCGCCCAGGCCGGAAAGCGTCGCCTGCACCATCCGCGCGCCCGCCATCGCCGCGGCCACGGAGTTGGCGTCCGCCATGCCTGTGTCGTTGTGGGCGTGAAACCCGATCCGATTGCCAAAGGCTCTGACTGCTTCGCCGACAATCGGCGTGATCTGATGGGGGAACAGGCCGCCGCGCGTGTCGCACAGGCACAGCCAGGACGCGCCGGCGTGAAGCGCCGCCTCCAGCGTGCGCATGGCGTAGGCGCTGTCGCTCAGGTACCCGTCAAAGAAGTGCTCCGCGTCAAAGATCACCTCGCGTCCGGCCTGTACAAGGAACCGGACGGTGTTTTCAATGATGGCCAGGTTCTCCTCGCTGGTTGCACCCAGCACGTGCTGCACGTGATGGTCCCAGCACTTTCCGAAGATGCATACGCTTTTCGTGTCGCAGGAGAGCAGCGCCGCAAGCCCGACGTCACCGGCGGGGTTGGCGCCCACACGGCAAGTGGGGCCAAAGGCCACGAGCCGTGCGGTTTTGGGCGGATGGTTTTTCACTTCCTGGTAAAAAAGCGCGTCTTTTGGGTTTGAACCGGGATTGCCGCATTCGATATACGCTACGCCAAGATCGTCCAGAAGCGCCACGACGCGCAGCTTGTCCGCCAGGGAAAAGCTGATGTCCGCACTCTGCGCGCCCTCGCGCAGCGTGCAGTCATACAGCGTCATCGTCGCTCACCTGCGCTTCGTCAATCGTCTGCTCGCCCCGCTGAAGCGACACCATACCCGTGCGCACGATCTCCAGCACGCCGTACTCCTTCATCATGGCGATAAAGGCGGCGTTCTTGTCCGCCTCGCCCGTCAGTTCCAGGGTGATAGCGGTGGGGCAAATATCGATGATGCGCGCGCGAAACACCGAGGCAATCTGCATCACCTCGCCGCGCGTTTGCGCGCTGGAGCGCACCTTGCACAGCACAAGCTCGCGCCCCAGCGAATCGTCGCGGGGCAGAAGCGCCACGCGCCGCACGGGCTGAAGCTTACGCAGCTGCTGTATGATCTGGTCAAGCACGCGCTCGTCGCACGCTACGCGAATGGTCATGCGGGAAACGGCGGCCTCCTGCGTCTCGCCCACGGCGAGCGAGGCGATGTTGAAACCGCGACGGGAAAACAGCCCGGATACCCGGGACAGAACGCCCGGCGCGTTGTCTACGAGCACGGCCAGTGTATGCATCGTCATGGGCGGCACCTCCGCGATCATCTAAGCGTTTATACTAGCGCAGCAGGGAGACGAACTGATCCTTGCGCAGAGCGCACCGCAGCAGCATCGGCATGCGGTTTGCGACGCACCGGCGGGCGTGCGCGCTCAGCGCGTCCGGGGAAGACACATCGTGCGCCTCGATGCCGTACGCGGCCGCAAGCGCCGTATAGTCGGGCGCGCCGCCAATGTCCACGGCGATGTGCCGGCCCTCGCACAGCAGGGTTTGCCATTGGCGCACCATACCCAGCGAGCCGTTGTCCATCAGCAGAATGAGGATGGGCAGCCGCTGCCCGGCGAGGGTGCTCAGCTCCGGCGCGTTCATGCGAAAACTTCCGTCGCCCGTAACGAGCGCCACGGCGCGATCGGGGCAGGCGAGCTGCGCGCCGATGGCTGCGCCCAGGCCGAAGCCCATCGTGCCAAGGCCGCCGCTCGTTAGAAAAGTGCGTGGCTGCTCAAAGGGGAAGAATTGCGCCGTGAAGAGCTGGTGCTGCCCAACGTCCGTGGCCACAATGGCGTCGGGCGGGAGTGCCTCGCGCAGGGCGAGCAGCATCTGCCGCGGGCCAAAGCCCCGCTTGGCAGGGGTTGGTTGCTGAAAGGCCGCCCAGGGAGCGCGGTCCTCGTCCGGGAGATGGGCGAGCAGGCCGCGCAGCGCCTCGTCGGCCGGACCGAGCAGATGCTGCGCTACGGTCACGTTCTTGTTGATCTCCGCGCGGTCGATGTCGATGTGCAGGATGGCCTGCCGGCCGGGCGCCTCGGGAAGGGCCCGGTCGGAGAAGCGCGTGCCCACGGCGATGATGAGGTCGCACATACGCAGAGCCCGCTTCATCCGCGGCGTCCCGTGCTGGCCGATGAGGCCCAGGGACAGCGGATCGCTGCAGGGGAAGGCCGACACGCCCATGAGAGTGGTCGCCACGGGCGCGCCCAAGCGGTAGGCCAGCGCGGCGAGCATGCGCTGGGCATCTCCGCGCAGCGCTCCTCCGCCCGCAAGAAGCAGGGGCCTTGCGCTGTGCATAACGAGCGCGGCGGCCTTTTGCAGCGCGCTTTCGCCGATGGGCGCACCGCCGCTCTGACGTGTCGGAGGAGGCAGCTCTTCCGTATCCTCGCACGCCGTCTCCTGCACGTCGCGCGGCAGGTCCACAAGCACCGGGCCGGGGCGTCCTTCCCGCGCGAGGGCAAACGCCGCGCGCAGCACGCCGCGCAGCGCGCGCACGTCCTTCACGATCCAGTTGTGCTTGGTGATCGCCTGGGTGATGCCGGTGATGTCAATCTCCTGAAAGGCATCCGTGCCGATTTGGTACGTGGGCACGTTGCCTGTGAGGAACACCACGGGCGTGGAGTCCATATAAGCGGTGGCGATGCCTGTCACCAGGTTCGTAGCGCCCGGGCCGGACGTGGCGATGCACACCGCGGTGGTTCCGCTCGCGCGGGCGAAGCCATCGGCCATATGCGCGCCGCCCTGCTCATGCGCGGGTACAATCAGGCGCAGTTCGCTGCGGCGGTACAATTCGTCAAACAAGGGCAGCACGGCCCCGCCCGGGTAACCGAAGAGCGTGTGTACACCCTGCTCCAGCAGACATTCGCACACGATTTGCGCGCCCGTATGCCGCACGGCCAACACCCCCTAACGCTCCCATATATAGCATAACCCGGGACAAGCGTCAATTCCAAGCATGGAAAAACGCTGCTTTGGCACCATAAAGAGTGCGCAGGCGACGGGTCCGGAAAGGCGTTTTTTGCGGCGATTTGCGCGGCCTGTGTTGCCAGATATCATACCGCTGTGTATAATGAGAAAAAAGGATGAAATAGATCAGTACGGAGGCTGAGCGGCGTGGCCAAAACCAGGACGATTGTCCACATTGGGGGACGCGAGTACCCCATCATCGCCAACGAATCGGCGGAGTACATCCACCGCGTCGCTCTGTATGTCGACCGGCGCATGGGGGAAATCAGCGCGGCGTCGCGCGTATCGGCCAACCTGTTGGCGGTGCTCACCTGCATCAACGTGGCGGACGAGCTGCTCAAGGCGCAGGACGAGCTGATACGCGTGCGTAAGGAGCTCAACGACGCGCAGCAGGCCCAGGTACAGATGCAGCGGGAAAACGCGCTGCTCAAGTCCGGGCGCGCGCCCGTCACCGCTCAGGACATCAAGCCCAAGGCCACCTGAGCCGCCCATCCCCGGATTTTGCGGCGCTCGCAAGGGCGCCGTTTTTGTTGTTAAGGAGGGAGCGCTGTGCCGGAGATTCTATCGCCCGCCGGAAACCGCCAGGCCCTGGAGGCGGCAGTGCAATGCGGCGCGGACGCGGTGTACCTGGGCGCGAGCGCTTTCTCAGCGCGCGCATTGGCGGGCAACTTCGGCCCGGACGATCTGCAGGATGCGGTGCGCTACGCGCATGTGCGCGGACGGCGCATATATCTGGCGGTGAACACCCTGCTGCACGACCAGGAAATGCCGCGTCTCCGTGAGGTCGCCGCCGACGCGGCGCGCGCGGGCGTGGACGCGATTATCGTGCAGGACGTGGGCGTTCTGTCCGTTTTACGGCAACTATTGCCTGACATGCCCTTTCACGCCAGCACGCAGATGGCCGTGCACAGCCTGCAAGGCGCGCAGGTGGCCCGGCGCCTGGGCTGCTGCCGGGTGGTGCTCGCCAGGGAGTGCAGCCTTGCGCAGGCACGCGAGATTGCGGCCGCCGGCCCGGAGGTGGAGGTGTTCGCACACGGCGCGCTATGCGTGGCGCAGTCCGGCCAGTGCCTCATGTCGAGCATGGCGGGCGGCCGCAGCGGCAACCGGGGCCGGTGCGCGCAACCCTGCCGCCAGATGTATGAGATGAACGGGCGGGGCGCTTATCTGCTCTCGCCCAAGGATTTGTGCATGCTAGGCCACATGGCTGCCCTTGTGGAAAGCGGGGCGGCGGCGCTGAAGATCGAGGGCCGCATGAAGCGGCCGCAGTACGTGGCCGCCGTGACGCGCGCGTACCGCCAGGCGTTGGACGAGGCTTTGGAAGGGCGCGCCTTCGACGCGGAAGCGGCGGCACAGGACGTAAAGCGCGCCTTTCACCGCGGAGGCTTCACCACCGGGCATTTGCTGGGCAGCGTGCAGGACGAAGCGTTTCTGAGCACCGAGCGCCCCGGGCACGAGGGCCTGCCGGTCGGGTGGATCGACTCGGTGGGGCGCGGCATGGCGCAGGCGACGCTCACCGCGCCGCTCACAGCGGGCGACGGGCTGGAGGCGCGGGGCGCGGGGGAGGGTGGGGGCGTCAGCGTAACGCAAAGCGCGCCGGCCGGCCGGGCTCATCTGCGCGTACCCGCGCAGGTGAAGGCAGGCATGGCGCTGTACCGAACAACCGACGCCGCGCAGGACGCATCCATCGCCGCATACCTGCGCGAGGAGCACGCAGCCGCGCCCGTGCGGCTCACCCTTACCGTACGCATCGGCGCGCCTGCCGAGCTTCTGGCGGAGGATGCGCAAGGACGCTCCGCGCGCGCTACGTCCGGGCAGAGCGCTGAGCGCACGCTCAGCCGCGCTCTAACTGCGCAGGATTGGGAGAAACAGCTGCGCCGCACAGGGGGCACGCCTTTTTGCATTTCATCGGTTGTCCTCCATACGCAGGAGGAGGCCTACCTGTCCGCCGCGCAGCTGAACGCCCTGCGCCGGGACGCGCTTGACGCGCTAGCTGAACACCGCATTCTGGCCGCCCGCCCGTTTCTTGAACCCGCATCTCTTCCGGCCATGCCGGATACTGTGTTTTCTGTACATAAAACCGCCCGCCCGTCACAGTGGTTTGCTCAGGTCGCCACGGCCGAGCAGGCGCGCACATGCGCGCGCGCCGGGGTGGAGCGCGTGCTGTGGCACCCTGCGGACTTTCGGCCGGAGTCGCTGGAGCGCGCGTCGGCGGGGCTGCCGGATGGCGTTTGGCTGCACCTGCCACCCTGCCTGTCCACCGGCGCATTGAAGAGCGTGTGCGCGTGGGTGACGGCCTGCGGGCGCTTCAGCGGATACGTCGCAGCGAACATTGGCCAGGTGGGTGCGATTCCGTTGCCTTTTATGGCGGATGCCTCACTTCACTGCATGAATCTGTTCGCGGCCGGGAGCTGGATTTCCCTGGGCGCGGAGCGCGTAACGCTCAGCCCGGAGCTCTCCAGGGCACAGAGCGCGCCGCTGCTTGCCGCCGTTCCCTGCGATGTGCGCGTATACGGCCGCGAAGCGCTGATGAACCTGCGCCACTGCCCGGCGCGCGCGGCCGGAGCGAGCTGCGACCGCATGGGCGGCGGGTGCGCGGCGCACGGACTTTGGCTTACCTCGCATCTGCGGCAGCGCTTCCCGCTTTGGCCGCTGCACGCGCAGGACGGCTGCACGGTTCAGGTGCTCAACGCGCCCATCCTGTCGCTCCACCGCGAGATCGGCGAGCTGACGGACATGGGCGCGGCCTCCCTGCGCGCCGTGTTCCGCGAGGAGACGCCGGAGGAATGCGCGCGCATCCTGCGCGCGCTGCGCGACCCCGCCTCCCAGCTGCACGGCGAAGGGTACACGCGCGGCCATTGGCTGCGCGGCGTGGAGTAATGCTGCCCGCCGTTGCGCTTTCGCACGCCGTCCGGCTGGGCGTATTCCGCCTGCCGTAAACAGGCGAAGACGGTTGTGCCGCGCATCGCCGTGCCCCGCGCCCCCCGTCTGTAAGAGCGCGCCCGCGGACGAACCGCGGGCGCGCTCTTAGCGATATGCTGTTTGCTAGATGTACTTCTTGGCTACGAGCAGCTCGGCCGTCAACACAGCCCCGCCGGCAGCACCGCGTAGCGTGTTGTGCGACAGGCACACAAAGCGGTAGTCAAGAAGGGAGTCCGGACGCAGGCGGCCGACGGTTACGCCCATGCCGCGCTCAAAGTCGCGGTCGAGCAGCGTCTGCGGGCGGTTGTCCTCCTCGAAGTACTTGAGGAAGGGCTTCGGCGCCGAGGGAAGGTTCAGCTTCTGCGGCTCGCCTTCAAAGGCAAGCCAGGCGGCCTTCATCTCCTCGATGGAGGGTTTCTTGTCGAACTTGACCGTTACGGTGGCCAGGTGCCCGTTCGTGACGGGCACGCGGATGCACTGCGCGGAGATGACGGGCGCCGTGGCGTTGACGATGGCCCCGTCTTGCACGCCGCCCCACAGCTTGAGGGGTTCCTGCTCGGACTTCTCCTCCTCGCCGCCAATGTAGGGGATGACGTTGTCAATCATCTCCGGCCAACTGTCAAAGGTCTTTCCGGCGCCGGAGATGGCCTGATACGTGCTGACGAACACCTGGGATATGCCAAAGTGGCGCAGCGGATGAAGCGCGGGTACATAGCTTTGGATGGAGCAGTTGGGCTTGACGGCGATGAAGCCACGCCGGGTGCCCAAACGGGCGCGCTGCGCCTGTATGACGGCCGCGTGCTCGGGGTTGATCTCCGGCACCATCATAGGCACGTCCGCAAGGTTTCGGCAGGCGGAGTTGTTGCTGATCACAGGGATCTCCGCCTTGGCGTATGCCTCCTCCAGCGCGCGGGTATCGGGCTTTGGCATATCCACCGCGCAGAACACAAGGTCCACCTGCGCGGCCACGCCGGCCACGTCCATGGCGTCCGCTACGGGCATGTTGCGCACGCTTTGAGGGATGGCCACGTCCATAGCCCAGCGGCCGTCCACGGCCTTTTCGTAGGTCTGGCCGGCCGAACGGGAAGAGGCGGCCAGGGAGGTGATGGTAAACCAGGGATGATCGGCGAGCAGGAGCACGAAGCGCTGCCCAACCATGCCGGTTGCGCCGATGATGCCTACGCGTAGCTTTTGATTCACTTATATCGCTCCTTTACGGCGTTTATGTGCTGGCGGTTACTCGGGTAGCGCAAGCTCGCTGATCTCTTTGTGAATGCGCTGCAGGAACGTCTCGGGCAGCATAGCGCCCAGGTCGCCTTCGCGGCGCGCACGCACTGCCAACAGCCCTTCCTCGGCCTCTTTGTCGCCCAGCACGATCATGTAGGGGATCTTCTCCACCTGCGCTTCGCGGATCTTGTATCCAATCTTCTCGTTGCGGTTGTCAATCGTCACGCGCAGCCCTTCGCTGCGCATTCGCTCCGCCACCTGCCCGGCGAAGTACTCCGCCCGGTCGGTAATGGTCAGCAAGCGCACCTGCTCGGGCGCGAGCCACGTGGGCATGGCCCCTGCGAATTTTTCGATGAGCAGGGCCAGCGTGCGCTCGTAGCAGCCGATAGACGTGCGGTGGATGACGATGGGGTGGCGTTT
>JAVBLU010000037.1:0-21152 GCA_031553225.1 Eubacteriales bacterium
TGATCTTTCCGCTCTCATTGGTCTTTCGCTTCTTCTCTTGCGCTCTCGCGCTGTGCCGTTTTCAAGGTTCGCGCCCCCTCGTTTCGGGCGGCAGATGCTATATTATCAAACCATCCCTCAACTGTCAACACCTATTTCGCAAAAAACGCAATTTATTCTTCGTGCGGGAATACGCATTCACATCAGCTGCGGTGCGAGGCCAGCTGATCGGACAGCAACACCACCGGCCCAATGGCCAGATGCAAGTAGTACGTACAGAATCTCCATAGAATCATGGCCGCCAGAATGAGACCGCGCGGGAAGAGAGTCGCAAAAAGCAGATAGAACACGCCCTCGGAGGCGCCGGCCGCGCCAGGCAGGGGCACGAAGGCCACGGCGACGGTAAGGATGCACTGCACGAGCAGCACGCCCTCAAACGTCGTACCGTTCAGACCAAACCCGCGGTACAGCACGTATGTAACGGCCAGTAAAGCGACCATCTGTCCGGCCGTTAGCACCAAAAGAACCAGCTGGCGCAGCGGCCTGCGCAGGAGTTCCCGGCGCGCCTCTGCAAAGTCGGCGCTCCACTGCGTCACGCCTTCCATCGCCCTTTCCTGGTCGCGTACCACATGGATGCGCCCCAGGAAACGCACGCCCATGCCCAAGGGCTTGACGACGGAAATGCGCAGCAGCGGCAATATCCCAGCCAGCGTCGCACAGACGCTGATAAATAGCCCGATCATTACGGCCGTGAGCAGGCCGGGGCTCTGCGTCAGCATGGCAAAGTAGCGCCACACCCCGATCCCCGCGGCCAGGGTGATGAGCACCTGCCAATACACGAATTTAAGCAGGAACATGGTGGTAGCCGCTCCGGTTGGCACCTTCCAGCGCTGCATGTACGCAATCTGCATGGGCTGGCCGCCCGAGGAGAACGGCGTAAGCGCAGAATAATACTGCCCAATGAGCGCCAGGCGGAACGCGCGGCCATAGGTTACGTGTCCGGGGATATCGCGGCAGGCAACCATCAGGATGCCCGCCTCAAACGACCACATCAGCACCATGCATGCAAGCGCCGCGGGCAGACACCAAAGGGAGACGCGGTGCAGCTCCGGCCCGATTTGCCTGAACTCCTGGTCAAACAAAAGCAGGAAGGCAAGCACGAGCACCGACGCCGCGAGGGTGACGACGGGCAGGGCCTTTTTCCAAGTGAAATTCTTCATTCGTCCTCCCTGCGGTCCCATCTTCCGCGCGAGGCGTGCAGAGCGATGAGCGCGACGCCCGCAGCGATCACCGCAGCAGGCAGCACCCAGCGGCCAAGCGGCATGATGAAGTGCAGCGCGCCCAACACGCAAAACCCGATGCCCAGCCACAGCGCCCAGCGGCCGATCCGCGGCTGGCCACAGGCAAAGAAGAAGAGAAACCCAAGCCCGATCATGAGCGTATCCAGCCGCAGCCCGGCGCTCAGGCGCACCCCGGGCAGCTGCAGCAGCCGCATGCCCAGCGGCTCAAGGCCCATCGGAAAGATGAGCAGCGCGGAGATCCCCAGCGCCCAAAGGGAGCGGCGCTTCAGAAACAAGTAAAACGCCAGTGCACCCAGCACGATGGCGCCCACGCCGGGCAGCATAAAAGTCGCCTCGTCCAAAAGCCATAAAGCGCCTACGGCAATGAGGGCAAGCCCTATATACAGCGCATATTTCGGCCTCACGCAGCATCCCTCAATTCCTACAAACATGGACGTGTCATCGTGCATAGCATAAGGCATGCCGCGCCTGCGGTCAATGGGAGGAATGCGCATGCGTCGTTTTGTCCGTCTCACAACCGTCCTGCTCGTTGTATGCTTGCTTGCGTTTGCACTGCCCGGGTGCAAAACAGGCAAGGAGACCGTCCGACTGTATGAAGTGACGCATTCCGTATTCTATGCGCCGCAATACGCCGCCATCCATCTGGGGTATTTTGAAGCGGAAGGGCTCAGCATTGAGCTGACGAACGCAGGCGGCGCTGACAAAGCCATGACGGCGCTGCTTGCCGGCCAGGCGGATCTGGCGTTTTGCGGGCCGGAGGCCGCGGTGTACGTTTATAATGAAGGCCGCTCCGACTACGCGGCCATTATCGGCCAGGTGACCAAGCGGGACGGCTCGTTCCTGCTCGGCCGCCAAGCGGAACCAAACTTTACCTGGGAGGGCCTGAAGGGCAAGCACGTGCTCGCCGGGCGCAAAGGCGGCATCCCCTACATGACGCTGGAGCATGTGGTGAAATCGCACGGCCTGACACCGAACGTGGACGTGAACATGGACACGGGCGTGCAGTACAATCTGATGGGCGGCGCGTTCGCGGGCGGCACGGGCGATTACGTGACGCTGTTCGAACCGGGCGCGACCGAGCTGCAGAACCAGGGAAACGCCTTCATTGTGGCGTCCGTGGGGGAAGAGTCGGGCGAGGTTCCGTATACCGCGTATATGGCGCTCACCAGCCAGCTTAAGAAGAATCCCGCCCTTTACGAGCGATTCCTGCGCGCGCTGTATAAGGGGCAGCAGTGGGTGCTCGGCCATTCCGCCGAGGAAATCGCCAAAGCCATCGCCCCTTCCTTTGAGGGGAGCGATCTGAAGGTGCTCACCGCCGTGGCCCAGCGGTACCTCGATATTGACGCCTGGACGGATACCCCCGTTATGAAGAAGGACGCCTTCGAGCGCCTGCAGGACATCATGCAGGAAGCCGGCGAACTGAACACACGCGCCCCGTATTCCCCGCTTGTGGACAATACTCTCGCGGAAAAGGTAACCAAAAAATAGCGTCCCCATCATCGCGCAAACGCGCCGCATATATCGCTTCGCAAGGCCCCGCAGCGTACACGGCCGCGGGGCCTTGGCGCGATGAAGGGTTGTGTTTGGTCGCCGGACGCTCCGGTGTGGCCCTCAGCGCCGTTTTCCTCGCGCCGCCGACCGGCCGGAGAATGCGCCATCAACCGCTGTGCAAAATGAGGGACCACCCGGCGGCGCCGGCGACACCCGCTACCAGTTCTGCCCCCAGGGATCGCTTGCCAGGGCCGCATACATGAACCTTCATGAGTTTTCAGGCGCCTTACGGGCGGTTCAACCACCCGCCGATTGTGTTCCACTGTGCAATATGAATGCAGACATCATCCGGCCGCCCAACTTTGTGACGTCTTAAGGATGGACATGAAGGAATAAGGTATCGGTGCCGGGCTACAACGCAATGCCGCCCTCCTGCGCGTTGGAGGGCGGCATTTTCCTTGGAGGCGGCCTTGCCTTGGCGGTGGTTGGATGACCCGTCTACCCCTGCGCCTCCAGCGCCGCGCACAGGGCGGCGTATGCACCGATGCGCTCGCCGAGCTGCGCGGGGCGTATGTCGCACGCGGCCAAAGCGGCGGGCAGCGCTTCGCGGGCAAGCGCCGCCAGCATGGCGTCCCGCATGAGCGCGCCGGAGCGCTCGTAGATGGAACCGAGCACAATGCGTTCGGGGTTGAGCATATCCACCATAAGCGCCAGGGCGCGGCCGAGCTTATCGCCCACGGTTTTCCAAACCGAAAGCGCGACCTGGTCGCCCTCGCGGGCCGCGCGCGCGAGGGACAGCGCGGTGACCGCCTCAAGGCCGCCCTGCGCATAGGAAGGCGGCTGACCCTGCTGCATCTGCTCCAAAGCATAAGCGCGACCGAGCTGGGCGATGCCCCCGCCGGAGCAGTACCCCTCGAATGAACCCGCCTTGCCGTACCCCACCGGCCCGAACTCGGACAGGCGCGCGTGCCCCACCTCGCCCGCGTTGCCGTTCGCGCCCGAGTACAACGCTCCGTTCAGAACAAGCCCCGCGCCCATGCCCGTGCCAAAGGTGAGGAAGATCATGTGCCGCGTGCCGCGTCCGGCCCCAAAGCGCCACTCCGCCAGCGCGCAGGCATTGGCGTCGTTGCGCAGGGCAGCCGGGCAGGAAAAAAAGCGGGACGCCCAGGAGCAGACGGGTACCTCGTCCCAACCGGGCAAGTTGGGCGGGGACAACACCACCCCGCGCGCCTCGTCCAGAGGCCCGCCGCAGGAGATGCCCGCAAGGCGCGGCGTTTCGCCGTCCAGCGCCTCGCGCGCCAAACGCTCCAGCGCCGCAAGCCCTTCCTGCGGCCCGCGGGGCGTTGGGCACTGTGCGGAACGCAGGATGCACAGCTCGCCGTCTTGTTCGCGCCCCGCATGCGCCGCCAGCTTTGTGCCGCCAATGTCCAGCCCCAGCAGCATGCCTACCCCTCCTTGCCGAAAAAGTCCGCCTCCACCTGCGCGCACAGCGCGTGGTACATCATGATGTGGTGCTCCTGCACCAGGTACGTCTCCCGGTCGGGTGCGCGCAGGCACACGTCACACAGGGCCAGCAGCGCGCCGCCCGTCTCCCCGGTCATACCCACCACTTTCATGCCGCGTGCGCGCGCGGCGATGGCGGCATAGCGCACGTTCTGCGCATTTCCGCTCGTGCTAATGGCCACCAGGGCGTCGCCCGGCCGCCCGAGCGCCCACGCCTGCTGGGCGAAGGCGTATGCGCCGCCCAGGTCGTTCACCGCGGCCGAGGTGATCGCGCCCTGGCTGCCGAGCACCACCGCCGGAAGGCCGCCC
Organism: Eubacteriales bacterium; assembly: GCA_031553225.1. Taxonomy (GTDB): domain Bacteria; phylum Bacillota; class Clostridia; order Christensenellales; family UBA1750; genus JAVBLU01. The sequence goes on from JAVBLU010000037.1 coordinate 4,584, forward strand.
TGGAGTTTGTCCGCAAGATCCGCCGTGCCGCCCGCGCACTCCAGCGCCGCACGCTGCTGTGAAGACAGCGGCCGCGCAAGAAGAAACCCCTTCAGCAGCTCGCCGGCGATGTGCTCGCAATCGGCATAGCTTCCGCCGTTACCGCACAGCAACAGCTTCCCGCCCCGAAGAGCTTCCTCCCAGATGTCCGCGGCTGCGCAGAGGTCGGCGCGCAGGTGCCCGAGCGCACCGGCGCGGGCTAGCAGGGCGTCGATGTGGGTCATATGGCTTCCCCCCTATCCCTTGATGCAGATGAGCACGTTGCGGCGAATGGCCTGCTCCACCCAGTGCGAGAAGGCTTCCTCGGCGTGGCCGGAAGGCGTGAGCCCCGCGTGCGTGGCGATTTGCACGGCCTGCTCGAAGGGGAGCGTATAGCTGTTGAAGGATAGCGCCATGGCGCCGCCCTTTTTCAGCGCTGTAGCCCAGCCGGGCAGCGCGTCGCGCAGCAGATGCGCCGCAGAAGGGTCGCCCGCGCCCGCATGCTGCACGCCGTAAGGCAGGTCGGCGGCGAGGGCGTGAAAACTCTCCGGCCGGAAGAGGAGCGGCGTAAGCTTTGTATCGGCGTGCACAAAGCGCAGGCTGCGCGTGTCGCCGGCCTTCCAGGCCTCCTTGTCTGGGGCGAGCGTGTAGGCGGTCGTGGGCGAGCCGCGCCGCGTGCCGCCGGAAAGCGAGCCCTCAGCCGACTCGTGCTTAAAGCGGTGATACTCAAAAAAATTCTTCACAAAGGAGCGCGCCTCGTGCAGCTCCTTGCCCTCCATCTCGACGCCGGTGGGGCAATAGCCGCGCTCCAGCGCTTGATACAGGAGCGTTCCTCGGCCGCAAAGCGGGTCCAAAACCTGCAGCGGCTCGCGCCACCGCGCGGCGAACGCGCCGGAAAACACCGCCGCGTTGAGCAGGAGCGTGCAAAACTGCTCGTTCGTCTTGCCCTTGTACTTGAGGATGCCGCCCATGCCCTCCGGCAGATACGCGGGGCGCTCATCCATCAGCGGCCGCAACGTCTCTCCCTCCACCAAAAAGAGCGCCTGCGCCGCGGAGTGCGCGCGCAAGAGCAGCCTGTCGTCGGCTTTCAGCTCGGGCGCACAGAACAGCAGCACCGGCAGCCCGCCCACCTCGCCGTAGCGCAGGCTGGAAGCGTCAACGCCCGCGTGGGGCGCCATCAGGGCGAGCTCGGACAGGGCCAGCGTACGTGTGGCTTCCTGGTAACGCCGGTTGGCGTGCGGCAGCGGCAAAAGAGCGTAAGTCATGGCGTCTGCTTCACCACCTTCAGGCTTCTGTTCAGCACGGGCCGCAGGACGAGGGCGATGAGCGCGCCGCCCGCGGCCTGAATCAAATTGAAGGGAACGGACGCAAACGCCGCCGGAGTGCCAAACGCAAGCGCTTCAAATAGGAAGTAACCGGCCACCATGAGCGCCTCGGGCAGCAGCAGCCACAGCGCTGTCCGGCGCCTGGCAAGCAAAACCGCGGCGAGCGTGCCCATGCCCGCTTTGATGAACAAGGTGGGCAGAGCGTACACGGTGTACCCGGCCAGCAGATCGGACAGCGCCGAACCAATGCCGCACGCCGCCGCGCCCACGGCCGGGCCAAGCAGCATGCCCGAGAGCAGAATAAACGCATCCCCCGGGTGGATATAGGCGCCGGACACGCTGGGCACGGGCACGCGCAGGGCAAACGTGGATACGCAGACGACAGCCGCGATCAGCGCCGCGCGGGTAATCGTTTCGACGTGCTTGTTCATACAAAAACCTCCCGGAGAACCGGAAAATGAGCGCCCTTAAGAGCCGCGGGCGGGCTTATCTCCTGCGTTACTCTAGCACATTCGCCTATTCGATTCAAGGTTTCGTTTTCCGCACCCGCGCATAAGCTATCCTGTGGGTATCGACAGATCCGCCATTGGATCATCCCGCCTTGTCTCGGCCGGTGACAACGGCGAGGTAAGCGGCAGTTGCGGTATGAGGAGGCGAGAACATGTTCTCGATCGCTGGATGGGCGCACGGCAGCGTTGCCGGAGAGGAGCGCGGCGTGGCGCTTATGCATATGATGTCGGCGCAGCTGCGCGCCCCGCTGAAAGGCCAGGCTGTGCTGCCGGGCATAGCGCTTGCGCAGGGCGGCGGCGAGCTGGCCACGGTGAAGCTGGACGATCGCTGGGTGGTGGCCGCGGCCGACGGCTTCATCACGAACCAGGGGGAGCTGGACGATGGCTGGGACGCACCCGCCACGCCCGCGCAGAGCGTTCTTGCGGCATATCTGAAGCATGGCGCGGGGTTTTGCGCAAAGCTGCGCGGCGCGTTTTCCGCGGCCGTTTGGGACGGCGAAAAGCGTGCGCTGCTGCTCGTGCGCGATCCGCTCGGGCTGCGCCCTCTCTTCTACACCACCGACGCGCGCGGTACGCGCTTTGCCTCCTCGCTGGACGCGCTGCTCACCGCGCCGGGGGTGCGCCGGCACCTCTCGCGCGAGGGCGTGGCGCAGCTGCTTGGCCTCGGCCCGGCGCGCATGCCCGGGGAGACGCCTCTTACGGGCATCCGGGAGGTGCCTGCCGGATGCATGCTCACCTGCACGGAGGCGGATGGTCAGCGCATCAGCCGCTACTGGAAACTGCAGCCCTCGTGCTTTGAGGGAACCGAGCGGGACGCCGCCGAGCGGGTGCTGGAGTTGCTCACGCAGTCCGTAGCCGCCCACGCGCCAAGTCTGCCCGTGGCATTCCTGTCCGGCGGCCTGGACTCCTCGCTTCTGTGTGCGCTGGCAGCGCCGCACTATCGAGCGCTTGGGGAGCGGCTGCGCACCTACTCCATCGACTATGCCTCCCCCACCGCCACGGACGACTATCTCGTGTCGGACGACCGGCCTTACGTCCGGCAGATGGCCTCGTTTCTGGACACGGACCACCGGCAGGTGGTCGCCACTGCCAACGGCCTTGCGCGCGCACTCACAGACGCGCTGCGCGCCCGGTGCCTGCCCGGCATGGCAGATGTGGACGCCAGCCTTCTGCTGCTGTGCCGTGCCGCACGCGGCTCTTGCGTGATGCTGGGCGAGGGCGCGGACGAGATCTTTGGCGGCTATCCTTGGTACCACCGCCCGGAGCTGTACACGCTCCCCACCTTTCCCTGGTCGCCCGAGATGGCGCTGCGTCAAACGCTGCTTCACCCGCAGCTGCGCGGCAAGCTGAACCTTGCCGAGCTTGCGCGCGAGCGTTTTGAAGCGCTGCTGGCCGAAGCGGAGGTGGAGGAGGAAAACCCCGCGCTGGAGCGCCGCCGGCGGCTTCAGTACGTGTGCCTGTCCACCTTTGGCGCAAATCTTTTGGAGCGGGCCGACCGCATGTCGGCTTTCTACGGAAGCGAAGCGCGCCTGCCCTTTATGGACACAGAGCTCGTGCAGCTGTGCTACAGCCTCCCATGGCGCATCCTGGACGCGGGCAACACGCCCAAAGGCGTTCTGCGGCTGGCCGCAAAGGAACTTCTTCCGCCGGAGATTTGCCAAAGGCGCAAGTCGCCCTTCCCCAAAACCACCGATCCCGCCTACGAATACGCCGTGCGCGGGCTGCTCGCGCGCGCGCTGGACAACCGCGACGCCCCGCTGCGTCAGCTCATCGACGTAGACGCCGCGCTCTCGCCCGCCAATCCCTCCGCGCCTTTCTTCGGGCAGCTCATGCGCCTGCCGCAGTTACACGGGTACCTGTGGCAGATCAACGAATGGCTGATGCGCTTTGGCGTGGAGCTCGGCATATAATCTCGCTTCCCGAAAGAGCACGCCCCGCCATCCGGTCGGGGCGTCTTCTTTCGCCATAACTTGGTACGAGTTGCCTCTTGCAATGGAAACACCCGTGCGGTATAATTAATACAAACAACAGTTCTTAGGAATAAGTGTTCCGTCGATGAGAGGAGGGCGTCGCATGACGCGCACAATCCTGCACGCGGACTGCAACGCCTTCTACGCCTCGTGCGAGATGTGCTACCATCCGGAATTGAAGGGCAGGGCGGTCGCCGTGTGCGGCGACCCGGATGCGCGGCACGGCATCGTTCTCGCCAAATCCGAGTTGGCGAAAAAAGCGGGCGTAAAAACAGCGCAGCCCATTTGGGAGGCCAAACAGCTGTGCCGCGACCTCATCCTTCTTCCGGCCAACTTCAAGCTGTATCTGCGCTTCTCCAATCTGGTGCGCGACATTTTCAGCAATTTTACCGACCGGGTGGAATCCTTCGGCCTGGACGAGTGCTGGCTGGACGTAAGCGGCGACGGCTTTGCGGGCGGCGTGCGCGCGGCGGACGAGATTCGCGCGCGCATGCGCACCGAGTTGGGCATCACCGCCTCCATCGGCGTGGCGGACAACAAGATTATGGCCAAGCTGGGCAGCGACATGAAAAAACCCGACGCCACCACACTCGTCTCGCCCGACACCTACGCCCGCAAGGTATACCCTCTGCCCGTCGGCGAGCTGCTGTACGTGGGAGCGGCCACGCAATCCCGCTTGAACCGCGTCGGCATCATGACGATCGGCGATCTGGCCGCCTGCCCGCTCCCGGTGATCACCAGCCTTCTGGGCAAAAACGGCGAGCTCATCTGGCGCTTCGCGCGCGGACAGGACGATTCCCCCGTGCGCCCGGCCGTACACGACGACGGGGCGGGCAAGTCCATCGGCAACTCCACCACCACTCCGCGTGACCTCGTCTGCGAGCAGGACGTGCTCATGACCGTGATGCTTCTGTCCGAGAGCGTGGCCGAGCGCATGCGCGCGCAGGGCGTGCGCGGCCGCACCGTGCAGCTTTGGGTGCGCGACAAGGGACTCTCCTCCTTCGAGCGGCAGCTGCGCCTCCGCCGCCCCACGCAGCTGGCCGCGGAAATCTGCGATACGGCCATGGGGCTGTTTCGGGCCAATTACGCAATCGGCAAGGATGCGCCTGTGCGCGCGCTGGGGGTTCGCTGCGCCGATCTTCTGCCCGCGGAAACCCACGTGCAGCTCTCCTTTATGCCGGAGGACATCCTGCGCGAGAAGCGCGAGTCCATCGAGCGCGCCGTGGACGGTATCCGCCGCCGCTACGGACCTTTTTCCATCCGCCGGGGCATGATGCTGGAGGACACGCGCCTGACGAACCTGTCGCCCAAGGACGAGCAGCAGGCCGTGGTGTTCTACCACATGTCCCCGCAGATCGGGCAGCGGGCGCATTAGGCGGGGGATGCGAAAGAAGTACGCCCTCCGGCGGTTCCTTTCTTAAGAGAACAGCAAACCCCAAATGCCCGTTCGGGCATTTGGGGATGTGAGCATGCGCACGAGTGAACGCGGAAACCCATGAACGCGATTTTGCTGCGCCCAGGCAGGGCGGGGCTACATGTCATAATCCAGCGACACGGAGTCGGAACGCACCTCGTGCATGTATTCGCGCACGGGCACGTGCGCCGGATGTGTCTGATAGGCCTCAAGCGAGGCGCGCGAGTCGAATACGGTGAGCAGAGCCACGTCAAAGGAGCGCTGGGAATGCAGAAAGTCCTGCCCGACCTCCACCTCCAGAAGCCCTGGTATTTTTCCCCGGAGCGAGGATAGCGTGGCGATCGTACGGGTGATCACCTCGGGCGTAGGCGTCTTCAGCTTGAACAATACGACGTGACGAACCATGGTTTTATCGCCCCTTTTGCGGCATTGCGCCGCACACGGATTGTAGCACAAGGCTGACAGGGCGGCAAGTGCTATGGTATACTGTGGGAAAGCCGCGTGCGGCAAGAAGGGAGCCGATGACCATGCCACTGGTGGACAAGCCCTTAAAAGAGCTCTACGCTTACACGGGCGTAAACCCCCGTCCCGCGGACCACGACGCCTACTGGGCGCAATCGCTGGCCGAAATGAAGGCGATGGATGCAAACGTCGAGCTGGTCCCGTCCGCGTTTCAAACGGATTTCGCCGAATGCTTCGACCTTTGGTTTACCGGCGTTGGCGGCGCGCGCGTATACGCCATGTATCTGCGGCCCAAGAACGCCCGCGGCAAGCATCCGGCCGTCGTGCAGTTCCACGGCTACACGGGAAACGCGGGCGACTGGCACAGCAAGCTGTGCTTCGTGGCGGCGGGTTTCTCGGTGGCGGCGCTGGACGCGCGCGGCCAGGGCGGCAAATCCGAGGACGTAGGCGGCGTACAAGGCACCACGATGCGCGGTCAGATCATCCGCGGCCTGTCCGACCCGGATCCGAAGAAGCTCCTCTTCCGCTCCATTTTTTTGGACACGGCCCAGCTGGCGGGCATCGTGATGAACATGCCCGAGGTGGACGAGGGCCGCGTGGGCGCCATGGGCGGATCGCAGGGCGGCGGACTGACGCTTGCCTGCGCCTCGCTCGAGCCCCGCATCGCCCGCGCTGCGCCCAACTGTCCCTTCCTGTGCGACTACAAGCGCGTATGGGACATGGACCTGTGCAAGGGCGCCTACGAGGAACTGGGCACCTATTTCCGCCAATTTGACCCGCAGCACGAGCGGGAAACCGAGCTGTTCGGCAAACTCGGCTACATTGACGCGCAGCATCTCGCGCCCCGCATCAAGGGCGAGGTGCTCATGAGCACGGGCCTGATGGACACGATCTGCCCGCCCTCCACGCAGTTCGCCGCGTACAACAAGATCACCAGCAAAAAGAACGTGCTCATCTATCCTGATTTCGCGCACGAGAACTATCCCGGCTCCAGCGACGCCGTCTTTCAATTCATGATGAAGTTGTAGAAAACAGGAGGCCCCCATGCCGTACACTGCGCAAGAAACCCGTTATGAAAAAATGGCCTATCGCCGCTGCGGGCGCAGCGGTATCGTGCTGCCTGAGCTGTCGCTTGGGCTGTGGAACAACTTCGGCGCCGGCTTCACGCGCGAGAATTGCTTCAATATGATGCGCACAGCCTTCGATCACGGCATTTGCCATTTCGATCTGGCGAACAACTACGGTCCGCCCCCGCGCGCGGCCGAGGAAACCTTTGGCGACATCCTTCGGCGCGACTTCGCGCCCTACCGCGACGAACTGTTCATCTCCACCAAGGCCGGCTACCGCTGCGGCGCGGGGCCGTATGCGGACTTCGGCAGCAAAAAATACTTGACCGCCTCGCTGGACACAAGCCTTCGGGCGATGGGCCTTTCGTACGTGGATCTGTTCTATCACCACCGCCCTGATCCGGACACGCCCGTGGAGGAGACGGCCGAGGCGCTGGCGCTCATGGTACGGCAAGGCAAGACGCTCTATGTGGGCATCTCCAGCTACAAGCCCGAGCAGACGGCCGCCATGGCCAAGGCGCTGGCCGCCTGGAACATCCGCCCGCTCATCCATCAGCCGCGCTACTCGCTGCTCGACCGGTGGATCGAGCCGGAGCTGCTGTCCACGCTGGACGGTTTGGGCATGGGCTGCATCGTGTATTCCCCGCTCGCGCAGGGCCTGCTTACCGGGCGATACCTAAACGGCATCCCCGCCGACTCGCGTGCCGGTTCCGGCTCGCCCTTCCTTAAACCCGAACAGATCACGCCGGAGCGCGTGACGAAGCTGCGCAAGCTCAGCGATATCGCCGCCGCCCGCGGTCAGACCCTGGCGCAGCTGGCCCTGCAGTGGGCGATGCGCGACCGCCGCGTCACCTCGGCTATCATCGGCGCCTCCCGCCCCGAGCAAATTCTGGACGACCTGGGCGCGGTGAACGCCCCGGCCCTGGAAGCGGGCGAGTTGGCGGCCATCGACCAGGCTCTGCTTAACTGGTAGCGCCGCGCATTGACGGCCTCAGCCAAGAAGGCCCCCGCGAGAGCCGTACGCTCTTTGCGGGGGCCTGCCGTTTGGCCAGCTGCCTGGGCTACACAGCGGTCTTGCGAAGGAAGAGGTGGAACATACCCGCGGCAAGCAGCGCGCAGGCCGTCGCGCCGGCCGTCATATACACGCCGAAGGAGACGTCCGCCGCGCCGTTGTACAGCGCCTGCAACGCTTTTACCGGCCAATAGCCCGGGGCGACGCAGAACAGCCAGGCCTTCCAGTTGGTGAAGAACCATGCCGCCAGCGGAAAGAGCACGATGAACCCGACGCCCTTCATCACCGCGAAGCCCTCCACCTTGTTCTTGGCCAGCGCGTTGATGAGCAGCGAGGCGATGGGCACCTGCAGCGCACTCACCAGGGCGATGGCCGCCGCCTGCATGGCGTTAACCGGCACGCCGATGATGGCGATGGAGGCGACTGTGCTGAGCACGGCGATGATGTAGCCGAAGCCCACCTTGAGCAGCACGTAGGCCGGGAGCGGCACGGGGGTGATGGCGATGGAGATGAACACCATGTCGTCGCGATCGTCCAGCAGGGAAAAGGCCGTCATGGCCCCGTTCACGTACCCCACGATCATCACGAGCATGGCGGCCAGCATGGCGGCCACATCGCCCACTAGAATGCCCTCGTTGATCAGATAGCGGCAAATGACCGCGAGCAGCGGGGGCCAGATGAGCATCAGCAGCGTGAGCCGCTCGCGCACGATGTTCGCCGCTTCGTAGCGCATGAGCCGAACAAACATGACTCACACCCCCGTTTCCTGCGCGATGCGGCGGGAGAACCCCGGCCGCACGAACAACAGATAGATGAGCGCGCCCAGAACGGGCAGGTAGATGTACCCCGCGACGATCTGCCAGGTGGGCACGCTGTCCATACACGCCTTGATGAGTTGCCCGCTGATGCCAGGCGGCAGGAGCAAAAACACGTTCTGCACGGTGCTGGAGAACACGCCGAACGAGGCGAGCATGGGCGGCAGGCCGAACACCACAAAGTAGAGCATCAGCCGGATGATGATATCCGAGAACCCCTTGGCTCCGTATGTAAGGCCGATGCCGAGCACGGCGTGAAAGGACGTGGCGACCACCAGCGCCGGGAGCGCGACAAAATAGCGGAAGCTGATCCCTTTGGCGAGAAACAGCACCACGCCCATGAACACCAGGGTGACAAGGGCGTTGCACAGTGATGAGAGCACTTTGGACAAAAGATACGCATCCTGTCCGATGGGGGCCATGAGCATGGAGTTGACCGTGTGCTCCTTCATTTCGTAAAAGATGCTCGCCCCGACGAGCAGCACGGTCATCACCACCGCGTCCATCCACAGGACGACGGGTAGAAACGGCTCTACCTCTTCCGCCTTCAAAAACAGGGCGACGATGGCGAACATGACCAGCACAACCAGGTTTGCGGCAATCATGTAGTAGCGCGCCAATCGCTTCATATCGCCGGCCAGCAGCACAAGCAGGTTACGAAGCTTCATGGAGCGACACCCCCATCACCTGCAGGAAGATTTTTTCCAGCGTTGTTTCGCCGGTGTGAATCGTCTCGATCTGCTTGCTTTGCAGCAGGGTGTGGAACGCGGGCGCGCGCAGCGCCTCAAACGGGAAGGTCTCGCTCTTGAGGTCTGCGCCTTCGCGGTATTCCACCGTGACGGTCTTGGCGCCGTACTTGAGCTTGAGATTGCGCGGGGTATCCATCTCCGCCAGCTTGCCCCGGGCGATGAAGGCCACGCGGTCGCACAGCTCGTCCACATCCGCCATGATATGGCTGGTAAGGAACACCGTGCCGCCGCTCTTCTTAAAGTCCAGGATCATGTCCTTCATGATGCGTGCGTTCGCAGGGTCCAGACCGTTTGTCGGCTCGTCCAAAAAGAGAAATTTGGGGGCGTTCAGCAGCGCGCGCACGAAATTGAGCCGGATCTTCATGCCCTTGGAGTACTCACCCGTACGCTTGTCGCGGTCCTCCCAAAGCCCGATACGCTTCATGAGGGGCGCAGGGTCCACAGATTTGGCGTACAGCCTGCGAAAAAAATCCAGGTTCTCCATGGCGGTGAGCTTGGAGAAGGAGATGGGCATCTCGAAACACACCCCAATCTCCTCATAGAATTCAGATCCGTAGCCCTTCAGGTCCTTCCCGCGGTATGCGATCCGGCCTTGGTAGTCCGACAGGAGCTTGATGAGCACCTTCTGCGTGGTGGACTTCCCAGCGCCGGACGGGCCCAGAAACCCAAAGGCCTCCCCCTCGGCGATGGAGAAACTCACGCCGTCCACAGCCGCTTGCGACTGCTTGGGATAGCTGTAACGCAGGTCTTCAACGCTCAGCATGGGCAATCCCCTCCTTGATCAGCTTGCAAATTGCGTGCAGACGCGAAAGCGCCGTCTCTTCGCTGCCGTCCTTATAATACTGGTCCATCGTGCCCGGGGCCGCCATCAGGCTTGTGAGCACGTCCACAACCAGCTGGCTGTCCACGTCCGGGCGGATGCGTCCAAGCGCCTTGTCGCGCTCGACCAGGCCGCGGAGATGGGCCATGCCCGTCCGCGCCGCGGCCTGCAATCCGTCGGCCGGCTCCCGGGGCGGAGCGAAGGCGGTTTGCAGCAGCTGCTTGATGAAATCGCTCTCATCGTACATCATCAGCATCCCCACCCGGTTGTATAGCGGCTGCTCGCGCGCCCATGCGATGGCGCTGTGCATCATATAGGCCATCGCCTCCTCAAAATCCGCATCCGGGCCGGGCGGGGGCAGGTGCGTGACCATGTCCATCTTTTCCTGGGCGATGCGCGCAAGCACGTAGGCGAACAGATCCTGCTTGCTGTGAAAATACTGGTAGAATGACCCGCGGGCGATGCCCGCGCCCTTCACCACCTGGTTGATGCTCGCCTCGGAGAAGCGCACGCGCGCAAATTCGACCACCGCGGCGTCAAACAGCTTGTCGCGCTTCTCTTGCGGCAAGTTCTCAAAGGTCTGCTTGGGCAACTCTCCGCCTCCTTCCCGGCTTACAACGCACTCCCGGGCGTATGGCCGACGCATATGGGTTCGCCAGGTTGCCGGTCGCGTGCGACGCTTATATGACAAGGCTGTCATGACGATGCCAGTATACATCCGCACCAACCGTGTGTCAAGGGTGTCACATGACATCTTTGTCATATCTATGCCTTTCTGGGTTTATGCAGCACCGCCGCCACCGATTCCCGAATGCAATACGGGGAGCCGGTATGGTAGAATACCAAACAGCCTTTATAGGAGGGATAGAGTGATGACCCGATCCGCTTGGACCCGTCTTTTATGCGCCATGCTGGCATGCGCATTGCTGTTGCCCGCCGCCCGCACCGCACGCGCGGAGGATGCGCCCGCGCCCGTGTCCACGCCGCTCATGCAGCCGCAGCTCGGCGGCATGCCGGCGCCCGCCTCCCCCGCATCCGCCCCCGCGCAGCCCGACGTGCGCAGCGCCGCCAGCCTGCCTGTGATGAGTGTGCCGCACGTGGTGCTGCGCTCGGGCGACAACGCGCCTATGACCGCGCTTAACATGCCGGACGGCGAGCTGCGCTACCAGGCCGAGGACGGCCGCGTGGCCGGGCACATGGACAAGCGGGTGTGGGGGTTCCTGCCCGGCAAAACCAGGATCACCGCCTATGCGATCTCTCCGGAGGGGGATGTGCGCGCCTCGGTCATCGCCACGGTGCAGGTGCTGCCTCATGAAACAAACATCGTTTTTGAGCGGGCCGCGTACACCATCGGCACGGGCCAGCGCACCGCCTGCGCACCCACGCTGACCGACCCGGACGGCGTTCGGCTGCCCCTCGCCGTCACGGTATCCGATCCAAGCGTTGTCGCCTATGAGAACGGCCAACTCATTGCGCTCGGAGCCGGATCGGCCGAGGTGACGGCCACGGCCGCAGGCGGCGCAATCACCGCGTCGGCGCATGTTTTCGTTGTGCCGCGCGTGAAGGCCACCTACCTGCGCGCCTCCATCCCCTACAAGCTCCGCACGGGCGAGCGCATGGCCATCGATACGTCCGTGCGGCCGCGCGATACCACCGACGAGTTGCGCTACATCGCCGCAGACCCGAGCGTGGTCAGCATCGACCAACACGGGATGATGACCGCGCTTGCGCCCGGCAAAACCACGGTTTACGTGCGCTGCGGCGATAAGGTGGCCACGCAGGAAGTGCGCGTGCGGGAGTAAGCCGAAAATATTGCTTCTTCCGAATGGTTCGGCAACCTTTTGCAGGAAGGACGCGTCTATATATAAGGGCATCCCCCTAAGGTATGTGCAGAATGAGGTGTAAGCGTGCAGGAGAGATCCCGGGAGAACGACCGACCGCCCGAAGCGGCGCCGATCATCAGCCTGCGCGGCGTAAAAAAGACGTACGCTATCGGCAAGAACGAACTCGCCGCGCTCAACGGAGTGGATCTGGACATTTTCCCCGGCGAATTTGTGTGCATCGTCGGCCGCTCCGGCTCGGGTAAATCCACGCTGCTCAACATGATGGCCGGGCTGGAGAAGCCCAGCAAAGGCTCCATCATCATTGCGGGCAAGCACATTGAGCGGCTGTCCGAGGCGGGACTTGTGCGGTTCCGGCTAGAGAACATCGGCTTCATCTTCCAGTCGTTCAACCTCTTTCCCTCGCTAACGGCGCTGGAGAACGTGGCCATGCCCCTGGTATACCGCGGGGAGCGACGACGCCGACGAAACGCCGCCGCGCGCGAGATACTCGTGAGCATGGGCCTTTCGGAGCACATGAAGCATCGGCCCACGCAGATGTCCGGCGGGCAGCAGCAGCGCGTGGGCATCGCCCGCGCCCTGGTCGTTAGGCCAAAGATCATCTTCGCCGACGAGCCGACTGGGAACCTGGATTCGGCCACATCCCACGAGATTATGTCGCTCATCCGGCGCATATCGCGCCAGCAGCGCCAAACGCTGGTGATGGTCACGCACGACGCGGAACTAGCGCGCTGGGGCGATCGGACCGTGCACCTGCTGGACGGTCTTGTGACGAACGTTGAGATCAACGCCCACGTTGATGAGATGGACGAGAGCGACACGGACCAGACGCAAGCCCCGCATCACATGGATGCGCCTGATATGACGCTGGAGGAGACGAACTCATGAAACATGCGCCTTTGGCCGCCCGCGTGCTTGCTGCGTGTCTGATGCTCGCCGTGGGGGCGGCCGCCCTGTTGCCCGTCGGGGCTCACGCCAGCACGGGTACTTCGCTGCCCACGCCGCCGCCCATGCCCGTGGCCGCCGCAAGCGATCTGGTGCTCGATGCCATGCCCATCTCCGAGGATTCCGCGCCCGGCGAGGTCGTCATCGTAGTGCCGCTACGCTACAAGGGCGTGCCCGCGCGCATGGGCGGCCTGGGTTTTTTGGAGATTTGGCCGGTGATTGGCGACCCGGCCGCCACGCCTTTTGAGCTTTCCTCCGGCAACATGGTGAAAACGCTTATGGACGTGGAGTCCACCACCATAGACGGCCGGCCTGTGGACTACATACGCTTCCCCATGCAGCTGAAGAGCGATACGCTCAACGGCCAGTACAAGGTCTCCTTCCACGCGCGGTTCCTGCATCTGTATCAAAACGCAGCGTTTGACACGCCCGCCGAGACGACCCTGGATCTATATTTCCGCGTGGGGAACGGCGCCACGCCCACCCCCACGCCCAAGCCAACGCCCGAACCCGCCGGACCGCAGTCCGTGCCCAAAATCATCGTGGAGAACTTTAAAACCGACCCCTCCCAGATCGTGGCCGGATCGCAGTTCTCCCTGGACATTCAGCTGCACAACACCTCCGAGAAGCGCACGGTGTCCAACATCAAGTGCACGCTGGACGGCGGCGACGCCATCGTGCCTGTTTCCGGATCCAACACCTTTTACATCAAGTCCATCAAGGCGGACGGCACCTACGAGACGAAGCTGGACATGTTCGCCCAGCCCAACGCCTCCCCGAAGCCGCACCCAATCAAGGTGAAGATGGAGTACGAGTACAAAGCCGACACGCTGCTTACCGCTACCTCCGACGAGCAGTTCACCGTTACGGTAAAACAGCCCGTCAAGCTCGTTCTGGACGAGCCGCGCGTCGATCCCATGATGCTGATGCCCGGCGATATGTTCAACGTCTACATGAACATGTTCAACATGGGCAAATCCACGCTGTTCAACGTGTCAGTCACTGTAGAAGGGCCCATGCTGCGCCCGGACGAGACGTTCTTCGCGGGCAGCATGGGGCCGGGCGAATCGCGCACGTACGATATGATGGTCACCTACGGCGGCGCGGCCAGCGAGCAGTTCACCCCCGGCGTTGGCAGCAGCGGCGGCGATGAGGGCGTCACCGCCTCATCCGGCGGTGCTTTACTTATGACCGACTCCACGAGCTTGGCGGCCGTTCGCGCAGTCCCCATGCCCGGGGTGATCATGCCCGGTAAGACGATTCCACCTTACGGGGAAGGCAATCCCGCTCCTCTTGACGGTACGCTGGAGTATCCTACCGGGCCTCAGGAGTGCGCCATCGTGGTCACCTACGAGGATGAGATGGGCGAACAGAGCGAACTGCGCAAGCCCTTCACCCTCACCTACAACGCGCCCATCTCTATGGACGGCCCGATCGGCGGCGATGGGATGGACCCGCTGAAGGGCGGCATGCCGGGCGCAGTGGGCCCTGACGGCCAACCCATGCCGGAGGGCGTGCCTGCATCCGCGTCGGCTCCGTTCCTCTCCGGCCTTCCCATCGTAGGAAGCCTGCCGCTTCTGGGGCGCATCGGCGTGCTGGCCGGGCTGATTGTGCTGGTGGGCGGAGGTGTCACGCTCGTCCTCGTGCTCGCCGCGCGCAGGAGGAGGGGGCGTAATGCGCTGGACTGACCTTTTTCTGCAAAGCCTCATCAATCTGTGGCGGCGCAAGCTGCGCACCATGCTCACCATGATCGGTGTGCTCGTCGGCACGCTCTCCATCGTGCTCATGGTGTCGTTGGGCCTTGGCATGCAGCGCTCCATGATACAGCAGGCCGGCCAGTGGGGCTCGTTGAATCTCATCAACCTGAACGACTACAGCTCATTTGACTCCAAATCACCCAAGCTGACAGATAAGGTGCTCAAGCAGATTGGCGCTATGGAACACGTAAGGCTCGTCGCGCCCATCTTTGAGTTTTATCCCATGCGCATCCGTTATGGCCGCTACGTCTCCTACATGGGCCTGCAGGGCGTCTCCGCCGAGGCGCTCCAGATGCTTGGCTATCAGGTGGACGAGGGCCGCATGTTCAACGAGGACACGCGCGAGCTGGAGCTGGTTGTGAGTTCGACCTACTCACAGAACATGGGAAACGAACAGAACTGGCGCGCCGGCCCGCCCAAAAACTTCGATTGGACCAAGGCGCGCCTCACCGGCGAGGTGACCGACTACAACGCAAACAACCCCGGCGCGCCGGCCAAAACGAAAACCTACCGGGTTTCCATCGTTGGTGTGACGCACGCGGAGATGTCCGAGTTTGCGTACAACGCCTACTGCGACGTGGCCACGCTGCGCAGTATCGCCGTAAAAAACCACAAACAGCTTCTCAAGCAGAGCCAGATCCGCACGGATTCCTACAATCGCGTGTGGGTGATCGCCGACGACTACAGCAACGTGGAAGCCCTGATGAAGGTGTTTCGCGAGGAGATGGGCCTGGAGGGCTGGGCGAACGCCGAGGGATTGGCGCAGATGGAGCAGCAGATGCAGATCATTCAGCTTGTGCTCGGATCCATCGGCGGCGTATCCATGTTTGTTGCAGCGCTCATGATTGCCAACACCATGCTCATGGCCATCTATGAGCGTACGCGCGAGATCGGCGTGATGAAGGTGCTCGGCTGCCGCCTGTCCAACATCCGCTTCCTGTTTTTGATGGAGGCCGGCAGCTTGGGGCTGGTTGGCGGGCTGCTCGGGCTTGGCATTTCCTTGCTGGGCAGCAAATTCTTAAACCGGATACCTCAGGTGGCCAGCATGGGTTTTTCCTCCTACATCCCGCCTTGGTTGCTGCTTGTGGGCATGGCTTTCGCCGTGGGCGTGGCCGTGCTGGCAGGTCTGTATCCGGCGCACCGCGCAACCCGGCTGTCTGCGCTGGCGGCTATTCGCAACGAAACATAGCGCCCAGACGACCGCCGCTCTCCCTGGTGACCACCACCGGCGGTTGACCAGCTGCCGGTTTTCTTTGCCGGACGAAGCGCACATCGTTGCATAAAGCACTGCTTTGACGTATAATAGAGATGGACCTGGGGGCGTATCTGGATTTCGACGGGATCGCCTTGGGTGGAAGAAGCGAGCCGCGGCCCCGAACCGCGTTAAAAGCGGGGCAATCATAACTGCGAATAACGATTTCGCTCTCGCTGCCTAATTAGGCGCGACGTCTGCACCGGGGGGCCTACGACCCGGCCGTGGGCGTCATTACCGTAGGGAACCGCGCGGCCTAAGCTTTGCGGCCGAACGGAAAAAATGAAGCTACCGTACCCGCGATCCTGCCCATCGGAGCGCGGCGAGGGGAAACCTAAATGATGGGCTGCGCTCGGAGATGCTTCCATCTGCGGGGTTTCGGACAGGGGTTCGACTCCCCTCGCCTCCACCAACGAAAACCCCGCGGCTATTGAGCCGCGTGGATTTTGTTTTGCCGGTCGAGACTTCGCTTCATACTGAGTGAGTACTTATTCCGTAAATGCTCGTAAAACTGCAAGATCATGGCCCTGTTATGCACCTAAAGGAAAAATGACCTCGCGGTGGCTTGAGCTGCAGCTGGTACTACGCGTATTATAAGCGGTGCCTGCCCTTC
>JAVBLU010000054.1:0-19291 GCA_031553225.1 Eubacteriales bacterium
GGGTTCGGGACTGCGTACGATGACCGGCAGCCCCTGCAGGGCGTAGCACTGGCACATGAAGGAGAGCTTTTCGCGGTCGAGGGCGATGTGCTCCGTGTCCACGAACACGAAATGAAGCCCTGCTTTGCCGATCTCCTGCGCGACACGCGGAGAAGGGGAGGTGATAAGCGAGCCATGCAGCACGTCGCCCGCACGCATTTTGGTTTGTAATTCCGCGCCCGTCATGCGTTGTCGCCCTCCTTGATCCACTGCGGGAAAAACACGGCCAGCATCACATGCTTCTTGTCGAAGGGGTGGCCGGTGGTTGTTCCTTCGTTGTAAGTGCACAGCAGCGCGCCGTCCGAGCGTGCGGCGATGTCGGAGTATCCGGACACGCCCTCCTCGATCACCCGCTTCCACGGCCAGGTTGCCCCGTCGTCCTGCGAGAGACGGGCGCTTAGGTGGTGGCGGCTGTACAGGCCGCTGGGCAGGGAAACGCCCGACGTCTCGTACTCGCTTTGGCTGTCGGGGTTGACGAACACAAGCGCCGCCCGCCCGCACCCGCCGTCCTGCGGCACGCGCACGAAGGAGGCGCAGCAGACGGGTTCCCAAAGCGTTGGATGCAAAAGCGGCGCGCTGAAGGTGAGCCCGCCGTCGCAGGAGTAGGCAAAGGCGCGCCTGCGCGCGCTCTCTTCATTGCGGATGTTGAGAAGCACGCGGCCGTCTGAAAGCTCCGCGGCCTGGGTCTCGCTCGGGTTTTTCAGCGTGTCGGGCACCAGGCCGCCGGGCAGCCACGTCTCGCCGCCGTCGTCCGAGTACACCGCGCCCACGCGCGATGGGCGATGGCCGTGGCCGATGGTTCCCAGGCTCAGCCACGCGGGCACGAGGATGCGGCCGCTTGAGAGCATCGCGCCGTGACCGATGCCCGTGGCGACCACCTTCCAGTCGTACGCGCCGCGGAAGGGCTCAAAAGCATCCGTGATGTCGCGCGGCTGGCTCCACGTGCGGCCGCTGTCGCGCGTGACGGCGTAGTACACCCGGCTGTAGTTTTTCCCATATAAAAAGTGCAGCGTGTGCGGCTCGCGCGTGTCCGCCACGGGCGTTGGATTGTGCGTGGGGCCCTGCTCACTTTTGTCCATCCAGCGCTTCTCTTCAAACGTCGCCCCGCCGTCGCGGCTCACGCGGCAGGCGATGCCCGAAGCCGCCCAGTCGCTGCCCAGCTTGGGGTTGTCGGGCGGCCGGCGGGCCTCGGTGAAGGCGATGACGGTTCCGTCGCCCAGTACGGCGATTCCCGGGTTGCGGTACAGCGCGTACCCGTCCTCGCCCGCCGTGAACAAGGGCTGTTTCATCAATGGCATGGGGCGTCCTCCTTAGGAAAAGTAGCCGTTCACGTCCTGCGTCGTGCCGGAAAATTGCAGGGCGAACCCGCCGCCCTGCGACATGCGCTCTGCCCACGTCCGGTCAAAATGCTCCATGTCGCCCACGGGCTGGCCGAAGGGCAGCATGAAGGAATGCACCACGAGTTTGCCGCGGCAGAAGGCGAGCAGCTCTTCCACATCCGCAGTGGTCTTGTGCTGGCCGCGCGCAAAGGCAAATTCAAAGCCGCGCAGGCCGGGCAGGCCGGCCATCATGTCCATGGACTGGGCGACCGGGCCGCAGGTGTGAAAAAAGATGCCGCCAAAGGCGTCCGCCATGCTCTGCCACGAGCCCCGGCAGATGTCGTCGTACTGCCGCGGGCCGATGACGGAGATGTAGTCGTCCACGAACAGCCCCTCAACCCCTTCCGGCTGATGGAAACGCGCCCTGGGCCGCACGCGCATTGCCCCGCCCGCGGCCTTGCGGATGAGGGCGATCATGTCCAGCGCAGCGCGCGTCTGCCTCTCCACAAGCAGCTTCACGGCCTGCGGCTCCATGGCGCAGGCCACAAGCATCTCGTCCTGGGGCAGTGTGCGTGCGGCGTTCGTCAGCGGCCCCTGCATCTGCGGGTACACCGCTTCCACGGCGCCGGAAAACTCTTCCGCAAGCCACGCGGCCCGGCGCGCGTACCCTTGCACGCGCGGGCTGGCCGCCACGTCCGCCTCCGGCATGTTCCCAACGCGGGCGGCAAGATCGTACGTGTCGCTGAAGAGGTAGTCCCGGTTCATCACCGCGCCTTCGCGCGTTACGTCGAAGGTGAGGCCCCAAAGGCTTGGTATCATGTCGGAGTTGCCCGGACCAAGCCCCGCCGTGGGCACCACGTCGAGCTGCGGATGAGCGTACAGGGCGCACAGCGCCGAGCGCATCACATCGTCCAGGGCGCGCTCCTCCTCTGCAACCGCCCAGGCGGAGGGCGCAAGGCGCGGGCCGTCGGTCACCTGGCACTCCACATACGGGCTGTCGGGGGTGCGGAAGGCGTAGATGTCACGCATCTTGCGCCGCGTGCGCTCGATGCGGTTCCCCTGCGCGGCAAGCTCGTCCAGAAAGCAGGCCTTGGCGTCTGCGCGGCTTGCGCAGGCGGCATAGCGGGTAAGAGCGTTCATCCCTTGATCCCTCCCACGATGACGCCGCGGATGAAGTACTTCTGCGCGGCCAGATACACCATCATGATGGGCAGCATGGCCACCACGATCGTGGCGTTGCGCACCGGCTCAAGCGGCGGCGGCAGCTCGTTCACCCCCTGCATGTCGGTGATGTTGGCGGCCAGAACGATGTTGCGCAGCACGTTCTGCAGCGGAACCATGCGCGGGTTGGAGATGTAGAGCATGCCGTCGAACCAGGCGTTCCAGTGCCCTACGCAGTAAAACAGCGACACTGTGGCAATGGCCGGCAGCGACAGCGGGATCATGATGCGGAAGAGCACCTGTGCCGGCGTCGCGCCGTCGATGAAGGCGGCCTCCTCCAGCGCGTCGGGGATCTGCGCAAAGAAGTTGCGCAGCAGCAGCATGTTCCACGCGCTGACAAGCCCCGGCAACACGAGCACCAGCAGGTTGTTGTACAGCCCCAGCGCCCGCACCCATAAAAACGTGGGGATGAGCCCGCCCCCGAACATGGTGGTAAAGTAGATGGCGAACGTGAGGCCAAAACGGAAGGGCAGCGTTTTTTTGCTCAGGCCGTAGGCGAGCATCACGGAGGTGAGCATGGAGATGAACGTGCCGAAAGACGCGCGGTACAGCGTTACCAGGTAGGCCGAGTAAATTTGCGAGTTGCGACCCAAAATGAAGCGGTAGGCCGACAGGTCGATGTGGAAGGGATACAGCACGAACATGCCGCGCGTCAGCCGCTCGGTCTCGCTCATAAAGGACACCGTGATGACCGACCAGAGGGGAATGACGAACGCCAGCGTGACGAGCGTGAAGAACGCATACAAAAAAACGTTGAATATCAGGTTTCCGGCGGATGTTTTCTTCATGTTCGCCCTCCCTACCACAGCGACTCTTGGCCGAGCTTCTTGGCCAGCTGGTTCACCGTGGTGACCATGAACAGCGAGATGACCGATTTGAAGAGCCCCACGGCCGTGGCGAAGGAGTAGCGCAGGTTGTTGACGCCCACGCGGTATACGTAGGTGTCGATGATGTCGCCCACGTCGTATACGGTGGGGGAGTACAGCATGAGCACGCGTTCAAAACCCGCGTCCAGGATGCGGCCCATGGCCATGATGAACATGAGCACGGCGATGGGCAAGATGCCCGGCAGCGTGATGTGGATGATCTTGCGGAACCGCCCCGCGCCGTCCATGGTGGCGGCCTCGTAAAGCTCCGGGTCGATGCCCGTAATGGCTGCGATGTACACGATGGAGCCCCAGCCCACCTCCTGCCAGATGGCCGTGGAGACAAGGATGGAGCGGAAATATCTTGTTTGGCCCAGGAAGAACGTGGGCGTCCCCCCAAGGAGCTGATAGATCCGGTTGACGAAACCGCCGTTGGTGGAGAGCACGTTAAATACGATGCCTGCCACGATGATCATGGACAGGAAGTGCGGCATATAGGAAATCGTCTGTACGATCTTCTTGTACGGCCGGTTGGCGATTTCGTTGATGAGCACGGCGAAGAGGATGGGCGCGGGGAAGCCGAACAGCAGGTTGTACAGCGAGATGAGAGCCGAGTTGCCGAAGATGCGCCAGAAGAACATGGAGCCGGTGAACTCGCGGAAGAACTTAAGCCCGACGAACTTTGCCGAGAGCATTTCGGGGATGCCGTCAAAGGGCAGCACTTCTTTGAAGGCGATGATGATGCCCGCCATGGGCACGTATTTGAAGATGATGTAGTACAAAAAACCCGGCGCTATGAGCAGGTAGAAGAACCTGTGGCGGTACATTGCCCGCAGGAGCGTGTGCTTCTTGTCGCGCGGGGGGGTTGTGACAGGAGCGCTGATGTTCATGAACGGGCCCCCTTCTGCAGGGATTTGCATGGGGATTCGCACAAGAGAACAGGGCGCCGAGATGGGGCGTCTTGCAGGCGCGCCCCATCCCGGCCCAGAAAAGCGCGGCTTACTTCACAAGATACGTGTTGTACTGGCGGGTGTACTCGTCGATGAGCTTCTGCATCCCGGCCTTGTCCAGGTCGGAGAGGAACTTGTCAAAGTCGGTCAGGGGCGTCTCGCCCGTGACGAACTTCATCAGGTACTGATCCAGCACGGTGTTGATGTCCGTCATGAAGGCCTGGGTATTGTCGTTCCACTCCTGGGCGTTGTAGGCGACGTTGATGTCGTAGGGGGACTTGGCGCGGCCAAGGTTCAATATTTCTTTGCCGTTGATGTACTCGATGTGTTTGGGGTTGGGGCTGGCGTTTTCGCGGTAGACGGCCTCGGTGGCAATGCCCTTGTACAGGTCGTAGTACTCATGGCCGTTTTGCACCTTCAGAATGTCAAACACGCCGTCCTTGCCGTCAGTGGCCCACTTCCAGCCTTTGCCCTGCTCGCCGTAGATGCTGGTGGGCAGGTTTTCCGGCTTGGCGTAGCCCCAGTTGATAACCTTAACCGCCGCGTCGGGGTTCTTGCACTGCGCGGTGACCAGGTACCCACTCGTGCTCAGCGAGGAGACCATGCCCACGGTCTCGGCCTTGCCGGCCGGGCCCACGATGGGCGCGATGACGTAGTTGGCGTCCGGGGCGACCGTGTCCTTTAGGGTCTTTTCGTTCAGGGTCACGCGGGAGTACCAGATGACCGTGGAACCGGCGCGGTTCTGCTTGATGGCGTCCGTCACCTGGTTCGTCTTCCAGGAGAAGGCCTCCTTGTCCAGATACCCCGCCTTGTACCAGGCGTTCAGCTGGGTCAGGTAGTCCTTAAAGCCGGGCTGCAGGTAGTAGGGCTTCACCTTGTCGCCGTCCGGCCATACGGACTGGCCGTACTGTGTAAAGGCGCCCAGCAGGCACATGTTCAGATCGCCGATCGAGTTGTGCAGCATGGGGATGGTCTGCCCGCCGCCGGCGTAATCGCCCTTCTTGAAGGCGTCCAGCACCGCGGTAAGCTCTTCGATGCTCGTGGGCACCTTCAGGCCGGCCTTGTCCAGCCAGTCCTGGCGCACCCATACGGGGTAGGTGACGAAGTTGTCCATGCGCGGGATGCCCCACACCTTGCCGTCCGGCGTGGTCATCTTCTTCATGGCGCCCGGGCCCCACTGCGTGACGGCGTCCTGGCCGTACTTCTCAAGGGAAGGCCCGATGTCCTGAAGCATGCCGTTGCGCTGCAGCGTCTGGTACGCCGTGCCGGCCAGCACGTCCACCTGTTCCTTGGCGGCCAGCATGGTATTCAGCTTGGTCGTCGCCTCGGTGCCGTCCATGGGGGCCATGATGACCTCGCAGATCACGTTCGTTTCGGCCTGAATTTTGTTCTTGATGTAGTCGAGCACGTCCTGGTCGCTGGGTTGGTAGCTGGCGTGCGGGTAGCAGAACGCCACGATCTTGACGGGAGCCGAGGCCGTGGGCGCCGGGGCGTTGTTCGCGGGCGCCGTCGTTGCCGCCGGAGAGCCGCTGCATGCCGTCATGAGGGGTAGGACGATCAGCGCGATCAGAGCAAGAGCCAGTGACCTTTTACGCATGGGTATCCTCCTTTTCTTGTGTGGCTGCGTGCGAACAGGGTGCTGCGTGTAAGCGGCGTGCGCCGCGTGTCACCTCCTACCATTCGCCCTTTGCGTTGGGCACATGGGCGCGCAGGTTGTCGGCGAACTGATCGCCCGCACGGCTCAGGCGGTCGATCACCTCGCCGTAGGGCATTCCGCTCGCCCCGCGCGAGGCTGGGATGACCGTGGACATCTCGTTGTCGTCCATAAATCGAGCCATGTTCACCAGAACGTCCTCATCCTCCTGCGGGATGACCATAAAGCCGTGCTTGTCGGCGTGAATAAGCTGCCCGGGCTTCACCTTTGTGCCGAACACCTCCACCTCGCAGCCCCAGCGGATGGGCGCCACGTAGGCGTGCGCCACGCACAGCCTGCGCGCCAGGGCCTTAAAGCCGGCGTTCGTCATCTCGTCCACGTCGCGTATGGCCCCGTCCGTGATGGTGCCCACACACCCGAGCGCGCGGTGGGCGTTGCTGTTCACCTCGCCCCAAAAGCTGCCGATCACATAGGGTTTGTCCAGGTCCTGGATGACGATGACTTTGGGCCCGGGCTGGCCGGCCACGTGCTCGCGGTACGCGCGCCAGATGTCGGGGTGTTCCTCCTGGTGTTTTTTGTCGGTAGGCTTGATGACCACCGTCACGGCGCGGCCGACCATGGGCCCCATCTGGGGCATAAAGTCGCGGGTCTCTTCCACGTTGAAAAAACCGCCCAGCCGGTCGTGCTTCGTGTACGCCTCCCAACCGTTGTAGATCGTGGGCGTGTTCAGACGCTTCAGGCGGAGCATTTCGGCGTGGCCAATCATCAAACCATCTCCAAATCCTT
Organism: Eubacteriales bacterium; assembly: GCA_031553225.1. Classification (GTDB taxonomy): domain Bacteria; phylum Bacillota; class Clostridia; order Christensenellales; family UBA1750; genus JAVBLU01. The sequence continues at coordinate 6,836 of JAVBLU010000054.1, forward strand.
CATCGTGAGGTAGACGGCCGCCAGATGCGACTTGCCCGGCGGATCGCCGAAATTCGTGTAGTCCACAAGGAAGACTCGGCCGTCGGGCAGCATCAGGTGCGAGGAATAGCCGTGATCCGGGCGATGCCCCTCGTGAAAATCGTTGGCGTGAATCTGGATGAGCCGCTCCCTTTGGTAGCGGTCGGGCAGCGTTTTGTCGCCGGCGGTAAAATGCCAGTGAACGTCCGGGTGCGTGGGGTTGCGTACGTCGTAGGCGACGCTTGTCCAGAAGCTCTCCCCGCACGCGCCGTACCCGCCGAACTGCGTGCGGGCCTTCAGGTTGCCGCCGTAGAAGCATGTGGCCGTCACGTCGCGCTGAAACACGCATACCGACAGGGCCACCCGGCCGTCCACGCTCAGCGTGAGCAGCCCGTGTTCGTTTGTCAGGCGCAGCGCGTGCGGGGCGGTCATGTCCACGGCCTGAAAGTGCCGCTTCATGTCCGGGGTAAAGGACACCCCGCCCGGCGCGATGTAGCATACCCCGCCCACGTCGGAGATCGTGTCCAGGTTGCTCAGCGACATCATGGCCACGGGCGCGAGCGCCTGATCGCCGCTCACGCGCACCACGGCCTGCAGCGATGCCTCGCTGTGGCTGTTTTGGGGCGGAAAGAGCATGTACATGCACTCGTGTTCCGGCGCGTTGACGATGCGCAGCTCGTCCCCGGCAAAGGACGCGTTGTGGAAGGTGCGCGGGCCGCCCACCTGCCAGGTGCCCGCTTCGGCGCGCAGATCGCCGACCCATGCGTACGTGCCCAGGGGGCCGTTCACGTGGCGGCCGCTCACCAGTACGCGCCCGTCCGGAAGGGCCTTGCCGTACGGCCGGTGCAGTGCGAAGGGCAGGCGCTGCGGCTCGGACCAGTTGTAGCCCTGGTCGCGCGAGAAGGAAACAAAACACGGGATGCCCGCGGAGTGGTTCTCGCGCATCAGGCAGGCGAGCGAGCCGTCGGGCATGAGTACGATGGCGCCTTCGCAGTAGCGGAAGTACCCGTCGTGCGCCACCGTGCCGCGAAGCGTCCAGGTATCGCCCCCGTCCGTGGACACGGTAAGGATCACGGCGAACTCCTGCGAGTCGCGCCGCAGGGTGTGCGACACGATGGTTAAGGTGCCGTCCGGCAGCTCCACAATGCGGTCGGGCTCAAACCCGCCGATGCCATAGTCGCAGGGCTTTGACCACGTGGTGCCGCCGTCGTGGCTCCAGTAGATCCAGTTGCCCGGCGCTTGATCCTCGTGGAAATGGCCGTAGTCGTCGTGGTCGATGATCACTGCCAGCCGCCCGTCGGAAAGCAGGCTGAGCCGCGGGGTCACCAGGCGCTCCTGGCCGATGCGCAGGTCTGCCTGGTCCACCACGCTGAAGCGCTCCCAGGTGCGGCCGTCGTCGTCGCTCTTCAGGATGGTGAGCACCTGCGTCTCCTGCGACCAGTGCTGGTCGTTATCGCTGTACACAAGCAGCATGCGTCCACCCGGCAAGCGCACGACGTCGGGGTTCTTGGTGAATCGTCCGGGGCTTATGAAGGCGTTGAATACGCGGTCCTTCACGCTGCGGGGATGGGTGTAAAGCTTTGACATGTCCAAGGCTGCGCCACCGCCTTTCCTTTTGCCCTGTATCCTATTTCAGGTATTCGTCGTACACGCGGTCCAAAGCGGCTGTCATCTCTGGGGAGAGGGGCTTGAAGGGCGAGCGGCACCCGCCGCAGGGCACGCCTTTTCTGCCCACCAGGTACTTGGTGGCCTGGAAGTTGCCCGCCGCGAGCACGGCGTCGATGATGTCGTTGATCGCCTTCTGCTCGGCCAGGGCCTGCGGCATCAGGTTCCGCTCGAACAGGCTCTTCACGGCCAGAGCGCGGGGCAGCATGAAGTTGAACGTGGAGCCGATCGCGCCGTGCGCACCCATGGACAGCCCGGCCAGGAACACCTCGTCGTGGCCGTTGTACAGGGTAAAGCGCGGCACGGTCTTCATGATGCGCTCCAGCTGGAACAGGTCGGGCGAGGTGTGCTTCACGCCGACGATGAGCGGGTTTTGTCCAAACGTGCGCATGTTGTCCAAGGTGAAGTTCACCCCGGAAAGCGCCGGAAAGTTGTAGATGATCATGGGCGCGCCCGTGGCGCTGATGATCGCCTCATAGTGCGCGGCGATCTCGGAAAAACCGTACTTATAGTAGAAAGGGGGAACAGCGGAGAGCGCGTCCGCGCCCGCGTCCACGGCCTCCCGGCCAAGCCGGACCGACAGGTCGGTTCCGGGCGTGCCCACGTGTACGATGACCGCCGCCCGGCCGGCAATCTGCCTGGTCGCCGCGCGCACCACCGCGGTGCGCTCCTCCAGGGTAAGCAGATGGCATTCGCCCGTGCTGCCCGTCAGATAAAAGCCCTTCGCGCCTTCGGCGATGAGCAGGTCCACCAGGGCGCGCACCGCGCCCTCGTCCACCGATCCGGAAGCGTTGAAAGGCGTGAGTAGCGCGGGGAAAACGCCGCGTAAATCCTTCATGCCGGTTCCTCCTTTCATGTGAGCGCAACGCGCCCGCCGCCCTCGGCGGAACGCACCGCGCCAAACACCATGGAAAGCGTGCCCAGGTTGTCGCGGCCGCTGGTTTGCGGCGCTTTTCCGTTCCGCATCGCCGTTAAAAACTCGTCCAGCAGGTACGCCTGCCCGCACAGGGGCATATCCGGCAGATCCGCGGGTGCGAGCGTTCCGCCCAAGGGGCCCTTGTACAGCCGCTCGTCCTCGCACACGTAGACGCCGCCCGGGCATTCCACGCGCCATGTGCAGCCGTTGCTCGTGCGGGCGATGTCGATCGTGTGCCAGGTGCCCTGGTAGCACACGCGCAAGCCGCTTTCGTAGTCGAAGAGCGCGACGGCCGATCCGTTGCCCGCGAAGCGGCTCCAGGGCGGATTCCACTCGATGGCTTGAACACCTGCGGGCTCCTGGCCGAGCACGTAGCGGATCGTATCGAAGTGATGGTTGGACATATCAACCAGCAGGGGATGGGGCATGGTGTCGCGGAAGCTGTCGCGCGTGAAGATATGGCGGAAGGTGACGAACACCTGGCCGGGCGGGCCGTACTCGCCCGTGCGGACCAGGCTGCGCAGGCCGTGAATAAAGGGGGAATGCCGCCGGTTTTGCGCCACGCTGATCATCACGCCCGCCCGGTCGGCGGCGGCGACGATGCGCCGGGCGGCCTCCAGCGTTGGGGCCAAGGGCTTTTCGCACAGGATGTGCAGCCCGCGTTCCGCCGCCTGCACGCAGCACGCCTCGTGCGCGTCGGGGGGAACCACCACCAGCGCCATGTCCGCGCGGATGTCCGCCGTCTCCTCAAAGGAGGAGAAGACCAGCTCGCGCGGCAGCCGACCGCTCGCAATCAGCGCCTCGCGCGTTTCCCGGTGCGGCTCCACGCACGCGGCGACGCGCGCGCGTGGTTCGGCAGACAGGGCCTGCAGCCAGGCCTTGCCCATCACGCCCAGTCCAAGCAGTATGACATCCGCGCTCATGAAAGAACACCTACCATGGCAGGATAACCGTCTTGATCGCTTCGCTCGGGGTCGCCAGCGCCTCCGCCGCGCCCTCAAGAGGCACGCGGCGCGTCACGATGCGTGCCGCGTCCAAACGCCCGGCCTCCAAAAGCCGCAGCGCCGCCTCGAACTCGCCTGCAAAGGAACGGCTGCCCACAAGGGAGATCTCCTTGCGCCATAAATCGTGCGGAGGTACCTGTGCATACAGCGCGGGCCCGGCCACGCCGTAGCAGAGCACCCGGCCTCCGGCAGCGCAGAAGGAGACGGCTTTACCGGTAAACTCCGGGGCGGAACGCGTGTTGATCACCACGTCCGCGCCGGCCATCAGGCGGATGTCCGCATCCGCGGGGGAGGCGTCGTAGCCGGGCAGCACGGCGTCCGCGCCCATCAGCCGTGCGAGCGCCAGGCGTTCGGGCTTGTCGTCGGCCAGCACAATGCAGCTGGCGCCCATCAACCGCGCCACAGCCACAAAGAGCTGCGCGCCCGCGCCGCCGCCCAAAATAAGAACGCGCTCGCCCACCGCGAGGCGCACGCGCGCCGCAGAATGCAGCACGCAGGCCAGGGGCTCGGCGAGCGAGGCGATATCAAAGGGCAAACCGCTGAGGATCGGATAGCACTGGTGCCGCTCCACAAGCGCCATCTGCGCGTAGCCGCCGCCGATGTCCGGCGTGCGCGGCCTGCGGCCAAGGCACAGATGCGCGTAGCCGCCGCGGCAGTGCGCGCATACCCCGCACCCTGCGTTGGGCGATACGGCGACGGGCGTGCCCTCCGGCAGGGCGGCGCAATCGGAGCGCAGCACAACCCCGGCCATCTCGTGGCCAGGAATGGCGGGAAAAGAAGCCTCGGGCGCGTTTGCGCCCGCCTTGTAGGCGCTGATCTCTCCGCCGCAGACGCCGCACGCCTCAACGCGCACAAGCACCTTGCCGGGTACGAACGCGGGATCGGGAACTTCCTGCACAGAAAAACGCTGTCCTCCATAGTGAAGCAAAGCCTTCATCCAGCATCACCCAAGCAGATTGTAGCACACAGCATGCACAAAGTAAACATACATCTTTGCAAAGTTGACACATAAACCCGTGCGGAATCGCCAAATTGCAGACAGCTTTGCTTTGGCTGTTCGGCTGCCGCCTTGTCGTTCGCTTGATGCGCCGCGCCGCAGAGCGCCCAAAGGCCCCGCGGTCTCGGCTGAGCGCCGCGGGGCCTTCGTACAGGGCGTTTTTGGTTGCCGGGGCGGCGTTATCGTGCCAGCCACCCGCCGTCCACGGCCAGGGTGAAGCCGTGGACATAGGCGGCGGCGTCGGAACAGAGGAAAACGGCCGCGCCGGCCAGATCCTGCGGCGCGCCCCAGCGCCCGGCGGGGATGCGGTCCATGAGGGACGGCGCGCGGGCCGGATCCTGAAGGACTGCCGCGGTCAGGTCGGTGTCCATGTAGCCGGGGGCGATGGCGTTCACGTTGATGCCATAGCGCGCCCACTCGTTGGCCAGCGCGCGCGTCATGCCCAGCACGGCGCTTTTGGAGGCCGTGTAGGATACGCAGCGTATGCCGCCCTGGAAGGACAGCATGGAGGCCAGGTTCAGAATCTTGCCGCCGCCCGCATCCTTCATGTGATGCGCGGCGCGCTGGCTCAGCAGAAACACTGCGCGCAGGTTCACGTCCATAACGGCGTCAAAGTCCGCTTCGCTCATACACAGCGCATCGTCGCGCCGCGTGATGCCCGCGTTGTTCACCAGGATGTGCAGCGCCCCAAAGCGCGCAAGACATCCCGCCACAGCCGCCTCGGGCGCAGCGGGGTCGCCCAGGTCGGCTTGCAGGCAGCCAAAGGCGCGCCCAGCGCCCTCGACGGCCGCGCGGCATGCCTGCATGTCGCCCGTGGCAACGCCGAATACGTCCGCGCCCGCCTCCGCAAGCGCCTGTGCGATGGCGAGCCCCAGGCCGCGGCGGCAGCCCGTCACCAGAGCCACCCTGCCGCGCAGGGAAAACGTGTCCATGACCATGCCGGAGTCCCTCCCATATCCGTCCGTTTTGCACAGCGCAAGGATACCTCATGTGGCCACAAAAAACAACATAATGTACAGGGAATGGAAAACGGCAATTGACTTATGTCTTTAACGATGATAGTATAGATATTGGAATTTTGACGGTTCTTACCACCCTGTCCATGCGCCATAAACAGAACACAGGAGGGAGTCACATGCCCAAGGCCGCACGATTCTGTCTTTGCTTGCTGGTTACCGCCATCCTGATGGCCGGGTGCACCGCCGCGCCCGCGCCCAGCGCGGCGCCCGCTGCGACGGCCGCCCCCGCAGCGACGGCGGCCGCCCCTGCCCCAACGGCCGCACCCGCGGCCACCTCCGCGCCCGCAGCGGCTACGCCGGCGCCGACCGCGCCCCCGGCGGCCGCGCAAGCGGCCACGTTCACCATCCACGCCGCCGTGAACGCCCTGATGACCAAGACGACGAACTATGCCGACAACCCGGGCATCAAGGAATGGGGCAAGGTGACGAACAGCAACTTCACCTTCACCCACGTCAGCGGCAACTACGGCGAGCAGGTCGATCTGGCGATGGCCTCCAAGCAGCTGCCGGACGCCTTCTGGCAGATGGACAACGCGCGTGCCCTCAAGTATGGCGCCCAGGGCGCGCTGGTTGACATCGCCCCTCTGATTGAAAAAAACGCGCCGCACATCAAGGCGGCGATGGACAAGTCGCCGGACATTCGCGTGACGCTGTCGGACGACCAGAAACGCATCTTTGGCGTACCGCAGATCGACGAGGACTTCCGCCTGTCCAGCTATCAGATGTTCATGGTGCGAAAGGACTGGCTGGACGCCCTGGGCCTTGCCATGCCGGAAAAGCTGGACGACTTCACCGCGGTGCTCAAGGCCATGCGCGATGGACAGGACAAGCTTAAGCCCGGCGCGGCGCTCATCCCCTACACCTCCTATTTCGGCCTGTGGGGGTTTGTCGAGCCCTTCGGATGGTCGTACGGCGTGAACTCCTACCATTATTATACCGACAAGACCGGCACGATGCAGTTTGCGCCTTATCAGGAGGCCTTCCGCGACACGCTGCGCTACGTGCACATGCTCTATGAGGAAAAGCTGCTGGATCCCGAGCTGGACGCCGTGAAGGACGACGCCAACTTCGTCGCCAAGATCAACACGAACGCCGTGGGCACCTGCTTCATCGGCCAAGGCCGCATGTCCACCTACAATACGCAGGTGAGCAAGACCGTACCGGCCTTCAACATGGTCTCCATGCTCCCCTTCACCGGCCCCGGCGGCGAGCGCGGCTTCGGCGTCGTCGGCCCGCTGGCTCACTACGATATCTGCTTTGCCGTCACCGCCGCCTGCAAGGATCCGGGCCGTCTGGTTGCGGCGCTGGACTACCTGCATTCGCCGGAGGGCGCGCTTCTGTTCAACATGGGCCGGGAGAACGACACCTTCACGTACGTGGACAAGGTGCCCCAGTACACCGACAAGATCATGAAGAACCCCGACTTTGTGCCCAACGTGGCCGTGCTGGAGCTCATCTCCCCGCTGTACAACACGCCCTGCCAGCGCATGTACTGCTTTGAGGGCAGCCAGCTGGGGCCGGAGATCCGCAACTACAAGACGAAGATGCAGGAGCTTGGGCTGATGAGCGGCGTGTCCAAGTACGACATGAACCGCCTGCCCATCCCCAGCGGCAAGCGTAGCGATCTGACGCCCATCTGGACGGACCTGAACCTGCACCTCCAGGAGAGCATGGTCAAGTTCATCCGCGGCGAGCTGAGCCTGGATAAGGACTGGGACGCCTTTGTCGCCAGGTGCAAGACGATCGGGTCCGACACGCTTTTGAAGGAATACGACGCGGCCTATCAGCTCATTAAAAAGTAATTTGCGCCCATCGGCGCGGGAACGCCGGATGCGACCGGGCGTTCCCGCGCTTCCTGCATCCGTATGGCGGCGCGGATACGCAAAAGCCCCAGACGCAGGCCTGCCGCCAAAGCGGCTATTAAGCGGCTGGGCAGGGAGGTCGGGATATGTCTGTAGCGATGCCACAGGGCGCGCCGCAGGAAGGGGTGCGGCGCCCAACCCTCGCGCAAAACGTGAAGCGGTACCGGGTGCTGCTGCTCATGCTGCTTCCCGCCGTGATCTATTACGTCATCTTCGCGTATCTGCCCATGCTGGGCATCGTCATTGCCTTTCAAAACTACAGCCCGTACCTGGGGTTTCTTAACAGCCCCTGGGTGGGGCTGAAGCATTTCACGCGGTTCTTTTCCTCGGTGTACTTTACGCGCCTGCTGCGCAACTCCATCCTTCTGTCCGTCTACAACATCGCCTTCTTTTTTCCCGCCCCGATTCTGCTGGCGCTGCTGCTCAACGAGGTGCGCGCGCCGCGCTTCAAGCGCGCCGTTCAAACGATCACGTATCTGCCGCACTTCATCTCCCTGGTCGTCGTGGTCGCCATCCTGTTCGATCTGCTCTCGCCCGCGCACGGTGTTGTCAACCGCGTCATCGTGGCGATGGGCGGCCGGCCGGTGGTGTTCGTCAACGAGGCGAAGTGGTTCCGCACGCTCTACATCGGGTCGGGCATCTGGCAGGAGGTCGGGTGGGGCTCCATCATCTATCTGGCCGCCATGGACGGCATCGACCAGGAGATGTACGAGTCGGCCTCCATCGACGGCGCGAACCGCCTGCAGAAGATGCTGCACATCACCCTGCCGGGCATTTCCTCCACCATCATCGTGCTGCTCATCATGCGCGTGGGGCAGATGCTCAACGCCAGCTACGAGAAGATCATCCTCATGTACAATTCCTCCACCTACGAGACGGCCGACGTGATACAGACCTACGTGTACCGCAACGGCCTGCTGGAATCCAACTACAGTTTCGGCGTGGCGGTGGGCCTTTTCAACTCCGTCATCAACTTCATTTGCCTGGTGCTCACCAACGCGCTGTCCCGGCGCGTTGTGGGCAGCGGCCTGTTTTAGGGGGGCGAGAACATGGCTGAAGCCGCGAAGCGCCAGACGGGCGCGCTGTACCGCTACAACGCCGTGGACGTCCTCATCATCGCCTTTTTGGCCGCGTTTGCCGCGCTCACCCTGTATCCGGTGCTGTATGTGGCCAGCGTGTCCATCAGCGATCCGGCGGCGGTGCTGCAAAACCGCGTGACGGTGTGGCCTGTGGGCTTCAATATCAAAGCGTATGTGGAGCTGACCAAGAACAGCATGCTGTGGCTTGGGTACCGCAACACCATCTTCATCACCGTCGTGGGGACGCTGCTTAACGTGACCTTAACGCTCATCACGGCCTTTCCGCTCTCGCGCTCATGGTTTGCCTACCGCAACCGGTTCATGTTCTTTATCGCCTTCACCATGTTTTTTTCCGGGGGCATGATCCCCTCGTTCATGGTCGTACAGGAGCTGGGGCTGATCAACTCGCTGTGGGCGCTCATCCTGCCCGGTGCGATCGGCGCGTACAACGTGATCGTGGCGCGCACATTTTTTGAAACAATCCCCGCTTCGCTGGAGGAATCCGTGAAGCTCGACGGCGGGGGCGACTTCACCGTGTTCACCCGCATCTTTTTGCCGCTCTCCCAGGCCATGATCGCCGTTATCGCCCTGTTCTACGCCGTGGGGCACTGGAACGCCTTCTTTGGGGCCATGCTGTACATACGCGAGTCCAACCTTCGGCCCCTGCAGCTCATCCTGCGCGAGATCGTGCTGCAGTTTCAAACCAAGGAATACGTCCCTGAAGCCTCGCTGGACAACGTGGACCTGGCGCGGTCGGTGCAGTACGCGGCCATCATGGTGTCGCTCATCCCGATGCTCGTTTTGTACCCCTTTCTGCAGAAGTATTTCGTTAAGGGCGTCATGATCGGCGCGATCAAAGGCTGACGCTACTGGTTCACGGCCGGCGGGCCGTGGTATAATAGCTGCAAAACACCGGGAACGGCGGGGGGCGGCACTATGGAACAAAGAACGCTGGGCAAGACGGGCTACCGCGTGGGCGTTATCGCCTTCGGCGGCATCGTTGTGGATCAAATGGCGCAGGACGAGGCCGCGGAGGTGGTGGCCGAGGCGGTTGCGCGCGGAGTCAACTATTTCGACGTGGCGCCCACTTACGGGCGCGCGCAGTACATTCTGGGCCCGGCGCTGCAGCCGCACCGCAAGAGCGTGTACCTGGCCTGCAAAACGAGCAGGCGCACCGCGGCCGAGGCGCAGGCCGAGCTTGAGGAATCCCTTCGCGCGCTGCGGACCGATTACTTCGACAACTACCAGCTGCACGGGCTGGACAAGCCGGAGGACATCCGCACGGTTTTTTCTCCCGGCGGAGCCATGGAGGTGCTGCTGGCAGCCAAGCGAAGCGGCATAGCGCGCAACATCGGCTTTACCTGCCACCAGGACCGGGCGGCGCTTGAGATCGCCGCGCTCAGCGGCGAATTCGCCACCATGCTCTTTCCAGTGAACTTCGCCTACCGCGCGCAGAAGGAGGGCGGCGTGTCCGCGCTTTCCATGTGCGGGCGGCAGAACCTGGGCGTTATCGCCATCAAGGCGCTGGCGCACCGCAAGTGGCTGGAGGGCGAGGAACGCGCTTATCCCAAGTGCTGGTACCGCCCGATCTACGACGACGAGGAACTGGCCCGGCTTGCCCTCAACGATACGCTCTGTCAGGAGGGCGTTACGCTGGCCGTGCCGCCGGGCGACGTGCGCATGCTTCGTATGGCGCTGCGCATCATAGAAAACCAGGGCGGAAAAGTGAACAAACTCTCGGCGCAGGAGAAGGCCGCACTGGCCGATAAGGCGGCTGCTGTGCGCGAGGTCATCTTCTAGCCGCCCGGCTTCTTGTGTGTTCAGCACGAGAAAACGGATGTCCTCTCGTCATGAGTGGCAAAAATACGCCGTACGGTCGGTTTTTGTGGATTTTGTTTGTCGTATAGCTTGACAAATATCGACCGATGATATTAGAATTGTCGTGAACTTGTAGCGTGGATAGGTACACCGTTCACGCTTTAAGGTTCCGGGCTGTCCCGGTTAGCAGAAGAAGAATCCTCCCTTTTCGGAGGCGATATGCTGCGCATGGGGTTTTGCATGGGCGAAGCTTCGCGTGGAACTGCATATTTTTGCTGCATCGGGTGCTTACGGGATTTGATGCGCGCGCGCGGCGTGCGGTCCTGACGAGCAAGCCGATGCTCTTTGTCTGCAAGCAGGACGGCTTTTACAGGATATGTGGAGGTGACATGGGCCAAATGAACGGAGTATTGACCGCGATCAGTTATGCGGTTACGGCGTTGCTCGCCCTGGGCGGCGGTGGATTTGTCGGCTACTATTATCGCAAGAACATCTTTGAAAAGCGCATGGGCCAGGCGGAGGATCAGATCGCACGCATGAGCGAGGAGGCCAAGCAAGGGGCCGAGGCGCTGCGTAAGGAAGTGTTGCTGGAGGCCAAGGAAGAGGCCATCAAGCTGCGCGCCGAGGTGGACAAGGAGATCCGCGACCGCCGCACCGAGATACAGCGCACCGAACGCCGCGTTTTGCAGCGCGAGGAATCGCTGGATAAGAAACTGGAACAGCTGGAAGCGCGCGACGAGCAGTTCAACCGCAAGCAGGCGGAACTGTCCCATAAGGAGGCCCAGATCGACCTGCTTGTGCAAAAGCAGCAGGAGGAACTGGAGCGCATCGGCGGCATGACCGCCGAGGAAGCCAAGCAGATGGTCATCGCCACCATCGAAAAGGACGCGCACCACGACGCGGGGCTGCTCGTGCGCGACATCGAGCAGCGCGCGCGCGAGGAAGGCGACAAGAAAGCCCGCAACATCATCACTCTGGCCATCCAGCGCTGCGCTGCCGATCACTCGGCCGAGACCACAGTGTCCGTCGTGCCCCTGCCTTCCGACGAGCTGAAAGGGCGCATCATTGGCCGCGAGGGCCGCAACATTCGCGCGCTGGAGACCGCGACGGGCATCGACCTGATCATCGACGACACGCCCGAGGCGGTCATTTTGTCCGGGTTTGATCCGATCCGCCGGGAAGTGGCCCGCATGTCGCTGGAGAAGCTGGTGGCGGACGGCCGCATTCACCCCGCGCGCATCGAGGAAGTGGTGGAGAAATCCCGCAAGGAGATCGAAAACCAGATCCGCGAGGCGGGCGAGCAGGCGGTGTTCGAAACGAACCTGCACGGCATCCACCACGAGCTGTCCCGGCTGCTGGGCCGCATGAAATACCGCACCTCCTACGGCCAGAACGTCCTCAAGCACTCCGTGGAGGTGTCGCATCTGGCCGGCCTGATGGCCGCCGAGGTGGGTGCGGACATTACGCTGTGCAAGCGCGCGGGCCTTTTGCACGATATCGGCAAGTCCATCGACCACGAGGTGGAAGGCACGCACGTCTCCATCGGCGTGGACCTGCTGAAAAAGTACCGCGAATCCTCCGAGGTTATCCACTGCGTGGGCGCGCACCACAACGACATCGAACCGCAGACCATCGAGGCCGTGCTCATCCAGGCGGCGGACGCTATCTCCGGCGCAAGGCCGGGCGCGCGCCGCGAGACGCTGGAGAACTACATAAAGCGCCTCACCAAGCTGGAGGAGATCGCCAACTCCTTCGACGGCGTGGAGAAGTCCTTCGCCATTCAGGCCGGGCGCGAGGTGCGCATCATCGTCAAGCCGGACGCCATCGACGACGCCGCTATGGTGTTGCTGGCGCGCGAGATCGTTAAGCGCATCGAGAAGGACATGGAGTATCCCGGTCAGATCAAGGTGAACGTCATCCGTGAGACACGCGTGACGGACTTCGCGAAGTAGAGGCAAGCTCAAGGAACCGCGTACGTCTTCATGCGGGCGTGGCGGGCCCCCAACCCCGGGCGACACCCCCCAGTTGTATTTTGGGTGTAAAACCCCCCCCGCGGCTCAAAGCTGCGACATGTGGAG
>JAVBLU010000060.1:0-13978 GCA_031553225.1 Eubacteriales bacterium
CCTGCCCGCAAGGCGCGGGCGGGCATGGGGCCCGACGCGCCCGCGCCCACGCGCGTGGAGCGGGTGAGCGGCGCGGCGGACGACGCGCCTCCGCCCCCGCCGCCCCGCACGCGCCGGGAGGAAGCGCTGGAGGCCATCTTCGACGCCCCGGCCGGCCGCCCCGCGGCGCGTTCGGGGCCGGCGCAGCCTGCTTTTGCCTCGCCGGCCGTATCGCGCGTTCCGCGGCTGGAGCCGGTATCCCGCGTGCCCGCCGCGGAACGCGTAAGCGCGGGAGAGCGGGCGGGCGCGGGGGAGCGCGCTTTTCAGGGGCGGCCGCATGCCGCCGCCGCGCAAACCTCCGGCGTGGCCCGCGCGCAAGGTCTCTCGCCTGCGGAGCCCGCCTCCGAGCCGCGCATCTCCCAGCCGAACTGGCAGGTCATGTCCTCGGCCGCGCAGGACCGGCCCGTCTCCGGCCGTACGGCCAAGGCGCAGCGCGTGCTTGCCCTGCACCGGCAGGGGCAGGATGTGGCGGCCATTGCCCGGCAGCTGGATCTGGCCCGCGCCGAGGTGTCCCTGATCATCGAGCTGCAGGGAAGCGAGCACTAAGGGATACGGGCTCATAACGCGGGCCGCCGCGGCAGGCGCCCCGCGTTTTGCGCTTGTGTATCCGATCTCATGCGCATCACGACATAAGGAGATGTTCCCATGAAGAAGCTGGCTCTCATCGGCTGCGGCGGCATCGGCTCCTACCATCTGAAGCATTTCGTGCAGTTTCAGGACATTCAGATCGCCGGGCTATGCGATCTGCTCATCGAGCGGGCGGAGGGTTTCGCGCGCGAAGCGGGCAGCGGGAAGGCGTACAGCGATTTTGTGCGCATGTACGACGAGGTGCAGCCGGACATGGTGTTCATCTGCGTGCCGCCCACCTGCCACGGCGTCATCGAGATGGAAACGATTCGCCGCGGCATCCCCTTCTTTGTGGAAAAGCCCCTCGCGCTGGACCTGGACCTGGGGCGCGAGCTGGTGGCGCGCGTGAAGGCCGCCGGCCTGACCGCCGCATCGGGCTTTCAGTGCCGCTACGACAACATCAACGAACCCGCGGCCGGCTTCATCCGGCAAAACCCCGTGGTGCACGTGGCGGCCTCGCGCGTGGGCGGCATCCCGGGCGTGCCGTGGTGGCGCGTGAAGGCCGCCTCCGGCGGCCAGCTTGTGGAGCAGACCATCCACCAGATGGACATGCTGCGCTATCTTCTTCAGGAGGAGCCGGACACGGTGTACTCCGTGCCCACCCGGGGCTTTGTCACCGAGGAAGAGTGCCCCGGCTACTGCTCGGACGATCTGTCCACCACCCTGATCACCTTTCGCAGCGGCTTAACGGCCACCATGATGACCGGGTGCTACTCCACCAACGGCGCTTCCTGGGACTCGAAGATGACCTTCGGCAGCCGCGCCAGCCGCCTGGACTACGTGCTGTGCAGCCGCGCCACCACCTACGGCGTGGCGGGCGTGGACGCGGCCGCACCCGTGGCGGGCACCGTTTCCGGCGACGGCACGCAGCGAAAGAGCGAGCGCGAGCAGGGCGTAACGGTGCTAAGCAGCGTGAACTTCGGGCTGATCTGCGACCGCACATTTGTGGACGCCGTGCTCACGGGCGACGCCTCGCGCATCCGCTCGCCCTACGAGGACGCCTTCAAGTCCGTGGCGTTCACGCTGGCGTGCAACCAGTCCATGGCAAGCGGCCAGCCGGTCAAGGTGGCGTACTAACTCGCCCCGCACATCTTTCAGTCACATGATAGATGATTCTGGGTGGATTTCATGTAATTATGTGACCGGCCGTGCCGGCCGCCGAAAGGCGGAGCAGCTACTGTAAACAGCCGCCCGGACGCGCTTCGGGCGGTTTGCTGCCAGCTTCCTTTCGGCCGCTCATCTTTTTGCGCCGCCGTGTTAATTGATGCGGATTATTCCTCGATATATAGAGATGAGAACTATGCAACGGGCGATCTGCGGTTGAGGAGGCCTTGTATGATACGAGGGCTGTATGTCTCCGGCACGGCGATGCTGACGCTGGAGAAGCACATGAACACGCTGGCCAACAACATCGCCAACGCCGACACCACCGGCTTTCGCAGCGACGCTTACGTGCAGCGCGCCTTCAAAGACGTGCTCATCGACCGGCTGAACGACCCCTCCGTGGTCGCTCAGAACCGCCAGGTGGGCCCTTTTGACTTTGGCGTGCACGTGGACGAGCTGAGCACCCGGTTCCTTCAGGGCGCGCTGCAGCCCACCGGGCGGCCCATGGATATGGCGCTCACGGGCGAGAACGCTTTTTTTAGCGTGCAAACGCCCGGCGGGGTGCGCTACACGCGCGACGGCGCGTTCCAGCTGTCGGCGGACGGCCGGCTTGTCACCTCCGACGGCTACCCGGTGCTGGGCACGGGCGGGCCGATCAACGTGGGAAACGGCGATTTCTCGGTGAACGAGGAAGGCGCGGTGTTCGTGGGCGAGGAACAGGTGGGGCAGCTGGCCATCGTGGGGTTTGCCGATCAGGCCGCCCTGCGCAAGGAGGGCGCGAACCTCTTCTTTGGCGGCGCACCCGGCGCGAAGGGCGCGGGCGTGGCCGTAAAGCAGGGGGTTCTTGAGGCCTCCAACACGGATATGGGCATGATGACCACCGACATGATGTGGGTGTACCGCGCATACGAGACAAACCAGCGCTTCGTCCAGATGACGGACGGCACGCTGGATATGGCCGTCAACCGCATCGGCAAGGTGTAGGGCGAGGCGCGGGCGGTTTCACCGTCCATGCGTCGGCATGAAACAGGGGGCATAGCGCATGATCCAGGCATTCAACTCCGGCGCGTCCGGCCTGCGCGCGCAGCAGATGCGCATGGACGTCATCGCCAACAACGTGGCCAACGTGGATACCACGGCCTACAAGGCCGTGCGGATGGATTTTCAGGACGCCCTGTACCAGGCCATGCTGCGCCCCGTACAGCCGCAGGATCAGCTGAACCTGCAGCTGGGGCACGGCGTTTCCGTTGGGGCCACCACCCGCATGCCCGTAAAGGGCGTAATGCAGGTGACCGGCCGCGCGCTGGACTTCTATCTGGACGACGGCGGCGCGTTCTTCGCCGTGCAGGATTCCGCCGGAAACACCTTCTACACGCGCGACGGGTCCTTCCAGTTCAGCAGCGAGCCGGACGACAACTACCTGGTGACGGGCGATGGCAACTATGTGCTCAATCCCAACGGGGAGCGCATCTTCATCTCGGAGAAGGACGCCGAGGTGGTGGTGAACCCGGACGGCGTTATTCTGATGCGCGACGGCGCGGAGTACGGCACGATCGGCACGCATACCTTCGCCAACCCCGAAGGGCTGACGGCGGTGGGCCGCAACCTGTTCGCCGTGTCCGACAACTCCGGCCCCGCCGTGGCCGCGCAGGCGCCTTCGGTAAAGCAGGGCGTGCTGGAGGCCTCCAACGTGGACATGGGCGAGGAGATGACCCGCCTGATCCGCGCGCAGCGGGCCTACCAGTTCAGCGCGCGCGTCGTGTCCACGGCCGACGAAATGGAGGGCCTGGCGAACAACATGCGCCGCTAATGTCGGTCATACGCGAACCATGTCGTTAAACGCTGGGAGGTGTCGGGTATATGCGCATGAGAGTGTGCAAGCGCTGCGGCGATATGATGTCTTTGCAGAACGATCTGTGCAGCGAATGCGATTATAAGATGCACGAGGTGTTCCTGCAGGTAAAAGAGTACCTGAGCGAGCACGAGGGCGCGGACGCCATACAAATAGCCACGGAGCTTTCGCTGGACGAAGCGGACGTATTGTACCTGGTGGACAACCACTGGCTGGAGCGCGAGGAGCAAACCCCGCAGGGCGCGGCGCGGTGCATGGTGTGCGGCCGGCGCGCCGATGAGGGCGAGCGGATGTGCAAGGCGTGCAAATCCAGCACCCAGCGCTCGCTGGAGGCGGCCAAGCGCAGCCTGTCCGCCGAGGCCCAGGCCCGGAGCAAACCGGCCGCGTCGAACTACTCCATGAACGTTCGCCGCAGGCACGACAACCAGTGAGATTGGCGTTGAACGCGTGAGAGCGATAAAAGTTGAAAAAAAACCGGCGGGATGCTAAACTGAGACCGGGAAGTTTCGATAACTAGTACATCGAAGTTACCATGCGGCGCATGAAGCTAAGCCGATGGAGCCCGGTAAGGAGCTGACACCGATGAACGTTACCCCCATCGCGCCCCAATCCATCGTCACCCGCTACAACGTAACGCGCAAGGTAGAGGCGCGCGACGTGTTCGTCGTATCCAATACCGACCAGGTGGAACTGAGCGAAACGGCCCGCATGGCGTCCTCCGCGGCGCGCGCGGTGCGCGCCTCCTTCGCCACGGCCGATCAGGACGCGAAAATCCGCAGGATCTCCGAGCAGATCAAAGCCGGAACGTACAGCGTCTCCGCCGAGCAGGTGGCCGAGAAGGTGTTGAGCAACTCCACCCTGGGCCTGTAGTCACACATCCGTCACCGCCGCCTTTTGCAGGAGTACCATGGGGAACGGGCCAAGGAATGCCCGTTCCCTGTTGCTTTTTTTCGCCCCCGCGCCGCCGCGTTCCGGCGGCTATCATGTGTATCCGGGAGGGACAACCATGGAAAAAGCGCGCCAGCTGATGGAGCTGTTGCAGCAGGAATATGCCCTTTATAAGGAAATGTACGAACTGAGCCTAACAAAAAGGGAGGCTCTTTCCGATAATAACCTTGACGCGCTCAACGAAACCGTGGCCAAGGAGCAGGCGCTGCTTGCCAAGCTGGAGCCCGTGGCGCGCGCGCGCGACCTGTCCGCGCTGCAGCTGGCGGACGAGCTGCACATAAGCGGCGAGCACATCTCCCTGAGGGACGTGGCCGCCCGTCTTCCCGCCGAGGACGCAACGCCCATATTGCGCCTGCGGGAAGCCTTCAACGACCTGCTCGGCGAGCTTTCCCGCACGAATGAGATCAATGCGGGTGTCATCGGCGCTCAGCTCAGCGCCAATCAGGCGTCCATCAACATGCTCACGCAGGCCGCGCCCTACGGCAACACCTACACGAAGAGCGGGTACGCCAGCGACAGCATGAGCCGCGTGCGCGTGGTGGACACGGCGCTGTAGCGGCCGGCGCGGCCGTAAGCGCCTGCAAGTCAATCGCTCACTTTTCCTTTCTTTTTGCACACCGATGGGGGGACCGCCGATGAGACCTACCTTCTTTGGGCTGGAGATCGCCAAGACCGGCCTGTTCATCTCGCAAAAGCAGCTGGATATCACCGGCCACAACATCGCCAACGTGGAGACGGAGGGCTATTCCCGCCAGAGGGTGGAGACGGCCTCCATCATTCCCCTTGTGGGCGTGCGGCTGCTGCTGGACCTGGAGAAGGGCCGCGTGGGCGGCGGCGTGGAAGCGCTCACCACCCGGCAGATCCGCGACATCTTTTTGGACCGGCAGTACCGCACGGAAAACTCGCTCAAGGGCATGTGGGAGCTGAAGGCCGACACCCTGTCCTACATCACCAAGCAGTTTGACGAGCTCTCGGAAAACAGCCTGGCCAAAACCATGGAGGACTTCATCAAGGGCATGAACGCCCTGTCCAAGCAGCCCGAGGACGTGGAGATCCGCTCGGCGCTGCGCCAGAACGCCATCGCCGTGGCCACGGCCTTCAACAGCTACCACAAGATTCTCTCGGACGAGCAGCGCCGCCAGAACATCTCCATCGACGCCATCGCCACAGACATCACGCGCATGGCGCAGAACCTGGCCGACTTAAACGAGGCGATCTTCGGCTACGAGATGGCGGGCGAGTACGCCAACGACCTGCGCGACAAGCGCAATCTCATCCTGGACAAACTATCGTATTACGGCGACATCACCTACACCGAGGCCTCCGGCCAGATGGTCGTCAACTTTGCCGGGCAGGAGCTCGTCAATCACGTCAACTACAACGCCGTGGTCTCCGCGCCGGATGCCCGCGGCATGTACCAGCTGAGCATCAACGGGGTGGACCTATACAACGGCAAGAGCCCCGCCTACGTTACCGGCACCATGAACCAGCTGGCGGGAAATCTTGCCGCGCTGAACCTCACCATCTACAACAACGAGACGGCGAGCGGCACGCCGGACGCGGCCAACCGAAACGCCCGCGCGCTTTTGCTGCAGCAGCTTTCGGCCCTGGGCGCCGTCGCCACCACCGAAACGGCCGGCCAGATGACCATCACCGTGAACGGCCAGGCCCTGGTGACCCACGACACGCCCGCCGCGGCGGCCAGCGTGGACAACGGCGACGGAACCTTCGGCATCACCATCGGCGGCGTGCCGGCCGGCACGCTCACCTACCCGGACACGCTGCACAGCGGCCTGCAGACCGGCGAGCTGCGCGGGCGCTTCGACATGCGCGACGGCGCAACGTCCATGAACGCGGGCACGCAGTACTACCTCGACCAGCTGAACGCCTACTGCCAGGAATTCGTCAAGCGCATCAACGACATTCACGTAACCGCCTGGACGCTTCCCTATCAGGACGACAACGGGTTGCCGGTGGACTCGCAGACCGGGCTTTTGTTCTTTACCGACGGCACCGGCACGGGCACGGCCGGCCTGACGGCGGGCAACATGCGCCTCAGCCAGGCCATCATCGACAGCGTGTACCAAATCGGCGCGGCCAGCGAGAAGGTCGTTAAGCCGTACGACGGTTCGGGCAACGAGAACGCCGGCAAGGGCGACGGCACGGCCGCGCTGCGCATGGCGGGCGTGCTGGACCTGGAGATCGGCGGCAAGAAGCTTTCGGGCGTGTGGCACGCGCTCATGTCCGAGATGGGCGTGCTGGCGAACAACGCCGTCACCATGTACGAAACGCGCGCCACACTCGTGCAGGCCGTGCACTCCGAGCGGCTGTCCATCATGGGCGTATCGCTGGACGAAGAGATGACCAACCTGGTGCGCTTCAACCACGCTTATTCCGCTTCCTCGCGCGTGATCACAACGCTGGACGAGGCGCTGGACAAGCTGATTAACGGAACCGGCCGTGTAGGGCTGTAAAGCGTTGCCGCATCGCAAATAAGGGGGCCTATGCATGTCGTCCTCCCGCGTTACCAACTCCATGCTCACCAACAATGTGCTGCGCGACCTGATGAACAACAAGCTCATCATGGACAAATACAACCGCCAGCTGGCCACCACGCGCAAGGTGAACTATGCCTTTGACGACCCGGTGGGCGCGGTGACGGCCATGCAGATGCGCGCGCAGCTGTACCGTCTGGACACGTACCAGGGCAACCTGGCCGACGCCAAGGCCTACCTGACCGAGTCGGAGTCCGCCCTGTCGGACATGAACAAGGTTGTGCAGCGCGCCTACGAGCTGGTCATCGACGCCTCGACGGACGTGAAGACCGCCAGCGACCGCCAGGCCATCGCCAACGAAATCCTGCGCCTGCGCGACGGCATCCTGGAGGACCTGAACGCCACGCACCAGGGCAAGTACATATTCGGCGGGTTCAACACCACGGAGAAACCCTTTGTGGTGAAGCGCGAGGTGGTGGACGCCCCCCGCCAGAACGTGATGGCGCTGGCCAACGGCATCGCCGGCTTAAACGGCCAGATCGCCGTCGCGCTGCCGGGCGACGTGCCCGCTTTGGAGGCCGCCCGCGACCAGCTGCTGACGCAGCTGGGCAGCTACGGCGCCGCCGCTTACGACCCGATGGACGCAACCGTGGTCACCTTCAACGGCAATACCTTGGTCAGCCAGACGACCGTAACCGATCCGGGCCCCATGGCGGAAAAGACCATGAACGTTTTGTATTACAACGGCACGGCCCTCAACAAGTACGACGCGCTCTCCCCCGCCGCCGTGGCCGCCGGCGGCAGCAACGACAAGCTGGCCAAGGAGCGCACGCAGGTGCGCCAGTACGAGGTGGGCTTTGACGCGCTGTACATGGACGTGGGGATGACCGGCCTGAAGGTGACGCAGCTGGGCACCACCACCGAATATGCCGTGCCCAACCCCAAGTATGATCCGAATGACCCTGCCTCGCCGCAAACCATCGACATTCAATTCGACAACAACCTGTGGGTGCTGATGGACGATTTGTACAACCAGCTCAGCAACCCCGACACGGACATCAACTGCGCGGACATGTCCAAGCGCTTCATCTCCAAGTTGCAGCAGCAGCAGCAGTTCCTGCTGGCCAACATCGCCGAGCTGGGCGGCATGTACAACCGCGTGCAGGCGCTTACCAGCCGCTACGAGGGCCAGATCCTGAACTACACCGAGCGCAAGTCCCTCATCGAGGACGCGGACATGGCCGAGGCCGCCACGCGCTTCGCCATGGCCAAATCGGTGTACGAGTCGGCGCTGGCCGCTTCGGCCAAACTGATTCAGCCTTCCTTGATGGATTATTTGCGATAAGCAGGAAAAAGCAGAGGGAACGGCCAAAACAACAAGTATCATGATGATGAGTATATAGCGATCAGACCCCGCGCGGATGATACGGGGTCAATATCAGCCGGGATTGGTGAGGACTATGGCACGGTTGACCATCCACAGGCAGGATGCCATACTGGAGATCACCTCGCAGAGGGCGCAGATGCACATCACCACGCCGCGCCCTCAAATGACGGTGACGCGCGTTCCCCCGCGCATGATCGTCACGCGCACGCAGCCGCAGGTACATTACAGCCCGCGGCCGCTGTGGACGAGCCGCGGCGGGGGCGTGTACACGGCGCGGGGCCTGGTGCGCTACCTTCAGCCGCCCGTGTTTGCCCCCGAGGAAACGCCGGCGGCGCACGCGGGGGGCGACGGCCGCAGCGTTTCTGCGGCGGCTTTGCACCGCGGAAGCGTACAGGTGCAGCGCGCAAACGAGCAGGCAGCGCAGGCCGCGCAGAATGCGGCCTATCAGCGCCGCCTGGCCGAGGCGGAGGTTCGCTCGCACATGGAGTGGGATCTGGGGAGCGTCTCCGTGGACTGGGAGATAACACCGCCGCAGATCAACTGGGAGATCGGCCGGCCGCAGGTGGAGGTGGAGCCGCACGCCGTCGAAATCCGGCTGCGCCAATACCCCAAGGTATTCATCAGCTTTGAACGCGACGTGGCCCGAAACCTGAAAATGACCGGCCGACGCATCGACAAGCGCATTTGAAAAGCTCGCTATCGGAGGCCTAGACATGGAGTTTGCCAGCACGCGGTTCGGGCGCATCAGCGTGGAACCGGACAGGATCATCAGCTTTCCCGAAGGGCTGCCGGGCTTTGAGCGCCTGCGCGAGTTCGTGCTGCTCTACCCCGAGGAGACGCGGCCGCTGTTTTGGCTGCAGTCCGTGGAGGAGGGCGGCATCGCCCTGCCGCTCATTCAAACCTTTGAGATCATCGCCGACTACTCCATCGACATCTACGAGGGCGAGCTGCAAACCCTGCAGACGAACACGCCCGAGGATTTGATGGTGATGAGCGTGGTCGTCATCCCCCAGGACGTACGGCAGATGACCGCCAATCTGGCCGCGCCCATTTTGGTCAACTCCAAATGCAACATCGGCAAGCAGATCGTGGTGGACGCCTCCGGGCACGACACGCGACAGCCCATCTTTCAGGATATCTGCCGCGTCATGCGAGGAGGGGACAGCCATGCTGGTGCTCACACGCAAGGCTGACGAGGGGATATTGCTGGGCGATGACATCCGGCTTGTCGTATTGTCCATCGACGGCGACCGCGTGCGCCTGGGGATTGACGCCCCCCGGTCGCTGCGCATCTTTCGCGCGGAGCTGGTCACGCAGACCAAGGCGCTCAACCGCGAATCTATCCAGGCGCCCCTGTCCGTCTCCTTCAAGGACGAGGGGTAACCCAAAGAGCCACGACCCCGGCACGTCATCATCCTATCAATATACCAAGGCCGTGCGGCGCCCGCCGCCAACGGACTCTTTTTTGGAGGAGCGGTTTTTTGCGGGCGGACGGGCATACGATAGGATAGGGTGATTCTGTGGTGAGCGAGGAACTGATCTGCGAGCTTCATGAGCAGTTTGCGGCAATGGAAGCAGCGCTGACGGACGAGCAGCGCAGCGAGTTGCGCGCGTGCGACCCGCTGGACCTCTCGCCGCAAGGGCAGGCGCTGCACGCCTACGTGCGCGAGCACATGCTCTCGCGCGCCTCCAACCTGTACGCAACGTTTACGTCCATGGGCCTTACGGACCTGGACGATATGGCCGCGCTTGTGCTGGTAATCTACCGCCTGTGCTTCTGCTGACGCACAGCTTCGCCGCTCTTCAGGCCGCCTGCGGCCCGCGCCGCCGGCGCGTCCACCTTCCGCGGCCGCTGCGGCGGCGCAGGGACGCGGCGATCCATACGCAATGACCCGGGCGAATCGCCCGGTTTTTTGTCTTTGGCGCGGAAGAGCTTGACGGCGCCGCAGGGGTGCAGTATACTAAATGCCTTTCGCAAGCTGACCTGGAGGTGTTCCACATGCCAGGGATTGACCACCCCGACGCCCTACTGGAACAAGCCCATCTGCAGCAGACCGTGGCCGTGATCGGCCGGGAGGCCGAACTTATCGAGGCGCGTATCGCCGATCAGAAGGCCGATCTGCAAAAGCTGCGCGCCGTGGCCATGGACGAATACACCGAGCTGATGATGCGCGAGCTGATGCACCGCGTCACCACGCAGCTGCAGCGCGAGTTGCGCCTTGCCCAGCGCAAGGCGTATTTTACGCGCATCGATTTTCGGGCGGACGGCCGGGCGAGTGAAACCTTCTACATCGGCAAGTACGGCGTGCTGCGCTTTGACACGCTGGAGGTTGTGGTGGTGGACTGGCGCTCGCCGGTCGCCAACCTGTACTACGCCGGGCAGGTGGGGCGCGTGTCCTACCGCGCGCCGGACGGCGCGGTGGACGGCGATTTGCTGCTCAAGCGCCTGATCAGCGTGGAGGGCGAGCAGCTGACGGCTCTGTTCGACACGGACATCGCCACGCAGGACGTGCACCTGCAGTCCGTGCTCGGCCAGGTGACTTCCGACCGCCTGAAGGAAGTCGTCACCACCATCCAAACCGAGCAGAACAACATCATCCGTTTTGATCCGGGCCGCAACGTCATCGTGCAGGGCGTGGCCGGTTCGGGCAAAACGACCATCGCCCTGCACCGCATTGCGTACCTTCTGTACGTTCTGCGCGAGAAGCTCTCCTCCGGCCAGATGATGATCATCGCGCCCTCGCCGCTGTTCCTGGACTACATCTCGGCGGTTCTGCCCGACCTGGGCGTGGACGACGTGCTGCAGACCACCTTTCCCGGCCTTGCGGCCAAGATGCTGGGCGAGCATATGCCCGCCGTACTGCCCGACGACCGGCTGGACGGCCTGGCGCGCGACCAAAGGGCGCTTGAGGAAGTAACGCGCATCTGCCGCTTTAAAGGCAGCCTTCAGCTCGTCGCCCTCATCGAGGCGTACCTGGACGGCGTGGAGCAGGCGCTGGTGCCGGACGAGGAAATCCGCTTCGGGCCGGTGGCGCTCTTTACGCGCCAGGGGCTGCGCGATTTTTATCTGACCGATTTGGGGAAGTTTCCCTTCAGCCGCCGCATGGAGGAGCTGCGCCGTACGGTAAAGCGCCGCGCGAAGGACGCGCTTGTGCAGGTGAACGCCTGGATTGTGGAGGAGTGCGAGAAGCGCGCCGCGAACCTGCGCGTGCTGGCCATTCCCGAGAGCGAGCGCCGCGGCCGCATGCAGGTGCTGTACCAAAGCCGCGACGACCGCCTGCGGCAGGCCAAGGAGGCCGTGGACCCCTTCGTAAAGGACGTGTGCCGGCGGTTTTCCAAGGTGAGCCTGCTGCCGCTGTACGAAGGGTTTTGGCGAAGCGAACCGCAGGGGCTCTCGCCGCAGGATGCCCAGACCTTTGCGCTGTGCCGCGAGCGCACCCTTGCGCACCTGCAAAAAAAACGCGTGGAGGCCGAGGATGTGGCGCCGCTGCTGCTCATCGCCCGCCGGGCGCTTGGGCTGCGCGCGCCGGACGTGCGCCACGCGATCATGGACGAGGCGCAGGACTTCTCCCCGCTTCAGCTGCAGCTCCTGCGGCGTCTGTTCCCTTTGGCCCCCATGACGCTGGTGGGCGACCTGCAGCAGGGCGTACACGCCTACCGCGGCCTGCGCGGGTGGAACGAGGCGCAGGAGGCGATCGGCGGCGCGGAGCTGATGCACCTGCGCACGAGCTACCGCTCCACCGTGCAAATCGTGGAGGCGGCGCAGGTTGTGGCGGGCAAGTTCCCCGTACCCGGGCAGGTACCCGCCCTTCCCGTGCTGCGCCAGGGGCCCGCGCCCGACTTTTGCGCCGCCGCGCCGGGCGATCTGCCGCAGCGGCTTGTGCAGCGGCTGCAGGCGTACCGGGCGGAAGGATTCCATTCCGTGTGCATCATAGAAAAGACGCGCGACCGGGCGGCGGCGCTGCATAAGCAGCTGAAGCCCCTGTACGGGGAGCTGCGGCTGATGGATCCGGAGTCCGGCGACTATCACGGCGGGTTGTACGTTGCCGCCGCCACGGACGTGAAGGGCCTGGAGTTCGACTGCGTGCTCATCGCCGACTGCTCGGCCGGCGCATACCGACAGGAGCCTCTGGACGCGCGCCTTTTGTACGTGGCCATGACCCGCCCGCTGCACCGCCTGGCCGGCTATTACACCGGCGAAATAACGCCGCTGTTGCGGACATAGATATACGGCCGCCCGGCAGCCGCTCACAAGCGAGCGGCTGCTGGGCGGCCGTGTTTTTTGGTTACGACAGAAGGGCCGAAAGCTCTTTGACCACGCGGGCGAGGTCTTCGGGCGGCAGGGGCGCGATGGGCCCGCGGCAGGGGCCCACGGGCACGACGAGCGCGTGCGTGGCGGCCTTTACCGCCACGGGAAAGGTGCCGGCGCGCAGCACCTGAAGCGCCTTCGACCACTGCGCCTGCAGCTGGTCCGCCAGAACCGCGTCGCCCGCGCGGTGGGCGGCGAACAGCCGGGCGATCAGCGGCAGGCCTGCGTTGGAGGGCGCGGAGATGCAGCCTTTTGCCCCGCGGCGCAGGCCCTTCAAAATAAGCGGGTCGCTCCCCACGAGGATGCAGTTGTCCGGCCCGGCGGCGTCGATGTAGCCCATCAGGTTCTCCTCGTTGCCGGAGGAATCCTTCGCGCCCAGCACGCCGGCCTTCATCAGGCGGGCCATGGTGGGGGCGTCCACGTTCACGCCCGTAAAGCCCGGAATGTTGTACACCATGGCGGGCAGCTTGCAGGCGTCCGCCACGCGGCGGAAGTGGGCGTACAGCTCCTCCTGCGAGGGGCGGATGTAGTAGGGCGTCACCACGGACACGGCGTCGCATCCGGCGCGCTCGGCGGCGGCGGTCACACGCAGCGCTTCGCCCGTGGTTTCCGCGCCGGTGCCGGCGATGACGGGCACGCGACCGGCCGCGGCTTCCACGGACGCGGCGAAGAGCGCCTCCTTCTCCTTCTCGGTGAGGGCCCAGTTCTCGCCGGCCGTGCCGGAGACAAACAGGCCGTCCGCGCCGCCGGTGACAAGAGCGTTCACCAGGGCGGGCACGGCGTTCAGATCAAGCGCTTCGTCCCTCGTCATGGGGGTGACCATGGCCACGATCAGGCCGCCGATGGGCGTTTTGCAGCTCATGCTATTCCTCCTGTCCTTGCGGCTGCACGCCGCCGCGCAGCAGGCGCTGCGCACGCTCCGGGGCGGTTTTGCTGTCGCCCCAGGGCAGGTCGCGGTTCTTGTAGTCAAACTTCTGGGTAAAATGGAAGAGGCTCTTTTGCTCCTCTTCGGCCGTTTGGCATACGATGGCGAGCGCTTGGGCGCACAGCGTGCGCAGGTCCTCGCCGCTGATGCAATCGGCGGCGGTGCGCAAAAGCGCCGCGGCGTGCGGCAGGCAGATGCGGCCGGAGGCGGTGAAGGCCGCGCGGAAGTCCGGTTCGTTGGCCCACATCATGCAAAGGGTGTACAGATACCGCTCGATGGCCTCGTCGACGCG
>JAVBLU010000042.1:0-88952 GCA_031553225.1 Eubacteriales bacterium
CCGGCACCTGCAAAACGTGCGCGCCGTTGAGCTACTAGACGCCGCGTCCGCCACGGTCACCTTCGACGGCCCGCGCGGCGCGCTCGCGCTCACCCTGCGCATCCAGCCCGGCGACCGCCTCTATCTGGTGGACGCTTACAAAGAGAGCACCGCAAACCTGCGCGGCGGCGTCATCCTGCGCCGCGAGGCGCAAAGCACGACGTTTTCCGCGGAATACGCCTGGGTATAGCCTGCGGGCCGGCCTTCTCCTGCCCAAAGAACAAAAAAGCCCGGCGGCATACAAACTGCCGCCGGGCGCGGTTTTGCCGGTGCGGACGCGGCGCTTGCAATGCGGCGCCTAGCGCGCCACCTCGCACGGGCCGTACACGATCTCGCCGTCGCGCACCTTGAAAGTGACGTAGTCGATGGCCTCGCGCACGGTGTATGTAAACCCGCCGATGGTGATGGTGACGCCGGGATAGATGCGCTCCAGCACGTTCACCTTGCCGTTGTTGGCGCGGGCGATGCGAAGCTTCAGATCGTTGATCTCCTCCTGGTCGCGGGTCATCTGGGCCGTGGCGTCCGTGCGGGAGGCGATGGTCCGTTTGAGGATGTCGCGGGACTTTGGGTCGTCCATGGCCTTGCGCGCCATGGTTTTGATGAGGAAATCGAGCTTCTTCACGTCCTCCATGCGCTCGGCGATGGATGCCTCCAGATCGGCGATCTTCTTTTTGATGGAAGGCTGCAGCCCCACTTCGATGCTCATACTGCCGTAGGCCTGGGAGCCGATGGTACGGGCCGTCACCTCGTCGCAGGCGCGCACCGTTCCGCCCAGCAGCGCGCCCTTGCGGCCCTTAACGAGCACGGAGCCTTCCTCGCTGACGATATTGGAGTGTATGATCGCGTCGGCGGTGAGCGTGCCGGTTAAGCTGATGTTCGCGCGCTCGATGAACCCTGCCACGATGTCGCCGCCCGCGCTCAGCGTGCCCTTGTCGGACCCCTGCATGCCCTTGCGCAGAACGATGCTGCCGCCCGCGGAGATGGCGGCGGCCTCCACGATGCCAAATACCTCCACGCTGGACTGCGCGCTGATCGTCATGCCCGAGATCACGCTGCCGCGCACCACCACGTCGCCGGAAAAGATGACGTTGCCGACCTTCATGTCCACGTTGCCGTCGGTGGTGTACTTGCTGGACACGGTCACGCGGCCGTTCACCATGTCCACGCGTCCGGCAATGTCGGCGACCATCGTGTTGCCGTCCTCGGCCAGGGACACGTTCTTACCCATGGGCAGGGGCAGATCGCGCCCGGGGCGCTGGGCGATGACGGCGCCGCGCACGTTGTAGCCTTCCTCGCCGGGCGTGGCCGGCACGCGCACCATAAGCGGCTGGCCGGCGACCACTTCCTCAAACAGGTTCAGATTGTAATAGTCGGCCTTGCCGTCGTCCGAGATGGCGGGCGCGCGCGATTTCACGCCCTTAAACTTTTGTATGTACTGAACATCCTTGCCATGCACGGGCGGTTTGCCGCGCGCGATGACCGTGCGCGCCCCGAAGTTGCGCTGGGTGAGCGCACCGGCGATGGCCAGCTCCTGCAGGCCCATGGTGACGCCCGCCTCGCGGATAATCCCGCTGAGGTCCTCGCGGCTAAGGGCGCGGCCGCCCTCGCCGTGCGCGGGCAGCAGGCGCAGGATGGCCGTCATGTCCTCGTCCGCCAGTTCCACAAAAGCGCCCTCGTCGCACGGGCGCTCTTCCTGAGCTTGGGCGATCTGCATCCGCTCGGCCAGTGCCTTCACGGCCACCATCAGGCGGCCCCTGTCCACGCCCTCAACGCCCCTGTGCGCAAGCCACCGCTCCACATAGGCAAAATCGGGCAGGGACGCGCTTTTTCCGATGTGCAAAAAGACGCCGGTCTCGGTAAACGAGAGCTCGACGCAGCCGAACGGTTTCACACTGGGCATGGGAACCTCCTTCGCGCGAAAACGCGAATGTGGTAATATGAACGAAATGGCGGAGAATCCGTCCCGCCCGGCCTTGCGCGGTGCGGATGGGGCGGATACGAAGATGCGCAAGGCCGACGTGATGCGAAAAGGAGAACCCGCGGCGTTTCTATCAAGATGCGCCGGAGGAAAGAGAAGGCCGCAAAACCGCTGACAAACGGCGCGGCTTTATATGCGTCGCTCTATATTATCGCTACGAATTGACGTATTGTTGAACGGACGAGCGCAGCTTGAGCAGCATCTTGGAATGGATCTGCGACACGCGCGAAACGGACACGCCCAGAATCTCGGCGATGTTCTTAAAGGGAAGCTCCTCGTAGTAGTACAGGGTAATCACCAGGCGCTCTTTCTCGGGCAGGCCGATGATGATCTGCGAGAGGATCTGCTTCATCTCGCTGCGCTCTAAATGGTCCTCGGGCGAAAAATGGGTGTCCTGCAGGGATTCGCTGGAGGCGTACTTCTCCGAGAGCATATCCTCAAAATACAGCATGTTGAAGCGGTGCGACTTCTCCAGCACCTGCTCCACCTCGCGCACGTCCAGGCCCAGATGCTCGGCCACCTCGCCGTCGGTGGCGGTGCGGCCAAGGGACATCTCCAGTTCGTCGTAGGCGCGGGCCACCTGCGAGATCTGGCGGCGCAGGTTGGAAGGAGCCCAGTCCTGCTTGCGCATGTTGTCGATAATTTCGCCGCGTATGCGCATGTAGGCGTAGGTCTCAAACTTCACGTCGCGGCTGGGGTCAAAGCGCTCGATGGCATCCATCAGGCCCAGAACGCCGCAGTGAATGAGGTCGTCAAAGTAGTTGTGCGCCTGCTGCGCAGGCAGCATGCGGTGCACAATCGTCTTGACGAGCGGCAGGTAGTGTACGACAAGGGCGTTTTTATGCTCGTTGTCGCGGCGCGCCGCGTAGCGCACCCAGAGCTCCTCCGCCGTGGCCTCGTTTTTTTGCATGAACGGTTCACCTCGTTTTGCTGCAGGGGGATACAGTTACGACCGCTTGGCCAGTTTGATCTGCTGCTGCATGATGTAGCGGGAGAGATAGCGCTGCATGCGCGGGGAGGCGCCGGAGAACTGAAAGCCGACCTGGAGCTTGTCTTGCCGGTCGATGGGGTGGATGACGCGCATGACCTGCGCCTCGATGGTGAAGGTGTTCGTGCCGTCCAGCGACATATCGATGTACACCTGCTGGCCGAGCTCAAGCTCCTCGGCCATCTCCACGAGCACGCCGGTGGAGGAGAAGTCCACCGTATAGGCGGCGATAACGCCGGGCTTGTCGTTGAGCAGATGCCCCGGCCGCGGCAGGCGCACGCGCACCGGAACGCGCAGCGGCAGCCGGAAGGACAAGCGGCGCTGGAAGCGCTCCACCTCGCCCGCGGCGGACATGCGCATCAGCCGCGCCTCGCCGTCCTGCTCGTACCCCTGCATCGTAGCCGCAAAGCAGAACATGCCGTTCGCGCGCGTGTAGATCAGCTGCACCTCGTGTCCGGGGTTCACAGCGATGGGTACGGCGTTGTAGGAGATTTGTGAGATGATCACCGTTTGATCGTCCAGCACGTTCTGCACATTGGAACGGTAGGTGGCGCCGTCGAGCGTGACGTCGATGCGCTCACCGATGACGAGCGTGCTTTTGAGGTTCACTGGCTGCATCTCCTTTTCTTGCTCGCTGGGAACGGCCGTTTCCGACGGGGCCTTGCGTCCTGCCAGCGCTTCAGTCCCCCGGCTGCGCGGCGCCCACGGCGCGGCGCAGCCGGCGGCCAACGTGCTTTATCAGGCGCGGCGCAGGCGCTGTAAGAACCCAAGAAGGCCGGTGGCGGGCTTATCCGTCTGGGCGCGCTGCAGGTATGTATCGGCGATCTGTCCGATCTGCAGAGCCGGCGCCGAGCGAGGGTGGGCGATGAGGAGCGGCGTTTGCTCCTTGATGCAGCGCGATACGACCGGGTCGTGGGCGATGCTCCCCAGAGGCGTTACATCCATCTTGATGTACTTGCTTACAACGCCGATGAAGGAGGTCATGGTCTCCTGGCCCTCGCGGCCTGTCTCCGCGCGGTTGACCACCAGGCGAACGCTCACGTCCGCGCCCGAGCGGGCGATGGTTTTGATGAGCGCATAGGCGTCCAGGATGGCAGTGGGTTCGGGGGTGGTCACCACGATCACCTCGCCGCACGCGGCGATCACCTGCAGCACCCGGTCGCCCGCGCCCGCGCCCAAATCGAAGAGAATCGTGTCGGCCAAGTCCTCAAGGGTAAGAAAGCTGTCCATTATATGTGCCATTTGCTCTTCATTTAGATTCATTAATTCATCAACACCCGATCCGCCGGACACGAACTGTATGCCCAGGTGCGAGGTGGTCACCGCCTGACGGATGTCCGCCCGGTTTTTTACCACGTGCGACAGGTTGCAGCGGGGCGTAACGCCCAGCATGATGTCGATGTTCGCCAGGCCAAAGTCCGCGTCGATGAGGAGCACGCGCTCGCCGCGCTGCTGAAGCGCCAGCGACAGATTGACCGAGAACATGGTTTTGCCCACGCCGCCCTTGCCGCTTGCAACGGCCACCAGGCGCGCGCGCTTGCCGCCGGTCCCTTTGGCCCGCGCGTTCATCAGCGAGCGCAGCGACTCTGCCTGATCCGCTACCATGCCGTTCCATCCCCCAGCAGCGCGTCGGCAATGCGTTGCGGATCCGCCGCCGACAAATCGCCCGGCACGTCCTGCCCCCAGGCCACGTAAGCGAGGGGCATTTTGGAGAAGAACCGCGCGTTGATGGCCGAGGCCGCCGAGGGCACCTCGTCCATCTTGGTGATGAGCAGGCCGTAATGCGCAAGGAACTGGTAGTGCCGCATCACCTCGCGCGCGGCCACATTGCTTGTGGAGGCGGAGATGGCCAGCAGGCACAGGTCGGGGCTGCAGGCCTGCATGATGCGCAGGATGTCCGATTTATGGCTCTCGTCGGAGGGCTTCTTGCCGGGCGTGTCGATGAACACCACGTCGCATCCGGCCATCTCGGCCATGGCGGCGGGCAGATCGTCCAGATCGTACACCACGCGCAGCGGGGCCTGCAGGATGTCCGCGTAGGCGGCGATTTGCTCCTTGGCGCCGATGCGGTACGTGTCGGCGTTGATCAGCCCGGCCTTTACGTCGTGCTTCACCACGGTTTGCGCCGCAAGCTTGATGAGCGAGGTGGTTTTGCCAACGCCCGTGGGGCCGCACAGCATCACCACGGTTTGCTTGCGGGGCGTGAGTTTGATGGGCGAAGGCTTGCCAAGCGCCTCCACCAGCACCGCGCGCACCGCCTCGCGCGGGGCCCCGCCGCTTTGGCGCATGCTCTCCTCGGCGCGGGATATGACGGCGTGCGCCAGATCCTGCTGCACCTCAAGGGCCAGCAGCTGCTGCAGGAAGGGCTGCATGGCGGGGGCGTGCTCCTGGGCGGCGGAGGGCTCAAGAGGCGCGTCCACCTTCTGGGCGATGTGGCTGAGCATCTCGCCGAAGCGCTCCAGGCGCGCGGTCAGATCGGCGAGCACGGCGGTTCCGTCCCCGGCTTTGCCAGCGGGCGCGGGGGCCGTGACGGGCGCAGGCGGCGCGGCCGCGGTCGGCGCGGCTTTTACGCCTGCCTGCGCGGGTTTTCCGGCGGGCGGCACCGTCTTCCCCGCGTGCAGCGCGGCTTTGGCCTGCTCGGCCTTGCGCTGCACGATGGCGGCCTGCTCGCGGGCCTGCTGTTCGCGCGCGGACACCCGCTCGCCCTCCTGCGCCGCTGCCGCCGCCACGGCCTGCTCGCGGGCTTCCTGGGCGGCGCGCTCGTGCTGGGCGGCCACAACCTCGCGGGCAATGGCCACGGCCTTCTCCTGGTTCGTCATGGGTTTTTTGTTCTTTCGGCCGCCTTTGTCGTGCGGGTTTCTGGCGGGCAAATCCTCGTAGGCCACGGCCACCTCCGTAAGGGGCCGCATAAAGAAGCCGAGGAACCCGGGCTGGCGCAGGCTCTTCGTGGAGAGGATCACCGCGTCCGAGCCCAGCTCGCGGCGCACGCGCGCCATAATCTCCGTCATGTTCCCGCCCGTATAGCGCTTTACGTTCACGCGATGCTCACCATCCCGTCGGCAATGATGTCAATGTTCGGCTCCAGCTCGTTGTACGACAAAACGATCAGATCGGGCGCCAGCTGCTCCACCATGCGCTTAAAGTGCCGGCGTACGTTGGGCGCCGTAAGCACAACCGGCTGCATGCCAAGCCCGGTCACGCGCTCTACCGCGCCCTTCAGCGACAGAAGGATGCGCTGCATGTTCTCCGGCTCCATGGCCACGTACGCGCCGCCCTCGGTTTGGCGCACGCGCTCGGCGATCATCCGCTCCAGGGAAGCGTCCAGGGTGATCACATGGGCCTTGCCGTCCGGAACGAAGCGTCGGGTGATCGTGCGCTGCAGCGCCTGGCGCACGTAGTCGGTTAATATGGCCGTGTCGCGGGTGATATGCCCATAGTCGCCCAGCGTCTCCAGAATGCTGCCCAGGTCGCGGATGGGAATGTTCTCCTGAAGCAGGGCGGAGAGAATCTTCTGCAGCTCGCCCAGCGAGAACATCTTGGGCACCACGTCCTCCACCAGGGCGGGCTGGGACTGTTTGAGGTTCTCCACAAGCGTGAGCACCTGCTGGCGGTTGAGCAGCTCGTGCCCGTGGCGCTTGATGATCTCGGTGAGGTGCGTTGCGATGACGGAAGGGGCGTCGATGGTCGTGTAGCCCATCAGCTCGGCGCGCTCGCGGTCCTTCTCGGTAATCCAAAGGGCCGGCAGGCCGAAGGTGGGGTCGGTGGTGGGAATGCCGGGAATGCTGCCCGTGGCCTGGCCGGGGTTGAGCGCCAGGAAGTGGTCAGTCATCACTTCGCCGCGCGCCACCTCCACGCCCTTGATTTTGATAACGTACTCGTTTGTGGAGATTTGAATGTTGTCGCGGAAGCGGATGACGGGCATGATGATGCCCATCTCCAGCGCGGCCTGGCGGCGGATCATGATGACGCGGTCGGGCAGGTCGCCCCCCTGCGAGGGATCGAGCATGGGCAAAATGGCGTATCCCAGCTCCACGTCGATGGGGTTCACCTGCAAAAGGCTGGTAACGCTCTCGGGCTTGCGCTTCTCGGCCGCCAGCTCCTCGGCCTCGTCCACGGCCGCGACGGGCGCGGGCCGCGCCTGACGCGACACGAGCACGCCGATGGCGGCGAACACGCCGCACAGCAGCCACATGGGGATCATGGGCATGTCGCCCACGAAGGACAGCAGAAACACCATGCCGGCCGTTACGTACATCACGATGGGCGAGGAGAACAGCTGCCGGAAAAAGTCGCTGCCCATGGTGCCGTCCGAGTCGGACCGGGTGACGATGACGCCCATGGAGGTGGAAATGAGCAGCGCGGGGATCTGGGACACCAGCCCGTCGCCCACGGTGGCGGTCAGGTACACGGGCAGGGCCTGGCTGATGTCCATGCCGCTCATGGCGCCGATGATGATGCCCCCAACGGCGTTGATGGCCACCACGATGAGCGCCACGATGGCGTCGCCCTTGACGAATTTGCTCGCGCCGTCCATGGCCCCGTAAAAGCTGGCCTCGCGCTGCACCTGCGTGCGGCGCGCTTTGGCGCCCTGCTCGTCGATCAGGCCGGTGTTCAGGTCGGCGTCGATGGCCATCTGCTTGCCGGGCATGGCGTCCAGGGTGAAGCGGGCAGCCACCTCCGACACGCGCTCTGCGCCCTTAGTGATGACGATGAACTGTATGATGACGATGATGAGGAAGATGATAATGCCCACCACGTAGTTGCCGCCGATGACGATGGATCCGAAGGTATGGATGACGTGGCCGGCCTGCCCGCCGTTGCCCAGAATGAGGCGGGTGGAGGAGATGGTGAGCGCCAGCCGCAGAAGCGTTGTGATGAGCAGCAGGGACGGGAAGATGGAGAAATCCAGCGTGGTGCGGATGTTGAGCGTCCCGACGAGGATGATGATGGAGAGCGCGATGTTGAGAATCAGCATCACGTCCAGCACTCCTGCGGGCAGCGGCAGCACGATGAGCATGATAACGCCCAGCACAACCACCGCCAGGGCTACGTCGGTATAGCGCACGATCCTTCTCCTTCTTTTCGCCGTCCGGAACGGCGCGCGATATGTGGCTTACGGCCGATGCACGGCCCGAGGCGGTTTTTACGCGTCCCGCCGGCGCAAACGTCGTGTCTTGCGGGCTACACGGCCCCGCGCGCGGGGCGCGCGCCTTTGGGCCGCAGGCGGTAGATGTAGGCGAGCACCTCGGCCACGGCCTGGTACAGATCCTCGGGCACTTCCTCGCCCACCTCGCACAGGCTGTACAGGGTGCGGGCCAGCTCGCGGTTCTCCACCAGCTCGATGCCGTGCTGGGCGGCCGCCTGCCGGATGCGCTGCGCCACGAAATCCGCGCCTTTGGCGAGCACAACCGGGGCCTTATCCAGCTTCTCGTCGTAGCGCAGGGCCACGGCGTAGTGCGTGGGGTTCGTGACGACCACGTCGGCCTGAGGCACCATCTGCATCATGCGCGCGGCGGACATCTGCCGCTGCTTTTGCTTGATGCGGCTCTTAATTTCGGGGTTGCCCTCGGTCAGCTTCCACTCGTCCTTCACTTCCTGCTTGGTCATGCGCAGATCCTTCTCAAACTTCCACCACTGATAGGCGAAGTCCGCCGCGCCAACGATCAGCATCGCCACCCCGATGCGCAGCCCCAGGTCCAGCGCAAACGCCATGGTGCGTTCCATGGCCGACACGGGCGCGGCGGTAATCAGCGAGGGTAGGACCGCCGCGAAGGAGGTGAGGCTGCCCATACACATGGCAACAATGACGGCGAGCTTGCCAACGGCCTTGAGCAGCTCCATGACCGAGCGCGAGGAAAACACGCGCTTGAAGCCCTGCATGGGGTTGATGCGGGAGAACTTGGGCGTTAAGGTTTTTGTGGTAAACAAAAACCCCACCTGCATGTAGTTGACGAGCAGCGCGCCCACCATCACCGCGGCCAGCATGGGCAGAAGGATGAGCGCCATCTGCA
Source organism: Eubacteriales bacterium (assembly GCA_031553225.1). Classification (GTDB taxonomy): domain Bacteria; phylum Bacillota; class Clostridia; order Christensenellales; family UBA1750; genus JAVBLU01. Next base: position 9,017 of record JAVBLU010000042.1, read on the forward strand.
CCACGGCCTGCATAAAATAGGTGCCCACGTTGGCCATGGAGATCTCGCCGGCGCTTAGGTACTGCGGGGACAAAAACCTCTGCATGACGCTTACGCTGTGGCTGCTGATATACGGCCAGGCCGCGCGCAGCACCGCGAAGGACAAAACGATGAGAAGCGAGGTATTCAACTCCTGGCTCTTGCGCACCTCGCCGCGCTCGCGCGCGTCCCGCCGCTTCTTTGGGGATGCGGGCTCGGTGCGCTCGCCCGATTGGCTCATGCCGGCACCAGCCCTTCCAGCATCCACTCAACGCTCTTGAACATGTGGTCGAAGATGGCGTTGCTCACCTGCACGTACGGCTGCATGAGCAGCATGATGAGCATGAGGCCGAGAATGATCTTGATGGGCAGGCCCGCCACGTACATGTTCAGCTGGGGCACGGTGCGGATCATCACGCCGAGCACGGCCTCCAGCACCATCGCCCCGGCGATCACCGGCATGGCCACCTGAACGCCCAGCAAAAAAGCCTGTGCGAAGGCCTCAACGGCCGCGCGCGCCAGCAACGTGGCGCTAACGCCGACCTGCCCGGCCGGAACCAGCAGCAGCGAGCTGCCCACCAGGGTAAAGAGCTTGTGGTGGCCGTTCACCGCAAAGAAGCACATGAGCAGCACTAGGTTGAGCAGGTTGCCGGTTAGGGGCACCTGAAGGTTGGACTGCGGGTCCAGAACGTTCACCATGCCAAAGCCCACCTGCATGTCGATGATGTGCCCGGCCGTGAAGGTAAGGGTGAAGTACAGGTTCGTGCAAAAGGCCAGAATCAGCCCGAAGAGCATCTCTTTGGCGCACAAGGCCGCGTACCCCAGAAGCGTGATGCCGGAAAAGTTTACGCTTTGGGGATACGCCACAAAGAACATGTACGAGAGCGCCAGGCAGAACCCCACCTTGATGGTGCGCGGCAGGGTGGTGCGCCCAAAGAGCGGCGATGAGATGATCAGCGCGCTCACCCGCAGCATAACGAGCAAAAAGTCCGCCATGCGGGGAATGGGCATCAGGTCGGTGATGAAGTCCATCGCCTAGACGAAGGGCGGCAGAAGCCCCGCAAGGCGCGTATACTCGTACACGCGCAGGAAGAACCCCTGCAGCTGCGAGAGCATCCAGCTGCCAAACAGGATGAGCGTGAGCAGGATGCAGGCGATCTTGGGCACAAAGGCCAGGGTTTGCTCGTTGATCTGCGTGGTCGCCTGAAAAATGGACACGAGCACGCCCACCACAAGCGCCACAAGAAGCGGGGGCGCGGCGGTCTTCAGCGCCGTAACGATGGCGTCCTGCATGATGAGCAGCACGGTTCCCTGCGACATGCCCTCCCCCCCTCTCCCGATACTCCCGATGGAACCAAAGCATCGCTCATAGCGCATTGCGCGGCGTAAGGGGCGACGCGCCCGTCACAGGAAACTGGTGATCAGCGTGCCGATGGTGAGCTGCCAGCCGTCAACCAGGATGAATAGCAGCACCTTGAAGGGCAGGGAGATCATGGAGGGCGGCAGCATCATCATGCCCATGGACATGAGGGTGGACGCCACGACCATGTCGATGACGATAAAGGGGATGTAGATCATGAACCCGATATAGAACGCCCGCTTGATTTCGCTGGTGATGAAGGCGGGCACGGCCACGCGGAAGGGGATGTCGGAGGCGGACTCCACCGGACCGATCTGGGCGGTGTCCATAAAGAACTTCATGTCCGAGGAGTAGGTCTGGCGCATCATAAATTCGGAAATGGGCGCCTCGGCGCGCCGGGCGGCCTCCTGCATGGTGATCTCGCCCGCGGCCATGGGCTGGTAGGCGTCGGCGTACACCTTGTCCACCACCGGCGACATGACGAACAGCGTGAGGAACAGCGCAAGCCCCACGAGCACCTGGTTGGGCGGCATGCTCTGCGTGCCCATGGCCGTGCGCGTGAAGCTGAGCACGATGATGATGCGCGTGAAGCCCGTGAGCATGATGAGCAGCGAGGGCGCAAGCGAGAGCACCGTAAGCAGAATGGCGATGTTCGTGGTGGTGGCGTTGTCGCCCGAGAGTAGCTTGTCCAAAAAGGACGGGGCGGGCGTCGTCAGCGGCGCGGCCGTGGAGGTTGGGGCGATGGTGCCCATGGGCGCAAGCGTTGGCGCGGGCGCGCCGGTGGGCCTGGGCGTTGCAAGCGGCGCCACGGTGGGCACGGGCGCGGGCGCCGGGGTGGGCATGCCGGCCGCGGCAAGCGCGCCCGCGGGCAGGGCCATAAGCGCTGCCAACGCCAGCAACACGGCGGCGGCGCGGCGCAACGCGCGCATCACGGCCGCTCCTGATCGCGGCGCTCGCTCAGGCGGTTTTTGCGCTGGGACACCAAGCGCTCCAGTTCGCCCAGCTGCTCGGCGGAGGCATCCTCGTCGCTCGCTGGCCTTGGCCGGGGGGCGACCCCCATCCTTTTCAGCTGCTGGGCGATCACGCTTTGAAAGCTGAGCGTCTCGCCCTGCGGCAAAAGCGCCGCGTCGTCCACAATGCCCGGATCAAGCTTGTCCAGCAAGATGGCGCCGGCCTGTGTGACGGCCACCAGATACAGCTGGTCGGCCACGCGCAGCAGCACGATTCCGCTGCCTTTATCCAGCGCAACGCGGTCTACCACCTTCATCACGGCGCTGCTTCCGGTCATGCGCATCGACCGGCGTGAGTACCACCGCGTTGCGTAGTAGGCCGCGACAAGCACGACAAGTATAAAAAAGATCGTCAGCCACAGGCTCTGGCCGCCGCCCGCAAAGCCGCCCCCAAGGGACGGGTCGGGCGCAAGCGGCAGGTTTGTGGGCAGGGGCGCCGATAGGAGCAGCGCAAGCTCAAGCGGACGCATCGCATCACTTCCCGTACATCGCTAGCCGGCTCTGTTACACCTGCATGCGCATAATTTCGCTGTAAGCGTCCACGCATTTGTTGCGCACCTGCAGGGTAAGCCGCAAGGCGTTCTCCGCCTTCACGGCGGCGATCATGGCGGTGTGCAGGTCCTGGGCGTTGCCGTTCACCAGGTCCAGCGTGTTCAGCTGATCCTGCAGCTCGGTCTCGTTCGTGTTGTCCAGCAAGGACGAGAGCATGGAGGAAAAGTCCGCATGCCCTTCGCCGGAGGCCGCGGCCGCCCCTTTGGCGTGGTTCGCCTGGCGTACGTTGGCGGCGGTAAAGAATTCGGTTGCGCCCAACAGCTTATCCATATCGCTTCACACCGTCCTTCGTCTACCGCGCGATGTCCAGCGCGCGGGAGTTCATGGCCTTCACGGCCTCCAGGGTGGTGACGTTCGCCTCGTAGGAGCGGTACGCGCCCATCATGTCCACCATCTCGGTCACGGTGTTCACGTTGGGCAGGCGCACGTAGCCGTCGGCCTCTGCGTCGGGGTGCGAGGGATCATACTTGAGCTGGAAGGGGGCGGGATCCTCCACCACCTGCGTCACGCGCACGCCGCGGCCGGGCAGCGGCTCCTGCCGGCTTCTGGCGCGCTGAAGGTGCGTGGCGAAACCCTCGCGTTCCTGAAACACCACGGCGCGGCGGCGGTAGGTTCCCCCCTCCGCCGTGCGGGTGGTTTGGGCGTTGGCGACGTTCTGGGCGATCACGTCCATGCGGAAACGCTGTGCGGTCAGCCCGGAAGCGCTGATGTCCATAGAAGATAAAAACGCCATAGCCGTTTACCTCCCCTCGCTGATCGCCAGACGGAGCCGCCCGTATTGGCTGGTCAGCTTTTGAGCCAATGCATTATAGTACAGCGTGTTGCGCGCCAGCTCGTTCATCTCATATTCAATGTCCACATTGTTTTGATCGTAGCGATGAAGCGTTTGAATGTTGTCGTGCATCACGCCGTCGCCTTCCTCGCCGGAACGTATGTCGAAATGCTTGGCGCGCGTACGGCGGCCCACGAAGCCGCCTCCTTCGCCCTGCACGCGGGAGAGCACCTGCGAAAAAGGCACCGAGGAGCTCTTAAAGCCCGGGGTGTCGATGTTGGCGATGTTGTTGGCGATAACCTGAGCGCGCACAGAAGAGACGTCCAGCCCCCGCTGAAGCGCGTTCAAACTGCGTACAAATTGATCGGCCATGGAGAATCCTCCCTGCGATGTGCAAGCGATGTGTGGATGATCGTCTTCCTTGGATATTTTGATGTTTGTGGAAAAGCAAATATTGTACTTTGAGGGTTATTATCGATTATAACACGCATGCGCGCAAAATACTACTATTTTTCCAAAATAATAGCTTTTTCACTCGTTTTCCTTCCGCTTGCCCGCGCCCGTCCGTCACATTTTGGCATTTAAGCGGCGAGGAAGGAGCGAAGGGGAAAACCGGGCCTCCGGGCGGGTGGTGTTTCGCCCTACAGGCGGCGCAGCAGCACGGCCGGCATGTCCTTGATGGGCGATTGAACGTTCACCGCGCCGATGTCGAAGGCTACCTTGGGCATACCGTACACCACGCAGCTGCCTGCGTCCTGGCCGATGGTGTATGCGCCGGCCTGGCGCATCTTTAAAAGCCCCTGCGCGCCGTCCCCACCCATGCCCGTAAGGATCACGCCGATGGCGTTCTTGCCGCACGCGGCGGCCACCGAGTCAAACAGCACGTCCACGGACGGGCAGTGGCCGTTCACCCGCTCGCCGCTGAACGTTTCGGCAAACAGCTGCCCCTCGCGCCGCACCACGCGCATGTGCATGTTGCCCGGCGCTACCAGCACGTGCCCGGTCTGGATGGGCTGGCGCCCGCTGGCTTCCGCCACGGTGTGCGGCGTGTCGCGGTTCAGCCGCTCGGCATACATGGTGGTAAACCCCGGAGGCATGTGCTGCACGATCACCATGCCCGGCAGGCCGCCGGGCAGGTTTTTAAGGAGCGAGGCCGTGGCCTCGGTGCCGCCCGTGGACGCCCCGATGGCGATGATGCCGGAAAAACCGCTCCGTGCGGGGCCGGCAGCGCCCGCGGCAGGCGCGGGCGGGGAGATAGGCTGCTCGGACAGCGTCACAAAGCGGCTGCGCGTGGCGTGCGCCAAAATAAGGCGGGAAACGAGCTCCTGCCTGGTGCTCGGCAGCCCCGAGCGCATCAGGGCGTCCGGCCGCAGCAGCACCGCGTCCACGCCGCCGCCCAGGCGGCGCAGCTCCTCCACGGTTTTCTGCATCAGACACACGCCCAGCAGCTGCACGTTCTTCACAAAAGGAGAACGGGCGAAGGCGGCCATGGCGTCTCCGCTGGTGATGCCCTGCTCCACGATGACCACGACGTCCGTATTGAGGATCGGCTCGGTGGGCTCGCGCAAAGCAAAGCTGCGACCCACCACCAACAGGCGCGGTTCGTCGGAAATGAGTTCGATAATCGTGCCCGCGGGCGACGCGGTGGAACCAATCACGAGCACCTTGATCTGCGCCGCTGCGGACATCCTACGTCTCCTTCTGGTAGATGGAGGGACGCTTGTTGCGCATGCGGGTGGATATGCCCGTCAGCGTTTCCGAGTGCCCGATGATCAGGTATCCCCCCGGCTCCAACTGGTCGGCGAAGCGGTCCACGACGCCTTGCTTCGTGCGCTCGTCGAAATAGATCATCACGTTCCGGCAGAAGATGACGTGAAACTTGCGCTTGAAGGGCGCGCACTGTTCCATCAGGTTGTACTCGCCAAACGCCACCTGCCGGCGCATCTGGTCGGTCACGCGCACGGTGTCCTCATCTATTTTGGTAAAATATTTGGTGCGAAAGCTGTCGGGAAGGCGCTGGAGCGACTCGCGCGCATAGATGCCCGTGCGCGCCAGCTGCAGCACGTGCGCGGAAATGTCCGTGGCCAAAACGGTGTGATCCCAGGCGCCGGGCACCCGGGCGAAGTAGTTGAGCAGCACCATGGCCAGCGTATAGGGTTCCTCGCCCGAGGAACATCCCGCGCTCCAGATGCGCAGGTCCCGGTCCTGGATGCGCGGCAGCCACTCGGGCAGAATCGTGTCGGTGAGGTAGGAGAAGTGCTGCTCCTCGCGCATAAAGTAGGTGTAGTTCGTGGTGAGGCGCGTGATGAGCAGCCCGGCCTCGGTGCCGGACCTGTCCGAGAGAGCATGGTCGATGTACGAGGTGAAGTCGCTGAACCCGCGGCGCTGAATCTGCACGCCCAAACGCCCTTCGATGAGCGTCTGTTTGCCCTCCAGATTGATGCCGTAGTTCGACTTCATGTAATCGACAAGCCGGCGGTAGTCGCGCTGGTCGATTTTTAGCTGGTCGTTCATGCTCATGGTTTCTCCCTTCGCCCGAAGACAAGCGGCCGGATGCGTCTCCTCCGGCCGATAGAGCCCTTGTGCGGGGCCGCTTGCAGCGCCGGCTGCACCGCCTTAGGAAAAGCAAGGCGACCGACGCGGCCGCCTCGCTTCCACAGCGCTCATTCGTATGCTAGTATTTTCCAAACCCGCCGGGGGAAGCGGGCGCCTGCGCACTTTGCTGCTTGCCCGGCGCATGCGGCGCGTGCGCGGGCGCGCGGGGCGCAACATATCCGCCGGAGGGCAGGGCGCGCGTGGCTTTTCCGGCCGACAAGCGGTTGTCCTGACGCAGTTTGAACTGGCCGACCAGGTCGTTCATCACGTCGGCCTGGCTGGAGATCTCGTGCGAGGCGGAGGCGCTCTCCTCGGCTGTGGCGGAGTTGTTCTGCACCACCAGGGACACCTGCTCGATGCCTTTGTCGATCTGCCCGATGGCCAGAGCCTGCTCGTTGGAGGCGCGGGCGATTTGAGCGATGAGCTGGGCGGCCTCGTCGATACCGGACACGATATTCTCCAGCGACTGGTAGGTCTCGTTGGCGATCTCCACGCCCTCTTTGGCGCGGATGATCGAGTTGGAGATCATCTCGCTGGTCTCCTTGGCGGCCTCGGTGGTCTTGGTGGAGAGGTTTTTCACCTCTTCCGCCACAACCGCGAACCCGCGGCCGTGCTGGCCGGCGGAGGCGGCCTCGATGGAGGCGTTCAGGGCGAGGATGTTCGTTTGGAAGGCGATGTCCTTGATCGTCTCGATGATCTTGGCGATGGACCCGGACGCGGCGGATATCTCCTCCACGGCGTGCACCATGTGCTCCATCTGCTTCTCGCCCGTCTCCGCCGCGGTCTTAACCTTGTTGGCCAGCTGGTTGGCGGTCTCGGCGTTGTCGGCGTTGGCGCGCGTCTGCGCTGCCACCTGGGTGATGGAGGCGGAGAGCTGCTGTATGGCCGAGGCCTGCTCGGTGGTGCCCTGCGCCAGGGCCTGGCCGCCGTCGGCGATCTGGCGGGCGCCGGCCGATACCTGGGTGGAGACCTGGTTGATGTTGCCGATGACCTCGTTCAGGCTTCCCACCATCGTGCTGATGGAATTGCCCATCGTGTCGCGCTCGCTGATCACGTTCACGTCCATGGAGATGTCGCCCGAGGAGATGCGTTCCACCACGCTGGCGTTGCCGATGACCAGCTTCATAATCTGGGTAAAGGAAGCCACGGTTTGGCCTATTTCATCCTTGGCCTCGTACAGCATCTTATCGCCGCTGCCGGCGCCCGCGGCCAGGTTCCCCGTGTTGACGATCTCGTTGGCGACGGCAACGACGGCGCGCAGGGGTTTGGCGATGCAGGAGGTGACGTACAGAGCCAGGAAGATGCCGATAAGGACAAAGGCCCCAAGCATGATGAGTATGACGAGCAGGGCGTTGGCCGTCACCTGGTTCACCGCGTCGGCGCTTTGCCCGGCATCCCTCTCCAGCATGCCCGCAAGCGTTTCGATGGAGGCTGTGATCTGGTCGGTCTGCTCGGATACGCGCATCATGGTCGCGCGCAGGTCCGGGTCCGTGGAGACGGTCTTACCTTGCTTAACGCCGTCCAAAAGCTCAAAGATGGCGGTAAACTGCTTTTCCACGACGGGCTGGAGCACCTTGGCGATCTCCGCCGCATTGTCTTCGTCCATCTGCGCCCTCATGGCGGTCAGGCTGTCGGTCATGCTCTTTTGCACGGCCCGCTCCTCGGCGATCACCTGCTCGACGATCGCAGGCTGCAGCACCGCGTCGGTTACGCGGGAAGTGCACTCGCCGTAACTGTTTTGCAGCCTGACTAGCTCGGCCATGGGCACGGTGTGCCGCTCATAAAGCGCCGAGTCTTTTGCGCTCAGGGTGTTGATCTGCGTAATGGCGAGCACGCCGATGATGATGCTCCCGGCGATGAACAGACCGAAGGCGATGATCAGCTTCATGCTGACGGGGCGATTGCGAAACCATTTGTTCATAGGGGCCGCTCCTCCTGATATTTCGCTTGGTATGACCGGGCCGCCGATCTCCCCGCCGCTAGGCGCCGGCGCGCGTTTCCCCGGCGAAGTCCTCCATGGCAAAGCCGTCCTGCGACAAAAGGCGCATGCAGTCGATGAGCAGCACAGTGCGCTCGCCAACGCGGGCGATGTCCTTCAAGAACCGCTGATCGCCCGTGGCCGGACGCCGTGCCGGGGTGATCAGGTCGGAGGCGTCGATGGTGACCACCTCGTTCACCCCGTCCACTATGAGCCCCACCCACACGCCCGACACGATGACCATGATGACGCAGGTGTGGTCGGTGTAGGGCCGAAACGGCATGCTGAAGCGCATGCGCACGTCCATCACCGGCACGATGCTGCCGCGCAGGCGCATCACGCCGCGGATGTTGTCGGGCATGCCGGGTACGGCGGTAATGCGCGATACGCCCACGATATCCTTCACGTAGCGGATCTCCAGGCCGTACACGCTCTCGTCGATGGAGAAGGTGAGGTGTTTGCCCTGCAGGGTGGTCTCCACGTCGTTCATCACAAGCGCGTCGCTGGTGCTCTCCTTGGTTTGCTGGTATGCCAAGCCTTTTCCCTCCAAACGGCGCCCCGCGCCTGACGTCTACCTCTTAAATGAACAGATCGAGCAAAAGCCCGCGTATGTCGTCGATGGCGTCCAGCACGCGCAGCTGCTCGGCCTGGCCCCGCAAAAACTCCTGGGCCATATCGTCCAGGCGGGCGTTGATGCGGCGGACAACGGCAAACACGCGGTGTCGGCCGCGCGCGTCGAAGGAGCCCTGCCTGTGAAAGGCAAACGCATTATTGACGGTTTCGTTGATCAGCCCTTGAATCATTTCGCGATACCGCGCAAACTCGGCCATGTCGGCCCGGCGCTTGAGCGTCTCCGCCTGTTCGGCGATAGCGGCGATAAGGCTTTGGATGTGTGCGTCGTACTGTTCCTGGCCCAGCGTGGTGAGCTCGCGGCGGAACTCGCGCATGGGCTGGGCGGCGGGCGAAACCTCCTGATGCCCGGGCGGAGCCGCGATGGGCGGCATGCCCTGGCGGAGCTGGTCGATGCGCATGGGCATCCTGATGTGTCCTTCCTCGCGGCCGGCGCTTGCGGCCGGCCGATCCGTGCCGTTTGTGCTGCTTTAGTCGCGCCGGTCGATGTACATGCCCTCGCTTGTGATGGGCACGGGCGCGTACGCGCTGATGCTGCGGCTGGCCTGATTGCCCGAACGCGCGCGCTCCTGCGCGCTTTGCTGCAGATGCCGCGCCCGCGCGCCGATGGCGATGTCCAGCGCCGCGATCTCCTTGCCCGCGCCCGAGAGCTCCTCGGGGATGTCCTCCCGCGCAAGGCCGCTGCTTTGCAGGGCGGCAATGAGCGCGCCGCGCTCATCCACAAGCTCCAGCATACGCGCCATGTCGGCTTCCTCGGCCTGCAGCTGCGCCGCAAGCTGCCGCGACACGCTTAAAAGGCCCAGAAACGCGTTTTTTTGCGTCTCGTTCATCTGCATCAGTCCTTCAGGGCAATGGTCGCATGATTGCTCTGATCGCGCGCGACCGTCACCCACGCCTCGCGCAGTTCGCCAAACATGGCGGTCAGGTCGGGCAGGCTCTCCTCCGACTTGCTCATGTTGGCCTTCACCAGCTCGTGCAGGGCGAACTCGTACAGATCCAAAAGCTCGCGGGCGATGGGGTAGGTCATGTCAAGCGACATGGACAGCTCGCCCAAAATGTCCTGCGCGCGCTGAAAAGCGCTGTTCGCGCGCTGGATATCGTTCTCGCGGATGCCCATCTGCGCCAGCTGAATCTGCTTGAGCAGCCCGTCGTAGAGCATTACGACCAGGTCCGCGGGGCTGGCGGTCATCACGCCCTGCTTTTTATACTGCTGATAGGGGTTGACGGTGATCATCATGCTGTTTTGCATCTCCCAGCGCCCTTTCGCCTAATTGCCACCCAGCAGCTGCGTGATGTAGCCGGTCTGGGAAGAGAGCTTGGCGAGGGCGTCCTCCATTGCGGCGAATTTGGCATACTGCCGGTCGCTCTCCGCCTTGTAGGCGGAGGCCAGATCGGAGAGCGTCTTGTCCATGCGCACCATGGACGACTCGATGACGGACTGGGCGTTGCCCTCGTTGTCGTTTAGGAACAGGCGCAGGCTCTCGTTTAAGCGGTGCACCAGGCCGGAGCCCTTCATGTCCAGCACGGGGTTTCCATTGACGTCCAGCTTATCGCTGTACTGGCGGCCGGCGAACATCTGGAACACCTCGTCGGGGTTCTCGGTGAGGCGCTTGCGCAGGGCAACCTCGTCAATGACGATCTGGCCGCCGTCCGTGTAATCGCTGGTGGTGGTCAGCCCGATGTCGGCCAGCGTCTTGCCCGTGGACCCAACCTTGGAGTAGAACTGGCCGCGCAGGTCGCTCATCAAATTCTGAAGGCTTCGGTCGTTGCGCAGAATGCCCTGCTTGGACAAATCCTCCCACTTGGTGATCTGTTCATCCGTCAGGGATGAGCGCTGATCCTGGGTGAGGGGCGGGTAGTTTTTGTTCACTTTTTCGTTGATCTTGTCGTTTAACGAGGCGATCATCTTGTTGTAGGCGGCCACATAGTTCTTGATGTTGTCCATCGCCTTGTCCACGTCCTGCTCGATGTGGAAATCGACGGACTTGTTCTGGGCGATCTCCTCGGCCGACATGGCGCGGTTCAGCTTAAAGGTGACCCCGTCCAGGGTGAAATTGTTGGAGTCGCGCTCCACCACCGTGCCGTTGATGTTTACGCGGGCCATGTGCCCGGTCTGCTGGGAGGAGCCGTCAATTTTGAAGGCGGCCAGGAACCCCGAGGCGTCGGAATCGATGGTGATCTGCCCGGCTGCGCCGACGGTCTTGGAGGCGATGGTCATCTTGTCGGTAAGCTGGCTGTAGCTCATGGTGACGCCGGCGTCCGAGCCGTTCACGCGCGAGATGACCGTGCCCAGCGTATCGCTGCCGCTGAAGGAGAAGGCCTTGCCGTTGATGGTGAAGCTGATGGGCGCGCCGTCGCTGTAGGCGCTGGCTCCGCCCGTGCCGGCCAGCTCGGCAATCTTGGAGAGGGATGTGCTCAGGGTGATCTCCGAGCCCAGGGGGTTGCCGTCCACGGCGCCCGAGGATACGTAGGCATTGCCGGTAGCCAGCTGCTCTACCTGCACGGAGAAGAATTGGCCGATCTGCGCGTCCGGCCCGGCGGTGATGGTGACGGCCGAGGACGCCCCGGCGGAATCCATCACGATCTTGTTCGTTTTATAATTGTAAGCCGAGGCCATGTTCTGGCTCTGCTTCAGCGTGGTGGACCAATCCTCGCGGAACGTGCGCATGGTGTTGTTGAGGTCGCGATACGCGTCGCGCTGCCAGGCCAGCTTCTGGTACGCCTGAAACTGCTTGTCGTACCTGGCCTGCGTGGCGGAGAGCGCCTTTTTGATGAGCGTCTCCGTATCCAGCCCGGAGAACATGCCGGTGAGCCGGTTGGAATTCTGCGCGTTGATCTGGCTGGACAAAGACTGCGTGGCGTTCAGAGCCATGAAGACAACCTCCCCCGCATGTGGCGCGGATTTGGACGGAACGAATCGTCCCGCATGTTCCTATACGTTGTTCGTACAAAGTATCGGCAGAATTCTTTGCACACTTTAGCGCCAAGCGCATTTCCGGCTGCCCGCGTTTGGGTTTTAGCGCGCGCTTCTGCCCCGGCGCGCGCCCGGGCGCTGCAGCCGCTCCTCGTACAAGCGCCTGACGGCGCCGCCCTCGTAAGGGATCAGCTCCACCCGGTACTCCACCTGTTCGTCGAAGTGCACCTGCGCCGCCCGGCAGAACTTGCGGCCCAGGCGGTCCAGCACGAGCAGGGCGGCGTCCTCTGCCGTCTCCCCCATCACAACGCCGATGCAGGTGGGGGTGAGCAGGCCGGTTGCGTCCGTCATGCGAAGCGACTGGCACAGCGTATGCCCGGCAAAGGCGGCGATGCGCTCCTCAAAGCCGCGGTTGGCGCAGAAAAAGCGCACAAGCCCAATGCCGAAGGGGCGGCGGTAGCGCGTAAAGCGGTAGGCCTCAACGCCCGCCCGGTCGTAAAACTCCTCGCGGGGCAAAAGCCGCCCCGCCTCGCTGACGCTCCCCTCCTCGCGTATGTCGCGGGCCATGGCCGAGAGGTTGGCGTACCCCAGATAGACGCGGTACTCGCCCTCCTCTTTAACGGCAAACTTGATATGCTCAAACTCGCTGACCGCGGAAGTGACCAGATTGCGCTCGGTGATGGTGATGAGGAAGCGGCGCGCCTCGCACGGCCCAAGCCCGTCCAGCTCCACGCTGAGGAAAGCTTTGCTGGCCCCCAGGTGAAAGCCCTGCAGCTGATACAGCCGCGCCACGCCCTCCTGCCACACGCGAAAGCTCTCCGGCGAAGAGCGCCGCCGGTCGGCCGAGCACAAAAGCGCGTACGCCCGGTCGTATTCCGCCTGCATCAGGCAGGAAAAATACTGCGTCATCAGCGCGCGGGCCGCGTCCACGATGGGCGCGGAGGGGCGCGCCGCCATGCGGTTGTGCAGCGTCCAGGTGCGCGTATACTGCGCGCGCTTCTCGGGGTTTTTGAGCACCGAGTAGGCGATGTTCAGCTCGGACATGCGCGCCTGCGCGTCCGGTTCGTGACACACGTCCGGATGGTAGCGCTTGCACAGCGCGCGGTACGCCCGCTCCACCTCGCTCTGTTCCGTGTCGCAGGAAACGTTTAATATATTGTAGTAATCGACGAACGCGACCGTGTGAGGCCCCTCCTCGCAGGGATTGTACTTGTGGTTGATTATACCACGGCCCCGCCCTGGTTTCAAAGCCGGGCGCGGGACTATCGGGGCGGCTTGGGAAGGCCCAGGCGGGCGGCGAACGCCTGGTCCATGTTGCTGACGAACAGCAGCACCTGCGCCACCAGCGTATACAGCTCCGGGGGGATGTCGTCCCCGGCGGAAAGCTGCGCGAGCAGATGCGCCAGATCCTGGTCCTCCACCACCGGAACGCCCGCCTCGCGGGCGGTTTTGAGGATGTTCTGGGCAACGTAGCCGCGGCCCGAGGCAACCAGCTGCGGCACGTCGTCCCGGTCGGGATCGTAGCGCAGCGCTGCCACTTCCTTGATATGCCGGTCCGCATCCTGCATGGCCGCTCCCCCTCAGATATAGATGTAGACCTGTCCTTCGGACGCGCCGAACGCCCGGCTGAGCTCCTCCTCCACCGTAACGGGCGTTACGGGCTGGGCGAGCAGCGCGCAGCGCACGTCGCCCAGGCGGAAACCGCGCTGCAGGAACTGCTCGTGCAGCGACAGGGCGTGGCCGCGCAGGTGCTCCAGGGCTTCCTGGCTCTGCAGGCGAAAGCGCAGCGACACGCTCTTGCCCTCCACCTGGATCATGCTCTCCACCCGGCCCATGTACTGGGTGTTCAGCGCCACAAGCATGGTGGCGCGCTCCGGGTCGATGCGCTTGCGGCCCCCGCCGCGCTTCATCACATAAAGCTCCACGGACGTGTCCCGCCCGTCCTGCTGCATGGGGATCTGCACGTAAGCAAAGCGGGCGAAGCTGTCCGCCACGCGCACCTGCGCCAGGGTTTGCTGGGCGGCGGCCATCACGGGGTTGTCGGAGGGCACCCCCATGGCCACAAGCTCGCGCCGCGCAGCCACCAGACCCGGGCGCAGGGCGTCCGCGGCGCGGGGCAGATCGGCCGCGTCCTGCGCGAACAGCACGCGCAGCTCGCCGGCCAGGGCGCGCAGGCGCTCGGGGCCCTGCAGGTTTGTGCCCAGCATGGTGTCCGGCGGGCGAAGAGCGTCCGCCACGGTGCGCAGCATGTCCGTCAGGGCGTTCTTCTGCTCCGGCGTCAGGTAGGAGGGCAGGGCGTCCACAAAATCGCCCAGGAAAGGCGCGGCCGCCTCGTGCGGCATCAGGGACGCCTCGCGTGCGGCCGCGGCCAGCGGGGCGGCCCACTCGGCCGCCGGCAGGGCGCGGGCGGCCAGAGGAAAATGCGTGTGAATGAGCCGCGACATGGCCGCGCTCACCTGCGGGCCGGGCATGGGCAGCTCGCGCAAATCGGCCGCCTGGCCCGGCAGGGGGCCGCTCTGCCGGGCGCCGTCCTGCGCGGGCGCCAGCGTCGCCCCCTGCGCCTCCTGCAACGGCGCGGCCTGCGACGGCGCTTGCGTTTCCAGAGCGCCGCCGCCTGCGGGAACCGCCGCGGCGCTCTCCAGCGATGCGGCCAGATCGACAATCTGGCCAAGGAGCGCGCTGATCTGCGCGTCCGTCGTCACGCCGGACACCATGCGCCCGAGGGCCATCAGTTCCTCCTTTGTGGCGGTGAGGCCGTTGGCTGCCATGAACAGCGCGATGCGCGGGGCAAGCGAGGGTTGCTGCTGAAGGATGCGGTAGGCGGCGCCGAGCACCTCCGGGTCCACGGGCATGCCGTGCTCCAGCATCAGGTCGGCCAGGGCGCGCGCCTGCTCGTCGCCCGGCAGGCCGCTGCGCTGCACCAGGCTGCGCAGGGCAACGTCCACAGCGTCCACGTCCGGCAAAAGCCGCAGCACGGCCTGCCCGCCCTCGTTGCCCATCACCTGAAGCGCTACATGCTCGCCTTCGCTAAGGCGCACCTCGCTCACCACGCGCGCGCGCACAAGCCCGCCGCCCGGCAGGCGAAGCACCACCTGGCCGGCGCTGGACTCGGCCACCTCGCCGCGCACGATGTTGCCCGCCTGCAGCGCCTCGTTGCGGCGCGAGGCGTCGGCGCGGGTGGTTGCGGTCTGTAGTGCGAGGGGGAGCTGAATACGCATGCCATACCTCCCGCTGCCGGGCGTGCCGTATTCGGACGCGTGCGGCGGCGATTATTTCATAAAGGCCTGGCGGACGCCTTGCGCGCGCCTTCATACATATTATCGAAAAGTTTTCCGCTTTTTCTCGCGCGGAAGCAAGACTTTTCGCTTCATGCACTTGTATTTCCCCTTGAATTATCCTAGGATATGTTCGATACATTGTATTGGCACGGGGCTGGCTTTTGCCGCCGATACGAGCCTATGTTTATAAAAAGAGGGGGGAGCCTCTTGTCGGACGGCGCAGGGTCCGTAGGCAAACTCAACGTCTCCAACCTGGACATCTTCTGCGAAATCGGCAACATCGGGGCGGGCAACGCCGCCACCTCCCTGGCGGAGATGCTGGGCAGGCGCGTGGACATGGGCGTGCCGGTGGCCTCGCTTGTTAAGTTTGACGACGTGACGAACATTCTGGGCGGCCCGGAGAACCTGGTGGCCGGCGTGATGATCTCCATGTCGGGCGATTTGCGCGGCTACATCCTGCTTGTGCTGGACGAAACGGACGCCGCGCGGCTTCTGGGCCTTTTGATGGGCACCGCGCCCACCGAGGGGATGCTCTCCCTCACCGAGTTGGACATCTCCACCCTCACCGAAGTAGCCAACATTCTGGTGGGTTCCTATCTCTCCGCCATCGGCCAGATGACCGGACTGACGATCGTCCCGTCCGTGCCCGATCTTGCCATGGACATGGCCGGCGCCATCATGAGCGTGCCGGTGATCGAGTACGGCAAGGCGGGCGACGAAGTGCTTCTGCTGGAGACGGCCTTCTACAACAACGACGAGACCATCGCCGGCCACTTCTTCATCGTTCCGGATTTGGAGTCCTACGCGACGATGCTCAAGTCGCTGGGTGTTGAGTAGATGAGCGGCACGATCATTGTCGGCATGGCCGACATGAAGACGGGGCGGGGCGGCGACATACTGACCACGCTTGGGCTTGGCAGCTGCGTCGGCATCACGCTGTTCGACCAGCTGAGCGGCATCGGCGGTATGGTGCACGTGATGCTGCCCGATTCCAAAGCTTTCCGCGCCGAGACCGCCATGCCCGCCAAGTTTGCCGACACGGGCATCGCCCTTTTGCGCGACAGCATCCTGCGCATGGGCGCGCGCCAGGGCAACCTTGTGGCCAAGATTGCCGGCGGGGCGAACATGTTTACGCAGACCTCCGGGTCGGACGTTCTGCGCATCGGCGCGCGCAACGCGCAAAGCGCCCGCGACGTTCTGCGGGGCCTTAGCATAGGCATCGTGTCCGACGACACGGGGGGCACTTACGGGCGTACAATCTCCCTGTCCACCGCAGATGGGCGCCTGCTCGTCAAGACGATTGGACACGGCGAGCGGTATATCTAAGCCGGGCCAGAGGACTACCATTTCATACCTGTGTACTGCTAAGGAGGGCTTAACCAGCATGCGGAAAGTGCTAGTCGTAGACGATGCGGCGTTCATGCGCGTCTCCATCAAGAACTCGCTCACCAAGAACGGCTTTGAGGTTGTGGGCGAGGCGGAGAACGGGCAGGTGGCCGTGGCGCGCTATCAGGAGCTGCATCCCGACATTGTCACCATGGACATCACCATGCCCGTGATGGACGGTTTGGCCGCCCTGAAAGAAATAAAAAAGATCGACCCGAAGGCCGTCATCGTCATGATCTCGGCCATGGGCCAGGAGTCCATGGTGCGCGAGGCCGTCATGTCCGGCGCCAAGGGCTTTATCGTAAAGCCGTTTAAAGAGGACGCGCTCATCGGCGCCCTGTCCAAGTTCTAAGCACGTTTCACGCTCTTCCCTTTTATGTGCGCATGCGCAAAGCGCGCGCCGGTTTGCGGCGCATGCGCCTTGCGGGCGTACCGTCGCAAGCACATCCCCCGCCCACACATCGGCGTCAAAAAGGACGGTGTTCCTATGTCTATGGTCGATCCATTGCTGGACGTATATATGTTTGAAAACACCCAGCTGCTCGAGCAGCTGGAGGAAATTCTGCTGACTGCGGAAAAGAATACGTCCATGTCGGCGGATCAAATCGCCGAGATCTTCCGCATCATGCACACGATCAAGGGATCGTCGGCCATGATGCAGTTCGACGTGGTGGCGCATTTGGCGCACGCGGTGGAGGATTTGTTCTCCTTCATGCGCGAGCGCACGCCCCGCGCGGGCGATTGGTCGCGCATCTTCGACATCGTGCTCACGGCCGCCGATTTCCTGAAGTCCGAGATGGCCAAGATCGCGCAGGGCCTGCCGTGCGACGGCGATTCCGAGCAGCTTCGGGCGACCATCGCCGACTACGTCTCCCAGCTGAAAAACCGCAAGGCGGAGGGCCCCGAGCACCACGAAACCGTGCCGGAGGGCACGGCGGACATGGAGCTGGAGATGGACGCCCGCTACTACCGCGCGCTTGTGCACTTTGAAAACGAGTGCAAGATGGAGAACGTGCGGGCGTTTGGCATCGTGTCCGCGGTGACCGAGCTGTGCTCGCGCCTGGCCCACGTGCCCGACGACATTCTGGCCATCGACGCGGACGAGCACATCGTGGAAAACGGGTTCCTCCTGTTCATGCGCTCGGATGCCGATCCGGCCGTGCTGAAGGGCAAGATCGCCGAGGCGCTGTTTTTAAAGGATCTGACCTTCGACGAGGTACCGGCAAGCAGCCCGGAGCTTCCATCTGCGCTGCGCGTGGTCGCCCCCGAGGAAAAGCCCGCCGCCGCCGATGAAAAGCCCGCCCCCGGCGCTCCGGCATCCGCCGCAAGCGCCCCCGCGCCCGGCGCGCCCGCCCCGGTCCCCGCCGCCGCGCCCGCGGGCGAGGTAAAGCAGAACATGATCTCGGTGAACATCAACAAGCTGGACAAGCTGATGGGCCTGGTGGGGGAAATCGTCACCACCGAGTCGATGGTCACCAAGAACCCCGATATTGTGAACATGCGCCTGGACAACTTCACCAAGGCCGCGCGCGAGCTGCGCAAGCTGACCGACGAGCTGCAGGAAGTGGTCATGTCCATCCGCATGGTGCCCATCTCCTCCACCTTCCATAAAATGACGCGCATCGTGCGCGACATGTGCAAGAAGGTGAACAAGGAGGCCGAGCTGGTCATTTTGGGTGAGGAGACCGAGGTGGACAAGAACATCATCGACAATCTCTCCGACCCGCTCATGCACATCATCCGCAACTCCATGGACCACGGCCTGGAGTCCGGCGAGGAGCGGCTGGCCAAGGGCAAGCCCGCGCAGGGCAAGATCGTGCTGGAGGCCCGCAACACGGGCGGCGACGTCATCATCGTCGTGTCCGACGACGGCCGGGGCCTCAACCGCGAGAAGATCGTAAAAAAAGCCATCGAGAAAGGCCTCACCACCAAGACCGACGCGGAGCTTACCGACAAGGAAGCCTACGCCTTCATCATGTACCCCGGCTTCTCCACCAAGGAACAGGTAAGCGAATTCTCCGGGCGCGGCGTGGGCATGGACGTGGTGCGCAAGAACATCGAAAAGGTCGGCGGCACGATGACCCTGGAGTCCGTTCCGGACAAGGGCACGACCGTCACCATCAAGATCCCGCTCACGCTGGCCATCATGGAAGGCATGCAGATCAACGTGGGCGAGAACGTGTATATCGTGCCCGTGCTCACCATCCAGCAAAGCGTCAAGCCCTCCCAGGAGGATCTGGTGATCGACCCCAACGGCAACGAGCTCATCATCATTCACGGCGAGAGTTACCCCATCGTCCGCCTGTCCGAGCGTTTCGGCGTAAGCAGCGCCGTCACCGAGCTGACGGAGGGCATCCTGATGCGCGTGGAGACGGACAACAAAACCGCCTGCCTGTTCGCCGACGAGCTGATCGGCGAGGTGCAGGCCGTGGTACAGCCCCTTCCGCCCTACATTGCCAAACAGATGAGCGATACCAAGGGCCTGGCCGGATGCACGCTGATGGGCGACGGCACCATATCGCTCATCCTCAACATCAATGGGCTGCTTGCTTAACCATTTCTGACCAACAGGGATGATGCCCGTGACAATCTGCGTCGCACGACAACCGATCTTTGACAGGTCTTTGCACGTATTTGGGTACGAGCTTTTGTACCGCGCCTCGGAGGAGCAGAACTACTTCACGGACGCCCTGCCGGACGAGGCTTCCTCGCGCGTGGTGATGGACAGCTTTCACGGCATTGGCATCAACAAGATGGTGGGCCGCAGCCGGGCGTTCATCAACTTTACCGGCCACATGCTGGAGAGCGAGGTCGCCACGCTGTTTCCGCCCAAACGCCTTGTGGTGGAAATACTGGAGAGCGTGGCCCCAAGCGACGCCGTGGTGGAGAAGTGCCAGTCCCTCAAGGCCCGCGGCTATCAGCTGGCGCTGGACGATTTTGTGTTTACCGAGCAATACCTGCCGCTGGTGCAGCTGTGCGATATCATCAAGATTGACTTTCGCTCGACCAGCCGCGAGGACATCGCCGGATACATTCGCCGCTTCAAGCGGCACGGGCTGCGCTTCCTGGCGGAAAAGATCGAGACGCGCGAGGAGTTTGACGAGGCGGTCGCCCTGGGCTTTAAGTACTTTCAGGGGTACTTCCTCTCCCGGCCGGTCATCCTGCGCGGGGAAAAGCTGCGGCCGCTTAACTCCAACTATGTGCGGCTTCTGCAGATCGTCAACCGCCAGGAGTACTCGCTGCGCGAGGTGGCGGACATCATCGAGCAGGATCTGTCCATGTCCTACGACATCCTGCGTATGGTCAACTCCGTGGCCATGGGGTTCATCATCAAAATACAAAGCGTGCGGCACGCCGTGGTGGCCATGGGCATGAACGAGTGCCGCAAGTGGGTATCGCTGGTGGCCATGGCGGGCATCAACAAGGATCAGCCCACCGAGCTTTTGCACCTCTCCCTCATCCGCGCGCGCTTCGCGCAAAACCTTGGCCGCCTTACCCGCGCTGCCGACCAGGACCTGCTGTTTATGATGGGGCTGTTCTCCACGATGGACGTGATCACAGGCAACACGTTTGCGGCCATCTTCCGCGCCATTCCCGCCGCGCCGGACGTGGTGAGCGCCTTAACGCAGCAAACCGGCCCACTGGCCCCTTACCTGGCCCTCATCTTCGCGCAGGAGCGCGGCCAGTGGGAGGAGGCCGCCCGCCTGGGCGCGGGGCTGTCCATCCCGCAGGTCTCCGTTACAAACGCTTACCTGGACGCCCTGTCCTGGTGCATCGGCATCTTTGAGGGCACGGCCTGACGCCTTGCGACACTTTCACTCTTACGGGGAGGGCTCAAACGATGAGCACGAAAACAGACATTCTGCTGGAGGCCGGCACCAACGAGCTTGAGGTGCTGGAGTTCACCGTGGCCGGGAACAGCTTTGGCATCAACGTGGCCAAGGTGAGCGACCTTCTGCGCTATGACAAAATTCAGCTCATGCCGCGCGCCCACCCGTGCGTGGAGGGCATCTTTCAGCCGCGCGAGCGGGTGTACACGGTGATCGACCTGGCGGGGTACCTGGGCCTTGGCCCCTCCGCCGACCCCGCGCACGATATCCTCATCATCGCCTCTTTCAACCAGATCGAGGTGGCCTTCCACGTGCACTCCGTGGAGAGCATCCACCGCATCTCCTGGTCGGCCATCGAAAAGCCCAGCGAGACGATCTACGGCGGCAACGACGGCATCGTTACGGGCATCGCCCGCGTGCGCGCCGACAAGACCGTGCTGATCATCGATTTTGAAAAGATCATCTTCGACATCGCGCCCCGCACGGGCCTGAAGATGGACGAGATTGAGAAACTGGGCGCGCGCGTGCCCAGCGAAACGCCCCTGCTGATCGCCGAGGACTCGGTGCTGCTGCGCCGCATGCTCTCCGACGCGCTCACCAAGGCGGGCTACACGAACCTGACGATCTGCGACAACGGCCAGGAGGCCTGGGACGCCATCCTTCGCTACAAATCGACGGGGATGCCCGTCGCTTCGCAGCTGGGCGCGGTCATCACGGACATCGAGATGCCCCAGATGGACGGCCTGCATCTGACCAAGCTCATTCGCACGGATCCGTACACCGCGCTCGTCCCGGTCATCGTGTTCTCCTCGCTCATCGACGAGGCCATGCAGCTCAAATGCATTCAGGTGGGCGCAACAGCCCAGCTCTCCAAGCCGGAGATCGGGAACCTGGTGAGCCTGATCGACAAAGCCGTGAACAACCGCATGTAGTTTGTGCCGAAGGCCCCTGCAGCCGCCCGAGCGCTCGGCACCCTCAAGGCCCCTCCCGTCCGCGCTGCGCCGCCGGCCCAAAAAGGCCGGGGGCGCTTTTTTGTGCGTTTTGCGCGCATGACAGGCCTTGGGGCGTATGGTACAATGATGGCCTGGACATCTCCTCCGCCATGCGTATACGAAAGGGGCCGTGAGAGCAAATGGAGCGATACCCGTACCAAAAAGGCGCGTATGAAGCCAGCTTTGAAAGCCTGCAGACTTACGCCTGCCCGGACTGGTTCCGCGACGCCAAGTTTGGCGTCTGGAGCCACTGGGGCCCGCAGTCCGTGCCCATGTACGGCGACTGGTACGCCCGGCGGATGTACGTTGAAGGTTCCGATCAATACCGCTACCACCTGCGGCATTACGGCCACCCGTCCCGGTTCGGCTACAAGGATCTGGCCGCGCTGTGGAAGGCGGAGAACTTCGACCCGGACGGCCTGATGGCGCGTTACAAGGCCGCCGGAGCGCGGTATTTTATGGGCCAGTGCATGCACCACGACCACTTCTTCAACTACCCCTCCCGCGTGAACGCCTTCAACAGCGCGAACGTGGGCCCGCACAAGGACATCTGCGGCCTTTGGAAGGCCGCCGCCGACAAACAGGGGCTGCGCTTCGGCCTGAGCGAGCACCTGGGCGCGACGTATGTGTGGTGGTCCACAAACAAGGGCGCAGACGTGCAGGGCCCTTACGCGGGCGTGCCCTACGACGGCTCCGACCCCGCCAATGCCGACATCTACCTGCGCAACCGCGAGCACTATCGCCCCCTGCCGGAGGGCGAGGCGGCGCAGCCCTGGTACACGCAAAACGAGGACTGGCACCGTTACTGGCACAGCGCCATCACCGAGGTGATCGACCGCTACGCCCCGGACCTGCTGTACTCCGACGGCCCGCTGCCCTTCGGCGCGCGCGGCGAGTCGCAGCCCGGCGACGCGGCGTTTTCCGCGGGGCTGTCGGCCGTGGCGCACCTGTACAACGCCTCCTGCGCCCGAAACGGCAGCAACCAGGCCGTATACCTGCAAAAGGACCGCCGGCCCCAGATTTACAGCGTAGGCGTGCTGGACATAGAAAAAAGCCAGCTGCCAGGGATAGCCGAGCAGCCATGGCACACGGACACGTGCATCGGCAACTGGTTTTACGACGTGCGGCAGGTGTACAAGAAAGGCCACCACGTGGCGGAAATGCTCGTGGACATCATCGCCAAGAACGGCTGCATGCTGCTCAACATTCTGCAAAAGCCCGACGGATCCATCGACGAGGAAGCCGCTTTTCTGTTAAAACAGCTGACGGTCTGGTTTGCGGCCAACGGCGAGGGCGTGTACGGCACGCGGCCCTTCCGCGTGTTCGGCGAGGGCCCCTCGCAGGTGGCCATCCAGGGCTACAAGGAGGACGCTGTGCCCTGGACGGATGCAGACATACGCTTTACGGCCAAGGGCAAGGCGGTGTACGCTTTCTTAATGCGCGCCCCGCAGAACGGCGTGGCCGTTATCAAAAGTCTTCTGCCAACGCAGAGGGTGGCCGCGGTGTCCCTTCTGGGCCATGGGCCGGTCCCCTTCGTTCAGGCCTTCGGCCCGGTCAGCGCGCAGCTGCCCTCGGCTTTGCCCGCGCCCTTCGTGCCCTGCCTAAAAATCGAGCTTGAGTAATTTGTTTTTGCTGTTTCATCTCGCGCTGCGCGCGGTATATATCAGCACGACGGACATGAACGACATGAATCCTTCAGGAGGTTGTACACATGAAAAAGTGGGTTTGCTCGGTTTGCGGCTATGTGCACGAGGGCCCGGAGGCCCCCGACAAGTGCCCCCAGTGCGGCGCGCCCAAGGCCAAGTTTAACGAAGCGCCCGCCGCGGGCCTGGCCTTCGCCGACGAGCACCGCATCGGCGTCGCCAAGGACGTGGACGCCCAGGTGCTGCAAGGCCTGCGCGAGAACTTTACCGGCGAGTGCACCGAGGTGGGCATGTATCTGGCCATGTCCAGGCAGGCCGACCGCGAGGGCTTCCCCGAGGTGGCCGAGGCCTACAAGCGCATCGCCTTTGAGGAGGCCGAGCACGCCGCCCGCTTTGCGGAGCTTCTGGGCGAGGTGGTCGCCCCCTCCACCAAAAAGAACCTGGAAATGCGCGTGATGGCCGAGCACGGCGCCACCCAGGGCAAGAAGGACATCGCCACCCGCGCCAAGGAGCTGGGCCTGGACGCTATCCACGACACGGTGCATGAGATGGCCAAGGACGAGGCGCGCCACGGCAAGGCCTTCCAAGGGCTGCTGGAGCGTTACTTCAAGTAAACCGCCCCTGGACGGACGCCGCCCCTGCGCCAATAAGGAGCCCTGGTCGCTGAAGCGCCCAGGGCTCTTTCGTATGGGGCCTACGCCTTCGGGGGTGTTTTCTGCGCAAAGCGCGCAAGCACAAGCGCAAGCGCGGGCAAAACGGCCAGCTGCGCGGCGATGCCCGGCAGGGCGCGCACGAAGGAGGCGGCAAGCCAGGCCTGCAGGGAGTAGCGGCCGGCCTGAAAAAACAAAGCGTTGACGGCGCCGGCCGCCAGGCGCCCGGCGAGCATTGCGGCAACCAGGGCGATGTACAGGCGCGCAAGGCTTGGCAGCGAAGGCGCGCGGCGGGCAATCAAGCGCGGGAGGAGCCCTGCGACCAAGCCGTACACGGCCAGCTCGCAGGTCATGGCAGGCAGGATGGCCATGGGCGGCATGCCGGTGATCAGGCAGGACATGAGCGGCGCGAGCAGACCGCAGGCAAAGCCGAGGGGGGCGCCGAGCAGCAGACCGCACAGCAGAACGGGCAGGTGCATGGGCAAAAAGACGCCGCCGGCGTTGGGAACCGCGTGAAAAGCCATGGGCAGCGCCACGGCAAGGGCCAGAAACAGGGCGGCAAGCACCAGGCTGCGTACATCGGTCTTCATGGGCGTACTCCTCCGCAACAAAAAAAATAGAAGCCCCGGCCGTCCCGCCTGCGGCGGAACAAAAGCCTTCATGGCTTCGTAATGCACTGGATTGAAGGAAACTGCGGGCCTGCGTCCACCTTCATGGCGGATCATGAGTGACAGTATACCACCAAAAAGGGGGCCGGCGCAAGTGCGCTCAGCCCTCGTCCGCCAGAAGAAGGGTTTGCGCCACCGCGCGGCTGATCAGCTCCGACACGGGCATATCCGACAATCCAACCACAAAATGGTTGCAGCGGTTGACGGGCAGCAGCACCTTGGCCGCGGCGCATTGACCCACAGCCACGGCCATGGCGGGGGTTATCTCCCCCACCAGGGAATCGGCGATGACGATGCCGATGGGCCCCACGATCACGTCGGCGTTTCGGCTGTTGGCCACGATGGCGTTCTCGCCCGTGGCGGAGTGGTCCGCGCCCGCCTTCAGCATGGCCATGGTGGCCACGCTGTTCGTGCCCAGGCCAAACACCTCGAAGGGGCGGTCCTGGCCCTTCAGTCCGGCGATGATCATGGCCCCCAGCCGCCCGCCCTGCCCGTCGATGACGATGACCTTACGCTTTGGCACGCAGGCCGCCTCCTCACAGCGTTGTTCGCGTTAGCGCAGCACGCGCAGCAGCACCCAGATGAGCACGCCGAATATGGCCGCCACGGCAAGCACCCAGGGCAAAACCACCTGCAGCATGGCGATGGCGATGGCCAAAACGTCCTTCCAGTCCGGCGCAAGGGGAGGCGGCACCGGGGCCTCGCTGTCGGCCGGTGGCTCGCCCGGCGGCGGCGGAAGGCTGGGCGCGCCGTTTCTATGTAAGCCGCGAAAGAAGGGCACTGCGTTTCATCCCCCTACGCGGGCTGCACGGCCGCGCCGCCCGGATCGGCCGACGTGGCCAGGTGACAGGCCACCTGGTGCCCGTCGCCGATGTCCGTCAGGGGCGGCTCCTCCAGCGTGCAGCGCTCGGTTTTGAGGGGGCAGCGCGTGTGAAAGCGGCAGCCCGCAGGCGGTTTGGCGGGTGAAGGGATGTCGCCCTGCAGCAGGATCACCCTGCGCTTGGCGGTTGGATCTGGCACGGGCGCAGCGGAGAGCAGCGCCTGGGTGTAGGGGTGCAGCGGCCGCTTGTACAGCTGCTCGCGGTCCGCCACCTCCACGATCTTGCCCAGATACATGACCCCAACGCGCCGTGAGATGTGCTCCACAACCGACAAATCGTGCGAGATGAACAGATAGGAGAACCCGCGCTGCTTTTGCAGGTCGGTCAGCAGGTTGATGATCTGCGACTGGATGGACACATCCAGCGCGGACACCGGCTCGTCGCATACGATGAAGTCCGGGTCCAGGGCCAGGGCGCGGGCGATGCCGATGCGTTGGCGCTGCCCGCCGGAGAACTCGTGCGGGTAGCGGTCGATCACGTAGGAGGGAAGCGAGCAGGCGTCCATGGTGGCGCGCACCTTCTTGAGCATGCCCGCCCGGTCGCACAGGCCGTGGTCCAGCAGCGCCTCGCCGATCGCCTGGCCGATGGGCAGGCGCGGGTTCAGCGAGGAATACGGGTCCTGGAAGACGATCTGCATGCGCGGCCGCAGGGCGCGCAAATCGCGCCGTGGGAGGGCGTGTACGTCTTTTCCGTCGAAAACCACGCGCCCGCCCGTGCGCTCGTATAGGCGCAGCAGCGTGCGCCCTACGGTGGATTTGCCGCAGCCCGATTCGCCCACAAGCCCCATCGTTTCCCCTTTGTTGATGGTGAAGGACACGCCGTCCACGGCGCGCACATGCCCCACCGTACGCTGCAGAATGCCGCCGCGTATGGGAAAGTACTTCGTCAGGTTCTCAACCACAAGCAAGGCCTGGCTCATGCGCGTCCCTCCTTGCCGCCGTACAGGTAGCACGCCACCCATTGCTCGCCCATCTGAATGAGGGGCGGCACCCCCTGCCGGCATACGTCCATGCATCGCTCGCACCGCTCGCAAAAGGCGCACTGCTCGGGCAGGTTGATGGGGCTGGGCACCTGGCCGGGGATGGAATACAGCCGTTCCTGCGCGCGCCCCACGACGGGCTTGGAACGCAGCAGGCCCTGCGTGTACGGGTGAAGCGGGTTTTCGTACAGGGGCAGCACGGGGCTTCGCTCGATGACGCGCCCGCAGTACATCACGCATACATACTGGGCCATCTCGGCCACAACGCCCAGGTCGTGCGTGATGAGGATGATGGCGGTGCCCAGCCGCTCCTTCACGTCGCGCATCAGGTTGAGGATCTGCGCCTGAATGGTGACGTCCAGGGCCGTAGTCGGCTCGTCGGCGATGAGCAGGCGCGGGTTGCACGCCAGCGCCATGGCGATCATCACCCTTTGGCGCATGCCGCCGGAGAGTTCGTGCGGATAGGAATGCGCCACGCGCTCGGGGTTGGGAATGCCCACCGAGGCGATGAGCTCCACCGCGCGCGCATACGCCTCGCGCTCGCCGCGGCCCTCGTGCAGCGTCAAGGATTCGGCGATCTGCTGCCCGGCGGTAAACACCGGGTTCAGCGAGGTCATGGGCTCCTGGAAGATCATGGCGATGTCCTTGCCGTTGATGCGGCGCATCTGAGCGTCCGACAGGCGCGTGATGTCCTTGC
The DNA here is from genome assembly GCA_031553225.1 of Eubacteriales bacterium. Taxonomy (GTDB): domain Bacteria; phylum Bacillota; class Clostridia; order Christensenellales; family UBA1750; genus JAVBLU01. The sequence continues at coordinate 35,850 of JAVBLU010000042.1, forward strand.
CGTCGAACTCGATGGTGCCCTCCACGATGCGGCCGGGGTTTTGCAGCAGGTGCATCAGCGACAGCGCGGTGACGGACTTGCCGCAGCCCGACTCGCCCACCACGGCCACGGTCTGCCCTTCCTCCACGTCGAAGGAGACGCCGTTGACGGCCTTCACCACGCCGCCGTCGGTGTAAAAATACGTGTGCAGGTTGCGAAAGGATACCAGCGGCATACCGCAGCGCCTCCTCTACCGCTTCATCTTCGGGTCCAGCGCGTCGCGCAGGCCGTCGCCCAGCAGGTTAATGGACATGACCGTGATAAAGATGCACAGCCCGGCGGGGATCCACATCCACGGCCGCTTCTGCAGATCCGGGAAGCTGTTGACCGCCTGAATCATGTTGCCCCAGCTCGGGTAGGGCATCGCCACGCCCATCCCCAGATAGGACAGCGCCGATTCCGTCAGGATCGCCCCGCCGATGCCCAGCGTGGCCGACACGATGAGCTGCGGCACAACGTTTGGGATCAGGTGGCGGAAGATCTTGCGGAAATCACGCAGGCCAAGCGCTTCGGCGGCCAGCATAAACTCCTGCTCGCGCAGCGCCAGAATCTGCCCGCGCACCATGCGCGCCGTGCCCGGCCAGCCAAGCGCTCCCAAAACGAGCATCAGGAAGTAGATGCGGTTCTCGGGCGGCACCTTCATGTCGGACAGCACGGCCGTTAGCAACAGCAGCACCGGAATGGTGGGAATGCAGAAGAGCACGTCCACAAAGCGCATGAGAAACCCGTCCACCGCGCCCCCGTAGTACCCCGCCGCGCCGCCCACCATGCAGGCGATGGTGATGGACACCGCCACGACCACAAGCCCCACGGTGAGGGAGATGCGCCCGCCGTACATCAGCCGCGTGAGTACATCGCGGCCGATTGCGTCGGTGCCCAGCCAGTGCTGGGCGGAGGGCGCGTTCTTCACGCTCTTCAGGTCCGTGGTGATCAGGTCGTAGGGGGAAAACAGCGGCCCCAGAAAACAGAACAGGAACATGAACGCCAGCACAAACAGGCCCACAAGCGCCAGCTTGTTGCGGCGCAGGCGTTTCACGGCCAGCGTCCAGGGCGTTTGGATGCGCTCTTTGGGGCGCCGGGCGGCGGCGACGGTCGCGTCCTGGCTCATATCCGGTCCCTCCTTACTTCAGCTGAATGCGCGGATCTACGAGCGAGTAGGCGAGATCCGCAAACAGGCTCGACAAGAGGGTGAGCACGGCCAGAAACATGTTAAACCCCATGATGAGCGGGTAATCGCGTTTTGATACGGCCTCCAGCGCCACCTTGCCGATGCCCGGCCAGGCAAACACGCGCTCGGTGATGATGGCCCCGGAGAACAGCCCGGGCAGCGACATGCCGATGATCGTCACGATGGGGATGAGCGCGTTGCGCAGCGCGTGCCGGTAGATGACCACGCGCTCGCGCACGCCCTTGGCGCGAGCCGTGCGGATGTAGTCCTGCCGGATGACCTCCAGCATGGCCGTGCGCGAGTAGCGCATGAGCGACCCGATGCCAAGCAGCGCCAGCACGATGAGGGGCATGATCATGTGCTTGCCCACATCCAGCACGTGCGTCAGGCCCGCAAGCTCCACGCCGGGGGTTACCATGCCCGACAGGGGAAGCCATTTGTGGTCCAGCGCCATAAACTTGATGAGCATCAGGCCGATGAAAAAGGCTGGCATGGCCAGCCCGATGAGGGCGAACACGGTGAAGATCATGTCGAAGCGGCTGTACTGCCGGGTGGCGGACACAACGCCGATGGGCACGGCGATGATCACCTGAATGACGAAGGCGAACACGGCCAGCAAAAAGGAGTTCCACACGAAGGAGTTGATGACGGACGTCACCGGGCGCATGTACGTGAAGGACAGCCCCAAATCTCCGCGCAGGGCGTTGCCCAGCCAGATGAAATAGCGGATGAGCATGGGCCTGTCGTACCCGTACAGGGCCTTTAGCTGGGCAATCTTCGCGGCCGTCATTTCCGGGCTTGCGTTGGCGTCGATGAAGTCGCCCGGCACAAGGGCGATGAGGATGAAGAGAATCAGCGACACGCCAAACAGAATGGGGATCATCTGCAGGAGACGGCGCGCGATGTATTTGAGCTTGCCCATGGCGATCACTCCCACGTTGCTGCGATATAAGTCGGGCCATATAACGTTGCCCGAAAGCGGGCGGACTATTTGCGCCAACGGGCGCCGCGGCATTTTTCTTGGTTGGCGCGCCCCCAGATAGCAAATCTGGCAGGCGCCGCTTGGGCGGACGCCTGCCAGCGAGAGACGCGCTTTATTTGGCCAGTTCGAAGGTGGGGGCGTTGTACATGAAGAAGCGGTAAGGCGACACGTCAAAATTCTTGACGCGGGCGGATACGCACCACATGTTCGCGCGCTGGTAGACGGGCAGCACGGGCAGATCGTTGTTGAGGATCTTGTACAGCTCGCCGTAGTACTCGGCGCGCTTGTCCATGTTCATCTCGGCGCGGGCGGCCTCGTACAGGCGGTCCACCTCGGGGTTGCCGTAGCGGTAGTAGTTCTGCGAGCCGCCCGTGCGGTACACGTTGGAGCCGGAATCCGGGTCGGCGGAGAGGAGCCAGGCCATGAAGTACATCTGGGCGGTGCCCTTCTGGGCGCGGTCGCGCAGGGTGGGGAAGTCCACGGTCTCGATGTTGAACTCAACGCCCAGCTGGGTGAGGGAGTCCTTCATCACGGGGGCCAGGGTGTCCACCACAACGTTGTCCTGGGTGGCGGCAAAGTTGATGACCAGGGGCTTGCCGTCCTTCATGAACTTGCCGGAGGCGTCCTTGGTCCAGCCGGCCTCGGTGAGCAGCTGGGCGGCCTTGGCCAGGTCGTAGTCGTAGTTGTTCACGTCCTTCACCACGTACGCCCAGGAGACGCGGCTCTCGGGGATGGAGATGACGTCGGCCGTGTCGCCATAGATGGTGGCCACAACATCCTTGCGGTTGGTGGCGTAGGCGATGGCCTGGCGGACCTTAACGTCCTGAAGGACCGGGTCGTCGCAGGTGAAGCCGATGTAGCCGTAGCCGTTGTTGGCGTAGCGGTAGATGTTCACAAAGCCGGCGTCGGCGGCGGTCTGGATGTTGTCGGTGTTCACGGACACCTCGGCGATGTCCACGTCGCCGGCCATCAGGGCCTGCAGCTCCTGGCCGCCCGGAACCACCTTGACGATGATCTTGGGGATGACGGGCTTCTGGCCAAAGTAGTTGTCGTTTACGGAAAGCTCAACGTACTGGCCCTCCACGAACTTGTCGAATTTGTAGGGGCCGTCCAGAAGCGGCACGTTGTTCGCCTTGATGGCGGACAGGTCGCCGCGCTTGTAGTCCTTCTCGTAGTAGTGCTTGGCCACGGCGCTGAGCGTGCCGTACATGGCGGGCGCGAAGGGGCGCTCCAGGGTAACGGTAAAGGTCTTCTCGTCCACGATCTTGACGCCGGCGATGTCGTCGGCCTTGCCGTCGTAGAAGTCCTGAGCGCCCACGATGCCCATGGTGAGCAGGTCGGTGCTGCCGTCGTAGGACTTGTCAAGCACGCAGCGGGCCCAGAACTCGAAGTCGGCCGAGGTCTGCGGCACGCCGTCGGACCACTTGACGTCCTTGGCGATCTTGTAGGTGTAGGTCAGGCCGTCCGCCGAGATGCTCACGTCCAGGTAGCCCTTGCCGGGCTTGCCGTCGTTCTCCACGGGGATGGCCTCCGCCGAGCAGTAGCGCAGCACGAAGTTGTCGTAGGCGGTGGAAACGTACAGCGGGTTGAACACGCCGTTGAAGTCGCTCGTGCCCACGATGAGGGTGTCCGGGCGGGAAGCGGCCGCCGCGGGAAGGGAGGCCGGCTGGGCGGCCGTGTACAGGTCGTAGTGGTCCTCGCGCACAAAGCCCATTGAGTCCTTTTCGCCTTGCGGGACGGGGGTGGCGGCGGCCGTGGCGGCGGGAGCGGCCGTGGCGGCAGCCGTGGCGGCGGGAGCGGCCGTGGCCGGGGCGGGCGTTCCGGGGGTGGGCGTGGTCGCCGCGGGGGCCGGCTGGCAAGCGCCAAGCAGGCACATGAGGGCGAGCGCCAGTGCGAGCAGAGGTATGCGTTTCTTCATGTGTGTCACCTTTCCTTACTACAAGTCCAGGGCGCATCGCGTTCATGCATATGCGCATGAGCCGCCCCACAACTATATCGGCAATTCGCAAAAAAATCAAGTGAAAATACAGACACCTCGATCAAATAACTTAATTTTCCCAAAAAAATATGCATCTGAGGCATTCCCATCCGATAATATGTACACACCCTTTTTTCGCCTTCTTGACGTGTGCGCGCCGCCTTGTTATAATGTGGCCACACGATCCGACAACGACATACACCTTATCCCGAGCGGCGGAGGGACGGGCCCTGTGATGCCGCGACAACCGGCCGTTTCGGCACGGTGCCAAATCCCGCGGGCGCACGCACGGCGCCCGGCAGATGAGGGGCGCACGCACACGAAGGTGTTCTATGTCCCCGCTTCTGTGAAAGGAGCGGAGGCTTTTATTTTTCGGCATATTCGCCGGGGAGGACTGCACATGAGCGCGAAGCGCAACTATCAATTCACGTCCGAATCCGTAACGGAGGGGCACCCGGACAAGCTGTGCGACCAGGTGAGCGACGCCGTTTTGGACGCCCACCTGCGCGAGGACCCGTTTGCGCGCGTGGCATGCGAATGCTGCGCCACCACCGGCTTGCTGCTGGTGATGGGCGAGATCACCTCCAAGGCGCAGGTGGACGTGCAGGCGCTGGCGCGTTCGGTGGTGCGCCAGATCGGCTACACCAGGGCCAAGTTCGGCTTTGACGCGGACACCTCGGCCGTGGTCGTGTCCCTGTCCGGCCAGTCGCCCGACATCGCCATGGGCGTGGACAGCGCCCTGGAGAGCAAGCAGGGCGGCGCGCGCGAGCTGGGCGCGGGCGACCAGGGCATGATGTTCGACTTTGCCTGCGACGATACGCCCGAGCACATGCCCCTGCCCCTACAGCTCTCCCACCGCCTTACGCGCGAGCTGGCGGCGCTGCGCCGCGGCGGCGTTTTGCCCTGGCTGCGGCCGGACGGCAAGGCCCAGGTGACCGTGCGCTACGAGGACGGCCGCCCCGCATGCGTGGACGCTGTGGTCGTCTCGGCCCAGCACGATCCGGACATCCCCCAGCGCGAGCTGCGCGACGCCACCGAGGCGCAGGTGATCCGCAGGATCATCCCCGCGGAGTTGATGCGCCCGGAGACGAAAATTTATGTAAACCCGACCGGGCAGTTCGTTATCGGCGGCCCGCAGGGCGACAGCGGCTTAACCGGCCGCAAGATCATCGTGGACACGTACGGCGGCTACGCCCGCCACGGCGGCGGGTGTTTCTCGGGCAAGGACCCCACCAAGGTGGACCGCTCCGCCGCGTACATGGCCCGCTACGCCGCGCGCAACGTGGTGGCTGCCGGGCTTGCGCGCCGGTGCGAGATCGAGCTTGCCTACGCCATAGGCGTGGCTCATCCCGTCTCCCTGCTTGTGGACACGGCCGGTACGGGCGTTTTGCCCGACGAGCAGCTCTCCGCCCTCATCGCCCTGGTGTTCGATTTCCGGCCGGCGGCCATCATCGAGGCGCTGAACCTGCGCCGCCCGATCTACCGCCAGACCGCCGCATACGGCCACTTCGGCCGCGACGATCTGCAGCTGCCATGGGAGGCGACCGACCGCGTATCGCTCCTTCGGGAGCGCGCGGGCCGGTAGGATGGAGGAGCTGCAAGGCCTGATCGAACAGGTGGTTTACCGCAACGACGACACGGGCTACACCGTGCTGGAGGTGCGCGTGGGCCGCGAAAGCGTGCCCGTTGTGGGCGTGCTGCCCTTTTTACACGAAGGCGAGCAGGTGCTCTTTGAGGGCGAGTGGACCGAACACCCCGACTACGGCCGCCAGTTGAAGGCCTCGCGCTTTGAAAGCGTGCTCCCCTCGGACCTTGCGGGCATCGAGCGTTTCCTGGGCTCCGGCCTCATCAAGGGCTGCGGCCCGGCCACGGCGCGGGCCATCGTGCGCGCGCTGGGCAAGGACACCCTGCAGGTGCTGGACACGCAGCCCCACCGCATCGCCTCCATCCCCGGCATCGGCCGCAAGCGCGCCGCGTCCATCTGCGAAAGCTACCAGCAACACCGCGGCATGCAGCGCACCATGGTGTTTTTGCAGAACTACGGCGTCACCCCCGCGCAGGCCACGCGCATCTATCAGGCCTTTGGCGAGCGCTCCGAGGAGATCGTGCGCGAGAACCCCTATCGGCTGTGCGCCGAGGTGCAGGGCATCGGGTTCCGCACGGCCGACCGCATCGCCGCGGCCATGGGCGTCGCGCCGGACGCGCCCTTCCGCCTGTCCGCCGGGCTATTGTTCTGCCTGGAGGAGGCCGCGGCCGGCAACGGCCACGTGTACCTGCCGCGCGAGGAGCTGATCGCGGCGGCGGGCGAGCTGCTGGAAGCGCCGCGGGAGGCGCTGCGGGAAGCGCTCACGGCGCTGGTCATCGGCCAGCAGGTGGTGCTAAGGGAGATTGCCGGGGAGCAAGCCGCGTACCTGGAGCATTACTACCGCGCCGAGGGCGAGGTGGCGCGGCGGCTGCACGCTCTGACGCTTCTGCCCGCCAGGCCGATCGACGCGGCCGAGGAGGCGCTTTGCGACTACGAGAGCAGCAGCGGCATGCGCCTAGCACAGCAGCAGCAACAGGCTGTGCTGCTCGCCCTGAAGCGGGGCGCCGCGGTGATCACCGGCGGCCCGGGCACGGGCAAAACCACCATCATCAACTGCCTGCTGGAGATTCTGGACAAGGCGGGGTGCAAATCGCTTCTGTGCGCCCCCACCGGCCGCGCCGCCAAGCGCATGAGCGAGGCCACCGGCCACGAGGCAAAGACCATCCACCGCCTGCTGGAGTACGGCGGAGGCGAGGAGCGCGCCTTTGGGCGGGACGAGGAGCACCCGCTGGAGTGCGACGCGGTGATTGTGGACGAGATGTCCATGGTGGATCTGCTGCTGATGCGCGCGCTGCTGCGCGCGCTGCCGCAGGGTACGCGCCTGGTGCTGGTGGGCGACGCCGACCAGCTGCCCTCCGTTGGCGCAGGGAGCGTGCTGCGCAACGTGATCGATTCGCGCTGCGTGCCCACGGTGCGTCTCACCGAGATTTTCCGCCAGGCGGCCATGAGCATGATCGTGACGAACGCGCACCGCATTCACCGCGGGGAAACGCCGGAGTACAACCGAAAGGGGAGCGACTTCTTTCTCGAGCGTCAGCCCCTGGCTTCCGCGGCCGTGGAAGCCGTTGTGGATCTGTGCGTCAAGCGCCTGCCCAACTTTCTGGGCGTCGGGCCGGGCGACATTCAGGTGATGACGCCCATGAAGAAGGGCGATCTGGGCACGGCCGCGCTGAACCTGCGCCTGCAGGCCGCGCTGAACCCGCCCCGGCCGGGCAAACCCGAGTGGACGCTGGGCGAGCGGGTGTTTCGCCTGCACGACCGGGTGATGCAGGTGCGCAACAACTACCAGGCCGAGTGGGTGATCGGCGAGGGCACGGCGCACGAGGAGCGCGGCCTTGGCGTGTTCAACGGCGACATCGGCCGCGTGACCGCCCTGGACAAGGAGGCCCGCACGCTGTGCGTCACCTACGACGACGAGCGGCAGGTGACCTACGACTCGGGCATGCTCGAGGAGCTGGAGATGGCCTATGCCATCACCATTCACAAATCACAGGGGTCGGAATTCCCGTGCGTGGTCATCCCGGTTGTGGGCGGGCCGCCCATGCTGCTCACGCGCAACCTGCTGTACACGGCCGTTACGCGCGCGCGGCGGCTGTGCGTGCTGGTTGGCCGCGAGGACACCATCGGGGCGATGATCGCCCGCGACGGCGAGGACAAGCGCTACAGCGCCCTGGCCGAGCGCCTGCAGGCGCTGAGCGATTTTGCGCAGGAAGCGGCGCTGTAGGCCTGCAGCGCATGCAGCCCGCCGCCCGCTGCGTGGCCGCGCTTGAGCGCGGCCGTTTTTTATACGGACAGGCGAACGTCGCGCCTTTCGTTTGGCCCATCGTTCGCTTACATGCGCGGGTTTCGCCGCACAAGGCGCGCACCGTCTTGCAAAGCCCGTCCGCTCCTTGCTATAATGAAGCAGTACACAAAACGCGAGGAGGAATGGCACTTGTCCCAGCCAAGCGACGCGCCCATCAGGGGCTACCTGCCGGACGAACGCCCCCCCATGCTCCAGCTCATCCTGTGTGCGCTCCAGCAAATCCTCGTCATGTTTCCCGCCACGGTGCTCGTCGCGCTCCTCACGGGCTTCCACATCTCCACCACCATCTTCGCAAGCGGTCTGGCGACAATATGCTTCCTGCTCATCACAAAGCGGCAGATTCCCCTGTACTTCGGCTCGTCCTTCTCCTACATTCCGGCCATTGTGGCCATCACGGCCGTGGGCTTCGGGCAAATCGCTCCGGACGATAAAATCCGCATGGCGCAGTTTGGCATCGTGCTCTCCGGCCTTGTGTCCATCGCGGCCGGCCTGCTCATCAACGCCTTTGGCAAAAAGAGCATCGACAAAATCCTTCCCCCAACCATCACCGGCCCCATCGCCCTCACCATCGGGCTTTCGCTGGCCGTTGCGGCGCTGAACAACGCCGCCGGCGGCGACGCGGCCACAGCCTCGGGCGCGGCCGCCAACGTCAGCTGGATCATCGCCATCGTAACGCTGCTGGCTACCGTGCTCTTCTCGGTATTCCTGAAGGGCCGCGCTTCCCAGCTTCCCATCTTCTTTGGCATTCTCTTCGGGTACGCCATCGCGACGCTCGTGTCCCTCACGACGGACATCAAGGTGATCGACTTTGCGTCGGTCGCCGCAGCCAACATCGTCACGGCCCCGCACTTCACCCTTCCCCTGCCTTCCTGGCAGGCGGCCGCAGCCATCTTGCCCATCGCCATCGCCACCATCCCCGAGTCTACGGCGCACCTGTTCCAGCTGGATATCTACGTTAACGACCTGGCCAAAAAGAAGAAATCCGGCAAGGCGTACAACATCGCCGACAAGCTGGGTCTCAACCTGGTCGGCGACGGCCTGGGCGATATGATCTCCGGCTTCATCGGCGGCCCGGCCGGCACGAACTACGGCGAGAACCTCTCCACCATGGCAATCACGCGGAATTTCTCCGCGCCCGTGCTCATCGCCGCGGCCGTCATCACCATGGTCATCTCCTTCTCGGGCACGCTCTCCGCCGCGGTCGCCTCCATTCCCGCCTGCGTCATCGGCGGCATCTCCATCTACCTGTTCGGCGTGATCGGCGCGCAGGGCGTGGCCATCATGATTGAAAAAAAGGTGGACATGTTCGACGCGCGCAACCTGGCCGTCATCGCCACGGTGCTGGTCATCGGCGTGGGCGGCAGCTTCGTCAACGGCGGCATGATTCCCATCTTCGGCGTGCAGTTCCCCGCCATCGCCACCGCCGCCGTCACGGGCATCCTGCTCAACCTTCTTCTGTCCATCGGCAAAAAGAGCTGACCCGCGCATCCCTTCCTGCTTAGGCTTGTCTTGCGCGGCCCATACAAAAACAGTATTTAGGGGAGAGACGCAAATGGACAAATTCTTTCAGCTGAAACGGGCGGGCACGAACGTGCGCATCGAGCTGATCGCCGGGCTCACCACCTTCTTTACGATGGTGTACATCATCTTCGTCAACCCCGGCATCTTGGCCGAGGCTGGCATGGACAAGGGCGGCGTGTTCGTGGCCACCATCCTGGCCGCCGCCATCGGCACGCTCATCATGGGCCTTGTGGCCAATGTCCCCTACGCCACCGCCCCGGGCATGGGCCTGAACGCTTTCTTCACTTATACGGTGTGCTTCGGCCTTGGCTTCACCTGGCAGGAAGCGCTGGCCATGGTGTTCATCTGCGGCATCATCAACGTGATCATCACGGTTACCAAGGTGCGCAAGCAAATCATCAAGGCCATCCCCAGAAGCCTGCAGCTGGCCATCGGCGGGGCCATCGGGCTGTTTATCGCCTACATAGGCCTCAAGAACGCCGGCTTTTTGTACTTCATTCTGCCCCAGGGCGCGGCGGGCGTGGCGGAAGGCTCGCTGGTCACCCCGTCCCTGTCGGCCTTCAATAACCCGGCCATCGTTTTGTCCCTCATCGGGCTGCTCATCACGGCCGTGCTCGTCATCCGCAAGGTAAAGGGCGCCATCTTCATCGGCATCGCGGCCTGCACCCTCATCGGCATCCCCCTGGGCGTTACGCCCCTGCCCACCGGCGGGCTGTTCGACATGAGCGCCCTTTCGGGCATCAAGAACGTATCCTTCGCCTTCTTTGGAAACCCCGGCTTTGGCTCCATGTTCTCCAAACCCGAGATGATCCCGCTCGTGCTCGTCACCATCTTCGCCTTCAGCCTGTCGGACACGTTCGACACGATCGGCACTTTCATCGGCACGGGCCGCAAGAGCGGCATCTTCGACGAGGACGACGAGAAGGCGCTGGAAACCGGCACCGGCTTTAAGTCGCGCATGGACAAGGCCCTGTTCGCCGACGCCACCGCCACCTCCATCGGCGCTCTGCTGGGCACGTCCAACACCACCACCTACATCGAGTCGGCGGCGGGCATCAGCTCCGGCGGCCGCACGGGCCTCACCAGCGTGTTTGTGGCCATCCTGTTCCTTTTGTGCCTGCCCTTTGCCTCCCTCTTCGGCATGGTGCCGGCGCAGGCCACCGCGCCCGCCCTCATCATCGTGGGCGTCATGATGGCCGAGTCCTTCGCGGGCATCAAATGGGGCGAGCTGGAGGAAGCCCTGCCCTGCTTCCTGATCGTGGCGGTTATGGCCTTCTGCTACAACATCTCCTACGGCATCGCGGCCGGCTTCATCTTCTACTGCCTGGTGAAGCTGTGCACCGGCAAGGGCCGCGAAGTGCATCCCATCCTGTACGGGGCCGCCGCGCTTTTCATCATCAACTTTGTCCTTCTGGCCGTCAACAAGATGGCGTAGCGGAAGGCGCGCAAGGCTCTTCACCGGCGTTCCTCGGCCCGGCGGCATGCGATGCCGCCGGGCCTTTTGCGGCATAAAACCAAAACGGAGCCCTCTGGCGCTATTTCCCAGGCTGAACATTGCCGCGGCATATGGTATAATTGCATGATGTGGCCGTAGCGCAAAATAGTTGGTTGTGGGTAAGGTGATCGATTCATGCGGCAGCTGCTGTGCATCCTGCTCATCGTGTCCGGCGCGTGCGTCATGTGCGCCGGCATTATGCTGTACTTTCGCACGCTGGTGCGCCTGCGCGAGCAAACGAACGCGCAGCGCGTCATGAGCAACTGGGTGTACATGGCCTGCCTGATCATGATGCTGTTCTTTCTGGTGGGGTACGTGGTGGTGGCCGTGGTGTACGCAGGCGACGTGGACATCACGGCGCAGGACATGCTCATCGCTCTCATCTTCTTCTTTGGCGCCATATTCGTGCTCACCATGGTCAGCGTGGAGCGGCGCATGCTCGCCCCCATTCTGGATAAAGCCGTTTTGCAAAAGCAGCTGCGCCAGCAGGAGCTGATGGCTTCCATTTCCCAAAGCTTTATTTCCACCACCGACACGCGCATGCTTGTGGAGCAAGCGCTGGAGCGCATGGGCGTGTTTATGAACGTCAGCAAGGTCATTTTGGCGCAGGCGGACGAGCAGCGGGAAAACGTAACGCGCAAGTACGGCTGGTTCAACGGCGGCCAGGGCATTATGGGGTTTGCCAAGGAGAAGGGCGTGCCCCTCAGCGAGGGCTCCATCCTGCACAAGACATTCATTGAAGGCCGCCAGCCCTACGTGGTGTGCAACGACGCCCTGCAGCGCCCGGAGTTTGAGTACCTGATCCGCTTCGGCGTAAAAGCCTACATTATCGTGCCCATCTATGTGTCCGATCGCTTTTGGGGCATGATCACCGTGGATGACTGCGTGGGCCGCCGCGCCTGGGAGCCCAGCGACATCCATCTGGTGCGTCTCATCGGCAGCGTCATCTCCGAGCTGTTCGCGCGAAGCGAGAAGGAGCGCGAGCTTTTCGCCGCCAAGGAGCAGGCCGAGCGCGCCAACCGCGCCAAGAGCGACTTTTTGTCGCGTATGAGCCACGAGATGCGCACGCCCCTCAACGCCATCATCGGCATGACGAGCATCGGCCGGATCGCCTCCGACGTGGACCGCAAGGACTACTGCTTCGATAAGGTGGATTCTGCCTCCGTGCACCTGCTGGGCGTCATCAACGACGTGCTGGACATGTCCAAGATCGAGGCCGGCCGCTTTGAGCTCTCGCCCACGGATTTTTGCCTGGAGAAGATGCTCATGAAGGTGACGAACGTGGTTCGCTACCGTATGGAGGAGAAGAAGCAGCACTTCGATGTACGCATCGAGCCGGGCACGCCCGCGGCCATCGTGATGGACGAGCAGCGCCTGGCTCAGGTGGTGACAAACCTTTTAAGCAACGCCGTGAAGTTTACGCCCGAGGGCGGCAGCATCGCCCTGTCGGTGCGGTGCGCGGACGTTCAGGGCGGCGTGTACACCCTACAGTTCCAGGTGCAGGACAACGGCATCGGCATCTCGCCCGAGCAGCAGGAGCGGCTCTTCCGCTCCTTTGAGCAGGCGGACGGCAGCATATCGCGCAAATTTGGCGGTACGGGCCTTGGCCTTGCCATCTCCAAGCGCATCGTGGAGATGGCCGGCGGCAGCATTTGGGTTACCTCGCAGGAAGGGCAGGGCGCGTGCTTCCACTTCACCGTCAAGGCGGAACTTGGCCAGACGCAGCCCTTCAGCCAGTTTCGGGCGAGCATCAACTGGGAGCGGCTGCGGGTGCTGGCCGTGGACGACGCGCAGGACGTGCGCGAGCATTTCCAGGCGCTGGCCGCCTCGCTTGGGCTGCCCTATGTGGTGGCGGGAAGCGCCGAGGAGGCCTTCAGCTTGCTCGGCGAGGGCTCCTTCGACGTGGTGTTTGTGGACTTTATGATGCCCGGCATGGACGGCATCGAGCTCACCCGGCGCATCAAGGCGCGGCCGGAGAAAGCCCCGGCCGTCATCATGATCTCCGCGGCCGAGTGGTCGCAGATCGAGAAGGACGCAACCGCCGCGGGCGTGGACGGTTTCATCCAAAAACCGCTGTTCGCTTCGGCCATCGCCGACTGCATCAACGAGCAGCTGGGCCTGGCCGGCACCCTTGCGCAGGAGGCCCCCGCCAAGCAGAGCGAGGACGGCATCTTCGCGGGCCACCGCGTGCTGCTCGCGGAGGACGTGGAGATCAACCGCGAGATCGTCCTGGCGCTGCTTGCGCACACCGGCCTGCAGATTGCCTGCGCCGAGGACGGCCGTGCCGCCTACGCCATGTTCTGCGCCGATCCGGACGCCTATGAGCTGATCTTTATGGATGTGCATATGCCCGAGGTGGACGGCTACGAAGCCACGCGCATGATTCGCGCCCTGTCCGACCCCCGCGCGCAGAGCGTGCCCATCATCGCCATGACGGCCAACGTGTTCCGCGAGGACGTGGAGCGCTGCCTTGCCGCCGGTATGAACGGGCACATCGGCAAACCCCTGGACGTGGAGGACGTGATCGCCCAGCTGCGGCATTACCTGCTGTAGCCGCGCCAAACAAGCGCCGCAGGCTTTCCGGCCGCATGGCTGCCGCCGGCCGGGCTCCGTCCGGCCGGCGGCCTGCGCGCGCAAGGGCGGAAAGGCGCATGGCCGAGGCCACGCGCAACTGGCACGCTCCCCGGCGGCCTGCGCGCGCGCAAGGGCGGAAAGCGCGCAAGAGCGGCATCAAGCGCCTCTCCTGCGCGTTGCGCCCGGAAAATAGGGGCCGCCGGCGGGGTTTTCCCGGCCGGCGGCCTGTCTTATGTTGGCCGAACATATAAAGGCGCGCTATGTAAACGGGCGTCCCGTATGCCGGGCTAGTAGCGGTTGCCGGGCAGCAGCTGGCGCTTGCCGCCCGCAGCGGCAGGGGCTAGGTGTTCTTGGCCCTGCGCTTCGCGCAGGCGGAAGCGGCCGATGAGCTCCTGCAGGGCCGAGGCCTGCGCGGACATCACCTGCGCGGCGGCGGCCGATTCCTCCGCCGTGGCGGAGTTGCTCTGCACGACCGTGGAGATCTGCCCGATGCCCATGTTCAGATCGTTGATGACGGAGGTCTGCTCGCCGCACGCTTCGGAGATCTGCTGGATGAGCACGAGGTTGTCGCGCGCGCTGCCGCCCACCAGCTCCAGGCTCCGGTTCGTGTTCTGCACGATGTCGTTGCCGTGGCTGACGTGCACGGTGCTCTGGTCGATGAGCTGCGCGGTCTCCTTGGCGGCCGCGGAGGACTTGGAGGCCAGGTTGCGCACCTCCTCGGCCACCACCGCGAACCCGCGGCCGTGCTGCCCGGCGCGCGCCGCCTCCACCGAGGCGTTCAGCGCCAGAATGTTCGTTTGGAAAGCGATCTCGTCGATCACCTTGATCACCTTGATGATGTTCTGCGAGCTCTCGGAGATGCTGCGCATGGCCGCCAGCATGGCGTTCATGGACGCCATGCTTCCGCCCATCAGCTCGCCTGCGTGGTTGGTCACCTTCAGCGACTGGCGCGCTTTTTCGGCGTTGCCCTCCACCTTGGCGGACACCTGCTGAAGCGAGGCAGAGAACTGCTGCACGGACGCGGCCTGCTGCGTGGTGCCCGAGGCAAGCGTCTGGGCCGCCTGCGCCACCTGTGCGGACCCGGCCGTCACCTGCGCGGCGGCGCTGCTGATCTCCGCGAACATGGCGTTCAGCTGATCGCTCATCTGCTGAAGGGCCGAGCCGAGCACGTCCTGCTCGGACTGCATCGCTACTTCCGCGCTCAAGTCGCCCTGCGCAATCCGTTCAAGCACGGCCGCCTTTTCCTGCAGCACGTCGACCATCAGTTGAAACGCCCGCGCGGTGCGGCCAAACTCGTCGCGCCTGTGAGCGCTTTCCTTCATGCCTGCCTGCAACTTGGCGTCAAGCCGCAGGTTTCCGGTTTGCCCCACCTGCTCCGCAACGGCGGTAAGCGCGCCGATGGGCCGCGTCATGGTGCGGTTGAGCGACACGCCGATGAAGGTGACGAACAGGAAGCTCACGCCGAAGACGACGAGCAGGAGCGTGGTCATCGAGCTCGCCACATTCCCGATCTCGGCGTCGCGCGCGGCGGCCGCCGCGGCGTTTTCCGCCTTGCAGACGCGGAATTGGTCGATCATATCGCCGATGCGGCCGTCGATGGCCTCCATGGCCGTGTTCGCGCCCTCCACATCGCCCGCCTTAATGAGGGCGAACACCTGGGGCGCGGCGGGCAGGAATACGTCGGTAAAAGCCGCCAGGCCCTTGTCGTACGCCGCGCGCGCCTTGCCGGACATGCTCGACTGGCCGAACGTGGCCAAAAGAGCCTGCGTTTCGCGGTTCAGCCGCTCCACATCCGCCCGGTAACCCTCCACGGTCTGCGGCTCATCCGCGGCCAAAATGGCCATGTCGAACGAGCTGGAGGCGATGAGCAGGTTCTCCACCGCCTGGCCGACGGTGTTGAGGGGCAGCATCTGCTCCTCGTAGAGGTCGGCCGCGCTTTGGTTGGCCTGCGCAAGCCCGAAAACGCCCGCCCCGCCCATCACAAGGGTGGACAGCAGCACGCAGCAGATAACGAGAATGATCTTGGAATTGATGGATATATGATCGAACCAGCGCATGAGGTTACCTCCGCTTTCTGCAGCTCGCGAACGGCTTGGGCGAACGTCCGGGTTGTCCACCTGTATTATCGAAAAAGCAAGCGTCTTTCTAAAGTGCGGACGGCAACAAATCGCACAGGCGGCCGCTTTGCGTGCGCAGCGCAGGCCGCCCGGCGGCGCGTTGCTGCCGCGGGCGGCCTGCGGATGCTTTTATGCGAATGAGGAGGACACAGGAAAAGTCCGGCAGAAGGCCCGCTACGGCGTCACCTGGCAGCGCGCGCAGGCCGCCGCGCTGCCGCTATGCTGCCGCAGCGCCTGCGCACCCCACGCCCCCAGCTGCGCCAGGGCGGGCAGGATGCTTTGCCCCTTGTCGGTTAGGGCGTACTCCACGCGCGGGGGCACCTCGTTGTACTGCGTTCTTTGCACCATGCCCGCCGCCTCCAGATCTTTGAGGGACTGTGAGAGCATCATGTTCGTTATGCCCGCAAGGCGCCGCCGAATGGTGCTGTACCGCACGGGCTGCCCGTCGGCCAGCATGCACAAAATGGGCAGCCTCCATTTGCCGCCCACCACGTCCATGGCGTAACGCAAGGGGCACAGCTGATCCTGAATGTCGGCCTCTCCTCCGGCCTGCAACTGCATGAAAGGGCCTCCTCGCTTATGGTATTTTCCGCGATACCTAGTCAGAGAAATCTGCGTACTTGCTATACGCATACCAAGCGCTATAATCATCATATCGCGCGGAAGCGCCGATGGCAAGACAAAGGAGCTGTGCATCATGGGACAGGTTATGGAGTTTCTGCAGGCCAACCGGGTGTTCTACTTGGCCACCACGGACGGAACCGCCGCGCACGTGCGGCCGCTTGGGTTTGTGATGGAGTGGGAGGGGCGTCTTGCGTTTTGCACCTCCAACCAAAAGGACATGTACCGCCAGATGCTCGCCCATCCGCAGGTGGAAATCTGCTGCATGGACGAGCAGATGAACACGCTGCGCATCGCCGGCAAGGCCGTGTTTTGCACCAGCGCGGAGAGCCAGCGGCGGGCGCTGGAGGTGATGCCCGGGCTTTCGCGGCTGTACGCCGTGGGCGACGGCAAGTTTGAGATCTTCTGCATCGAAGGCGGCAGGGCCGTGTGCGCCACCATGCGGGGCGAGACCACGCAGCTGCCGCTGTAGCGGGAACAGCCGATGGACATAAGCGCTTATCTCTCCAGCGGCATACGCGACATTGCCGGCACGCTTGCCCGGTTCTACCTGGGCAACCCCGGCGGACGCGCCTTTCTTGCGGACATGGCGGCGGCCGTGCCGCGCAGCGCCCGGCGGCGGAAAAAGCATGAGAAGGCGGGCGCGCACGTGCCGCCGTTCCTCATTTGCAGCGTCGCCTCCCGCTGCAACCTCAGCTGCCGGGGGTGTTACGCGCGCGCAAACGGCGCGTGCGGCCAAGATGCCGACGCCGACATGAGCGACGCGGATTGGCGGCGTGTGTTCGCGGAGGCGGCGGCCCTGGGCGTTTCCTTCATTTTGCTCGCCGGAGGCGAACCCCTCATGCGACCCGGCGTTCTGGAGGCGGCGGCGCAGACGCCGGACGTGGTGTTCCCCGTATTTACGAACGGCACGCTTCTGGACGAGGGCTTCCTTGCGTTCTTCGACCGGCACCGCCGCCTGATCCCCGTGCTCAGTCTGGAGGGCGACGCCGCAGCGACGGACGAGCGGCGGGGCAGCGGCGTGCACGCGGCGCTGCAAACAGCCATGGCGCAGCTGGCGGCGCGCGGCGCGCTCTTTGGCGCGTCCATCACCGTTACGGCGCAGAACATGCGCGCCGTAACGGAGGGCTCGTTCCTGTCCGATCTGCGCAGCCGGGGCTGCGGCATCGTGTTCTTTGTGGACTATGTGCCCGCCGAGGAAGGCACGCAGGAACTCGCGCTGAGCGATGAGGGTCTGACGGAGCTGAAGGGCCGCCTGGCGGCGCTGCGCGCCGACCCGCGCAACGCGGGGATCAACCTGCTCTCCTTTCCCGGCGACGAGGATGAAATGGGCGGATGCCTGGCGGCCGGGCGCGGGTTCTTCCACATCAACAGCCGGGGCGGCGCGGAGCCATGCCCTTTCTCTCCTTACTCGGCCGTGAACCTGAAGGACGGCACGCTGATGGACGCGCTGCGTTCCCCATTTTTCGCCCGGGTGCGCGAGGTGGGTGCGGAGGCTGCCGCGCGGCGCGAAGGCGGGTGCGCGCTGTTCACGCACCGGGAGGACGTGCTGGCCGCTCTGCAGGGCGAGGACGCTTAGGGGCTTGGCGCACGCGGCGCGGGGGGCGGCGGGCAGCGCCCACATACGAAAGCCGGCGTCCAATACGGCGCCGGCTCGGCTTGTGAAAAGCCCACGCCTTTGCGATGCAGGCAGCGCGCAAAGCGCCCGGCGTTTTCCGCGGCGCACGTACCCGGCACCCATGGCGCGCCTTACGCTTTTGATGCAGGCGATGTTACTTTTCCAGGCGGTGCATCATGTTTTTATCAGCAGAGAATTACACTTCACCCGTTTCTTCATTTGCGCCTTTACTCAGCTCAACTATCAAGTGTCCGGAACCATATACCCGTATGTCTTTGAGGATTCCGCGTTTGCTGCTGATTGAATCGCAACATACGCAGGTTTGGCGTTATAGCTGTTCTCGTTTTCGCAAGCAATGCTTCCATCTCGCCGAAAACCGCTGCCCCGCTTGTTCGGGCGAACCCCAAGACCCTCTCATTCACCCCCAAATGGGGTGCATGTGAAGCCGGCGGAACCGGCTGCTTGTGGGGCAAAAATGAAGTGGGCAAATGGATAATCAAGCTGCCTGAATGCTTTGTGCTTGTAGCGGCATTGCGCCTATTTTGCGTGTTCTGCCTTTATTCCAATCGGGAAATAGTATTCGGCCTGTTGGTATCCCAAGAGGTTTTTATGAGGGCCGAATGCATGAAACATCACATGGTGTCCGGGACGGTCATCATACATTAGTCTATCGTGTTCAGCCAGCCATTCATTTATATTGTTATATGCCTTGACCAGAGTGTTGGCGTCCCAATCATGGGTGACGGCGGTTGCAAAAAGTCCGCCTTCAAATGTAAAAATTTCGAAGCCATCGGTATCTTCTTCACTTACCCAATCTTCAATGGCATACCACCATACAGCAGGGCCCGTGCCCGGCGGAGCTACATGAACCATGAAATCTCTTGGAAAAAACCTGTCTTTCCTCTGTTCGTCAAGTTTGTTCCATACATTTTCAAATCGCCTGATCGTTTCCTCGTCACCGCTTCCGGAGGTGATCATTCTGCATGCAGACAGCTGAACGATTCTGATGTCCGTTCTTTTTTCGAGTTTCTCCGTCACCGCAATTAAGCGGTTCACGTTTGAGGGTTTCCCTATATAGTCAATGTTGATCAACTGAGTTTCAATGCCTTTGGCCTTTTCATAAAGCATTTTTACATTGGCATCACTATGAAAATCCATTTGCTCAATATGCTGAATAAACCCAAGCACAATTTCCTTCAGCTCATGCAACAACGCGACTTCGTCGTCGATGTTCTGGACCTTTTTGCCTAAAACCTCCAGCACGACGTCAGACCCGGACGCTGCGAATATGCGTCGGATGTCTCTGACGCTGATGTTGAGCTTCCGCAGAATCAGAATTTGCTCGAGCCGTTTAATCGCGGTTTCGTCATACATTCTATAGGCGTAATCTGCGCTCCGGGTGCTGGCGATGAGGCCCATATCTTCGTAATACCGCAGCGTGCGCGCCGTGATGTCGTACTTACTTGAAACCTCTTGAATTCTTATTAGATCGTTCATGTCTTGTGCCCCTCTGTTTTAGTAGGCTGTATCACCTCTAAAAAGAGAATAACCGCTTCCCCAAAGGAAGAGTCAAGAGGTAACACCCATTTTAACATATCACAGCGAAACAGGCGTACTATGCGCCAAATAAAAGACAAATGCGAACGCCTCGCCGATGAAAATCGGTTGAGGGTTCGCATATAGCCCCAATGGCGGAGAGTCAGGGATTTGAACCCTGGGACGGGTATAAGCCGTCACACGATTTCCAGTCGTGCGCCTTAGACCACTCAGCCAACTCTCCACGGCGGGTCACGGTTATGTATCATAGCACAGCGGAAGGAAAAAAGCAAGCATATTCATGGCCCGGCGGCTGTGGTATGCTGTGGCCATTATGGAAAGGAGCGAGAGCGGATATGCTGCCCATTTGCGTAAGCGACGACGGCCATTTTTTAACCACTGCGGACGGCGCGCCCTTTTATTGGCTGGGCGACACGGCCTGGGAGCTTTTTCACCGCCTGAACCGCGAGGACGCGGCGGCCTACCTAAGCGCCCGGGCCAGCCAGGGGTTCAACGTTGTGCAGGCCGTGGCCCTGTCGGAGTTTGAGGGCCTGAGCGTGCCCAACGCCTTTGGCCGGACACCGCTTCTTAGGGACGAGTCCGGCGCGTACGATCCCTGCCTCGCAGACCTTGATGGCTTTTCTTACTGGCACTTCATGGACGAAGTGATCGGCATGGCGGAGGCGCGCGGGCTGTATGTGGCGCTGTTGCCCTCCTGGGGCGACAAATGGAACCGGATGTGGGGCAAGGGCCCGGAGATCTTCACCCCCAAAAACGCCTTTTGCTATGGCAGATGGATCGGCGGGCGCTACGCCGGCCGTGCGAACGTGGTGTGGATGATGGGCGGCGACCGCCGCCTTGCGAGCGCGGAGCACCGCCTGATTGTGCGCGCCATGGCCGAGGGTATCCGCGCGGCGGGCGCGGCTCAGCTGATGACCTTCCACCCCGGCGGCGGCCATTCCTCCTCCGAGGACGTGCAGGAGGAAGGTTGGCTGCAGATGAACGCCATACAAAGCGGCCACGGCGCGCGCTGCCTGGACAGCTGGAAGCTGATCGCCGCCGACCGCGGCCTCTCCCCCGTGCGGCCGGTGATCAACGCCGAACCGCGCTACGAGGATCATCCGGCCTACTTTCGCTCCAGCGCCGGGTACCTGTGGGGCGCGTGGGAAACGCGCGTGCACGCCTGGTGGGATCCCTTAAGCGGCGCGGCGGGCGTCACCTACGGCAACCACAGCGTTTGGTCCATGACCACGGAGGTGACGCCCTACTTCCCCTTCACCTGGCGGGAAGCGCTTTGGCACGAAGGGGCGCAGCAGGCGCGCATCCCCAAGGACGTGTGCCTGCGCTGGGCCCCCGTGCGCGAGCCTTGCCCGGAGCTGATCGCCGACCCGGGCGACGCGACCGGCCACATCGCCGCCTGCCGCTGCGGCGAAAACGCGCTGGTGTATTCGCCGCTCGGCCTGCCCTTCCGCGCGAACCTTCAGCTGCTTTCCCCGCGCGTGGAGCAGCCCGTGCGCGCCCGGTGGATCGATCCCCGCAGCGGCAAGCAGAGCGTAATCGGCCTGTTTCCGGGCGAGCCGTGCACGTTCGTGCCGCCCGCGCAGGGGCAGGGAAACGACTGGGCGCTGGTGCTGGAAACGCTGCGGGAGCGTTGACAATCGCCCGCCGCAGGCATATAATATAGGCAATCGCATACAGGCAATGACGGGGAAGAACGCCAAGCGCGCCGACAGAGAGAAGAGGACGGAAACGGCTGGAATCCTCTTCCGGACCGTGCAACGCGTATAAAGTGCGCCCAGGAGCCGTGCGCCCAAGCGCTTATGCAGCCACCGATGCAAGAAGGAACGGCGACCGCTTCACTTATAGGCTTTGGATGTGCCAGGACGGCTGCGCAAGGAGCCGCATCGCACGACGAGCAAAGGCGGGCGCCCGTATTCTACGGATGACCTTCGGCAAAGGGCTGCGCGCACCGGGCGCGCCGAGACCGCCGCGTTACGGCGAGGACGAGGAGCGGATGATATCCGTTCGCAGTCAGGGTGGAACCGCAATCAATGCCCCTGCTTACCCGCAGGGGCGTTTTGTTGTTTCCGGCCGGGGAGGCGTTTCGCGCCGCGGGCAGCACGCCCGGCCTCAAAGCGGCGCATGGCCCGTCACCGCCTGCCAAGGGAAGGAGTTTTCGCATGTTCTCCCGCATCCGATACGACACGCGCGCCATTCTGCAGCGCGACCCGGCCGCCAGGGGCGCTGTGGAGGTGGTTTTGTGCTACCCAAGCTTCTGGGCGGTGCTCCTGCACCGTCTGGCGCACCGGCTGTGGACGTGGCGGCTGCGGCTGCTGGCGCGCCTCATCTCGCAGTGGTCGCGCTTCTTTACGGGCATCGAGATCCACCCGGGCGCGCAGATCGGGCCCGGACTGTTCATCGACCACGGCTCGGGCGTGGTCATCGGCGAAACCACGGTGATCGGCCGCGACTGCACGCTGTACCAGGGCGTAACCCTGGGCGGCACGGGGAAGGATACCGGCAAGCGCCATCCCACCCTGGGCGACCGGGTGGTGGTGGGCACGGGCGCGAAGGTGCTTGGGCCGTTTACGGTGGGTGACGACGCCAAAATCGGCGCGGGCGCGGTGGTGCTCAAAGAGGTGCCCGGCAACTGCACCGTGGTGGGCAATCCCGGCCGCGTGGTGCGCAAGGGCGCGGCGCGCGTGGAGGTGGACCTGGACCAGGTGCACCTGCCCGACCCGGTGAAGGAGCACCTGCAGCGCATGGAGGCGCGCGTCGCGTCCCTGGAGGAATGCCTTCGCCGGCAGCGCGAGGGCGCGTGCAACGACCGATGTCCCGACCGCGACAGCCCCGCCTGCCCCACATCAACGAAGGAGCCGATGAACCATGCTGACGATCTATAACACGAAGACGCGCAAGAAGGAGGCCTTCGTGCCCCTTCGCGAGGGCAGGGTATCCATGTACGCCTGCGGGCCCACGGTGTACGATTTCTTCCACATCGGCAACGCCCGGGCGTTCACGGTGTTTGATACCGTGCGCCGTTACCTTGCCTACCGGGGCTATCAGGTAACCATGGTGCAAAACTTCACCGACATCGACGACAAGATGATCCGCCGCGCCAACGCCGAGGGCATCACCGTGCAGGATCTGGCCGAGCGCTTCATCGCCGAGTATAAGACGGACGCCGCGGCCCTTGGCATTGCCCCGGCCGACATCCACCCGCGCGCGACGCACCACATTCCCGAAATGATCGCCCTCATCGAGCGCCTGCTGGACAAGGGCGTGGCCTACGTGGCCGAGGACGGCGTGTACTTCTCCGTGGAGGATTACCCCGCCTACGGCCAGCTCTCCGGCCGGAACCTGTCGGACATGGAGGCCGGCGCGCGCATCGACGTGGACGAAAAAAAGAAAAACCCCATGGATTTCGCCCTGTGGAAGATGGAGAAGCCGGGCGAGCCCGCCTGGGACGCGCCCTGGGGCCGCGGCCGGCCGGGCTGGCACATCGAATGCTCGGCCATGTCCATGAAATATCTGGGCGAGACCATCGACATTCACACCGGCGCCACCGACCTCATCTTCCCGCATCACGAAAACGAGATGGCGCAGTCGGAAGCGGCCACGGGCTGCACGTTCGTGCGGTACTGGGTGCACAACGGCTTCATCAACATCGACAACGTGAAAATGTCCAAGTCCGAGGGCAATTTCTTTACCGTGCGCGACATCGTCGGCCAGTACAACCCCGAAGCCGTGCGGTTGTTCCTGCTTTCCGCGCACTACCGCTCGCCCATCAATTTCACGCGCGAGCTTGTGCAGTCCGCCACGGCGGCGCTGCAGCGCCTGCACAACGCGCGCGATACCTACCAGTCCCTTGCCGCCTCCGCACCCGAGCGGCCGCTCTCCCCCGCCGACGAGGCCTTCATGGCCGCGCTGCCCAAAGCCCGCGAGGCCTTCGTTACCGCCATGGACGACGACTTCAACACCGCCGACGCCCTGGGCGCGGTGTACGAGTTCGTGCGCGAGGCCAACCGCTATCTGCCCGCGGCCCCCAAAGCCTGCGCCAAGGCCGCCCTTGCCCTGCTCGGCGAGCTGTGCTCCGTGCTCGGCCTGTTCTACCGCCAGCAGTCCGACATCCCGCAGGAAGTTTTGGACATGGCCGAGGCGCGCCAGCTCGCGCGCAAAGCCCGCGACTTTGCCGAGGCCGACCGCCTGCGCGCCGCCATCGCCGCCGCGGGCTTCGCCTTGGAGGACACGCCCCAGGGGCCGAAGCTAAAGAAGGCGTAGGACGCGGGCGCAGGTGACGGAAGGGACGGGGTTGGCGCAAGGCCCCGCCTCCCCGCGCCCTCCGGCAAGGAGGAAAAGGCTTTGGATCCCATCGCCCGGGGGATCAGCATAACCATTTGGAAGCGCGCGGTGTTTCCCCATGTCCGCGGCTTCGGGCGGGCCCGGGCCGCCAACAAAGCGGAAGCGCATACGGCGGGGAGCGGGCATGGCCCGCTCCCGCTTGCGTTATGCGCTTGTCGTATCGCTTTGGTTTCCATGGCGCGGAGTGTCACAGAACAAAACGGCGGGGCGCATATCGTCCGCGTGGCGGACAAGCCGCCTATCGGGAGCGCCGGTTGAAGCACTATCTATGCGTAGGAGCTCTTATAGCGGTTTGGGAGGGTGAACGCATGCGCAAGGAGGAGATACTGCGCTTTGTCGAGCCCATCATGGGGTTCTGCGTCAAGCGGCTGGCCAACCGCGCCGACGCCGAGGACCTGGCGAGCGACATTATGTTGCACGCGCTGGACGGCATGGCACGCTATGACATTGAGCAGCCGGACGCTTGGGTGTGGCGCATCGCGCACAACCGCTATGCGCGGCTGATACAGGAGCGCCAGCGGCAGGACCAGGCGCGTTTCAAGGCGACGCAGGGCGCGCAGGACGACATGGATTTCATCGACGAACTACAGGTGAAAGAAGAGCATGCCGAGGCGTTCCGGGCGCTGCATTCCCTCGCCAACGAGTACAGAAACATCCTTGTCGACTACTACATTCATGAGATGTCCGTGAAGGGCCTCTGCGAGAAATACGCTCTGCCGGAGAGCACCGTTAAATGGCGGCTCAACATCGGCAGGCAGCGAATAAAGAAAAGGTTGGGAGCGATCTGCGTGGATAAAGTGTACCAGCGCATCAACTGGAATACCGACACATGCAACGGCAATGTGGATGTCGAGCGATACCTGCATACGCAAATCGCCCGGGCGATTTGCCAGGCGGCCTATGAGAAGCCTGCAAGCGTCGAGGAGATCAGCGACAGAACGGGGATACCCGCCATGTACATTGAGGACGAGCTGCCCCGGCTCATCGGCGGCGATGCGGTAAGCGCGGCGGGCGGCAAATACGGGGCCGACTTCATCGTGCTGCGCCAAGGCGATATCAAGGCTTTGGAGGCGAGCTTTCTGCCGCTGGCGGAGGGCATTGCCGCGCGTATGCAAGCGATGATGGAGGAGCGGCGCGACGCGGTGGCAAAGCTGCCGTTTTACGGCGCGGACTTTGGTCTGGCGCGCCTGGGGCACATCATCGTTCCTGCAGTGCTGCGCGCTCGGGTAAACAACATCATGAAGCAAACGAGCGGCCTTTCGGTCGGACCGTATCCTCCGCGCAAGGACGGCGGCTACGGCTGGTTTGTCGTTCAGGAAGCCCCCGACGCAGACGAACGGATGCCGCCCTATGCCAGCGGGTGCAACAGCAGCGGTTTGGGCCGCAAGCACGGTTTCGTCTACTACTATTGGATCGGCAGGTACTTTGACGAGGCGCTGTGGAACGACGGCGGAATCAGGTGGCTGACCGCGCAGGGTCTGCCCCGCAGGGCTGAGGACGGGCTCATTCCCGAGCGTCTTTTGACGCAGGAGGAGCTGATCCGGCTGGTAAAAAACAACCTGGTCGTCAAATCCGGCGCGGGTTACAAGCTCAACTTCGCTTGTTTTTCTCAGGAGGCCTTCGCCCGGTTTGCCGAGCTGTTCACCGGCACGGACGAGGCCGTCGAGGAACCGCTCCGCAGGCTGATCGACGGCGTCCATGCCCAATTTAAGGCGTTTGTGCCCAAGCGGCTGGACGGCCAAATCAACCAATATGTGAGAGGGTACGTCCAAAGCATCGTCGGCTATGTCCTACAGCGCCTGGTCGACGAGGGTCTGCTCGCTTCGCCCGAAGACGGCAAACCACTGACCGACGGGGTGTTTTATATCGACGGGCCGTATGCAGCGCCGTAGCGCCGAGCGGCCCCTCTCGTCCATGATGTAACGTGCCGAGCGTTTTGTGCAGCAGCTCACCGGACGGTTTTCTCTTCAGCGTATGATGGCGGCCGCGTTGCGGCCGCCATCATACGCTGAACCCGTTCGCGGGCGGGAAGGGTGGGGCGCTTCTCTCGCGCGCCGGGGCTACCCTTTGGCCTCATCCTCCTTGCGGAAGATGAGCTTGCCGTCTCCGGCGGTGGCGCACACCAGGTCGCCGATGGCCACGCGGCCGGCCAGGATCTCCTCGGAGAGCGCGTCCTCGACCTGGCGCTGGATGGCGCGGCGGAGGGGCCGCGCGCCGTAGACGGGGTCGAACCCGGCGGCGGAGAGATGGTCGCGCGCGCTGTCGTCGGCCTGCAGGTGAATGCCGCGTTCGGCAAGGCGCTTTTGCACCTGGGCCAGCATGATGTCCACGATCGAGCGGATGTGCTCCTGCTGCAGCTCGTGGAAGACGATGATCTCGTCCACGCGGTTTAAAAACTCGGGCTTGAAGGTCTTCTTGAGCTCCTCCATGATGCCCAGCTTCATCTTTTCGTAGTCGCGCTCCCGGTCGCCCACCGACGCCCCGAACCCCATCACCTGTTGCTTCTTGATGGAGGACGCGCCTACGTTGGAGGTCATGACGAGAATCGTGTTGCGGAAGTCCACGGTCCGGCCCTTGGAATCGGTCAGGCGGCCGTCCTCCAGAATCTGCAGGAGGATGTTGAACACGTCCGGGTGCGCCTTCTCGATTTCGTCGAAGAGCACCACCGAGTAAGGCTTGCGGCGCACCTTCTCGGTGAGCTGGCCGCCTTCTTCGTGGCCGACGTAGCCCGGCGGGGAGCCGATCATGCGGGAGACGGCGTGCTTCTCCATGTACTCGGACATGTCGATGCGCACGACGGCGTCCTCGTCGCCGAACAGCGTCTCGCCCAGGGCGCGGCACAGCTCGGTTTTGCCAACGCCGGTGGGGCCAAGAAAGATGAAGGAGCCGGTGGGGCGCTTGGGGTCCTTAAGACCGGCCCGGGAGCGGCGCACGGCGCGGGCCACGGCGGCGACGGCGTCGTGCTGGCCGATCACGCGCTTGTGCAGCGTCTCCTCAAGGCCCAAAAGACGGGCGGATTCATCCTCGGTGAGGCGTTTGACGGGGATGTTCGTCCAGCTGGAGACGATGGTGGCGATGTCGTCCTCGCCGATGGACAGCGCCGCCTTCTGTTTTTCGCCTTCCCAGGCGGTGCGCTGCTGCTCCATCTGCTTTTGCAGCTGCTGCTCGTCGTCGCGCACGGACGCGGCCTTCTCAAAGTCCTGGTTGCGGATGGCCTCCTCCTTTTCCTTGCTGAGGGCCTCCATGCGGGTCTCCAGCTCCTTCATGTCCGGCGGCGCGGTGTAGTTTTGGATGCGCACGCGCGAGCAGGCCTCGTCGATTAAATCGACGGCCTTGTCGGGCAGAAACCGGTCGGTGATGTAGCGGTCGGAGAGGGCCACGGCGGCCTCGATGGCCTCGTCGGTGATGCGCACCTTGTGATGCGCCTCGTACTTGTCGCGCAGGCCCTTTAAGATGGCCACGGCCTCCTCGCGGGAGGGCTCGCCCACGGTGACGGGCTGGAAACGGCGTTCAAGGGCCGGGTCCTTCTCCACGTGCTTTCTGTACTCGTCGATGGTGGTGGCGCCGATGGCCTGCATCTCGCCGCGCGCCAGGGCGGGCTTGATGATGTTGGAGGCGTCGATGGCGCCCTCGGCCGCGCCCGCGCCGATGATCGTGTGCATCTCGTCGATGAAGAGGATGATGTTCCCCGCCTTGCGGATCTCCTCCATGGCGTTCTTCAGGCGCTCCTCAAACTCGCCGCGGTATTTGGCGCCGGCCAGCATGCCCGACAGGTCGAGCATGACCACGCGCTTGCCCTTGAGCATTTCCGGCACGTTGCCCTCGGCGATGTGCTGCGCCAGGCCCTCCACAACGGCGGTCTTGCCAACGCCCGGCTCGCCGATGAGCGCGGGATTGTTCTTTTGGCGGCGCGAGAGAATCTGGATGATGCGCTCGATCTCCTTGCTGCGGCCGATCACCGGGTCCAGATCGCCGTTTTGCGCGGCGCGCGTCAGGTCGCGGCCGTACTGGGCAAGCACGGGCAGGTCCTTGTCGCGGATGGCGCCGGGCGTTCCGCCGGAGGGCGCGCCTTCGCTGTCCTCGCCGCTGGAGAGCGCGGCCATGAGGCTCTCGCGGGCCTTCTTCATATCAACGCCCATGTCGATGAGCACGCGGGCGGCCACGCCTTCCTGCTCGCGGATGAGGGCGAGCATCAGGTGTTCCACGCCCACGTAGTTGTGGCCCAGATTGCGCGCCTCATACAGGGACAGATCCAGCACCTTTTTCGTGCGGGGCGTGTAGCCGAACGCCTCGGTGAACTTAAAGTCGCCCTTGCCCACCAGGCGGATGAGCTGCTCGCGCACCGCGTCGGCGGTGATGGCGGCGTTGCCCAGGGCCCGCGTGGCGACGCTGCCCGGGTCGCGCAGGAGCCCCAGCAGCAGATGCTCCGTGCCCACGTAGTTCTGTCCAAGATTGCGCGCTTCCTCCTGGGCCATGGCCAGGGCGCGCTGCGCGCGTTCCGTAAAACGACCGTACATTGCCATGTGATCTTTCCTCCAAAATGCTGTCATGCTGTGAACCGCAAGGCCACTGCCGCGAATGCCCTGCACGGACACCCGCATGAAGTTTTCATCCGTTTGTTGAAGGGAGTGGCCGCCCAAGGCCGTACGCTCGCGGCCACCTGCGGCCTTTCGCCTACCCCAGCGCCCGGCGCACGTAGGCGGCGCGCATCTCGTCGCGGTCCTCGGCCGGTATAGGCCCGCCCGCCTGCATTTGCAGCATGCCCGGCTGGGCATGCACAAGCGTTGCAAGAATGGGCTGCGCGTCCTTGGCCCAAAGGCCCAGATCGCTGGCGAGAAGCGCGTCCGACCACAGCCTCATAAACTCGGCGGTGGGCAGCTGGCGGGAAAAGAGCAGCGTGCCCACCGAGCGCATGACGCGGTCGGATACGGGCAGGCGTGAGCGCTCCATCAGATAAACGCGCATCTGCTTTTCCCTGTCGATCACCTGGGCCGCGGCGGACGCAAGGCCCAGGCGGATGTCCTCCTCGGTGCGGCCCAGGGTGATTTGGTTGGAGAGCTGGTACAGGCATCCCAGCGCCTCGCTCCCCTCGCCGTACAGCCCACGCACCGTAAGGCCCACTTTGCCCGAAGCCTGGGCGATGCCGCCCATCTGGCCGGCCATGGACAGGGCGGGCAGGTGGAGCATGACCGAAGCGCGCAGGCCGGTGCCGGCGTTGGTGGGGCAGGCGGTGAGGTAGCCGATTTGCTCGTCGAAGGCGTAGGCGGCTCTTTCGTCGATGGCGTCGTCCACGCCGTCCGAAAGGTCGGCGGCCTCCTGAAGGGCCATGCCGCTCGTCAGGCCCTGGATGCGCACGTGGTCCTCCTCGCCGACCATCACGCTCACGCGCTCGTCGTCGCGCAGGAGCACCGCCGCCGTGTCGGTTTTCTTCAGCAGGTCCAGGCTGATCAGGTGCTTTTCCACAAGCGCCATGCGCTCGATGTCGGTCATGTCGGACAGACGCAGCAGGCGGAACCGGCGGCCGTCCGGGGCGGCGGCCACGGCCTCGCTCACGCGGCGAACGGCCTCGGCGGCCCAAATTTCGTTCTGGCGGCTGGGGAAGGGCATGTCGGCAAAGTTGCGCGCCAAACGCACGCGCGAGGACAGAACGATGGAGTCGGTCACAGCGAGGCGCCTCCCTTCTCCAGGGTGCGCATCTCGTCGCGCAAGCGGGCGGCCTCCTCAAAGGCTTCCTTGGCGATGGCCTCGCTCATGCGCAGCCTTAGTTCCTCCAGCTGCCGGCGCTTTTGCGCCGCGCCGCTTTGGTGGGCGCGGGGCGCCTTGCCCTTGTGCTCCACCTGGCCGTGCACGCGGTGCAGCATGGGCAGCATCGTGGCGCGGAAGGCCGTGTAGCACTGGCTGCACCCAACGCGTCCAAGCCTTCGGAAGGCGTCCAGATCCATGCCGCAGGACGGGCAGCGTTCCGCGGGCGCGTCGGCGTCGTCCTCGGGCATAAAGCCCTTGATCAGGTCGTTGATAGTGAACCCTTCCGGCCAGGCGTTCTCCGCCGCGCAGGACAGGCACATATGCGTTTGGGTGGTTTGGCCGTTCACGGCGGTGATGGCGTGTACCGTGGCCGGCTTTTCATGGCATTTGTCGCACATCATGGCTATGCGTCCCCTCCTGTTCCGGGCGACATGAGCGCCAGAAGCGCCTGGCGCATCATGCCCACCCGCATTTCATCGCGCATGGGAAAGGGTTTGAGGGCTTGTTCGGACATCGCCGCCGCCAGCAGCGCCGCGGTTTGCGCGCAGATTACCCCGCGCTGTTGCAGGTGGGAGAGCAGCAGCTCCCCCTCGGCCTGGGTCATCTGCGTTCCCAGCTGGCTGGTGATGATCTGCGCGAGCGGCAGGCCCTCCTGCGGCACGCGCACCACTCGGATATACCCTCCGCCGCCCCGGCGGCTTTCAATCAGGTACCCGCGCTCCACGGAAAATCTGGTTTGCAGCACGTAGTTGATCTGCGAGGGCGCGCAGCGGAAGTAGGCGGCCAGCTCGTTGCGCTGAATGTCCACAGGCTCCTCCTGGGCAGCCAGCAGCGCTTTGATGAACTGTTCGATGGTATCGCTGAGCAGCACGGCCTCGCCTCCTTTAACTTTGACTTTCTTTGATCTTATGATACCACGTCTCCACCAAAATGCAAGAGGGTTTTACAAATATCCTTATCTACGCGTAGCATCGTCCGCCCGCGGGCGGTTATGCGGGCGGACGGTTTCTTTTTGCAACGCAAAAACGGGAGGAAAACGGCGCAGGAACGACTGCGGGGCGCAAACAGACAGCTTTTCCGCATGGGCCGCCAGAGGGGGGCAACGGCGGCGCATTCCCCCCGGAAACCCGCTGCCGGTGCGTTGACGAACGCCGCGGCGGCAGGTATCATTGCTGTTGACAAGGAGTGAACGGTTTGAATATATGGAAGAGAATCATCGGCATGTGCCGCCCGCACGCCCTGCCGATGATCGTTGGCGTGGTTCTCGCGCTGGCGGCCGTATCCACCCGTCTCATCATTCCGCTCTTCACGCGCCAGGTGGTGGACAACGTTGTGCGCGCTGGGGAAACATGGCTTCTGCCGCGCCTGCTCGTCTCCATCTTCGCGCTTGTGCTGCTGCGCTCCGCCGCCACCTACGTGCGCGGCATCCTGCTTGAGGGCGTGTCGCAGTCGGCCATATTCGACCTGCGCACCGGGCTTTACCGGCACCTGTCCGAGATGCCCTTCCGCTTTTACGACCAGCACCGCATCGGGGAGATCATGTCGCGCATGACGGGCGACATCGAGGGCCTGCGCAACCTGCTCGCCGGCGGCTTTCTCAACCTTCTGGAGAACTTCGTGTACTTCTTCGGGTCCATCGTATTCCTGTTTACGCTCAACGTAAAGCTCACGCTCTGCCTCATCGTATTCGCTCCGCTCGTTGCGTATATCGCCTACAAATACCACAAGGTGATCCGTCCGGCGTTCTCGGAAATACGCGAGCAAAACGCCGTACTCAACACGCGCACGCAGGAGAACATCGCCGGCGTGCGCGTGGTTAAAGCCTTCGCCAACGAGGAATATGAAAAAGAGGCCTTCCGCAAGGACAACGAAAAGCAGCGCAACCTGAACCTGCGCGCCACCTGGATCGCTACGAACTACAACCCTGTGCTGGACCTGATTGGTTCGCTGTGCACGCCCATGCTGCTCATCGTGGGCGGGTTTATGGTGACGCGCGGGGAGATCACCCTGGGCACGCTCGTGGCCTTCAACGGCTACATCTGGATGCTCAACGGCCCCATGCGCAACCTGGGCGGCATGATCAACCAGCTGGCGCAGGCCTCCGCCTCGGCCGACAAGTTGTTCTACTACATGGACCTGGGCGCGTCCATACGCGACAAGCCGGACGCCGTGGATCCCGGCCGCGAGGCATTCCGCGGCCACGTGCGCTTTGAGGACGTGTCCTTCTCCTACGGCGACAGCCCGGTGCTGCAGCATATCGACATCGACCTTGCGCCCGGCAAAACGCTGGCCATTATGGGCGCTACGGGCGCGGGCAAAACCACGGTGTGCTCGCTGATGGCGCGCTTTTACGACGTGTCCTCCGGCCGGGTGAGCGTGGACGGCATCGACGTGCGCGACTGGAAGCTGAAGGCCCTGCGCAGCCGCATCGGCTTTGTGATGCAGGAGACCTTCCTTTTTTCCGAGACGCTGGACCAAAATGTGCTCTTCGGCTGCCCGGACGCCCCCCTAAGCCACGCCGAGGACGCCATGACCATGGCGCAGGGCATGGAGTTTGTTACGCACATGCCCCACGGATGGGACACGGTTGTGGGCGAGCGCGGCCTTGGCCTCTCCGGCGGGCAAAAACAGCGCGTGGCCATCGCGCGCGCCCTGGCCATCGAGCCCGGTATTCTGGTTCTGGACGACGCGACCTCGGCCGTGGATATGGAGACCGAGCACGAGATCCAGCGCCAGCTGCACAGCTTTATGAAGGACCGCACAACCATCGTCATCGCGCACCGCATCTCCTCGGTGAAGAACGCCGACGAAATCGTGGTGCTGGAGGAGGGCCGCATCGCCGAGCGCGGCAACCATCAGTCGCTGATGAAGGCCCGCGGCCTGTACTACCAGATGGTACAGGACCAGTACAAGGACTTCACGGCGTCCCTGGAAGGGCAGGTGGGCTGACATGCCAAAGCTGCGCATCATCGACGACGAGGTCTTCGAGCGCCCGTTCGACCGGGGCATGTTCACGCGCCTTCTGCGCTACATGCTTCCCTACCGCCGCAACATGGCCCTGGCCATTTCCCTGATGGTGCTTTCCTCGCTGTGTTCCCTGGCCGGGCCGTACCTGCTGGCCACGGCCATCGACGATTTCATCGGCCTGGGCGACATGCGGGGCATTTTTCTCATCGTGGGCGCGATGATCGCCTGTTCCGGCATCGGCGCGCTGTGCGGGCGGTACCGCTCACGCATTATGGAGAGCTGCGGCCGGCGCGCCATCGCCCAGCTTCGGCAGGACCTGTTCGATCACATTCAGTCGCTGGCGTTTTCCTTCTTCGACGGCCGCTCCGCCGGCAAGATCATGGTGCGCGTCATCAACGACGTCAACTCCTTAAACGACCTTCTGACGAACGGCATCGTGAACACGCTGGTGGACTGCGTCACCATCGCGCTCATCTTTGTGCTTATGCTTACGGTGAACTGGCAGCTGGCGCTCATCGGCATGTGCATTCTGCCCGTCCTGCTGCTCATCGTGTTCGCGCTCAAGCGCAAGATGCGCACCGGCTGGCAAAAGGTGCGCCTGAAGATCTCCACCATGAACGGGTACCTGCACGAGTCGCTGGCCGGCATGCGCGTCACCCAGGCCTTCGTGCGCGAGAACACGAACACGGACACGTTTGTGGACATCAATCAGGACATCCGCATGTCCTGGATGCGCGCCATCCGCATCAACAACCTGTTCTGGCCGTTCCTGGACATCACCGCCAACATCGGCACGGTGCTCGTGTACTGGTTTGGCGTGCAAATGATGCAAAGCGCCGCGGCCCCCGTGTCCATGGGCACGCTTCTGCTCATCATGTGGTACCTTGGGCGGTTCTGGGATCCGCTCAACACCCTGTCCAACTTCTATAACAACGTGCTGGCGGCCATGGCGTCCATGGAGCGCATCTTTGAAATTATGGACACGCCCGCGGACATCGTCTCCGCACCCAACAGCCGCGCGCTCCCGCCCGCGATCGGCGAGGTGGCCTTCGACCACGTCACCTTCTCTTACGATCCGGAAAAGGTAATCCTAAAGGACGTGTCCTTTACCGTTAAGCCCGGCCAGACCGTGGCGCTGGTCGGCCCCACGGGCGCGGGCAAATCCACCGTGGTCAACCTCATTTCCCGCTTTTACGACGTGCAGGAAGGCCGCGTGACGGTGGACGGCCTGGACGTGCGCGACGTAGAGCTGCACTCCCTGCGCGCGCAGATGTCCGTCATGCTGCAGGATTCCTTCATCTTCTCCGGCACCATCATGGACAACATCCGATACGGACGCCTAAACGCTACCGACGAGGAGGTCGTTGCCGCGGCTAAGGCCGTTGCTGCGCACGATTTCATCATGCAGATGGAGAAGGGCTACATGACCGAGGTGAACGAGCGGGGCTCGCGCTTGTCCACCGGCCAAAAACAGCTGATCTCCTTCGCGCGCGCGCTGCTCAACGATCCGCGCATTCTCATTCTGGACGAGGCCACCTCCTCCATCGACACGCACACCGAGCTGCTCATCCAGGCTGCCCTGGAGAAGCTTTTGCAGAACCGCACCTCCTTCGTCATCGCTCACCGCCTCTCCACCATCCGCAAGGCCGACTGCATTATGGTTGTTCAGGACGGCCGGATCGCCGAGCGCGGTACCCACGACGAGCTCATCGCCCTGCACGGCCACTACTACGAGCTGTGCCAGGCGCAGTACCGCTATCTTGTGGATTCGCCGGCGTAGGGAAGGGGCTGACAGGGGGCGGCGCTTCCTTCGGCCTCCGCCAAGGGACACGGTTCCTTGGAACCCATCACACGGGAGAAATGAGGTCCCTTTGGGAAGCGCCGGGGCTTCCTGCGTCACGGAAAACGGGCCCTGCGGCTGATGATCAGCCGCAGGGCCTGCATTTGTTCTGGGTGCGTCGCATGGGCCGATGCGCCTTGTTCGGGCGGCCGTACGCCGCATGCGGGGGACGGACGCGCGCGGGGCTGCCCTCGGCGGTTCCTCACGTGGAGACGCAGGGGGCCGGTTCCCTGGCGGGCGTCCGGAGGACGGCGCGCCTTCTCCCTTCCTACTTGCCTTTGATCTCCATCCACACGCGCTCGTAGGCGGCCAGGTTGCCCTTCAGATCGTGCATGAACTCGCAGGTGGCCAGGGTTTCCGGGGTGGGGTTAAAGGTGGGGTCGTTCTGGTAGTCCGGGCCCAGGATCTCCATAGCACCGGCGTTGGGGGTGGAATAGCCGATATACTCGCTGTTCATGGCGGCGATGTCCGGGCGCATCAAAAAGTCGATGAACTGGCGTGCGCCGTCGGGGTTCTTGGCCGATTTGGGAATCACCATGCCGTCCACCCACACGTTGGAGCCCTCCTTGGGCACCACGTAGCGCAGGGAGGAGTTCTTGGCCATGGTGGTCAGGGCGTCGCCGGACCACACAAGGCCCATGGCCACTTCGTTGTTCTCCAGCTTGTCCTTGATCTCGTCCACGCCGAACGCCAGGCGAACGCCGCTTGTGCCCTGCTCGATGAGCTTGTCGCGCGCGGCGTTGAGCTCCTGCTCGGAGTGGGCGTTGAGCGAATAGCCCAGGTACTTGAGGGTGATGCCGAGCGTGTCGCGGATGGAATCCATCATGTACACGTCTTTTTTGTACTTGGTGTCCCACATGGCGGCCCAGGAGTCGATCTCCCCGCCGGTTTTGTCGATATTGTAGAGGATGCCCACCGTGCCCCACATGTAGGGGGCCGAATACACCGAGCCCTTGTCGTAGTCGGGGTTTTGCAGCCAGGGCATAATGTTTTCAAAGTTTTCCATGCCCTGCGGGTTGAGGGGCTGCAGCTGCCCTTCGCTGATCAGGCGCTCGATCATGTAGTCGGAGGGGAAGACCACGTCGTACGCTCCGCCGGCCTTGGTGAGCTTGATGTACATATCCTCGTTGGTGGTGAAGCGGGTGTAGTTGATCTTGATGCCCGTTTCCTTGGTGAACATATCGCGCACGGCGGGATCGATGTAGTCCTCCCAGTTGAAGACGGTGATGGAGTTGGCGGCGGAACCGCCGCATCCGGCCAGCAGGGAGGAAAGCGCCAGCAGGGCGCACAGGCAAAGAGCGGTCACTTTCTTGTTCAATTGACGTGGGTCTCCTTTCCGTTTGCGAAGAATTACGAATGATCCACGAGGGACGCGCGCCGGTTGACGACGAGCAGCAGGACCAGCACGAGCAGGAACATGATGGTGGACAGGGCGTTGATGGTGGGGTTGATGCCCCGGCGGGCCATGGAATAGATGAGCACGGAGAGGTTTTGCATGTCGCCGCCGGTAAAGAACGAGATGACGAAATCGTCCAGGGACAGCGTAAAGGAGAGCAGCGCGCCGGTAACGATGCCGGGCATAATCTGCGGCACGATAACGCGCAGCAGGGCCTGCGTGGGCGTGGCGCCCAGGTCCAGCGCGGCCTCGTAGAGGTGAATGTCCATCTGGGCCAGCTTGGGCAGCACCGAGAACACCACATAAGGCGTGTTAAAGGCCACATGCGCCAGAAGCAGCGTGCCAAACCCAAGCGGCAGCTTCATAAAGATGAACAGGATCATCAGCGAGATGCCCGTGACGATGTCCGGGGTAAGCATGGGCAGGCGCGAGAGGTTCAAGGAAAAAAGCCGCATGCCCTTCTTCATGGCGTGCACGCCGATGGCGCCCAGCGTGCCCAGCACCGTTGCGATGACGGCCGCCAGAATGGCGCACAAAAAGGTGATGTACACCGCGCGCAGGATCTCGGGATCGTGGAAGAGCTGCGCGTACCACTGCAGGGTGAAGCCGCCCCACGTGGAGCGCGATTTGACGGCGTTGAAGGAGAAGACGATGAGCGTTAGGATGGGCGCGTACAAAAACAGCAGCACGGCCCATACGTAGGTTTTGCGCAGAAGGCCGCCGCGGGGCTTTGGCGCGAGGCGATCGGTGGTCACAGAAGGCCCCCTCCTTCCGATTTGTCCACGCGGCCCAGCACGCTCATGGACAGGAGGATGAGCGCCATCATGATGACGGACAGCGCGGAGCCGAAATTCCAGTCGCCCATCACCAGAAACTGCTGCTCGATGAGGTCGCCGAAGAGCAGGT
Source organism: Eubacteriales bacterium (assembly GCA_031553225.1). Classification (GTDB taxonomy): domain Bacteria; phylum Bacillota; class Clostridia; order Christensenellales; family UBA1750; genus JAVBLU01. Next base: position 72,605 of record JAVBLU010000042.1, read on the forward strand.
ACTGCGCGCCGCCCAGGAGCCTGGAGATGACGAAGGTGGTGATGGCGGGCATGAACACCATGGTGACGCCCGAGACCACGCCCGGCAAGGACAGGGGGAGCACCACGCGCGTGAACACCTGCCAGGCGTTGGCGCCCAAATCCTCGGCCGCCTCGATGAGGCGGCGGTCCAGCTTGCTCAGCGCGGTGAATATGGGCAGCACCATAAAGGGCAGGTAGTTGTACACCATGCCCATCATCACCGCCTGGCTGGTGTACAGAAGGCGCACAGGGGGCCGGCCCAGCAAGGCAAGCACGCGGTTTACCGTGGCGGTGATCAGCCCGGAGTTCTCAAGAAGGGTAAGCCAGGCGTAGGTGCGCAGAAGGAAGTTCATCCACATGGGGATGAGAAACAGCACGATGAGCATGCCGCGCGGGTCCACCTTGCGGTCGGACAGAAAGAGCGCGGCGGGATAGCCGATGAGCAGGCAAAAGAGCGTGCACAAAAGGGCCATCCACACCGAGCGCCACAAAACCTGCACGAACACCGGCTCCAAAAAGCGCAGGAAGTTGGCGGCCGTCCACGCGCCGTCCGGGCTGCGGCCGGCGTAAAAGAGGATCAGAGCGAAGGGCACGATGATGAACAGGGCCATCCACACCAGGTACGGCCCCGCGAAAGACGACCGTTTCACGCGCTCGCCTCCGCGGGCCCTTCGTCCTGGGCCGGGGTTTTTTGCATGATGTGGATGTCGAAGGGCACGATGCTGATGCCCACCCGCTCGCCCTCCTGGCGGGCGATGGTGGAATGCACGGTCCAGCAAAAGCCCTCGGTCTGCACGCGCATCTCATAGTGAACGCCCTTAAAGAGCACGGACTGCACCACGCCGCACAAAAGATCCTCGGCGGGGGCGACCAGCTTGATGTCCTCCGGGCGGATGACCGTGTCCACGGGCGTGTCCTTGCCGAAGTCCTTGTCCACGCACTCGAAGGTATGCCCGTCGATGACCACCACAAAGTCGCGCACCATCACCGCTTCCAGAATGTTCGACTCGCCGATAAAGTCCGCTACGAAGCGGTTCTTCGGCTCGTTGTACACCATTTCCGGCTTGCCGATCTGCTGGATGGTGCCCTCGCGCATCACCACGATCGTGTCGGACATGGTGAGGGCTTCCTCCTGATCGTGCGTAACGTACACGAAGGTGATGCCCAGGCTCTGCTGCATCTTCTTGAGTTCCAGCTGCATGTCCTTGCGCAGCTGCAGGTCCAGCGCGCCCAGCGGCTCGTCCAGCAGAAGGCAGCGCGGGTGGTTGACCAGCGCGCGGGCGATGGCCACGCGCTGCTGCTGGCCTCCGGAGAGCTGCTCCACGGTGCGCCTGCCGTAGCCGCGCAGGTTCACCATCTCCAGCATTTGCGAAACGCGGCGGTCGATCTCGGCCCGGTCCAGCTTCTTGATCTTCAGCCCGAAGGCGATGTTCTCGGCCACGTTCAGGTGCGGGAAGAGCGCGTAGCGCTGAAACACGGTGTTCAACGGGCGCAGGTGAGGGGGCACGCCGGAGATGTCCTTGCCCTCGAAGAGAATCTTGCCGTGCGTTGGCTGTTCAAACCCGCCAATCAGACGCAGGGTGGTGGTTTTACCGCAGCCGGAGGGGCCCAGAAGCGTAATGAATTCCTTGCGGCGGATGTAGAGGTTGATCCCCTTGAGGGCCTCCGTATCGCCGTAATCCTTGCTCACTTTGTCCAAATCGATGAGGTGGGCGTCCTCCACGATCGACTGTGTCATCGTTTCATCCTCGCTTTGACGTGGTGTGGCGGCCTTAAAAGGACGGCGGGGTGGCGATCCACAAAACGACCGCCTGCGAGCGGCCGGCGTTCTCTATCCAGTGCGGCGCGGTAGCGGCAAAGGTGAAGCTCTCGCCTTTGCGGCATTTGGCCCGGCGCTCGCCCAGCACAACGTACACGCTGCCCTGCAGCACAAACCCGTATTCCTCGCCCTCGTGCGGCTCATCCTGGGCGACCCTTCCCTCGGGCGACAGGGTGACCAAAATGGGCTCCATCAGGTTTTTCTGCGCGTTGGGCACCAGCCACTCCACGGTGTTGCCCAGCTTTTCGTCCTGCAGCACGGCGCCGTTGTCCTTGCCGAAGATGTACAGCTCGTCCTCGCGTTCGTTGAACAGATCGCGCAGGGTGGTGCCCAGGCTCTCCACGATGTCGGTCAGGGTGGCGATGGAGGGCGAGGTGATGTCCCGCTCCACCTGCGAGATGAAGCCTTTGGTGAGTTCGCACCGGTTGGCCAGCTCCTCCTGGGTGAGGTTGCGCCGGATGCGCAGGAGCCGGATCTTCTCGCCTATCTTCACGGCCATCCACCTTTTCGTCATCTCGGCCGAGCGCGGCGTATTCGGCCGGTGAAGTCCGCGCGCCTTGGGCGCGCGGGTCGGTCTTCATGAAAAAGCCTTCGCTGTAAGCGCCCGTGCCCGCTGTTTTCTTCGCGCGGCGGGCGCCTGTGACGATGAGCCGTGTGGCAGCACCCCTAAACCCGCTGTTTAGCCGCCGGCGCCAAACTTACAATACGTAAACCAAGGGTTTAGCATTACTGCACGCGCAACAGGACACATTGTAACACAACGGGCCGCCGTGTCAACGTTTTTTGCGGTGCGTGCCATCTTTTTTTGCTACGGCGACGCGCGGGCCCTTGCAGGCGGTTTTTGGCGGAGGGGTTTGCATTGGCCGGGGCTTTCCCTCACCCCCTGTTTGTGCTATAATACACGGAATCGGCAGGGCCGACATGTAGCACGGCAGCAGAACGGTAGGGAGGACGACATCGCCATGTGGACACCGAAAATTGAAACCATGAGCCGCCCGGACATGAGCGCGCTCCAGCTGGCCCGCCTGCGGGAAACCGCGGCGCGGACCTACGAGGCCGTACCGGCCGTACGGCGCAAATGGGACGAGATCGGCCTTTTGCCCCGGCACATTACAACCCTTCAGGACGCCCGGCGCATTCCCTTTACAGTAAAAGCCGACCTGCGCGACAACTACCCCTACGGGCTGTTCGCCAGACCCATGCGCGAGGTGGTGCGCATTCACGCCTCCTCCGGCACCACCGGAAAGCCCACGGTTGTGGGCTACACGCAAAAGGATCTGGACATGTGGGCGGACGGCATGGCGCGCCTCATCGTGATGGCGGGCGGCGGACCGGACGACATCGCGCAGATCGCCTTCGGGTACGGGCTGTTCACCGGCGCGCTGGGGCTGCACTACGGCCTGGAGAAGGTGGGGTGCACGGTCATCCCCGTCTCCTCGGGCAATACCGAGCGGCAGATCATGCTCATGCGCGATCTGCAAACCACCCTGCTCATCGCCACGCCCGCGTACGCCCTGGTCATCGCCGAGGCGCTGGAGAAGATGGACGTGCCGCGCGGGGACATCAGGCTGCGCGTGGGGCTGTTCGGGGGAGAGGGCTGCACGCCCGCCACGCGCGCGGCCATCGAAGCGCACCTGCACATCCGCGCCACGCAGAACTACGGGCTCTCGGAGATCATCGGCCCGGGCGTCTCGGGCGAGTGCCTGTGCCAGTGCGGGCTGCACGTCAACGAGGATCTGTACTACCCGGAGATTATCGACCCGCAGACCGGCGAGGTGCTGCCCGAAGGGGCGGAGGGCGAGCTGGTGCTCACCACCCTGCAAAAGGAAGCGCTGCCCATGCTGCGCTACCGCACGCGCGATTTAACGCGCCTGGTATACGAGCCGTGCAAGTGCGGCCGCACGCTCGTGCGCCACGAGCCCATCCGCGGGCGCTCGGACGACATGCTCATCATTCGCGGGGTGAACGTGTTTCCCTCCCAGATCGAGGACGCGCTGCTGGATATCCAGGAGATCGGCCCGCACTACGAGATCGTGGTGACGCGCGAGGGGCATCTGGACCGCCTGGAGGTAAAGGTGGAGCTCATCGATGCAAGCCTCCTGGGCGCGTACCGCGACCTGGAGGGCCTGCGCGAGAAAATTCGCAACCGCCTGCGCACGAGGCTTCAGATCGACGCGCTCGTGTCTTTGTGCGGCCCGCAGTCGCTGCAGCGCTTCGAGGGCAAAGCCAAGCGCGTAAGCGACCTGCGGCCCAAGGATTAAGCGGCGCGCATACAGTAAATTCGGGCGGACACTCCGCCCTGATGCGGTGAGGGAATACGATGAAAGAACTGCTGCTTGGGAACCACGCTCTGGCGCGCGGCGCATGGGAGGCGGGCGTGGCCGTTGCCGCGGCATATCCCGGCACGCCTTCCACGGAGATCACCGAGGAGATCGCTGCATACGAAGGCCTGCACGCCGAGTGGTCGCCCAACGAGAAGGTCGCCCTGGAGGTGGCCGTTGGCGCGAGCGTGGCCGGAGGCCGGGCGCTGTGCTGCATGAAGCACGTGGGGCTGAACGTGGCGGCCGATCCGCTGTTCACTGCGGCCTACACAGGCGTAAACGGCGGGCTTGTGGTGGTTGTGGCCGACGATCCGGGCATGCACTCCAGCCAGAACGAGCAGGACTCGCGCTATTACGCGCGCTCGGCGCACCTGCCGATGCTGGAGCCGTCCGACGCGCAGGAGGCGTACGACTTCGTGAAGACGGCCTTTGCGATGTCCGAGGAATACGACACCCCGGTGCTTGTGCGCATGACCACGCGCGTATCCCATGCGCGCGGCGTGGTGGAGACGGGCGCGCGCGGGCACGTGCCTCTGCGCGCGTACAAAAAAGACATGATGAAGTACGTGATGATGCCCGGCATGGCGCGCGGCCGCCATCTTGCGGTGGAGGCGCGCGAGAAGCGCCTGTCGCAGGACGCGGCCAAGATGGAGGCAAACCGCGTCGAGTGGCGCGGGCGGGCCTTGGGCGTTGTGTGCTCGGGCGCGGCGTACCACTACGTGCGCGAGGCGCTGCCGGACGCCTCCACGCTGAAGCTCGCCCTGGTGTATCCCCTGAGCGAGGAACTGATGCGTTCCTTCGCCGCAGGCGTGGAGCGGCTGATCGTGGTGGAGGAGCTGGAGCCCTTCATCGAAGACGCGCTGAAGGCCATGGGCATCGCCTGCTCGGGCAAGGACAAGACCGGCCTTCAGGGCGAGCTGTCCGTGCGCAAAATAGCGGCGGCCTATGGCGCGCCCCTGCCGGAGGGCGAGAACCTCGGCGAGCTGCCCGCCCGCCCGCCGGTGCTGTGCCCCGGCTGCCCGCACCGCGCGGTGTACAACGCCATTAAGAAACTGTCGCTGCGCGCCTTCGGCGATATTGGCTGCTATACGCTGGGCGCGCTGCCGCCCCTGTCGGGTCTGGACACCTGCCTGTGCATGGGCGCGGGCATCGGCATGGCCCACGGCGCCGAAAAAGCGCGCGGGGCGGAGTTCGGCCGCGGGAGCGTGGCGATCATCGGCGATTCCACCTTCCTGCACACGGGCATTCAGCCGCTCATCAACGCGGTGTACAACCAGTCCGGCCTCACGCTGCTCATTTTGGACAACCGCACCACCGGCATGACCGGCCACCAGGAGCACGCGGCCACGGGCAAGAACCTTCGGGGCCAGGAAGCGCCCGCGCTGGACCTTGCGGCCCTGTGCGCGGCCTGCGGCTGCCGGTACGTCGTCACGGTGGACCCCTTCGATACGAAGGCGCTGGAGACGGCGCTGGCCGAGGAAACCGCCCGGGGTGAAGCGTCGGTCATCATCGCCCGCCGCCCGTGCGCGCTGCTGCAAAAGAGCGGCAACCCGCCCAAGGTCGTTCTGGCCGACAGCTGCAAAAAGTGCGGCGCGTGCCTGCGCATCGGCTGCCCTGCCGTTCACAAGCAGGACGGCCCGCCCAGCATCGACGTATCCCAGTGCACGGGATGCGGGCAGTGCCAGCGCGTGTGCCGTTTCCAGGCGATTGTCGACGATAAGGGAGGGCGTGCGTGATGGATCTGCTGCAAATCGTCATCGTGGGCGTAGGCGGCCAAGGCACGCTGATGGCCTCGCGTATTCTGGGTCACATCGCCCTCGCCTCGGGCCTTTGCGTGAAAGTGAGCGAGGTGCACGGCATGGCGCAGCGCGGAGGCAGCGTCATCACGCACGTGCGCATCGGCGATACGGTATCCTCGCCGCTGGTGGAGGAGGGATGCGCCGATCTGGCGCTCTCGTTTGAGCAGATGGAGGCGGCGCGCGCTCTGCCCTTTGTGAAAAAGGGCGGGGTGCTCATCACCTCCATCCAGAAGATCCCTCCCATGCCCGTCGTGTCCGGCGCGGCGGCCTACCCGGACGACCTGCTTAAACGGCTTTCAACGCGCGTGCACCTGGTGTGCGCGGACGCGCTGGGCCTGGCGCAGCAGGCCGGGAACCTGCGCGCGGCGAACATCGTGCTGCTCGGCGCGGCCGCCCGCCGCCTTCCCTTCGCCAGGCAGCTGTGGGAAGACGCCGTGGCCGCCTGTGTGCCCGCAAAGACCCTCGAGACGAATCTGCGGGCGTTTCAAGCGGGATACAGCCTTCAGGCCTGAACCCTGGAATCGCCCGATCAAGGAGAACGTGCCCCGAAATGGAACACATGTATTGGAATCGCGCGGCGGAGACCATGCCGCGCGGCGAACTTGAGACGCTGCAGCTTGCGCGCCTGAAAACCACGGTGCAGCGCGTGTACCAAAGCGTACCCTTTTACCGCGACGCCATGCAGAAGATGGGCGTCTCCCCCGCCGACGTAAAGGCGCTGTCCGACCTGTCCCTTCTGCCTTTCACCCAGAAGACCGACCTGCGCGACAACTACCCCTTCGGTCTGTTCGCCGCCCCGCAGGAGGACATCGTGCGCATTCACGCTTCCTCGGGCACCACCGGAAAACCCACGGTCGTGGGGTACACCGCGCGCGACATCGACAACTGGAGCGAGGTGTGCGCCCGTTCGCTTGCCTGCGCGGGCACAACCCGCAAGTCCGTGGCGCAGGTCGCCTACGGGTACGGCCTGTTCACCGGCGGCTTGGGCGCGCACTACGGCGCGGAGCGCATCGGCGCGTCGGTCATCCCCATCAGCGGCGGCAACACGCAGCGCCAGATCATGCTGATGCAGGATTTCGGCACCACGGTGCTTTGCTGCACGCCCTCCTACGCGCTGCTCATCGGCGAGACCATACGCGAGATGGGGCTTGATCTGTCCAAATTCGCCCTGCGCTATGGCGTGTTCGGCGCCGAGCCATGGACGGAGGGCATGCGCGGGCAGATCGAGGAGCTTTTGCACATTCAGGCGCTGGACATCTACGGCCTTTCCGAGATCACCGGCCCGGGCGTCGCCATGGAGTGCCCGTGCAAGAACGGCCTGCACGTGTGGGAGGACCATTTCATCCCCGAGATCATCAACCCCGACACGGGCGCGCCTCTGCCCGACGGGGAGAAGGGCGAGCTGACCTTCACCACAATCCTCAAGGAAGGCATCCCGCTGCTGCGCTACCGCACGCACGACATCGCCCGCATCCTGCCCGAGCCCTGCGCCTGCGGCCGCACGCACCGGCGCATCTCCAAGCTGATGGGCCGCACGGACGACATGCTCATCATCCGCGGGGTAAACGTGTTCCCCTCGCAGGTGGAGGAGGTGCTCGTGGGCGTTGAGGGCGCGCTGCCGCACTATCTGCTCGTGGTGGACCGCGTGAACAACACCGACAGCCTGGAGGTGCAGGTGGAGGTGTCCCAGGAATCCTTCTCGGACGAAGTGCGCAAAATGGAAGCGCTGGAGAAGCTGATCACCAGCCGCCTCGCCTCCGCTTTGGGCCTTTCCGCCCGCGTGCGCCTGGTCAGCCCGCACACCATCGAGCGCAGCGAGGGCAAGGCCAAACGCATCCTCGACAAGCGCAAGCTGCAGTAGGGGCGCGCACAGCGCCGGCGGCCTGGGCTTTAAACGATACGCACGATAAGGAGGGATCGACATGACAATCCAGCAGATCTCCGTGTTCATCGAGAACAGCAAGGGGGCGCTGGCGGCGTTTTGTAACCTGCTGGGGCGCGAGGGGATCGACCTGATCGCCCTGTCCATCGCCGACACGACCGACTTTGGCATCCTGCGCGCCATCGTGGCGGACACGGACCGCGCGCTGAGCGTGATCCGCGCAGGCGGCTACACGGCCAACTCCACCGACGTGCTGGCCGTGGCCGTGTCGGATAAACCCGGCGGGCTGGCGCGCGTGCTGGACGCCTTAACGTCCAGCAACATCTCCATCGAATACCTCTACTCCTTCGTGCGCAACGTGGGCCAGAACGCCGTCATCATCTTCCGCGTGGAGAACATGGACGGGGCGGTCGCCGCGCTGAAGAGGACGCCGGACGTGCGGCTGCTCACGCGCGAGGAAGTTCGCCAGCTGTAAGGTAGGTGTGATTCCATGCGGCCTACGCTGGCGCGCATCTCCCTGTCCGCGCTCGCGCACAACGTGCGCGTGCTGCAAAAGATAGCCGCGCCCGCGGGCTTGTGCGCCGTGGTGAAGGCCGACGGCTACGGCCACGGCCTGCCGGCGGTGGCGCGCGCCTGCCTGATGAACGGCGTAACCTGCCTGGGCGTGGCCACGGTGGAGGAGGGCGCTACGCTGCGCGACGCGGGGCTGGCCGCGCCGGTGCTCGTGCTGGGCGGCATTTTGCCCGCCGACGCGCCGGCCGTCATCCACAACCGCCTGACGCAGACGGTGTTCGAGCCCGCCGCCGTGCGCGCGCTGCAGGCCGCGGCTTTAGCGCGCGGCACGCAGGCGCACGTGCACATCAAGCTGGACACGGGCATGAACCGCATCGGCCTGCGCACGCCGGACGAGCTGCAGGCGCTGCTGCGCGCCCTTCAGGACTGCCCGAATATACGCGTGGAGGGCGCTTTTACGCACCTGTACGGCGCCGACGAACCCGGCGCCGCGCAAAGCGTGCCGCGGCAGCTGCGCCGCTTTGAAGAGCTGCTTGCCCCCTTGCGCGGCCGCTACGAAAACCTGACCCTGCACGCCGCCAACAGCGCGGGGCTTTTGTGTTTCCCGCAGGCGCGCTACGGCATGGCGCGGCCGGGCATCGCGCTGTACGGGGCGATGAGCGACGAGGACAACGCCCGCTACGGCCTTCTGCCCGTGCTTTCCCTGCAAACGCGCGCCGTATACGTAAAGGAGATTGAGGCGGGCGAGGGCGTGGGATATGGGCACGCCTACACCGCCGCGCAGCGGCGCAAGGTGATGACCATACCCGTCGGCTACGGCGACGGGTACGCCCGCGCCAGCGGCCCTTGCGGCGTGCAGGCCATCGTGCGCGGAAAGCTCGTGCCGGTCGTGGGCCGGGTGTGCATGGACCAGGCGACGCTGGACGTGACGGACGTGCCCTGCGCCGCCCCGGGCGACCTGGTGACGCTCATCGGCCGGGACGGCGCGCAAAGCGTAAGCGCCGGGCAAATCGCCCACCGCCTGGGAACCATCTCCTACGAGGTGCTCACCCGCCTTTCCCCGCGCGTGCAGCGCGTGTACGACCAGGCGACGCCATGAACGAAAAAGGCCGGCTGCGGGCCGCGGCCCGGGCGGCGCGCGACGCCATGCCGGAGGATGCGCGGCGGGAGGAGTCGGCGGCGGTGACGCGCGCCGCGCTGGCGTGGGGGGCGCTTTCCTCCGCACGGACGGTTTTTTGCTACTGCAGCTTCGCCTCGGAGGTGGACACGGCCGCGCTCATCGCGGCGCTTCATCAGCGCGGGCAGCGCGTGGCGCTGCCGATCACGCGCGGCGGCGGACGGATGGACGCCGCGCTGTACCGCCCGGGCGATGAGCTGACCCCCTCGCGCTTTGGGCCCTCTGAGCCGCTGGGCGGTGCGGTCGTGCCGCCCGGCGACATCGACGTGATTCTGCTGCCGGGGCTTGTGTTTACCCGCGCGGGCGAACGGCTGGGGTACGGAGGCGGGTTCTACGACCGGTATCTGCCGCAAACGCGCGCGCTGCGCGCCGCGCTGGCCTTTCGCATCCAGGTGGCGGACGAGCTGCCCGCATGCGCCCACGATCAGCGCGTGCACGCGCTGATCACCGCGGACGGGGTGCTGCACGCGCGGTAATCTTCCCGGGCTTATGGCTGCACACGATGAGGAGGCGATTCTTTATGAACAAGTACGTGCTGCGCTCCGGTCTATCGGCGCTTGGGCTCATGGCGACCATGCACGTGGTGTGCCTGATCTTTGCAAATCTCCTCGCGGCGGAGAACCTGCTGCTGCGCGTGGCCGTCTCGGTGGTTGTGCTCGCCATATACTTCATTATGGGGTACGCCGACGGCGCGGGACGCGGCGAGAAAGCCATGGCGCAAAAGGCCCTGGTGGAAAAGCAGCGCGCGGGCGGACACGAAGTGGACGAGCGCGCCGTTGAGGCCTCCTTCGCCCCCTGGAAGGGCTATGCCGCCGCCGCCGTAACGGCCGCCGGAGCCATTTTGGCCGCGGGCATCGCGCTGCTTGCACTGTCGCTGCTGAGCCGGGACAGCGGCTTCAGCCTGCGCGTAACCCTCGGCATGACCATGCTGCCCTACCTTGGCATCGTGTCCGCGCTGGGCGACGGCTTTATATGGCTGTACGGCCTGGGGTTCTTCCTGTGGCCGCTGTGCGACGCCCTGTCGTACCAGACCGGCCCCAAGCGCCACGAGGCACTGCAGAAGACCATCGCGGGCGCGCGGGACACCTACGATAAGAAGCAGCGCCGCGAGCGCGCGCGGCGCAAGGATACCGTGATCGCCCCCACCCGCCAGCCAGGCAAGAAAAACCTGCGATAGCCGGCGCATTGGCGGTAAGCGCGGTGCGGCCGGCGCCCGGCAAACGCTGGCAAAAGCCCGCCACATAGCGACGGCCGCCGGGGGCTCCGGGCCCCTCCCTGTCGCCGCGCCGGCATTGTGCACAAAAAAGGGCGGGCCCCATGGCCCGCCAAGCGTAGTAAGGAGGAGTGACCGGAAACGCCACCTGCTCTGTGGCAAAGATAGCCTGTCCCTCCTGCGGGCGCTTTATGCGCGAAAGGATGCTTTTTTATGACAATCTGGCGGCGCAGGCTGGCGCTTGCCGCGCTGTTGCTGGCGTTTTTTTCCGCGGCGCTTGCATGGCTTTCACCGTGCGGGCGCAGCCTGCCCGAAACGCCTGCGCCCTTCGTCATGCGCATGCTGGACGTCGGAAAAGCTGATTGTCTCATATTCGTCTGCGATGGGCATACCATGTTGGTGGACGCGGGGCTTCCCTCCTCCTCCGATCGCGTGCTGCACGCCCTTGCGGACATGGGCGTCGCCTCCGTCGACACGCTTGTGGCCACCCATCCCGACAAGGACCACGTGGGCGGCTTAGCCGCCGTGCTGGCCGCTTATCCGGTTGGGCGCGTGCTGCGCTCCCCGCGCGATTCCGCCTCGCCGGAAAATGCTGCGTTCCTCGCGGCGGCGCAGGCGGCGGGCGCGGAGGTGCAGATAGCGCAGGCGGGCGAGGAATTCGCGCTTGGCCGGGCGGTTGTGCGCGTGCTGCAGGCGCGTGGCGACTTCGAGGAAAGCAACGACTGTTCGGTGGCGCTGAGCGTCGCCTACGAGGGCTGCGTCTTCCTGCTCACGGGCGATTTGGAAAAGCAGGGGCAGGACGCTCTGCTGCAGTGCGGCGCGGATCTGTCCGCCCAGGTGCTGAAGGTCCCGTACCACGGCACATCCGCCCTGCGTCCGGAATTGCTGCAGGCGGTATCCCCTGCCCTGGCGCTGGTGCCCAGCGGCCCGGACGGGGGCGAACGGCCCGTCTCCGCCAAGGCCATGGACCAGCTTATGGAAAGCGGCGCCGTGGTTTTGCGCAGCGACCAGGCCGGCGACGTGGACGTGCGCGTGCAGAACGGGCGGCTGGAAGCGTACTCGAGCCGCGGAAAACGCCACGCATGGCCGTTGTCTGGAGGATATCAACAATAGTTTATTTTTGCTTCTTGCTATTTATACTAAATCATTATATAATGCGACAATATAAAGACTTATTGATGTAAAAACCCTTTTTTTAACCGATAAATATATACATGAGGAGGCGGTGCCGATGTCCGTACCCGCAAAAGCCAGCGCTGTGGAGAGCAGGCAGCATACGCTGCAGAAGATAGCCGAGACAGCCTTCGAGGTCATGCCTTTCATCCGGTGTCAGCTGCTGGGCGTGGATATGGCTGCGGTGCGCGACGGCATGCCCATCTCCCACGTGCAGATCCTGGCCCTGCTGCGCCAGACGGGCTCCCTCACCATCTCGGAGATTTCCCGCAGGTTTGGTATCGCCAAGCCCAACATCACGCCCATCGTGGATCACCTGATCGTGGAGGGGCTGGTGGAGCGCGGCCGCGACGCGCACGACCGCCGGGTGGTGAACATCATCCTCAGCGAGGCCGGGCGGACGCGCATGCAAACCATTCACGACGCGCAGGTGCGCCACATGGCGGAAACATCCGTCGGGCGGCTGACGGACGAGCAGCTGGCACAGCTTCTGTCCTCGCTCCGCCAGGTCGGCTCCTTCCTGGAGGACCGCTGACTTCGCCTAGGGCGCATCGTCCTTGTTCGCCTGCCCATGCGCTTTGCAGGGCGTTCCCCGGCTATGCCGCGGGAACGCCTTTTCTTTTGCCCGGGCATGTGTTTTCACTTGCCCATTTGGACAATCTTTCGTATAATAACGCCTGGAGGCGATGCCCATGGCCCCTAGTAATGTAGCTTTTACGCTCTTCGGCTGGAGCTTCTATTGGTACGGGATCCTCATCGCGCTGGCGGCGCTGTGCGCGATCTACGTGGCCATGAAGGGCGCGAGGCGCTACGGAATCTCCCAGGACGACATCATCGACGCGGCGCTGGTCGCCATACCGCTGGCCATCATAGGCGGTCGCCTTTACTATGTGGCCTTCACTCTGCCCTACTACATGGAGGACTGGACGCGCATCTTCGCGGTGCGCGAGGGCGGCATGGCCATCTACGGCTCGGTGATCGGCGGCGCGCTGGGCGTGCTCATCGCCTCGCGCTGGAAGAAGATACGCTTCCTCTCGCTCGTGGAGGCAATCATCCCCGCGCTGGCCCTTGGCCAGGCCATCGGCCGCTGGGGCAACTTCTTCAACCAGGAAGCCTACGGCTGGGCGGTGCACAACCCCTCGCTTCAGTTCTTTCCCCTGTCGGTGTACATAAATGCCATGGCGGGCACGGCCGACGGGCCCTGGCACATGGCCACGTTCTTTTACGAGAGCGTCGCCTGCCTGTTCATCTTTGTGTTTTTGATGGTGTACCGCAAAAAGCCGCGCGCCCCGGGCAACGTGGCCCTTTGGTACCTGCTGCTGTACGGCATCGCGCGCGCCGTTATCGAAAACTTCCGCACGGATTCGCTGATGTGGGGGCATCTGCGCGTATCGCAGATCCTCTCGGCCGCGCTGGCGCTCGCCGCGCTCGTCACGCTCATCGTGCGCTACGCCCTGTCCGCCAAGGATGCGGAGGACAAGCCGCAGGCGATGGACGAATCGCTGCGCATCGTCAAGCAGCGCGCCCAGGACGAGGAACACATGGACGAGCTGCTCACCGGCATGAACGAGGACGCCCTGGTGGTGGAGGAGCTCGTCATCGACGATGAAGACGCCAAGGACGACGAGACGACTATTGTCAGCACGCCGGACGACCAAGTAAAGAAGGATGACGCATGAAACGTTCCTACACGGGTTTGATCGTTGGCATTCTGCTTGTGGCCGTGGGCGGGGTGATGCTCGCCGAGCGGCTCTCCCTTGTGCGCTTCGACTGGAGCTACATGTGGCCTGTGCTGCTCATCGCGGCCGGTCTGGCCTTCCACATCGCCGGATGGTTGGGCGGACGGCGGCAGTGCGGCCTGTTTATGCCCGGCGCGATTCTGCTCGTGTACGGGGCGCTGTTTCTGTTCAACGTCATCTCCAGCTGGCGCGTGATGGCCGATTTTTGGCCGGTGTTCCTGCTGGGCCCGGCGCTTGGCCTGTTTGAGATGTACCTGTTTGGCGAAGCGCGCGAGACGCTCATCCCGGCGGGCATCCTTACGGTGGTGGGCGGGCTGTTCCTTGCCACCAACCTCATCGCCAACGGCTACCGCTTCATTATGCCCGGGCTGGTTATCGCCGCGGGGCTCGTCGTGGTGATCGCCACCACCGCAGGCCCGCGCAGACGCCGGCAGGAGAGCGAGGACGACTACGACGTCCCCCCGCCCGGCTGGGGCGCGCCGCACAAGCCGCCAACCGCCCCGCCGTGGGAAAAGGTGGAGACGCCGCAGGCGGCTTCCGCACCGCCAAAGGCCGAGGAGCCGCCCTCCGGTGAGCCCAAAACGACGCAAGCCCCAAGCGAGGGGCCAACGCAGCCCGCGCCCTAAGCGCATGTACGCCCAAAGGCAAGCCATATCGGCCACAGCCCGCGCCCGCCGCGGGGCGTGCCGACGCTCGCACGGGACGCCGCGAGGCGTCCCGCTTCATAGGAGGGGTTTTTATGGTCGAACGAAACCTGACGATGATGACGGACCTGTATCAGCTGACCATGATGCAGGGGTACCATGCGGAGGGCATGTGCGGCCAGCGCGCCGCGTTCGACCTGTTCTTCCGCCGCTCGGCCTCGGGCAGCAGCTACGCCATCGCCGCGGGGCTGGAGCAGGTGGCGCACTACATACAGAACCTGCACTTTTCCCAGGAGGACATCGCCTACCTGCGCTCGCTGGGCATCTTTCGTGAGGAATTCCTCCTGTACCTGCGCACCTTCCGCTTTACGGGCGACATCGACGCCCTGCCCGAGGGCACGCCGGTGTTCCCTCACGAGCCCATTGTGCGGGTCATCGCCCCCATTGCCGAAGCGCAGCTCATCGAGACGGCCCTGCTGAACATCATCAACCACCAGACCCTGATCGCCACCAAGGCCGACCGCGTTGTGGAGGCCGCTCAGGGCGACAACGTGCTGGAGTTTGGCCTTCGCCGCGCCCAGGGACCGGACGCCGGCATCTTCGGCGCGCGCGCGGCGGTCATCGGCGGGTGCTCCGCCACCTCCAACGTGCTCACGGGGCAGCTGTTCGGCATCCCGGTGCGCGGCACGCACGCGCATTCCTGGGTCATGTCCTTCAAAGACGAGCTGAGCGCATTCCGCGCCTATGCCGAGGTGTTTCCCAGCGGGTGCCTGCTGCTGGTGGACACGTACGACACGCTCAAGTCCGGCATGCCCAACGCCATCCGGGTGTTTCACGAGCTTGCCGCCAAGGGCTACCGCCCCACGGGCGTGCGCCTGGACAGCGGCGACCTTGCGTATCTGTCGCGCGAGGCGCGGCGCATGCTGAACGAGGCGGGCTTTACCGACGCCAAGATCTTTGCTTCCGGCGATCTGGACGAGACGCTCATCTGGGATTTGAAGGCGCAGGGCGCGTGCATAGACGTGTGGGGGGTGGGCACCAAGCTCATCACCTCCGAGGACAGCCCGGCTCTGGGCGGCGTGTACAAGCTGGCCGCCGTGGAGCAGGCCGGCGCGTGGACGCCCAGAATCAAGATCTCCGACAACCCCGGCAAGGTGACCTTGCCGGGCATCAAGCGCGTGCACCGTCTGCTGGATGAGAGCGGCATGGCCGTGGCCGATCTGATCATGCTGGAGGGCGAGCGGATCGACGCGAGCCGGCCGCTCACCATCTTTGATCCAAACGATATTTGGAAGAGCATGACCTTGACGAACTACACAAGCCGCGACCTGCTGAAGCCCGTGTTCCGCGCGGGACAGCTGGTGATGGACATGCCTTCCCTGCCGGACATCTGCGCCTATGCAGGCGCGCAGCGGGCCACGCTGTGGCGACAGTACCGCCGCCTTCGCAACCCGCACGTGTACAAGGTGGACCTCTCGCCCGCGCTTTTCCGCCTGCGCCACGAACTGCTCACGCGCGGCGGGCCCGCTCCGGTGGTGCCCGAGATGCAGGGAGGCGCGCAATGAAGACGATTCTGCTGCGCGATATCGACGCCCTGTACACCGGCGAGCGGGAGATCCGCTCGGCCGCGGTGCTCGTGCAGGGCGAGCGCATCGCCTTTGCCGGGCCCATGAGCGCCCTGCCGCCCGCCGTTGCTGCCGACGAGGTGATCTGTGGCCGGGGCCGGCTGTGCATGCCCGCCCTGTTTAACGCGCACACGCACGCCGCCATGACCATGCTGCGCGGCCACGGAAGCGATTTGTCGCTGCAGGACTGGCTGTTTACGGCCGTGTTCCCGGTGGAGGACGCCATGTCGGCCGAGCAGTTCCGCGCGGGCGCCGAGCTGGCGGTGGCGGAGATGATCCGCACGGGCACGGTGGGCTTTGCGGACATGTACTTTCAGATGGGCGACGTGGCGCGCGTGGCGCACGAGTGCGGCGTGGGGGCCAATCACTCGCGCGGGCTGGGCGTAGGCCCGCCCGGCGCGGGCGAGCCGGGCCGGCCGGGCC
>JAVBLU010000004.1:0-30573 GCA_031553225.1 Eubacteriales bacterium
GGTGTCGTTTTGACCAATTCGAATGTGCCGCCCGAGAGGTGAAACGAAAAAAACGGCCGGTTCAGCAAATCCAGCCGGTTTAAGCTCCACAAAGCGGCGGCGATGTGGCCCGCCTGATGCGAAAATGTATAAAAAGGCGCACGGTTGAGCGCCGCAGCGCTTTGCGCGACCGCTGCGCCGGATAAAAAACACGGCATATAGGAACCGGGCGCATCCCGCGGGACCGCGCTGGCCCCGGCGGCTCTCATACCCTCCGGCGAAACTGTACGAATCATGGCTGCACCTCCCGCTCGCGCACAGCGAAGGCGATCGCCCGGCCCCCGTCGTGCGAAATGCTCACCAGCACGCGCCCGCCGCCGCAGGTCGCCAGCGCCGCCCCATGCAGAGCGGCGCGCGGCGCGCCGCTCTCGTCGTGCGCAATCTCAATGTCCAAAAGGCGTATGCCCCCAGTGAAGCCCGTGCCCAGCGCCTTCGCCACGGCTTCCTTGGCCGCGAACAGCCCGGCGGCCGACGCTGCGCCCTTGCGAAGTACAAAGCCCTGTTCCTGCGGCGTGTACACCCGTTCCAGGAAGCCCTTCTTCTGCAGCGCGCGCGCCACGCGTTCGATCTCCACAACGTCCACGCCCACACCCGCGATCATGCACCCTCCCGGGCGGCGAGCGCTGCGTTCACGCACGCGCGCGCTACAACGACCGTCGCGGCCGCGCACAGCGCTAGCGGGCTGCAAGGCAGCTCGTCCGTGGACAGGGCAAAGAGCGTGTCGCCATCCGCTATCGTATGGCAGGGCCGAACGGCCAGCGCCAGCCCGTCATGCGCCGCAACGCACACCCGCCCGGCTTCCCCGCGCGTCAATCGGGCGTTGGTCGCCACCACGCCGATGCAGGTGTTCGTGCCGGGAAACACGCCCGAACCGATGTGCAGCGCCGCCTCCATCGCCGACACCGGTCGCCCATCCTTCTCCCCGCAGGCGATCGTGTCGCCCTGCCAAGGATCCACCACGTCACCCGCGGCGTTCACGGCCACGAGCGCCGCTACCGTCGCGCCACCCGGCAGCTGAAGAGACGCCGAGCCCACGCCGCCCCGCGCGGCCGCCGCACCTGGGCACAGCTTGCCCACGCTTGCGCCGCACCCTGCGCCCACGCAGCCCTGCCGTACGTCCAAACCGCCCTGCAGCGCAGCCAGCGCAGCCGCATAGCCCATAGCTTCGTCCGGCCGCGCGTCCGGCCGGCCCACGCCCAGATCGAAAAGCGCCGCGGCCGGTACGATGGGCACGCGCGCAACGCCCGCGTCAAAACCGATGCCGGCCTCCTCCAGAGCGCGCATGACCCCGCCCGCGGCGCCCAGGCCGAAAGCCGACCCGCCCGCAAGCAGAACGGCATGCACTTGCCGCACGAGGTTCCCGCTCCTCAGTACGTCCGTCTCCCGGGTGCCCGGGGCCGCGCCGCGCACGTCCACGGCCGCGACCGCGCCATTGGGGCACACCACCGCCGTGCAGCCCGTACGTCCGGCCTCGTCATGCATGTGGCCCAGTCGCAGACCGGACACGTCCAGCAGATGTCCCGGATAGCGCATGCGCACAACCTCCCCGTTCATTGCGGCACGTCCGCGTAACCCGCCAACCCGCGCACGGAGACGTCGCCGGCGTACAGCGTCTGTACCGGGCCGCCGTCCGGCCGGAAGAGCAGCGCGCCGTCTCTTGCGATGCCCAGCGCCTCGCCTTCTCGTTCACCGCTGCCGTCCGACACGCGAACGCGCCGCCCAAGCGTGACGCATTCGCCCGCATACGCGCGCAGGAAGGCGTCGCTGTCCCGCGCAAGCTCCCCCAGCCTCTCCTGCAGCGCATGCAAATAGCTGTGCAGCACGGCCTCACGGTCTACAAAAACGCCCGTCTCCGCCGCCAACGACGTGGCGGCCGTCAGCCCCTCGTCGTCCAGATCCGCGCGGCTTTGTCCCACGTTGATGCCGCAGCCGAGCAGCAGGTAACGCTCCTGCATCCCGCCCGTCTCCAGCAGCACGCCGGCCATCTTACGCCCGCGCAGCAGCACGTCGTTGGGCCATTTGACGAAGCACTGCGCCCCTACCGCCCCACGCGCGGCCCGCACCACGGCGAGGGCCGCCGCAAAGCCCACGAGCGGCCAGTGCGCGGCGGGAAGCGAGGAACGCAGTACGATGGTGGTGTATAGGCCTCCTGAGGGGGAGTGCCACGCCCGCTCCATACGCCCGCGGCCCGCGGTTTGCTCGTCCGCGGTAACCAGCGCCCCGTGCGGCGCTCCCGCAGCAGCCCATTCATGCGCGGCGACAAACGTGGAACCTATGCGCGCATGATGCGCGCGAACCTGTCCGATCATATGCCACCTCAATTGTAGTGTATCCGCTTGTCCCCGGTTTTTCAAGCGAACAACCCTGTCCTGTTTACAAACATTTCACCCGGCCTTATACTTAATCCATCATTACCATGGAGAGGGTGTTTCGTCATGACGAAACGGACAATCGGGCAGACCCGGGTCCAGGTTCATCCACTCGGGTTTGGCTGCATGCGCTTCCCGTGCATCGGCGAGGGGAATCACAACGTGGACCGGCCCGCCGCCTACCGGCTGCTGCACGAGTTTCTGGATTTGGGCGGCACGTACTTCGACACGGCGTATGTTTATCACGGCGGCAACAGCGAGACGGTGCTGGGCGAGGCGCTCAAACAAGTCGGCCGCCGTTCGGATGTGGTCGTCGCCACCAAGTTTCCCTTCCGCGACGGCACCACCGCCGCAGATTTCGACCGCGTGCTGGGCGAATCTCTGCACCGCTTGCAGACCGACTATGTAGACTTTTATCTGCTGCACGGCACGGGCCGCAGCAACTTCGACAAGGCCTCCGCCGAGGGGTACTTCACCTGGATCGACAAGCAGGTGCAGGCCGGCAAAGTCCGCTATCCGTCCTGCTCCTTTCACGACAACGCCGAGGCGTTCCGCTACGTGATGGACGCTTACCCCTTCCGGATGACGCAGGTGCAGATGAGCATTCTGGACACGAACGAGCAGGCGACTCTTCCCGGCATGCTGTGGGCCGCGCACAAAGGTGTGGGCATCGTTGTGATGGAGCCGTTGCGCGGCGGCGCGCTGGCGGGAAACCTGCCGGACAACGTACAGGCCGTGTACGACCGCACCGGCCTTGGCCGCAGCGCGGCGGACTGGGCGTTCCGCTATCTGTTGAACATGCCCGAGGTGAACGTCATCCTGTCGGGCATGAACACGCACGAGCAGCTGCACGAAAACATGGGGATCTTTTCCGGAGCTGATGCCGGATGCCTCACCGCCCAGGAACAGCAGGTGATACAAGACGTGCGCGAGGCCTACCAAAGCCGCATCCGCGTGCCCTGCACGGCCTGCCGCTACTGCATGCCCTGCCCGCAAGGGGTGGAGATTCCCGGCATCTTCCAGGGCGCAAACCGCGCGGCCATGTTCAATACGCAAGCCCGTTTTGCCGAACGCTACGAACGCCTGACCGCCGAAGGCAAAGCTTATCCGGCCTGCGTGCGCTGCGGCTCCTGCGAGGCCGCCTGCCCGCAGCACATCAAAGTGCCCGACGAGCTGGAAGCCATTCACGCCTCTCTCGCTTAGAGACGAGCGCAAAAGCTCCCGCGGCCATACATGGCGGCGAGAGCTTTCGTGGTGGGGTTAAATGGGCTCGAACCATCGACCTCAACGATGTCAACGTTGCGCTCTAACCAGCTGAGCTATAACCCCTTGCACAAGAAGGTATTATACCAGACGGAGCGAAAAATGCAAGCCCCGAGTCGGAAAAAACGAAAACCCGTGCGTTGATGACGAGGAAGCCCAAAGCACAGTTTAAACCGCCGGACCACTTTCCTTCATTGAATGAAACCAAAGCCCCTCTTCTGCGGGCAGTGTTGTTGCCACTGCCTGCCACAAGGGGAGCGCGGCATGCCAACTCTTCCTGGCCCGTCATGGCGGGGCCGTCTCAGGCGTCCCGACGCAGGAAGTCATACACCATCACGGCCGCGGCCATGGCGGCGTTCAGCGATTCGGCCCGGCCGGGCATCGGCAGGCGAAAAACGTGCGTAGCACAGGCGCGCACCTGCGGGGAGAGCCCCTGCCCTTCCGCGCCGATGACCAGCGCGCATGCGCCCAGATCCGGCCGCGCGAAAAAATCATCGCCGGACAGATCGGCCGCCAGAATGCTCACGCCCTGCTCCCCCATAGCCATCAGCAGCGGCGCAAGCTCGGCGCGCACCACCGGCACAAAGAAGCTTGCACCCATGGCAGCACGCACGGTCTTGGGTGCGAAGGCGTCCGCGCTGGATGGGGAGAGCAGCACGCCGTCCCACCCGGCCGCGCCGCACAGCCGCATGATGGTGCCCACGTTCCCGGGATCCTGCACGCCGTCCAGGGCGATGCAGCGGCGCATGGACATAGGGTCGGCGGGCGGCGGCAGCGGGATGAGCGCAAGCACGCCCTGGGGCGTCTTCGTGTCGCCCGCGGCCTCAATGCAGCGCTTAGGCGCGCTCACCACGTCCGCGCCGGCGTCCTGAAGGCGCTGCAGCAGCGCGCTGTCGGCAAAACCATCCTCCGCCAGCACGGCAATGGGCGCGATGCCGCTGTTCACCGCCTCCCTCAGCAGGTGCGGCCCTTCGGCCAGATACGCTGAAAGCTCCTCCCGCCCTTTGGCCGTTTGGGCGGCGCGAAGGTCGGCGACAAGCGAATTTTTCACACTGTCGATGCGGCGCACGCCGCTCACCTCTCTCTGCGGGCAACAACGCCGCCTTCGGTCGTTGGCCGAAGGCGGCGTTTCAAACAGCCGGATTAGTTTGCCTTAGCGCGGGCAGCGCCCACAAGCTGGGCAAACGTGGCGGGATCGTTCACTGCCAGATCGGCCAGAATTTTCCGGTCGATGTTGATGCCGGCCACCTTCAGGCCGTTGATAAAACGGGAGTAGCTCATGCCGTTGATACGCGTGGCGGCGTTGATGCGCGCGATCCACAAACGGCGGAAATCGCGGCGGCGCAGACGCCGGCCTACGTAAGCGTAGCGCAGGGAGCGCATGACCGCCTCGTTCGCCGTGCGGAATTGCTTGGACTTCGCGCCGAAATAGCCCTTGGCGAGCTTCAAAACCTTCTTATGGCGTTTGCGTGCGGCAACGCCAACCTTAATGCGAGCCATGGTGTCGCAGCCTCCTTATGAATTCCCCGGGAAATGCCGGATGCAAGCGGCGTGCCGCTCCGCGCAGCCTGTGCGCGATCATCCTGGCGGATCCGGGCAGATTGATTGCGGTGTTGATGCTTATTGCGCGGCGCCTGTTGCCCTAGTCGTAGGGCAGCATGCGCTTGATGTTGGCGGCTTCCACGGCTGCGACATATCCGCCCTGGCGCAGGCGACGGCGGCGCTTGGGCGTTTTAAGGTGCGGCTGGTGGTTTTTGTACGCGCACGCGCGCTTGACCAGGCCGGACTTGGTCAGCTTAAAGCGCTTGTGCGCTCCGCGGTTCGTCTTGATCTTGGGCATGGGACGTCCTCCTTTGCGGTTTTACGGCTTTTCCACCTTGGGCGAGAGGATCATGAACATGCTGCGGCCTTCAACGGCAGGGGTGCGCTCCATAACGCCGACGGCGGAAACGCGCTGCGCAAAGTTGCTCATCACCTGGGAGCCAATCTCCGGATGGGTGATCTGTCGGCCGCGGAAGCGGATGGAAACCTTCACCTTGTCGCCATCCTGGAGGAAGCGAATCGTGTTCTTGACACGCACCTCGATGTCGTGTTCGTCGATCGTGGAGGACAAACGCACCTCTTTAATCGTGATCACTTTTTGATTCTTTCGCATCTCGCGCTCGCGCTTGGATTGCTCGAAGTGGAACTTGCCGTAATCCATGATCTTGCAGACGGGCGGTTTCGCCATGGGCGCGATCTTCACGAGATCCAGCCCGCGCTCCTCGGCGATGGCCATTGCCTGCTGGCCGCTCATCACGCCGAGCTGTTCGCCGTTTTGATCGACCAGGCGCACTTCGCGGTCGCGAATTTCTTCGTTGATCATCAGGTCCGTGTTGATGCCGCATACCCCCAATTGCATCGTTCGTGTCGAAAAAAGAAAACGGGCGGCATTCGCCGCCCGCCAACAAAGCGCTTTCGCACTCTTTATCCTGCTGTTGTAACCCTGTCTGGCACAGCCGACGGGTGAGAAGCGGGCAGCTTCTGCTTACTTTTTGTATTATAGCCGCCCGCCTTCCCCATGTCAAGCCGTACGCGCAGTTTTTTGTCTACGAGTCACCGCCGGGTCCATCCTCGTCCTTCTTACGGCGGTTGCCGATCGCCCCGCCGGTAATCTCCGAGGTAAAGCCGCCTACCTTCTCACCCGCCGTGCCGCGGCCGCGAGAGAACAGCAGAAAGATGCCGCCGCCCACCAGAAGCACGCCCAGCACGATGAAGAGGCCCGTGGCCGCGCCCGGGTTCCCCTGGGAGAGCGGCTGTCGCGCGCCCTGCTGGCTGACGTCCGGAGACGCGCCGGGCGCAAGCGTTTTGCCGGGGGCTGCGCCTTCGTCCGGCGCGCCGCTTGCGCGAGGCGCGGCTGTTCCCCCCGGCGCGGGCGAGGCGCCGCCTTGCCCGGAAGCACCGAACAGCGTAGTGGTGAGCACGTCGGCCACGAACTCGGTGGAGCGGATTACGCGCTCTTTGTCAATCTCGTGCGTGCCAAACTCTATGAGGATGGCCTGGGGCATCAGCTCCTGGTTGTAGTTCCCTTTGCCCATGTATATGTCCTTCACCAGGCCCGGGTACTCCTTATCGGCAGTGGCCTTCAGGCGCTTGGCAAACTCCAGGTTGGCCGAGCGGTTCTGGTTGGCGCGCCCCACCTCCAGGCGCACCTTGCTCGCCTGTTCGCCACTGATCGTCTTTTCATATTCATCAGCCGGAATGCCGTCACGATGGATATCGATGAGCGCTACGGGGGCCTGCTTCATCAGGCGGGCTGCCGTTTGACGCGAGCGG
Source organism: Eubacteriales bacterium (assembly GCA_031553225.1). Taxonomy (GTDB): domain Bacteria; phylum Bacillota; class Clostridia; order Christensenellales; family UBA1750; genus JAVBLU01. Next base: position 6,987 of record JAVBLU010000004.1, read on the forward strand.
CGGTATGCGCCCGCGTCGTGCGGGTAATGATTCGTCTCGTCCAGCACCACCTGCGCGCCGTGCTTCTCCAGCTCCTGCTTCAGCGCCGCGCCCACGTCCAGTATACCGCCGTCCTTGGGTTTAGATTCGACGCCGTCCGTTGGTATGTAGCTCTCGTCCGTGTGCGTGTAATACATGGCGATCAGCTTGTTTTCCTGATCCTTGCTGTTGGAGACGGGCGTATCCCAGGCGGCCGCGTCGGCCAACGTCACCTCGCCCATGTACACGGCCGTGGCCGTGCGGGAACCCTCATCCACGCTGTCGATACGATAATGGCGGTTGTTCTCGGAGATATACTCGTCGTCGACGGACACGGGGCCGCCGTATCGCAACAGCACGTCGCCGTCCGGACCGTGCACGGTGAAGTAGCCGCCGCCCGTCTGCACATCCCACTCATCAGCCAAGGCCTGCGCAGGCAGCGCGGTCGCCAAGCATACGGCGAGCGCGAGGCACAGGATGCGAATGACGCCCGTATTCTTCATTTGCCCTTTCCTCCCTCGCCTGCATGATCGCGCTCCACAAACTCTCCATGGTCGAACACCTGCGTTTCCTTGCGCCGCGAGCCGCCCTGCGCGCGCTCCAGCGCCTCCCCTATCGCTTCGGCGAGCAACACGGCCAGAAGGCCGGAGAGCACGACCGCGTCGAACGCGCCTGCGCCGCCCAGGTTGAGGGGCGTGCTTATGCCCTGCGTCCAGTTGATTACGGCCTGGAGCGTATCGGCCAGCAACACGCCCATAACGCCCGCAATGAACGCCGCGCGGCGCGAGCGGCCGAAGATGTAAGCGATAAGGCCTGCCACCGGGCCGTAGATGTAGTTTGGATCAAATCCCATGCGCGAGGGTTCCGCGGGCAATACCTTGCCCAGGATGAACACGCCGGCTGCCGCCAGTACCGACGCCGCCACGGCGCGGAAACGCTCCTTTCCCGTGCCGGCTTTCACAAATAGGTAGACGCACATCGCCAAAGGGATGAGCGCGCCGCCTATGTTAAAGCGAAAGAGCGGCGTCACCTGAATGTCGGGGAGAATGCCGCCGATAAAGATGGCCGCAACGACCGCCAGCGCCTGCCGATCGGTGAGCCGCATGCGGTCCAGTACGCGGTGCAGCACCCCAAACAGGATCAGGATCGTCACGACGACGAGCAGGATCATGCCAAGAGACATAAAAAAGCCCCCTTTTTGTCACCGTTAGGTTGCCTAGCCGCCGCGCGGCTTATGACAGTCTGACCGTTACAAAAAGTGGGCGCTTGTCCGGAATTTGGGCGCTATCCCCCGGTGATGAGAGTGCGCAGAAGAACGAGTACCATCATGTGCGCCGGGTAGTAAACATAAAACAGATATTTGAGGTTGCGTCCGCGTACGCCGCGGTATCTGGCAAGCAGCGGTACGGTGAGCAGCATGCCCAGCATTGTGCCCAGGTTAAGCAGATCCCCCGCGTTCACAATGCCTCTCTCGGCATACATGCCAATAAACTGCAGCGCGCCGATAACAAAGGCGAAACCCAGAACGATGGCGATGGGGATGAGCGTGCGCATCATGCGGCCTTTATGCCGCATCACGTACATGAGCAAAATGAGTGGCACGCCCATGAGCGACCAATCGGTGAACTGAGACACAGCCTCCAGCGCGAGCAGGCACACGACCCGCGACGCCGCCGGCAGTATCGCCTTTACGGCCTGCGGAAGGCCGCCTGCCTCTAAGCGCCTCATCCAGGCGTCCGGCAAGGGCTTTTCGTACACCTGAATGGCGCAGAGCCCAAAGAGCATGGTAAAGAGCACGTTGTGGTAACTCCAGCTGCCAAACAGCATCACGAAAGGCAGCAGCGAGATCAGCGCGAAAAGGGCCATACGCCCCATGTAGCGCGCAACGCTACGCGTGTGCGTATAGCCCTCCACGATGAAAAACGCCATAATGGGAAAGGTGAGCTTTCCAATCGTGTGCATGATCGTAGCAGCGAGGGGATACGTGGAAAAGGAAAAGAATGTCCACGCCACATGATCCACCGTCATGGCGATGATGGCGATCATCTTCAGGTCGAAACCCGAAGCCAGCCGCTGCTTTGGTGCAAGCTCCATCTTATTTGGAGGCGAGCTTCATGGCGTATTCGCCGGCCAGGGGCACGCGGTACCATTCATACTTCCAGGCCTTCATCATGCAAATGATGGAGATAACAAAGTAGGCGATGCCGACGAGAAAGCCAAGGATGGCGACGATGATGTTGATGATCGGGATAAAACCAAGGATAAGGCTGACGATCCACCAGGCGAAATAGGCGCATGTCATCACCAGGCTCTGCGCGGCATGGTACTTAACAAACTTGTTCTGCTTCTCCACAAAAAAGAAGATGATGCCGACGATGGGAATGTACGCGAGCAGAGCAGCGAGCTTGGGCTCCATGCCAAGAGAGGAAGGCGAGGTGACGTTTTCGTTCATTGCGGACCCTCCTACTTTGTTTGTGCTTATTATACCTCAAAGATGGACACCCGTAAATGTTTGACATTTGTGATACATTTGTGCAATTTTTTAGCGAAAACGCACAAATGTCAGCTTTTCGCGCCGGAAAGGCCGCCGGACTTGGTTCCCGATTTCAGGCCGGACTTGGTTCCGGCGATCACCTTGTTGAGGATGCCGGAGTCGTAGGCGAACACGCTCTTGCGGCGCTCCGCCTGCGCGAGCAGCGCATACTCGATCATCTTCTCCAGCAGCTGCTGGTAGGCAAGCCCGCCAAATTCCCAAAGGTAGAAGGCAAGCGAGCCGGGAATGGTGTTTACTTCGCCCACATACAGCTTGCCGGACGCGTCGATCATGTAATCGATGCGCACGACGCCTTTCAGATCCATCACCTGAAAAATGGCGCAGGATGTGCGCTGGATTTCCTCAGCCATCTCCCGGCCGATGGGCGCCGGTATGCGGCGGTCCTGGCTCTTCATGCCCTGGGATTTGCCGCCGCCCTGGCGCATGTACTTATCCTCGAAGGTCAAAAACTCCTGCCACCCAAGCGGCTGTTCGCATACGGACGCCTCGCATCCGCCCTGCCAGCCAAGCACCGAGCAGTTGATCTCCATGGGCTTGTCTACGGCCTTCTCCACGAGGATGCGCCTGTCGAAGTGGGCGGCCGTGACGATGGCCTCCCTTAGTTGTATGCGGTCGTCCGCGCGGGATATGCCGATGGACGAGCCCAGATTGGCCGGCTTCACGTAGCAGGGATAGCCGATCTCCTGCTCCACGCGCGCAAGGGTCAGTGCCTCGTTCTTCTCCCATTCCAGGCGGTCGAACCAGGCCCAGTCGCACACCGGAAAGCCACAGCCCCGGAAGAGCGCCTTCATGGCGATCTTATCCATGCAGGCGGAGGAGCCCAGCACCCCCGCGGATGTATAGGGGATGTCCGCCAGCTCCAGAAGGCCCTGCAGCGTACCGTCCTCGCCGTTCATGCCGTGCAGCACGAGCAGCGCGCAGTCGATCTGGGCGATTGGACGGCGGCCGCCGCCAAAGATAAGGAAGCGCGGCGGATCGATGGCGTACAGTTCGTTTACGCCGGGCGTCGTGTCGATGTAGCAGCGCTTAACGAAGCGCTCCTCAAAGTTCTGATAGAACGTCTTATCGCGCAGCATGGGCCCGGTAACGAAGTGTCCCTGCCTTGTGATGTAGACGGGCACCACGTCGTAGCGGTCGGTCGGCAGCGCCTCCATGGCCTGCAGCGCCGAGATGATGGACACATCGTGCTCCGCGGCGCGGCCGCCGTAAAACACGGCGATGGTCAATCTTTCCTGCATGTTGTCACCTCAACCCGCGTAATTGTCCGGCAGATCATTCTCGAACAGCACGACGTCGCCCGCCCGCGCCAGACGGGCGATGGCGGCGGTCGCACCCGTGATATCGTTCACCACATGGATATGCTCCGCGGGGTATCCTGCCCCTTCCAGTCCGGGGGCGATGAGCGCCGCCCGGCCCTTGCCCACCAAGATCACCTCGTCACACACGGCGGCCATGGCCGCGCCGAACGCGCGGTTCTCCTCCGCTTCCGCCGCGCCCAGCTCCACAAGCCCGGGCGTCACGATGATTTTTCGGCCGGGGAACGCGGCCAGCGCCGCAAGCGCGGCGCGCGTGCCCATGGGCGAAGCGTTGAAGGCGTCGTCGATGACCGTAACGCCGTTGCCGGTGGGCAGAATCTGCAGACGATGCTCCACGGGCAGCGCCCGGGCGATGCCGCGCTGCACCTGCTGCAGCGTCAGGCCCAACTGCAGCGCGCAGCTGGCGCACAACAAAATGTTGCCAATGTTGTGCTCACCCAGAAGCTGCGTCTGGCACTCGATGCTCTCCCCGCCGTTCGCCGTCAGGGTGAAGGAGCTTCCTTCCGGACCAACGCGTATGTCGCGCGCGCTCGCGTGCAGGGGCTCGCCGGACAGGCCGGAGCGAAAGGCGGACACGCGCTTGGTCCTGGCGAACAGCTCGTCCACAAACGCGCCGTCGCCCGCAAAAAAAGCGGCACCGTCCGGGGGGAGGGCCTCGATTAGCTCGTACTTGGTGCGGGCGACCGTCTGCACGTCGCCGAAGGTCTCCAGGTGCTGCGGGCCAACGCTGGTGAGCAGCCCGAACTGCGGGGCGACAAGCGCGCACAACTCGGCGATGTCTCCCGCGTGCTTGGCGCCCATCTCGGCGATGAACACCTCATGTCCAGGCGTCAGCTCTTCGCGGATGACGCGCGTGAGTCCCATGGGCGTGTTGAAGGAGCTGCGCGTGGCGAGCACGCGGTACTTCTCCGACAGGATGGTGGCCAGAATGAATTTCGTACTCGTTTTGCCATAGCTGCCCGTAATGCCGATGCGAATCAGGTCGGGGCGCTGCGCAAGGCGGCGTTTTGCATCCAGGAAATACCATCTTTTGACGGCCTCTTCCAGCGGCAGCATAAGCAGGGACGCCAGGGCCACCGTGAGGGCAGCAAGCAGCACGGCCGCGATCAGCGCATAGGGCGACGCCAGCGCGCAAGCGGCATACAAAACCGCCACGCACGCGGACAAACGGCGTACGCGCGGCGTCCACACCAGAGGCTTCTTAGCGGCTTTGCCGCGGTGCAGGGCGTAGGAAACGCCGGCGCACACGAGCAACGAGCCGGCCAGACCCCATTCGCCCAGCAGGAGGAACGAAAAGGCTAGGCCGAGCGCGAAAGCCGCCGGCACCAAAAACGCCTGGCGCGGATGTGCGAAGACCCACTTCACATAGAAGCGCGTCTTGTAACTCTCCAGCTGCAGCATGTGCACAAACCCGGGGCAAATGAGAACGCCGCACACGGCCGCCGCCGCGATGAGGAGCAACTGTAAGGCCAACAAACGGCCTCCTTCCAAAAAGGGCGGGTATCCTGGCAAGCGCTGACCACTCCCTGCGGGACGGGCGGGCAGGCCTGCGTCGACGGGCGTCTAGGCGAAAAAGACGCGCACGATCTTCATAAAGTCGGCGCACTTGTCAAGATAGGCGAAGTGCCCCGCATCCTTCAGCACGGCAAGGCCCGCGCCGGGAATCTCCTTCTCCATGATACGCCCGAAGGAGAGCGGCGTCTCCGCGTCGTTTTCTCCCCAGATGAGTAAGGTGGGCGCTTTGATATTCGGCAGGTACGGCCGCAAGTCCTGCTCCACCACGCGCGAGAAGGTCTTGCGCATCCCCTCCTGCGTGGCGCGGTAGTCCGCCGATCCCATGGCAAAGGCCAGCCGTTTGCGCATGGCCTCAGCCTTCTTGGGGCCAAGCAGCCGCAGTGCGGCGCGCACGCACGTCATGGCCGCGTGGCGAAGCCTGCGGCCCAGCGTAGGCGGCTTACGCAGGCCCGCCGCGCCGGTGAGCACCATTCTGCCCACGAGCTGAGGGCGGGTGGAGGCGAGCAGAATCGCCACGCGCGCGCCGAAGGAGTGACCGATGACGTCGCACCCGGCGATGCCCAGGCGCTGGATCAGCTCGGCCGTCATGCGCGCGTACTCCGTAACGCTCCACGCCTCGGGCGGCAGAGCCGACTGGCCGTGCCCGGGAAAGTCCAGGGCGATCACGCGGCGGCCGTCCGTGAGAAGCGCCCGCGACACGGGCGCAAAGCTGTCGATCTGACCAAGCCATCCGTGCAGAAGGAGCACGGGCTGTCCGCCGCCTTCATCGCGCACATGCACGAGTACGCCGTCGATATCCATCATCATAAGAACACACCCCTCCCTCCTACGCTATGTGCCGCAGAGCCCGTTTCATGCGCGGCGCGTCGGCCAGGCGCGCCCAAAAACAGCATGCCGGCTCGTGACGAGACCTATTCTGCGCGGTGAAGGCTCTTTTCAACAGAAAAACCGTCCGGATAGCGGCGGCGCAGCTTATCGACATTGCGACGGGCTATTTCCTCCATGGGCACGTGTAGCGCTTTGCAGCCTAAGGCGATGTACCACAAAATGTCGCCCAGTTCGTCGGCAACCTTCTCGCGGTTCAGTTCATGTCCCTGAAATTTTGTCTTTTTCAATAGGTCGGCTACCTCGCCCGCCTCGCCGCACAGGCCGAGCACGGCGTTCAAAAGCGCCGCCTGATCGGCGGTATCGCCGCCCGCAAGGCCGCTCCACGTGCGCATGGCGTTGTCTTCGTATTCCGCAAACGTGTTCATGCTCCGCCTCCGGTCTGCAATTCGTCATGGGCATGATACCCCATGGCGACCGGCAGCGCAAGCCCAATTATGGCAGCAGGGGCGCGGCGGGCAGAAACCACTGGTCCAAAACGCGCCGTATCAGCGCGCCCAGCGACTTACTGGCGACCGTTTCCCCGGCGATGAGCGGCACCTCCATCTCATCCATGCCGGTAAGACGAATGCGCAGCGTACCGATCACCTGGCCGCGAGCGACAGGCGCTTGTATGCTCGCGGGCAGCTCTGCGCGCAGCAGCGGCCGCTCTCCGGGCAGCAGCGCAACCACCGCCTGCCTGGCGGCCACAGCGTTAATGTGCGCGGGCGAGCCGCCTTCCACGCTCACGCTGCGAACTGGCTGACCTTCCGCCACAATCTCCTGCGCGGTGACGTTGGCAAAGCCCCAGTCGAGCATTTGCGCACACCGCTCGTACATCGGGCCGCAGTTGAGCACCACGGCGACCAGCTCGCGGCCGTCTCGCTCGGCGGAGGCCACAAGGCAGCGCCCGGCGGCTTTCGTATAGCCGGTTTTTACGCCCGTAGCGCCTTCGTAGTCGTACAAGAGCTTGTTCTTGTTGCTCATCGCCCGGTCCCATGGCTTGCCTTCCCAGGGCACATTCATGCGCTTGGTGCCCACGACGCGGGCAAACTCCTCGTTGCGCAGCGCGTAGGCCGCCAGACGCGCCAAGTCCTCCCCGCTGGTATAATGCCCCTCGGCCGGTAAGCCGTGGGGGTTCACAAAGCGGGTGTGCACAAGCTTCAGGCGCTGGCCGGTGTCGTTCATCAGCTGCGCAAAGCCGGGCACGCTCCCCCCCACGTACTCGGCGAGCGCGACGGCCGCATCGTTCCCGGAGCGCAGCATCAGCCCGAAAAGCAGATTGTTCACGCTCTGGCGCTCGCCCTCGTCCAGATACATGCTGGAACCTTCCACGCCGTGCGCGTTGCGGGAGGCGGTGACCACATCCGACAGATTTGCGTGTTCTATGGCGACGAGCGCAGTCATTATCTTGGTCGTGCTCGCCATGGGCAGCTCCTCCTGCCCGTTGAGCGACCACAGAATGCGCCCGCTCGCCACGTCCACCAGCGCGGCGGCCTTAGCGTCCTTCACCTCAAGAGCCGCGGTCTGCGCGCTCTCCTCCTGCGCGCGCGCCGCAGCGCCGACGTGGAACAGGGCGAGAACCACCAACCAAACGGACAATATGCGCCGCATACCCATCACCCCATGCCAAGGTATGCGACGCGCCGGCCGGTACATGACGGGCTTGGCAAAACCGGAAGAAAAACTTCGCCTACAGCGCTACGGACAGCTGATGCAGCGCGCGCGAACAAGCCGTATACAGCATACGCCGGGCATGGGCGCTCGCCTGCTCGCCTGGCCAGTATACGAACACCGCGTCAAACTCCAGGCCCTTGGCCAGAAACACAGGGGCGATGATCAGGCCGCCCTCGGGCAGGAGCGATTCCTCGCGCAGCAACGCCGCCTGCGGCAGCAGCGCGGAAAATGCCTCCGCCTCTGCCATGGTGCGCGTAAGCAGCGCGGCCGTGTGGTTGTTGCCGCCCAACATCGCCGCAAACGCTGCGGCCACGTCCTGCGCGGGCAGATCGGCCGGCAGGCGGCGCACGGCCTCGCCTTCGCGGCCGCAATCGTCGCTGCCGCCCTCGTCGTCAAACTGACGGCAAAACGCACTGATAGGCGCGGCGTTGCGGTAGGAGCGCAGCAGGGTGGCCGTGTGCACCCGCTGCGCGTGAAAGTGCCCGGCGAGAAGCGCAAGGCCCGAAGTTTCGTCCGGCCATATGGACTGGCGCGGGTCGCCCAGAAACGTGGCTTTGGCGTTTGGGTACAAGAGCCGCAGCGTTTCCAGGTGCAAGGCCGACAGGTCCTGCGCCTCATCAACGATGAGGCAGCGCACGGCATGCTCGCTCCTGGACACGCCAAGGCGCAGCGACAACCACAGCAGCGGCACCGCGTCCTCGGACGCCGCGAAACGCCGCTCCGCAAGGCCGCTAACGGCGACGCCCCGCTCCGCCGCAAACTGCTCGTACAAAACGGGCAGATCGAGGCTTGTCATGCGGTGCAGCGAAAGGCGCGCCGGCTCCAGGCACTCCATGGCCTTCAGCCGCGCCATGCTTGCGCGGTACATCGGCTTTATGGTGGCTTTCAGCTTCTCAAGAAACTGATCGGACAGCATCTTTTCCAGCGCATCCAGCTTCTGCGCAAAGCGCAGGCGGATGCGCTGCAAGCGCTGCGCGGGCCGTACGGCGGCCATATCGGACGCGTACAGCTCGCTCATCTCACGTGCGGAGGCGACCATATGCTCCTGAAAGAGAATGTCCGCGAACGGGTGCTGTGGTTCCCGCTCCAGGCGCTCGGCCAAAGCGTGCAGCGCCTGTAGAAACTCTGGCGTACGGCGCGCGTCCTGCACTCTGCGCGCAAGCGCACGCTCAAAGCCGGGCAGAGCGCCCTCCACAGGCAACAGCAGGCGGCTTGCCGCGCAGTCGTGCAGGGTGAGAATGGGCATGTCCTCCTCGCCCAGGTCGGGCAGCACGTGGGAGATGGCTTCACAGAAGGCGGCCGTCGGCGACAGGATGCGCACGCTCTCGCTCTTGAGCGTATCGCGCATCCGGTACAGCAGGAACGCCACGCGGTGAAGCGCCACGGTGGTCTTTCCGCTGCCTGCCGGGCCGGTGACCACCAGAGCGTCGCAGTCCGTGTCGCGTATCGCCTCGTACTGCTCGCGCTGGATGGTGGCCACCACCTGGCGCATGTGCATGTCCGCCGAGCGGCCGAGTACGTCCAGCAGCATGTCGTCCATGATCGCCAGGTCGGCGTCATGTACGGCAAGCAAACGGCCCTGGTCCATGCGGATCAACTGCTTGAGCAGAAGGTCCACGCGCACTTCTCCGGCGGGCGCGCTGAAGACGGCCGGTCCGGGCGTGCAGTCGTAATACAGCCGGGCGATGGGCGCGCGCCAGTCGTTCACCAGGCAGTCGCTGGAGGCGGTGTCCATGATGGCGCCATGACCGATGGTGACCGTCTCCGCCAGGCCGTCCCCTTCCCGAAACCAAAGGCGCGCGAAATACGGCTCCAGCGCCATGCGCGCAAGTTTTTTGGCCATGCGCGTGTCATGCCCAAGCAGCGCGCCGAGATGCGTGATGTTCTGCAGGGCGATGGCAGCCTCCTGCACCGCCTCTTCGTTGCGGCGGCCGTGCAGTTGATCGAACATGAACGCCTGCCAGTCCACAAGAGCCTGACGCTGGTCCAGCGCCAACTCCCTGGCGCGCTCCGCCCAGAAGAGCAGCGCCCCGTGCACGCGGTGCAGATATGCCTCTTCTTCCTGAAACGACCAACTCACTCGCATCAACTCCCACGGGTAGATTATTCTCCGTTTGCGAAAAAGACAAGCCTTGTAACGCCGCGATTTTTTTGCTATACTATTGGTGATAAAATATGCCGATGCGCGCCGTGCGCCGCTTTGCGCGCGATAACTGAATGCGGATGTACAGCGGAAAAAACGAACGCCATGCACGATGGCGTCGTTTTTGTTATGTTGGCTTTATGCAGGCGTTCGCTGCGGCCGATCTGGGCCCACCCCTTTCGTACTCCCATTTATACGGGATCCGCATTGAACGGGATGAAAAAAAGTGCTATACTGTGATAACTCATCTTCGAGCATCTCATCGGGAGGCTGCGCATGAAACGTCTGCTATCGGCCATGCTGGCGGTGCTGCTCCTGTGCGCACCGGGCGCGCAGGCCTTTGCAACTGCGCGGCCCGCTACGCCCCCGCCCTCGCCTTCGCCCGCCGCTACGCCCACGTCGGCGCAGCCCGGCACGGCAACCACCGCAAGCCCGCTGCCCTCCGGCGCTACGCCCCTGCCTACGCCAGAGCCCTCTCCAACGCCCGAACCCGCGCCCATTCCCCTGGCGGTTTCCCCCTCGCGTAACCTGTTGAAGGAAGGCGCGATGGGCGACGAAGTGGTGCTCATGCAGATGCGCTTAAAGGATTTGGGATATTTCAGCTATAAGGTGACGGGCGTATACGGTTCCTTCACAAGCAAGGCCGTGGAAGCGTTTCAGCGCGCCAACGGGCTAAACCCCGACGGCCATATGGGCGAAACCACCGCGAGCTATCTGTATTCGCCCACGGCAAAGCGTGGCGTGGGTATTCTGCGCGCTACCCCGACGCCGACGCCCAAGGCCACACCCCGGCCCACAAAGCCGACGTACGGCAAGCTGATCGACTGGAAGGACGCCTCCGGCAAGGTTGCGCGCTGGAATGGGCCTAAGTTTCAGATACGGGATTTTTACACGGGCGTCACCTACTATGTGTACCGCGTGGGCGGCTCCAACCATATGGACATCGCCCCCGCCAGCAAGGACGACACGGCCAAGCTGAAGCGCACGTACGGCGGGCGGTGGACCTGGAGCCGGCGCCCGGTGCTCGTTCGACTGGGCGGCACGTGGTACGCGGCTTCCATCAACGGCATGCCGCACAACGAGGCGGCCAGCGTAAAGGGCAACGGGATGGACGGCCAGATATGCCTGCACTTCCTCAACAGCAAGACGCACATCCATAACGCCAAGGATCCGGAGCATCAGCGATGCGTGCAGATCGCCGCAGGAAAAAAGAAATAGCGCCGCACGGCTTGGCGAACAGCGCCAGGCCGCGCGTTTGTGTGCGGCGGTAGAGCTTTGCGCGGCGCGGGCACGAGCGACGAAAACCCGGCCATGTGCCGCCAACAGGGCATCGCCTGACGTACAGAGCGGTTTTGGGCAACAGCACAAGGAAAAGTTGGAGGGAACCCGCCGTGCACGACTTAAAGCGCCTCATCAAGCTGGCAAAACCCTGGTATCCGTTCCTGGTCATCTCGGGCATCGCCATGCTGCTCATCACCGCCTGCAACCTGGTCACGCCCGCTTTGGTGCGCGCGCTGGTCGCCAACCTCGAGTCGCCCGAGGGCATCCTCATGCAGCAGCTGATCTCCTACGGCGTCATCCTTTCCGCCGCATACATGCTGCGCGCGGTGTGCCGCTTTCTTCAGAATTACTACGCGCACAGGGCCGCCTGGACGCTGGTGCCCATGCTGCGCGCGCGCATCTACGACCACCTGCAGCGTCTGTCCATGCGCTACTATCACGACAAGCAAACAGGGCAGCTGATGGCCCGGCTCATCTCTGACGCAGACAAGATTGAGCTGCTCATCGCCCACGCCCTGCCCGAGCTGATCACGAACGTGCTCGTTTTCCTGGGCGTAACCCTCCTCATGCTCTCCATCAACCCAACGCTCACCCTGCTCACATTCATACCAACGCCCTTCCTGCTTGCGGGCAGCTTCTACTTCGTGCGGCGGATCCACCCCCTGTTCAAGAAGCAGCAGGAGGCCATGGGCGAGCTTTCGGCCATTCTGCAGGACAACCTCTCGGGCGTGAAGGAGATTCAGGCCTTCAACCAGGAGGATCGCGAGCATGACCGCGTGCTTGGCCGCAGCATGCGCCACTCCAAGTTTACGCTGGCCGCGCTCAAGCAGTCGGGCATCTTCCACCCGGCCATGGAGTTTCTCACATCGCTGGGCACGATCATCGTCATCGTGTTCGGCGGCATGCTCGCCATGCGCGGCAGCCTCTCCATCGCCGATATCGTGGGCTTTATGATGTACCTGTCCATGCTCTACCAGCCCATCGCCAGTCTGGGGCGTGTGCTGGAGGATACCCAGAACGCCTGGGTGAGCGTGCGGCGCGTGTACGAACTGCTGGACGCCTCCTCGGACATCAAAGAGAACGACAACGCCCAGGACCTGCCCGCGCCCGCGCAAGGAGCCATCGAATTTGATCATCTGTCCTTCCACTACACCGAAGGCTCGCCCGTGCTGGAGGACATCAGCTTCGCCTGCAGGCCCGGCGAGATGGTCGCCCTCGTCGGCCCGACCGGCGTGGGCAAAACCACCATCACCTCGCTTCTGATGCGCTTTTACGACCCGGTGAGCGGCGCGGTGCGCGTGGACGGGCGCGACCTGCGCGACGTGACGCTGCACAGCCTACGGCAGAATATTTCAGTCGTGCTACAGGACGTGTTCCTGTTCAACGGCACCGTGGCAGAGAACATCGCCTACGGCGCGTCCGCCGCCACGCCGCAGGATATCGAAGAAGCCGCGCGCATCGCCAACGCGCACGGCTTTATCAGCGAACTTCCGGACGGATACAACACCACCATCGGTGAGCGCGGCCTCAAGCTCTCCGGCGGGCAAAAGCAGCGCCTGGCCATCGCGCGCGCGGTGCTCCGCAAATCCAGCGTCCTCATCCTGGACGAGGCGACCGCGTCCGTAGACGTGGAGACCGAGGCAGAGATACAAAAGGCCATCCAGCAGCTGGCCGGCACGCGCACGATCATCGTCATCGCGCACCGTGTGTCCACCGTTAAGCGTGCCGACCAGATCCTGGTGCTGTCGGAGGGGCGCATTGTAGAGCGGGGCCATCATGAGGGTCTGCTCAAGTCCGGCGGGCTGTACGCGCGCATGTGCCGTATCCAGCTGGAGGCCAACCGCAAGCAGGACGAGGACATGCTGCTGGAAGACGTCGGCTAGGCGCCTTCCTCCTGCCCCTCGCCCCGTCGCACCTCGCACAGCACGCAGTCGTGCTGGTCGATGAACACGACGTGCGCGTCCTCCGGGATGCGGGCCGCCGGGCAGGATATGGCGCAGCTGGGGTAGGAAACGGCCTGGGATGCATATTCCGTTTCAGCGGGGGCGCGCACATGAAGCCGAACAGTCACCTCGCGGTTGCGCACGCGCACCTGCGTAACGCTAATCCGCCCGCCGCCCGTGGGCTGCATCCCCATTCCCGCGCCCAGCAACACGCGGCCCGCGCCGCCCGCCTGCCCCGAAAGGTCGCCCGCGCGCACCTCGCACGCGGCGCTTTCCGTCTCCATCCTGTAGCCGGGTACCTCCTCATATGGCACGGCCGATTCTTCCTCGCGCTCTTCGACAGGTGGATCCTCTTTGTGCACGCTAACCGCCTCCGTTCTCCCCTACATCATATCCGGCCGCATTCCACCGCATGACTTAAGGAGGGAAAACCCATGTCATTGCTCGACGCACGCGTCGACGCCCTGCGCAAAGCTCCCGGCGGCGCTTTCGCCCAACGCTTCATCGCACAAACCCGCTTTGCGCGCGCCTTGTCCATTGCCCAGGGCGACGCTTTGGACCAGCCGATCAACGACGCCGTGGCCTACGCCGAGGGCGCTGTGCAAAGGGACGGCAGCCTAACAAACGCCGCCGCCCAAGAGGCGGAGAAACGACTGCTGCCCCTTGCGGACAAAGCCAAGGCTGTGCAGGTGCTGCTCGTGGGGCACGCCCACATCGACATGAACTGGATGTGGCGGTACGACGAGACCGTGGCGATCACCCTGGAGACCTTCCGCACCGTCATGAAGCTGATGGACGAGGTGCCGCAGTTCACCTTCTCGCAGTCGCAGGCGTCGGTATACCGCATTGTAGAGGAACACGATCCCGCGCTTCTTGAGCAAATCAAGCGGCGCGTGAAGGAAGGGCGCTGGGAGGTATCCGCCTCTACCTGGGTGGAAGCCGACCGCAACATGCCCTCCACCGAGAGCGTTGCGCGCCACCTCCTATACACGAAGCGTTATCTCAGCCAACTGCTGGATCTGGACGCAGCCAAGCTGAACCTGGACTATGAACCGGACACGTTCGGCCACGGTGCGTACATCCCCGACATGCTTCAAAGCGGCGGCATTTCATATTACTATCACTGCCGCGGCGACCAGGGCGCGCTGCTGTACCGCTGGCAGGCTCCTTCCGGCAAGGAAGTGCTGTGCTACCGCGAGCCGTGGTGGTATCTGGGCGGCATCGACGACGAGGTGGCCCTGCGCGCCCCTGCGGTATGCAAGGAGACCGGCCTGTCCACCATGATGTGCGTGTACGGCGTGGGCGATCACGGCGGCGGGCCGACCAGGCGCGATCTGCACCAGGCGCTGGAGATGATGGCCTGGCCCGTGTATCCCACAATCCGTTTCGGCACCTACGCCGAGTACTTCGCCCTGGCCGAGACGCTGCGCGGGAGCTTGCCCGTTGTGCAGTCCGAACTAAACGCCGTGTTCACCGGTTGCTACACCACCCAGACGCGCATCAAGAAGGCGAACCGCGTGGGCGAGCAGGCGCTGTACGGGGCGGAGCTGTGGTCGGCGTTAGCGGCTGCACAAACCGGTCATCCTTATCGCTCTGCGGCCTTTGAAGGCGCGTGGCGGCGGCTTTTGTTCTCACAGTTCCACGACATTGTCACCGGCTCGTGCGTTCCCGACACGCGCGAGTACGCCATGGGCAATTTTCAGGAGACCATGGCTGTGGCGGCCACGCAGAAAACCATGGCCATGCGCGCGCTGGCCGCGCAGATTGACACCTCGGCGCTTGCGCCGTTGACGCCCGAGCCGGATCGGGCGCTCGGCGGCGGCGTAGGCTACGGCGTTGAAGCCTTCGGGCTGTCCCGCACGGAGACCGGAAGCGGTCTTACGCGCATTTTCCACCTGTTCAATGCCCTGCCCTTCCCCCGCCACGAGGTGCTGCCCCTCACCGTGTGGGACTGGCCGGGCGACCCGGAGCGCCTGCAGGTGAGCGACGCTTCCGGCAAGCCCGTCACGCATCAGTTCATCGAAAAGAAACGCCACAACTACTGGCAGCACGACTACACCGAGCTGTACATCGAGGCGGACCTCCCCGCGGGCGGCTATGCAACCTACACGCTCACGCAGACGCCCGAGCTGGCCGCGCCCAGCTTTATGCGGCGCGACCCGCGCGTGCACACGGCGCCGAGCTTCGTACTGGAAAACGACCGCCTGTGCGCACAGTTCGACGTGGAGACCGGCGCCATCGCCTCGCTGGTGGACAAGAAGACCGGCGCGGACCTGGCCGGCGGCATCGGCTCCCCGCTTCGCGTCGTGGAGGAAAACACATCCCTGGGCATGACGGCCTGGGTGGTGGGCCGCTATGAGAAGGTGACGGCCGTGGACAGCGGCTGGCGCATCGAGAGGGCCGCCGAGGGTCCGCTGTACAACAGCGTGCGCATGAGCGCCTCGCGCGGCCGCTCCAGCTTCACGCTCACCTACTCCGTGCGTAAGGGCTGCCCGCTGCTCCACCTGGACATCGATGCCGACTGGCACGAGCGCGGCACGCGCGACACGGTCATCCCGCAGCTGCAGTTCGCCTATCCCCTGCCCTGCACGGCCGCCGAAGCGCTGTTTGACGCGGCGGGCGGCATCGTTACGCGTCCTGCGCAAAAGCTGGATTTGCCCGCGCAAACCTTTGCGGCCGTACGCTTGCCGCAGGGCGGCGCGCTGGCGCTCTTCGCGGACGCCAAGCACGGCTTCCGCCTGGACGAGGGCTTGCTCTCCTGCACGCTTGTGCGCTCCAGCTACGACCCGGACCCCTCGCCCGAGTACGGCATGCACCACATCCACCTCGCTTTGGGCCCGGTGTCCGATAAGCCCGCCGATCTGATGCGCTCAGCGCAGCGGAACATCGTGCCCATCGACACGATCAGCGGTACGGCGCACGCCGGCAGCAAGCCACTTGACGCCTCTCTTGTGGCGTTTGTGGAAGGCGAGGCGACGATCACGTGCGTCAAGCAGGCCGAAGACGGACGCGGCCTCATCGTGCGCGGGCACGACGCGGGCGCCGGCAAACCCGTGCGTCTGCGCTTTGGCGCGCCCGTTGCCGCCGCCGAACGCTGTAACATTCTGGAAGCATCCGTTGCCGGCTCCGCCGCGGCGGATGGCTGCGATGTGACGCTCGCGCCGGACGCGGCCTCCGTGTTCTGCGTGCGCGTGATCCTCTAGAGCCGCGCGGCGAAGCGATGCGGGCGGATGTGCATTGTGCCATCCGCCCGCGTTGCCTTTGCCATTCTTTTTCCTTGAAAACGGCTTTCGGATGGTGTATGTTAGTTGAGGACGAGAATGCAGAATGATGCCGATTTGGGCATAAGGAGAGGTTGAGCATGCAAGCAGAGCATTTGGGCATGGTCGTTATGCACGGCGCGGAGGATATGGGCGACAAGGTTAACCGCTGGCTCGGATCCTTTATGGAGCGCTGGAACGACAGCTTCATCGTGGCGCACGAATGCCCGCGCTTCACCACAGGCGAAGGCAAGGCGCGGCTTTTGGAGTCGGTACGCGGCCAGGACATCTACATCCTTTCGGATGTGACGAATTTCTCCTGCACCTACACGATACGCGGTCAGCAGACGATCATGTCGCCCGACGACCACTACATGGACATCAAACGCATCATTTCGGCGTGCGGCGGCAAGACGCGGCGCATCACCGTCATCATGCCCTACCTGTACTGCGGACGGCAGGATAAGCGCTCCGGCCGCGAATCCCTGGACGCGGCGCTGATGCTGCGCGAGATGGCGAACCTGGGCGTGGACAACGTGATCACCTTCGACGCGCACAACCCGTGTGTGGAAAATGCCATTCCCTATACCGGCTTTGACAACATCATGCCCACCTACCAAATGATCAAGGCCCTCATGCGTTCGGGCACGGTCGATCTGCAGAACACCATCATGGTCAGCCCGGACGAGGGCGCCATCAAGCGCAACATCAACTTTGCGCAATGGCTGCAGCTGGAAGTGGCCATGTTTTATAAGGTGCGCGACCTGCGTTCCACCGCCAACGGCCGCAACGCGATCTTACGTCATGAGTACATCGGCGGCGATCTGAGCGGAAAGGACGTAATCGTGGCCGACGACGTGCTCGCCACCGGCGGCTCACTCCTGTCCGTGGCCAGCCAGTTACGCGAGCGCGGTGCGTCGCGTATCCACATCGTGGTCACCTTCCCGCAGTTTACCGAGGGGCTGGACGCCTTCGACGCCGCTTTCGAGCGCGGGGAAATTTACCGCATCTACGGCACAAATCTCATCCACCGCACGCCCGAGCTCCTCTCGCGGCCCTGGTATATCGACGTCGACCTGTCAAAATACCTCGCCTACATCATCCACTCCATCCACAACGAGATGTCCATCCACACCCTGCTGGACCCGAACGAGAAGATCAAGACCTACCTGCAGGGCTTCGGGCTGCAGTACACCGAGTAGCAGCGCGCACAAGCCGTCGTTCCGCGCATGCGGCGCGCATCGCCGTGCGGGTGTTCGCTGCGCGCGGACGGCGGTACGATACGAAGCGCGGCACAAACGCACAGCGGCGGAGCATTACATTTGGTATAAAAGAGGCAGGTAGACCTGCCTCTTTTTCGTTGCCGGAAGGAGGGACGCGTTCTTCCTATGCCTGCCACGCGGCGTGATGCCCGCTTTCGAATTTGCTTTCCATAGGCAGGCGTGGTATATTTCGTGTGTGCGAGAAAATGCTAGAATTGACATTATATGCAGGAGGAAAGACATGGTCTTTATATACTGCCCACACTGCGGTGAAAAACTTGACAAGAGAGAAATCGGCGACGAAGGGCTTGTGCCGTTTTGTAACTCATGCCGCAAGGCGTTCTTTAACTTCTCGTATCCTTGTGTCTTATGCGTGGTTATAAACGAAAACAACGAAGTCGGTTTGATAAAGCAAAGCTATGTTTCAGATCGCTATGTAGGGGTTGCTGGGTTCGTAAAACAGGGCGAAACCATAGAAGAATGCGCAAAAAGGGAAGTTGAAGAAGAAACAGGACTAACAGTTGTTGAGGTGAAATATTACAAAAATTATTACAATCAAAAAAGAGATACATTGATGTTTTGCTTTGTATGCAAGGTACAAAATGGCCATTTCACTATTTCAACAGAGGTTGACGAAGCAAACTGGTTTTCGCCAAATCAAGCGCTGATGCTGGTGTCCAATACCGTCATACAAGATATGATAAGAGGGTATTTTCAGATAGTTTAACGCCCATAAAACACGAAGAGGCGCGTTGCACGAGGCTTCTTCTTTTCTTTATTTGTTTGCGGCGCTTCTTAGGGCTGACGGTTGTGCATATCGCGGCGCGGCAATGAGGAGGCCCCGACTGTTCGACAGACCCGGATTACGTGATGGGCCGCTTGTTGCGCCGCAGGCCCACGTTGAGCACAAAGGCCGTGGCGATCATGTTCGTCCAAAGGTTGGACCCCCCGTAGCTGATGAAGGGCAGAGGGATGCCTGTTACGGGCGTGATCCCAATGTTCATGCCGATGTTCTCAAAGGTATGAAACAGCAGCATAGACACCACGCCCACGATGATCAGGTTGCCGAAGCGGTCGGAGGTGGTGGAGGCGATGTGGAGCATGCGCCACATAAACACCACAAAGACCACGACGAGGCCGATCGCTCCCACAAAGCCCAGGGCCTCGGCGGTCACGCTGAACACAAAGTCGGTGTGCTTTTCCGGCACATAGTTCAGCTGAGCGAACGCCCCGCGCTGAAACAGGCCCTTGCCCAGCCACTGCCCGGAGCCAATGGCGATGATCGCCTGCTTGACGTTGTAGCCGGAGTCCTGCACATCGCGCTCGGGGTACAGAAAGTTGAGGATGCGCTGCTGGCGAAAATCGCCCATGATGAACCACAGCGGCACCAGTATAAGCGCCGTAACCGCGATGATGCCTATGAACAGCCGCATGTTGATACCGCTGGCAAAGAGCATGCCAAAGAAGATGGCCACATACACGAGCATCGTGCCAACGTCCTTCTGCAGCACGATGAGCCCGACAGGTACGACGATATACGGCAACAGCGTGATGAACTCCCACAGCCGGGTGATGGGCTTGCCGATCTTGGCCAGACGCGAGGCGAGCACCACGATGATCGCCAGCTTGCCGATTTCGGAGGGCTGGAACGTGCGCACCGACCCGATTTTAAACCAGGCGCGGTTGTCGCCGCGCTGCGCGGGCTGCATCAGCACAGCCGCCAGCAGCAGCACGAGCACGGCGAAGATAACCCAGGCGATGTTCTGGATATAGCGGTAGTCCACGAGCAAAACGACGACCATGAGCGCGACGCCGGCCGCGGCCCAATACATCTGCATGCGCGGATAGTACCAGTCGATGTACTTCAGCGATCCGGCCAGCGTTGACACCTCGTCCGTGACGGGCTTGCAGGTTGCGTTGGCGATGGCTACAAAGCCAAACAGCATCAGCGCGAGCATCATCACGAGCAGCGGCCAGTCGAAGGACGGCGCCATCTTCCTGTCTATGCCGATCATAGTTCCTCCAAAGCGCAGAAGCGCCTTTGTACAGTATATCACGGCGCGCGCATGCGGACAACCTGGCGGCCGTCCTCAGCCCCGCCGGGCTTCATCCGTTGGCGGCAGCGCGCCTTTTATATGCGGATCAGCCCGGCGGCCGCTCTTCCTCGCGTCGCCGGGCTGTATGTTTACGGATGCGCTACGGGCGGCGGTCTACCCGCATTTGGAATACCCGCAGGACCGGCATACGATGCAGCCGGAATCGTGCTGCGCGGGCGCGCCGCATTCCGGACAGGGGTCGCTTACCTCTTCCCGGGCGCTCGTGTGCGGGTTGTTGCAGCTTTCCTTCATGGTGCACAGCGAGCAGTTGGACGAGCAGCCGTTGTCGGGGGCGTCCGGATGATCCTCCGCCTCGTCGGCAGACGCCTCGGCGACGGGTTGAAACGTTCCGTCCTTCAGGGCCTCCACGCGGGCGAGCACACGGCCGATCGCGTCCGGGCAGGAGAGCACCTTGATATTCTTGTCGCGCTGCCGCAGCGTAGCAAGGCACCTGATGCCGCGCAGCTGCTCCACCACCGTGCCCACGTCCATACCCGCGCGAAGCGCCATGGAAGCCAGCCGCGAGGTGGCCTCGGACTGAGAGGGGCATCCTCCCGCGCGGCCAAGGTTTGTAAACACCTCGCAGATGCCCTGGGCGTCGTAATTCACAGTCACGTACAGGTTCCCGCACCCGATGCGCACCTTTTCGGTGTACCCCTGGGTTACCTCTGGCCGCGCACGGGGCATAATGTGCTGCGCGTCGGACTCGGCTTGAACACACGCCTGAACGGGCGCAGCAGGAGCGGGCGCAGCCTCCGTCTTTTTTCCCGCGCCGGCGGTGAGCACCTGCTCGGAGCGCGAACCGTCGCGGTAGATCGTCACGCCTTTGCAGCCCAGCTCGGCGGCCAGCAGGTACACCCGCTCCACGTCCTGGCGGGTGGCCTCGTTGCGGAAGTTGACCGTCTTGGACACGGCGTTGTCGGTATGGCGCTGGAAGGCGGCCTGCATGCGGATGTGCGCCTCGGGCGATATATCGTGCGCGGTAACGAATACCCGGCGAAGGGCTTCGGGTACCTGCGTCATGTGCGCCAGCGTGCCCTCCTGCGCCACCTGGCGCATCAGCTCCGGGGTATACGCGCCCGCCTCCCGCACGGCCGCTTCAAAGTAAGGGTTGGCTTCGGGCAGGGCGTCGTTGTCCATCACATTGCGCACAAACGCCAGAGCAAACAGCGGCTCTATCCCCGATGATACCCCGCACAGGATAGAGATGGTTCCGGTGGGGGCAATGGTGGTGACGGTGGCGTTGCGCATGGGCTCCCCGCCGGCCATCGTGGACTGTTCAAACGCCGGAAACGCTCCGCGGGTCTTGGCCAGCTCGGCCGATTTGCGGCGCGCGCGGGCGTGAATGTAGGACATCACCTTGTCCGCCAGGGCGACGCCCTCCTCCGAGTCGTACGCCACGCCCAGCTGGAAGAGCATGTCGGCGAAGCCCATCACGCCCAGGCCGATCTTGCGCGTCTGCTTGGTCATCTCCTCGATCTCGGGCAGAGGATACTTGTTTACGTCGATCACATTGTCCAGGAAGTGCACGGCGTCGTCCACGATACTCCCCAGCAGCTCCCACTCCACGCGCGGGCGCTTGCCGCCCCGCACCACCGTGGCGAGGTTGACGGATCCGAGGTTGCAGCTCTCGTACGGCAGAAGAGGCTGCTCGCCGCAGGGGTTGGTGGCCTCGATCTCGCCCAGGGACGGCACGACATTGTCGCGGTTCAGGCGGTCCAGAAACACGATGCCCGGTTCGCCCGAATTATAGGCGCTGTCCACGATCAAATCAAATACGGCGCGCGCGCGCTTGGTGGCCACGACAGCCTTGGTGCGCGGGTCGATCATATCATAGGACTCGTCGCGCTGCACGGCGCGCATGAAGCTCTCCGTGAGCCCGATGGAGATGTTGAAATTCGTGATCTCCTTGTCGCTTTGCTTGCACCGGATGAAGGCCTCCACGTCCGGATGGTCGGCGCGCAGAATGCCCATGTTTGCCCCGCGCCGCGTGCCGCCCTGCTTGATGGCCTCGGTGGCGGCGTTGAACACCTTCATGAAGCTGACCGGTCCGGAGGCCACCCCTCCCGTTGAGCGCACGGAGGAGCCGGATGCGCGCAGGCGCGAAAAAGAGAAGCCCGTTCCCCCGCCGCTTTTGTGGATGAGGGCGGCGTTCTTTACCGCGTCGAATATGCCTTCCATGGAGTCGGGCACGGGCAGCACAAAACAGGCGGACAGCTGGCCCATGGGCCTTCCGGCATTCATCAGTGTAGGAGAATTGGGCATAAACTGCAGGTCCGTCATGCGCGCAAGAAAGCGTGCCGCAAGCGCGTCCGTGTCAGCCTGCGGGTCAAATCGCGCATCCGCCGCGGCGATGGCCCGGGCAACCCGATCAAACAGTTGTTCGCACGTCTCCATCGGGCGTCCCGCCTCGTCGCGCGCAACATACCTGCGCTCAAGCACGGTGATGGCATTGGCAGAGAGTTTCATGCAGCACACCCCATCAGTACTAGATATGGTGCCGCTTGACCATGCATCCACAATAACTGGGACAAGCCGCGAAACTTATCCTACCATGCGCATAAAAAAAAAGCAATGCGAACAGGAATTTTCTCGAAATCCTGTTCGCATTTGTCGCATACGGAGCAATGTCAGTTTTGCGATTCTGACAGCTCCTGAAAGCAGGTCCTGCAGATGTGTGAGCGCTTGAAGGGCAGCAGATCATCGTGCGCCTGACAGAATACGCAAGCCGGTTCGCATCTGCGAAGTATGATTGAGTCACCCGCCACATAGATTTCCATCAGATCGCGTTCAGCGATACCTAAGCTCCTGCGCAGCTCCATGGGCACAACTATGCGGCCAAGCTCGTCCACCTTACGTATCATGCCGGTCTTCTTCATCATCATGTCGTCCCTTCGTTTCCAATTCAATTGTCTATTATATCTGATAACTTTTGGATTGTCGATGGAATATTATGACATTTTTCAAGGAAATATGGAGGTTTTGGTATGAATTTGTTTTTTCTTGTCTGCGTCGTGGCAGCCATTATCGTCTCGCTGTGCACCGGCCGCGGTCCGGGGCTGATGAGCGCCCTGACGGATGCCGCGGGCGGCGCTGTAACGCTGTCGCTGTCGCTTGCAGGTGGGTACGCGCTGTGGTGCGGGCTGCTCAACGTGGTGCGCCGCGCCGGCCTTCTGGACGCCTTAGCCCGGGCGATGCGCCGTCCTCTTCGCGCCGTATTCCCAGGAATTCCCGAGGGTTCGCAGGCGGCGGGCGCCATCGCCATGAACTTGGCGGCCAACGCCTTAGGGGTAGGCAACGCCGCCACGCCCGCGGGCCTGCGGGCCATGGAAGCGATGGGCACGTACGCGCGCGGGGCCGCAGATGCTTCGGACGACATGATCATGTTCCTATGTATCAACTGCGCGTCCGTGCAGCTCATTCCCACCACGGTCATCGCCCTGCGCGCGGCAGCGGGCGCGGCGGAGCCTGCGGACATTCTGCTGCCGACGCTGCTGTCCACCGCCTGCTCGGCCGGTACCGCGGTACTGCTGTGCAAAATATGTGCGCACAGGGCAGGCAAGCGCGCACGCAGGCGGGCGTCCTCGCCGCGGCGCGCGGCCGCGTAGGATGGCTGCCTATCTTCTGCCCGCGCTCATCGCAGCGGCGCTTATGTATG
>JAVBLU010000058.1:0-15446 GCA_031553225.1 Eubacteriales bacterium
GACGGCGTGTGCCCGGCGGATGCCCCCGGCCCGTGCGGGGCGGCGTGCGCAGCGCGCTCATAGGGCGTTCGTCCGTCGGCCGCGGGCGCGCTCTGCGCCCCATGCCCGGCCTGCGCACGGCCGCCCGGGCCGGTGCCCGGCGGCGCGCGCCTCTCCTTGGCCTTGTTTGCGGGGGGGGCGGCGCGCGACGCCTTTTGCGCTCCGTCGTCCGCGTCCTGTCCCGCCTCGCGCCGGATGGGCGGCAGGGTGTCCGGCTCGTCGATCGCCGAGGCGACGCCCAGCTTGCGCAGCGTCCGCATAAACCATGCGGGCTTGTTGCGAATCAGGTGGGACAGGCCGTCCAGACACACGCCCGAGGCGATCAGCGCGAGGACGAGCCCTTTCCAGTGGCGCACAAACCAAGGCGCTTCACCGCCTGCGGCAAGCGTGCGAAACAGCTGCAGGATGCGCTCCTCCAGGGCCATGCTTCACCTCGGCCTCTCATGTTCTGCTCGGCTTACGCGCCCGCCCGTACGGCCCCGCCGGCGCGGCCGTATGCCAAAGTCTGCTGCCGCGCGCATGCGGGCGGCCTGGCAGCCGGGGCGGCGGTCATTCCTGCCGGGTGATCACCACGCGCACGAAGTACTGGTCCATGTCCACCACGAAGCGCCCGGCGTTGGGTATGGCATACTGCACGGGCAGGGTATACTCGCCCGGCCCTCGCCCGGCCGCGTCCACAAACAGGTTCAGGTCGGACACGCTGAGCTGCCGGGTCTGGGAGATGTACCCCGTCACGCTCAGCATCTGGATGCGCGTCGTGTCCAGGCTGGCGGCGAACCCGTCGTCCAGCCCAATGACGCGCAGGCGCACGTCGGAAAACACGCGCCGCTCCTGTTCCTCGTCGATGCTGACGCTGACCTGCACCTGCTCGCGCTCCATGTACACCGCGCCGGCGGGCTTCTCCAGCTGCGCCTCCGCCTGGAAGGACGCCTTTTTGCCTTCCACCAGCACGTGCCCCATCTTGATGGAGGTGATGCCGTCCAGCACGTTCTGCGGCGCGGCCACCATCACGCTGCGCGCGGTGATGTCCGTGGCCTTGCGCACATAGCCGCGCGCGGGCGAGCCGATGAGCGCGCTCTCCAGGTCGATGGGCACGATCTTGCTGGGCAGCACGGTCACGCGCAGCCCCACGTCCGCGCCGATCTTGAGCGACTCGCTGATCACTTCCCCGCCCCTATCGTCCACAAGCACCAGCGTGCTTTGCATATCCAGGCTTTCCTTCAGCGTGGAAAGGTCCAGCCGCACATGCGCCGCGGCCACGCGCTGCACGTCCTGCGCCGCGCCCTCCACGGAAACCGAGGCGGCGCTGAGCGTCGGCGCGTCCATCCACAAATTGTCCTCCAGCGCGCCCGTTTGGATGAGCGACACGGGAACGGAGCGCTTGTCCACGCGGTCCAGATCCAGCGTGATGCGGTCGGGCGTCTGGCCCACGCGGGTCACCCCGTCCGGCAGGGACACCTCCACAATGGCGGTCTGGCTGCCGGGCTGGGTCATGCGCGATACGTCCACGTAGGCGGTAAAGCTCTCCACATGCACGTCGCGGTAACGCGAATTGGGCATGGACACCGTCACGCGCACGCCGTCGGGCAGAATGTCGGCTATCTCGCCGTCCACCATCGTCAGGTTCCGGCTCACAAGGGTGTCAAGGCCCAACCACTCCACCCTCTGCGCGGGAATGTGCAGCTCCTTCTTGCGCACCGGGTCGCGGCTCTCGGTGATCATCACCCACATAAGCACGGACAGCAGAAGCGCCGTGAGCTTCAGCCCCGGGCTAACGGTGATGAAGCGGCGCAGGTGCGAGAAAACCTGTTTCGCGCGGGTCAGGAATGCGTCACGCATGGCCCTTCCCCCTTTTGAACAGGCGGCCAAGGCGCGTTGGGCCGCCCTCGCCTGCGCCGTAAATCGGGTCGAGCACCTCGCGCAGCGTTTTTTCATTGATGTAGCGCTGCAGCCGCCCGCCGCGCGCCAGGGAAATCACGCCGGATTCCTCGGACACGATGAGGGAGAGCGCGTCGCTTTGCTCGGTCACCCCGATGCCCGCGCGGTGGCGCGTGCCCAGCTCGCGGGAGATACCCGTGTCCTCGGTGAGATGCAAAAAGCACGCGGCGGCCACGACGCGCTCGCCCAGGAGCACCACCGCGCCGTCGTGCAGGGGGGTGTTGGGTTCGAAGATGTTCTCCAGAAGCTGCGAGGAGATGAGCGCGTCCACAGGGGTGCCCGTCTCGGTCACGTCGCCCAGGGCGGTTTTGCCCTGGATGACGATGAGCGCGCCCACCTTGCGCTCGGATAAGTGCAGGGCCGTGGCCACCAGCTCGTCCACCACCCAGGCCGAGGCGCCCTCCGGGCGCTCCAGGGGGTGGGAGAGCTTCTCAAAGAGCGTGCCCCGGCCGATTTGCTCCAGCGCCCGGCGAATTTCCGGCTGGAACAAAATGACGATGAGGATGGAGCCCGTGGAGAGGATGTACTTGAACACGTCGCCCAGGACGGTAAAGCCGACCTGCTCCACCACCCAGTTGACGAGCAGCAGCAGAACAACGCCCTTGAGCACCTGGCTAGCGCGCGTTTGGCTGGCCATGCGCAAAATCTGATAGATGAGCACAGCCACGATGACCATGTCCAGCGCGTCCACCAGTCCCATGGAACGCACCATGTCCACAAGCAGCAGGTACACCGATTGCAGCCAAGCCGCCAAGCCTTCCTCACCGCCTAACGTCGCCGAAAAACCATAATCCCCGGCCGAATGGGCACCGCGAAAAAATGCTGATGAAGCGCCTTATCAAACCTCGCCGCGCATGGTTGGCGCCAAGGGCCGCGCCGCCCGCGAGGGCGTCGCCCGGTCTGCCGCGGCAGCCCTTGCGGGTTTGAGACGACCGGACCTCCCCTTTGTAAACTGATTTGATGCCGCGCGAGTTGCACGGCGGAAAGAATTATTTCGCGAATCGTACGGCCGTTTCCTGCGTGGCCGCCGCGGCGGAGCGCCGCAAAGCGCATGATCCGCCGCTTGGCTCCCGCCGTTTCGCCGGCGCGCTCACGTGCACAGCGACACGATGGCGCGGGCGTAAATCTTGGCGGCGCTGAGCATCTCGTCCACATTCACATACTCGTCGGCCTGGTGCGCGCCGCCCGTGTCGCCGCCCCGCCTGCCGGGGAAGACCGGCCCGAAGGCCACGCACCGGGCCATGGCGCGCGCGTAGGTGCCCCCGCCCATGGCGTAGGGCTCGGGGTCGCCGCCCATCACCTCGCGGTAGGTGGACAGGAGCGACAGGATCATGGGGTCGTCCTTGGGCAGATACAGCGGCTCGTGTCCGCCCGCGTCGCTGGCCGTGCCCTCAAACGCGGCGGCGATGCCCTCCAGGGCCGCCATCAGCAGCTGGCGTGGCTTTGTGACCGGATAGCGGATGTCCAGGGACATGCAAAGGCCCCGGCTGTCCCCTTCCACCACGCCCAGGTTGCAGGTGAGCGGGCCGGAGGGCTCATCCGCGCAGGAAATGCCAAACCCCGCGCCGTCGCAGGAGGCGGCCGCCGCGCCGAACACGCGGCATATGGTGCCCGCCTGGCCCGGCAGCGTGCGCCCCAGCGCCAGCAGCAGCGCCGTGGCGGCGTTGCAGCCAAGCCCTGGCGCGCTGCCGTGCGAGCCCTTGCCCTCGGCGCTCAGGGTAACGCCCATGTCGTCCTGCTCGGCCTTCACAGATGTGCCGCCGGGCAGCTCGCGGCAGGAGGCGAAGGCCGCGTCAAAGCCCCGAAGGCGCGCGCTTGCGGCCGCGGGCACCACGTTGGGCCGCTCGCCGCCCTTGATGGATACGATGTCCGGCTCATCCCAGGGGATGTGCACGCGCGCGTGCAAAATGCCTTTTTCGGCAAAACACACGGGAAACCCGCCGTCCGGGGAAAACCCGAAATCCGGCATGGGCGTTGCGGCCTTGTAGTGCTCCAT
Source organism: Eubacteriales bacterium (assembly GCA_031553225.1). Lineage (GTDB taxonomy): Bacteria > Bacillota > Clostridia > Christensenellales > UBA1750 > JAVBLU01. The sequence goes on from JAVBLU010000058.1 coordinate 3,974, forward strand.
GCAGCCCCAGCCGCTCTCCTCGTCGCATCCAAGCACGATGCGCACGCGGTTTTTTAGGGTGTAGCCCGCGTCCAGAACGCTGCGCAGGGCGATGAGGGCCGCCACGGCCGGGCCCTTGTCGTCGCCCGCGCCGCGGCCGTACAGCCGCCCGTCCTGCAGCAGCGGAACAAAAGGCTGCGTTGCCTTCCAGCCGTCCCCGGCGGGCACAACGTCCAGATGGGCCAGGATGCCCATCACCTGGGTCCCTTCCGGGCCGACGGTGGCGTCGCCCGCGTACCCGTCGAAGCAGCGGGTGGTCAGCCCGTACCCCTCGCACATCCGCAGCGCCTCGTCCAGGGCGCGGCGCACGGCCGGACCAAAGGGCGCGCCCGGCTCGGGGGCGGCCTTTACGCTGGGCACGGCCACCAGGGCGCTCGTATCGCGCACAAACCTCTCGCGGCTCTTTTCGATGATCGCGTCCAGCTCCTGTACATTGGGCATAGCCATGAACACCTCCTGTTCAAAACAAACCAAGGATGCCGCCGTCCGGCGCAATGTCGATACCCTCCGCGGCGGGAGCTTTGGGCAGGCCGGGCATGGCGATGATCTCGCCCGTGAAGGCCACCACGAACCCCGCGCCCGCCGACAGGCGCACCGAGCGCACGCTGATGGTGAAGCCCTCCGGTGCGCCCAGTTTTTTCGGATCGTCCGAGAAGGAGTACTGCGTCTTGGCCATGCACACCGGCAGGCCCTGCGGCAGCTTCTTCAGCTGCCCGCGAACGCCCGGCGCAAAGTCCACCTGGCCCGCGCCGTATACGTTTCTGGCGATTTTGCGTATCTTTTCCTCGTAGCTCGCCTCCAGGGGGTACACGGTGCGCAGCGCGGGCGGCGCGGCTTTGCAGTGCGCAACCACGGCGCGCGCCAGCTCCTCCCCGCCGGGTCCGCCCTTGGCCCAGGTGTCGCACAGAAAGGCTTCCCCGCCCGCCTCCCGGCAGGCGAGCAGCACGGCGTCCAGCTCCGGCTGCGTGTCGCCGGCAAAGGCGTTCACGGCCACCACGCACGGCAGGCCGAACGCCTCGCGCACGTTGCGCAGGTGACGCAGAAGATTGGGCATGCCGCGCTTAACCGCCGCCACATCCGGCGCGCACAGGTCGCCCGGGGCCCCGCCGCCGTGATGCTTCAGCGCGCGCACGGTGGCCACAAGCACGACGGCCGAAGGGGTCAGGCCGCCCAGGCGGCACTTGATGTCGATAAATTTTTCCGCGCCCAAATCCGCGCCGAATCCCGCCTCGCTCACCACGACGTCCGCAAGCCGCAGCGCTAAGCGCGTGGCGGCCAGCGAGTTGCAGCCGTGGGCGATGTTGGCGAACGGGCCGCCGTGAATGAAGGCCGGGGTGTGGGCGATGGTTTGCACCAGGTTAGGCTTCATAGCCTCACGCAGCAGCACGGCCATGGCCCCGTTCGCCTTCAGGTCGGCCGCGGTAACCGGCGCGCCCGCGCGGGTGTACGCCACCGCAATGCGCCCAAGGCGCTCCTTAAGATCAAACACATCGCGCGACAGGCACAGCGTGGCCATCACCTCGCTGGCGGCGGTGATGTCAAAGCCGTCCTCGCGCGGCACGCCGCCGCTGCGGCCCCCAAGGCCGTCGATCACCGAGCGCAGCTGCCGGTCGTTCATGTCCATGCAGCGGCGGAAACACACCGTCCGTTCGTCGATCATCAGGGCGTTGCCCTGGTGCAGGTGGTTGTCCAGCATGGCGGCCAGCAGGTTGTTCGCCGCGGTGATGGCGTGCAGGTCGCCGGTAAAGTGCAGGTTGATCTCCTCCATCGGCAGCACCTGCGCCCAGCCGCCGCCCGCCGCGCCGCCCTTTACGCCGAACACCGGGCCAAGGGAGGGCTCGCGCAGCGCCAGCGCCGTCCGCTCGCCGATATGGGCCAAAGCGTCGGCCAGCCCCACCGAGGTGGTCGTTTTGCCCTCGCCCGCGGGCGTTGGGCTCATGGCCGTTACAAGCACGAGCCTTCCGCCGCGGTCGCCCGTCACCATCTGCGGGTCCACCTTGGCGATGTAGCGCCCGTAGGGCGACCAGGCGGCCGCCGGAAGGGCGAGTTTTGCGGCGATGTCGTCGATAGGCCTCAGTTGCGCTTGCTTTGCGATGTCCAAGTCGGTCAAAACACGTTGCCCCTTTCCATAACCCTCATTATAACCACATCAGTCCTGCAGAACAAGCGCGAGGTTCGCCGCCCGCACGCCGATCGGGGCACCCGGCCCCATGCAGCACGGCGGCCGCGGAAAAACCGCGGCCGCCGTGAAAAGGAGAGGGCGCTCTCGTGCTCAAACGGCGCCCTTCATCAACCTCGTGCGCACAAGCCCGCCCACGCGCCCCGTCTCGGCCGCGGTCAGCCCCGCCCAGCCGCACTCGATCACCTTGCCGAGCAGGCCGATCTCCTCGGCCACCACGTACTTCATGCGCTCCTCGGCGGACATCGGCCCTTCCCCGCCCGGCCGGTGTTTCTTGTTGCCCATATGGGGCCACCCCTTTTCCTTGGTATACGGAAATAGGCTGGCCCGTTTTCCGGCGTTTTAACCGGGCGTATGGAGGAGCCGCCGGTACAGCGCAAGCGCTTCCTCGCCGCCGCTGGACAGGAGCGTGACACCGCCCGTTCCTTCCCCGCGCAGCATGCCCCGCGCCGCAAGCACCCGTCCCATCTGGCGCACCGTGCCCTCGTTTCCGTCCACTACGCGTGCGCAGGGGAAGAAGCCCTCAACGGCCCGCCGCAAAAACACAAAGTGCGTGCAGCCCAGCACCACCGCGTCGACGCGCGCGCCCGCGGCGGCAGGCGCGAGCCGCTCAAGCTCCGCCCGCACGGCCGGCCCGTCGGTCACGCCGCTCTCCACCAGGCGAACCAGCGCGGGCGCGGGCACGGGCACGGCCCCCTCGCCCCACGCATCCATTAAAGCGCAAAACTTGGGCAGCCTAAGGGTGGCCGCCGTGGCGAGCACAAGCACGCACCCCGAGCGCCGGTGCAGGTGCGCGGGCTTGAGCGCGGGCTCCATGGCGATCACCGGAACCCGCAGCCTTTCGCGCAAGGGGGCCGCGGCCACGCTGGACGCCGTGTTGCAGGCGATGACGACGGCCTTTACGCCCTGCGCCAGCAGCTTGCCAACGGCGTCCTGCGTCAGGCGGAGGATTTCGCCCTCGTCCTTTTCGCCGTAGGGCGCGTTGCGGCTGTCGCCGTAGTACAGGTAGCGCTCGGCCGGGAAGAGGCGCACCGCCTCGCGCAGCACGCTTACGCCGCCCGCGCCGCTGTCAAAAAGGCCCACGCTCGCCTCCCTGTCCACGTCCCTCACCGTCCCTTTCGGCCTATTGTATCATGAAAAACAGCACTTGACAGCCCATAGGAAAAGGGTTATCGTAGGCTCGCGCGATAGGCCGCGCAAACAGCAGCCAAAGAGGCGACAAGGCGCGTTCTTTGGCGGAAAGGGAGGCGACGATATGGACGCTGGCAGTACACGCAGCAACCAGGATGTGCCCGAGCCGTTACCACGCTCCTTCGTTGCCGAAGCAGCGGCCTAACAGCGGCATATCGTACATGCTGCGTCTGCCACTCGCCCGCAAAGCGGCGCGAGACGGCTTTTTTTGCCGTTTCCGCCGTGCCTGACACATAAAAGCGAGGTGACAGACTATGGAAGAGTTGAACATGGACGAACTGCTCGCCCTGATGGAGAAGGGCCATCTGGCCGAGCTGCGCGGCCGTCTGGTGGAACAAAACGCCGTGGACATCGCCGAATGGTTTGAGGAGCTGCCCAACGAGCGCGCGCTGCTCATATTCCGCATTCTGCCCAAGGACCTTTCGGCCGACGTCTTCAGCTACCTAAGCCCGGAACAGCAGGAGCACATCGTTTCGGTTATCTCCGACCGCGAGGTGCACGCGCTTGTGGACGAGATGTTCCTGGACGACACGGTGGATTTTTTGGAGGAAGTGCCCGCCGGCATCGTAAAAAAGGTGCTCAAAAACACCGACGAGCATACCAGGCGGCTCATCAACCAGTTTTTGCAGTATCCGGAGAACTGCGCCGGAAGCATCATGACCATCGAATTTGTCGATTTGAAGACCTCCTATACCGTGCGCCAGGCCATCGACCACATCCGCCGCACGGGGGTGGACAAGGAGACCATCTACACCTGCTACGTCATCGACGAGCAGCGAAGGCTGTTGGGCACGGTGGCCCTGCGCAAGCTGCTGCTCTCGCCCGAGGACGAGCTCATCGCCGACGTGATGCAGGAGAACACCATCTTTGCCCACACCCTGATGGACCAGGAGAGCGTCGCCGACATGGCCCGCCGCTACGACCTGCTGGCCGTGCCCGTTGTGGACAACGAGGACCGACTTGTGGGCATCGTCACCGTGGACGACATCCTGGACGTCATCGAAGAGGAGAACACCGAGGACTTCGAGAAGATGGCCGCCATGCGCCCGTCCGAGGACGAGTACATGCGCACGCCGGTGTTTACCATGGCGCGCAACCGCATCGTGTGGCTGCTGGTGCTTATGGTCTCCGCCACCCTCACCGGGGCCGTCATCCTTCGCTACGACGCGCTGTTGGCCGGCATGGTCATCCTAACCTCCCACATCCCCATGCTGATGGACACGGGCGGCAACTGCGGCTCGCAGGTCGCCACCCTGGTCATTCGCGGCATGGCCCTGGGCGAGATACAGATGCGCGACTTTTGGTCCGTATTATGGAAGGAGCTGCGCGTATCCCTCATCGTGGGCGTAACGCTTGCGGCCGTCAACTTCGTGCGCATCATCGCGGTGGGCCAGCCGGCGCTCGTGGCGCTGGTGGTGTCCCTGTCCCTCATCGTCACGGTGGTCACCTCCAAGCTGATGGGCGCGATGCTGCCCCTGGCCGCCCGCCGTCTGAGGCTGGACCCGGCCATCATGGCCTCGCCGCTCATCACCACCATCGTAGACGTCACCTCCATGATCACCTTCTTTTCCATCGCCACGGCCTTCTTTGGGCACATGGTGTGAAACGCACGCGCAGCCCGCGCCGCCGCGGCCGCCCAAACAGGGCGTTTGCGGTGGCGTTTCATGTAGCACCCAGAACGCCGCCGCACGGACGGCGGCCTGTTCTTTTGTGCGGTTGTGCGCTACAATACAGGCGAGGTGAGATAAGTGGCGGAACATGTTAGCTCCTCGCTTTGCACGCTTCGCGCGGCGCGGCTGGAGGGCTCGCTGGACGAGGCGACGCTGGTCGAGGGCGCCGGGTTCAAGCTGCCCGACGGCTCGGTTACCCAGGGCCTGCCCCCGTTTGTGCGCGCGGCGTGCACCCTGCGGCCCGCCGCCGCGTCGGACATACGCTGCGAGCTTTGGCTGCCCGCCAAAGGCTGGAACGGCCGGTTTCTGGGCACCGGCAACGGCGGCGGCGCGGGCGGAATCGCATACGGCGCGCTCATTTCCGCCCTGAAGATGGGGTTTGCCTGCGCCAATACCGATATGGGCACCTCGCCCTCAGCCGACAAGGCGGTTTGGCAGAGCGAGCGCTGGGTAAACTTCGGCCACCGCGCCACCCATCTGATGACCCAGAGCGCCCTTTACCTAACGCAGCTTTTTTATGCCGAGGCCCCCGTCAAGCGCTATTTTTACGGGAGTTCCACGGGCGGACAGCAGGCCCTTTCCCTGGCGCAGCGCCATCCGGAGGATTACGACGGCATCCTGGCCGGCGTTCCGGCCAACAACCGCACGAACCTGCACGCCCTGTTCCTATACTGCCATCAGCTGCTCAGCGGGGAGGGCGCGCGGCGGTTGGGCGATCCGGCGTTCCTTCAGGCCCTGTGCGCCGCGGAGATCGACCAACTAAGGGAAGGCGACTGCGGGGCCCCGCAGGACGGTTTTCTCACCGATCCGCGCGGGCTTGCGCCCGATTTTTCCATGCTGGACGTGCCCGGCTGGGACAGGCTGAACAAAGCGGAGATATCCGTTTTGAGCGCACTGGCCGCCGGGCCGCTATGCCCCCGCACCGGCGAGCGGATCTATGCCCCGGTGCCGCCCGGAAGCGCCTGTTTCCCGCCCGGCTACGCCGTGTATCAGGGGTGGGCCTCGCTTTTCGGCCTTCTGTATCCCTTTTTCTGGCACAGGAGCTCCTATATCAAAACGGACGCCGTTTTCAGCCGCGAAGCGCTGCTCCGGTTTGATTTTGACGCGGATTTTGAGCGGTACAGCGCCCAGCTGGCCCCCGTGTTGAACGCCAACGACCCCGACCTGAGCGCCTTTGAACGGCGCGGGGGCAAGCTGATCATGTTGTCCGGCACATCGGACGCCATCGTTCCCTATCAGGACGCCGCCGCCTACTACGAGCGCGTCGCCGCGGCTTGCGGCGGGCCGGCCCGGACGCGCCGCTTTTTTCGGTATTTTCTACTGCCCGGCAAGGACCACGGCTCAAGCGGCCCTGGCATCAACTGCTATGACGCGGCCGTTGACGGGCTGGTTCCCGACGACGCGGCGCACGGTTTTTTCCGGGCGCTGATGGCCTGGGTCGAGGAAGGGACCGCGCCGGACATGCTGATCGGAACCTCGCTTGAGCGCCAGGGCCACGCGCCCAGGATTCGCTTCCAGCGCCCGGTGTATCCCTATCCCCTCTTCCCGCAGTACGCGGGGGGCGACCCGGCGCTGCCTTCCTCCTTCACGCCTTCCGACCGGGGCCTTGGCAAGGTCCCCGTGTGCGCCGAGCGCTTTCTGTGAACCCGCGCGCGGCGGCGGTTTTGCCGGAAAAGATTCTCTGGCGCAAACCGGCCCGGGCGCGTATAATATGAAAATACGCTCCGGTACGAGCGAATCATGCGCGAAAGGAAGGATTGGACATGCGCGATGTTCTGGTACGTGATCTCTATAAGGGGGTAGACGGAAGCAATAACGCGCTGCCGTCTTCCGTTCGCGTCAGCGGCTGGGTGCGCACGCTGCGCGATTCCAAGGCTTTCGGCTTCATCGAGCTGAACGACGGCACCTACTTTAAGAACCTGCAGATCGTTTTGGAGGACGGCCGCACGGAGGGGTTCGCCGCCGCGGTCAAGATCGCCGAGGGCAGCGCCGTTAGCGTTGAGGGCGAGCTGGTGGCGACCCCCGGCGCCAAGCAGCCCTTCGAGGTGAAGGCCGAGCGTGTAACCCTGGTGGGCGACTGCCCCGTGGACTACCCTCTGCAGAAGAAGCGCCATTCCCTGGAATACCTGCGCGAGATCGCCCATCTGCGGCCGCGCACGAACACCTTCACCGCGGTTTTCCGTATCCGTTCGCTGGCCGCGCAGGCCATTCACGCCTTCTTTCACGAGCGCGGCTTCATCTACGTGCACACGCCCATCATCACGGGCAGCGACTGCGAAGGCGCGGGCGAGATGTTCCGCGTCACCACGCTTCCGGCGGATAACCCGCCCCGAAAGGCCGACGGAGCGGTGGACGAGGCGGCCGACTTCTTCGGCAAGCCCACCTCGCTCACCGTGTCCGGCCAGCTGAACGTGGAATGCTTCGCCATGGCCATGCGCAGTGTGTACACCTTCGGCCCCACCTTCCGCGCGGAAAACTCCAACACCGCCCGCCACGCGGCCGAGTTTTGGATGATCGAGCCGGAGATCGCCTTCGCCGACCTGTCCGACGACATCGCCCTGGCGCAGGACATGGTGGTGTATGTCGTGCGCCGCGTGCTGGCCGAAGCGCCCGAGGAGCTGGCGTTCCTCAACGCCTTTGTGGACAAGGGCCTCATCGAACGCCTCAGCGCCCTGGCTAACGCCGCCTTTGCCCGCTGCACGTACACCGAGGCCATAAAGATGCTGGAGGAGTCCGGTCAGGCCTTCGAGTACCCCCTGTTTTGGGGGTGCGACCTGCAAAGCGAGCACGAACGCTATCTGTGCGAGCGCATCTACAAGGGCCCCGTGTTCGTCACGGATTATCCCAAGCAGATTAAGGCCTTTTACATGCGCCTGAACGACGACGGCAAAACCGTCGCGGCCACCGACCTGTTCGTACCCGGCATCGGCGAGCTCATCGGCGGATCGCAGCGCGAGGAGCGCCTGCCCGTACTGCTGCAGCGCATGCAGGAGCTTTCCCTTACCCCCGACGACTATGCCTGGTATCTGGACCTGCGCCGCTACGGCGGCGTGCCCCACGCCGGTTTCGGCCTGGGCTTTGAGCGCTTCGTCATGTACCTCACCGGCATCGCCAACATCCGCGATTCCATCCCCTTCCCCCGCACCGTGCGCAGCGCGGAGTTTTAGGCTTCGGCCGCCCCGGCCGGCGCAGGCGACGATCAGCGGACCCGGCGGCTCGCCGCGCCGTCGGGTCCGTTTGTGTTCCCGCCGAAGCCGGGACGCCGCCCGCGCGCACGTCACCGCCCGCAAGGAGGCCTGAGCATGGAAAGGCTGTTCATCGCCCTCGAGCTGCCCGCTTCGGCCGTACAGGCGCTTTGCCTTGCGCGGGACGAGCTGTCCGCGCGGGCGCAGGGGCGGTTCGTCCCGGACGCTCAGCTGCACATCACGCTGTGGTTTTTGGGCGACGCGGACGCGGCGGGGCGCAGGGCCGCCCTGGCGGCGCTTGCGGCGGGCGCGTCGGCCAGCGGGCCGCTGCAGCTGCGGCTGGGCCCGTGCGGTTTCTTTGGGCCCCGGCACAGCCCGGGCGTTTGGGCGCAGGCGCTGGGCGCTCAGCAGGGTTTTTTGGCGGTGCAAAGCGCCATGGAAAGCGTGCTTGCGCCGGCGGGGTACCCGCGCGAGGAACGGGCCTTTCGCCCGCACGTAACGCTTGGGCGGCGTGTCGCCTGGCCGGCCGGCGCGCCGCTGCCCGCGCCCTCGTGCGCTTTTGCGGCGGAGTGGCTCACGCTGCAGCGCTCAACGCTTCTGCCCGGCGGTCCGCAATATGACGTGGTGGCCAGGGAACGTTTAAGAGGGGTGAGCGGGTAATGCCTCTGTTTGAGGAACTGCAGGAAAAAGCGGCGGAGCTGGGCTTCGCGCGCCTGGCCGTGGCGCACGCCGGGCCGTTTGAGCAGTGGCGCGCGTACATGCAAAGCGCCGGACGCACGCTTTCCCTGACGCACGACCCGCAGGAGGCGCTGCCGGGCGCGAGAAGCCTGATCGTGGCCGCCCTGCCCTACCGCCCCTTTAGCGCGCCGCCGCAGAACGCGGGGGCGGTAAGCGCGTATTACCTGGCGTCGCAGAAGGCGTTCCGGGGCGCGGAGGCGCTGGGCGCGTTCCTGAGCGGACAGGGCTACGCCGCAAAAGCCTCGCCCAACCTGCCCTACAAGGAGATTGCGCGGCGCGCAGGCCTGGGCAGCCACGGCCGCAACACGCTGCTGCTGCACCCGCAGTATGGCTCCATGCTCAGCCTGGCCGTTATCGCCACGCAGGCCGACCTGCCCCACCAGAGCGCGCCGCCGCCGCCCTACGGGCAGCCCTGCGCGCGCTGCCGGGCATGCGTAACCCGCTGCCCCGTGTCCGCGCTGAACGAGGACGGCGGACTGGACGTGTCCGCCTGCGTGCGCAGCCACATGCTCAGCGGGCAGGCCGCGCCCATGTCCGTGCGGCCGCACATGGCCGGGCGGCTGATCGGGTGCGACGATTGCCGGGCGTGCTGCCCGCACAACCGCGGCGCGCAGGAGGCTCCTTATCCGGCGGACCTGGCGGATATCGGGCACATTCCCTCGCTCCTGAGCGAGTCGCCCGCGGCCATGAAGGCGCGCATGGGGCGGCTGTCTGCGTACATCGGCGACAACCTGTCCCGGCCCCGGCGCATGCGCGCTCAGGCCGCGCTGGCTTCCTGCGCCTGCAGCCCGCAAGCCGTTGTGCCCGCCCTGCGGGCGCTGCTCGGCGATGAATGCGCGGCCACGCGCTGCCACGCCGCGTACGCCTTGGCGCGCTTTGGCGAGCGGGCGGACGTGAAAAGCGCCATGTCCCGCGAGACCGATCCCTCGGTCGCATCTGACATGGCGCTTTCCCTGGCCGGCGCGTAAACCCCTGCTTGGGCCTGCGCGCTGCGCGCTCTTATCTATACTGAAAATAGCGGCGTTGCGGGCAGGAGTTGCAGTAGGGGTTCACGCCCACGGGCATGGCGTTCGTGGCGGGCAGGCAGTTCGTGCACGGACGGCAGTTGTTCGGGCTCACATAGGGCGAGGGATAGGTATACGGGCTGAGCTGGGAGCTGAGCCAGCGGAAGGGGTCGGTGCACGCATAGCCGGGATAGCCGGGATAGCGGGTCATAGGATACATGGAATAACCTCCAAACAGATGCGCGGTGCCCACGCTGTAGACTATGTCCCATAGGACAAAATGTGCAGGCCTTCACCCGCCGTCCCGGCTTTTTCATCGACAACCGCCCCGCAATGGTCTATAATGGTTCCGGTTTCCTGTCGCATTTCTCCCCGCCGGCGCAAAGCGCGGCTTTCCCCGGCCAAATTGGAGGTTTTCCTTTGATACGCCTGATCTGCGTGGACATGGACGATACGCTGCTCACGCCGCAGCACGGCATCCACCCGGACGACCGGGCCGCGATCGCCGCCGCAACCGAGGCCGGCGCGTTCGTGGTGCCCTGTTCGGGGCGCATGGCCCTGTCGCTCGCGCCCTATGCCCGCGACCTGGGGCTTCGCTACCTTGCGGCCTGCAACGGCGCGCACGTGGTGGATCTGGACGGCTACCGCACGCTTCACCGCGCGGGCATACCGCCCAAGGACGTGGCGGACGTGGCGCGCTGGGCTAAGGAGCGCGGGCTGTACCTGCAGGCGTACTACGGCGACATCTACGAGTACGAGGCCGACTGCTCCTACTCCGAGGGCTACCGCATCTCCTCCGGCGTCACCGGCCGAGCCGTCGGCCCGCTGTGGGCATGCGCCCGCGAGAGCGAAAAGCTTCTGTTCATCGGCGACCCGGACGAGCTCACCCTGCGGCTGGCCGAGCTGCGGCAGGCTTTCCCGGGCCTGTTGTTCGCCAAGTCCAAGCCCCATTTCGTGGAGGTCATGTCGCCTTCGGCGGGCAAGGACGAGGCGCTGCGCTTCCTGGCGGGGTACCTTGGCGTCGACATGCGCGACACCATGGCCATTGGCGACAGCGAAAACGATCTGCCCATGCTGTCGGCGGCGGGCGTCGCCGTGTCCATGGGGAACGGATCGCAGGCGTGCAAGGCGGCCGCGGCCTACGTAACGGCCGACAACAGCTCCGGCGGCGTCTCCAGGGCGCTGCGCAGGTACGTGCTGGAGGCGCAGCGATGATACCGCGCGACGAGTTTGAGAAAGGCCTGCAGCTGGAGGTCATCAACCAGGGCGCCGGCGAGGAGATCGCCCTGGAGACGAGCGACCTAAACCGCCCGGGCCTTCAGTTCTCCGGCTACTACGAGTACTTCGCCGACGACCGCCTGCAGGTGATCGGCAAGGTGGAGATGACCTACCTGTACTCGTTGGACAGCGCCACGCGCCGCGAGCGGCTGGACAAGTTCTTCAGCTATCAGCCGCCGTGCGCCATCG
>JAVBLU010000002.1:0-27503 GCA_031553225.1 Eubacteriales bacterium
CCTGCCGGACCCGAAGGCCCCGCCGGGCCCCAGGGCATCCAGGGCGAAACGGGCCCTGCCGGACCAGAAGGCCCTGCCGGACCCCAGGGCATCCAGGGCGAAACGGGCCCTGCCGGACCCGAAGGCCCCGCCGGGCCCCAAGGCATCCAGGGCGAGACGGGCCCCGCCGGGCCAGAAGGCCCCGCCGGTCCCCAGGGCATCCAGGGCGAGACGGGCCCTGCCGGACCCGAAGGCCCGCAAGGCCCGCCTGGTGCCAACACATCCAGCATTATCCCCTATGCCAGCGGCGCGCCTTTTGCTATCTATATGGAGGGGGCTCAGCATCCCTACTCAGTAGGATTTGGCATGGTCGGCGAGTGCCCGCATCCCATTATCGGTGGCGAACTGGTAATCACCGACGGTCTCCTCTCTGCGCACCCGTTTTTCACTGCCCGCGATATGGTCATTACCGACATCGCCGTATCGATGATTATCGTTGAAAATGTAGACTTGGGGACCTCTGCTGCCGACATGTATGCGCAGGTGTTCTACAAGAAAAACACCACAAATTTCATCGGTATTCCCGAAACAAAGCTCATCTTGACGCCGGGCCTGACCGGAAACATAGCAAAGGGTACACTGCTCGAAGCTATGGCGAACAACCTAAGCGTCCCAGTACCCGCGGGAAGCAGGCTCATGCTGCTCCTCCATAAGGATGTCATCCAAGAGGATGTAACCAAGAGCTTGGTCGGCTTTATGAGCGGTAGTCTCTATATCCGTAGTATCTGAGCACAAAAGAAACGGCTGTGTTCCTGATCTGGGTTGTGCCAGATCAGAACACTTGACGGGAAGCGGCGGTTTTCCATAACCGCCGCGACAGTATGGGAATAAGGACACGGGAGGCGGCGCCTCCCGTGTCCTTATAGGCTGTCACATCCTTATCCCGCACAAAGGAGGGTGATATGGCGTATGCGACGGGGACAAGGCGTTCGCACATCCTCACCGATGTGGTTTGTCAAGGCGACAGGCAGACATTCGCAACCTACAGAAAAGCCCGTCATCGCGTGCTTTTCTGCATGTAATCGTAACCCTTAGCAGCCGCCTCAGGTGAACCGTACGTTCCCTCTTCGGATCCGTGCGCGGTGAACAAGCGAAAAGCATATCGCGCGTTCAGCCCACCCGCGTGGCCGCGCGAAAAAGCGCTCCCACGTTCTGCGGTCGCACATCCGCAAGCAACGCTTCGTGGCTGGGCGATACGATGAGCCCCGTAGGAAAGAGAGCGCGTAGCGCGCTTACCCGGTCCTCCACCATCGCCTCCGTACCCCGCACCAGCAACTCCTGCGTATCCACGCCGCCGCAAAAGCTCGCCTTGCCGCCGAAGCGCCGCGCTAACCCCTCTGCGTCCATCCCGGCCGCCAGGGCCTGAATGGGGTGCAGCGCGTCCACGCCCGCCTCCAGCAGATCGTCAAATATCTCGGACACGCTCCCGCACGAGTGATAGATCACCTTCACGCCATAGCTGTGCGCCTGATCGATCAACCGCTTGGCGCCGGGCAACACAAGCCTGCGGATGAGCGCGCGAGAGAGCATCAGCCCCGATTGGCTGCCCAAGTCGTTGCCGATGAGCACGGCGTGCAATCGCCCTTTTGTGCTCTCATAGAACACCTTGTTCGCGCGCAGGTAGAAGTCCACGATGCGCTCGTCCACGGCCTGATACAGCTCCGGCGCTTCCAGCATGCGGATGAGGGCGGTTTCCATGCCGAAGGCCGCGCACGCGTCCTGAAAGTGGGCCGACCACAGTACGCCCAGCACGGCCCTGCCTTGCGGCACGTCGCTTACGGCCGCGGCGCAGGCCCGCGTATCGATGTAGCGCTCAGGATCCGGCCAGGGAAATCCGTCCAGCGCGGACATGTCCGCGGCGTCCGCAAACCAGCCCGGCGCAGTCAGCGTTCGTTCCTGCAATGCATCGCGTCCGGGCAGCGTAAAATCGAACGCCGCATAGATGTGGCTGGATGTCGGCGATTGGTAGGGCATCTCCACCGGGTAAATATCGTCGCCCACCGCTTGCTTCAGCCGGCGTATGTCGCTCACGCCGAAATGAGCGTACAGCCCGGGTAAGGCGGACGGATCCGGCATACCCAGCCAACAGGCCGGACGGTCTACATCCGCCCGCTCGATGGTTCGCAAAAAGCGCTCAAGTCCGCTCAGTCCCATCTGTTTCACGCGCCTTTCATCTATGCAACGCGCCGTTGAGCATAAGCCCGCGTATGTCCTTGCACGCCGCCCGCAAACGCGAAACCCGGTTAGCATCTCGCCCAGCGCACCAAGCGTCCGCAGCCCGACGCGCCCGCCATGCCTCGCGCCCGACCCAATTATACCCAACAACGCGCAGAACCTCAACGCTGCAGTTTTTCGACGCAAAGCGTGCAATCGACACCCTTAATAAGGGGGAAAAAAGCGGGATGCACAAATGCATCCCGCTGTGCGGTACATAAACGCCCGGCTCAGATGGGAAGCAGCGCGGTCTTATCGCGTGTATCAAACAAGTCCACAAACAGCTTCACAATGGCCGGATCAAACTGCGAACCGGCGCAACGCTGCAACTCGGCGATGGCCGTAGCATGCGGCACAGCGCCTTTGTACACGCGCTCGCTGGTCATCACGTCGTACGTGTCGATCACCGAGAGCATACGCGCCAGCAACGGTATGCGCTTGCCCGTCAGACCGTAGGGATAGCCGCGCCCGTCCCAGCGCTCGTGGTGCGTCAAAATGCTCTCGGCTATGCAGTTGAGCTCAGGCGAAGCCATGGCGATTCGATAGCCCACCTCGCAGTGGGTCTTCATAATCGCCCACTCCTCCATGGACAGGAAACCAGGCTTATTGATCACGTCGTCCGGTATGGATACTTTGCCGATGTCGTGCAGCGACGCCAGCAACATCAGGTTGTTGATCTCGCTCGTCAGCAGCCCCAGTTTTCGCCCCATGCGTTCGGCCATGATCTCCATGCGGCGCATGTGGTCGGCCGTCTCCATGTTGCGCTGCTTCAATGTTTCCTTCAGCGAGGCAATGATTTGCGAGTGCATGCTCTTGCTCTCGAGCAGCTTGTTGGCGTACATGCAGCTCTCGGCCTGACAGAACAGATCCTTGCTGGACACGGAAGCGTCCTGTTTGCCCGCCATGCCCAGCGATACCGACACGGGGATGGCCAGGCACTGTCTGGTAGTAAAAAGCGTACGGGCGCGCTCGCACAGCTCGTCCGCCTGTTCGCGCGTAATGTCGTACAGTATGGCAGCGAACTCGTCTCCGCCGATGCGCGCGAGTACGTCGGTCGGCCGGAAGACCTCCTGGAGCGCTTTGGCCATATCGCGCAGCAGCTCGTCGCCCTTGCTGTGGCCGAAGGCATCGTTCGTCAGCTTCAGGCCGTTCAGGTCGGCCAGCACAAGGCAAGCGTCCCTGGTGCGTTCCACGTCCAGCTCGCGCAGTTTCTCCTCAAAGTAAGCGCGGTTGCGAAGCCCCGTTAAGGCGTCGTGCGTGCTGGCGAAGGCATAGGCGCGCTCGCGTTCCCTCTCCTGGGTTACGTCGCGCACGATGCAGATGACCTCGCCGTCCCCGCCCATGGGCGCCAAAATGGTCTCGCACCAGCGCTCCTCCCTGGCATCCGGCTGCAGGTACCGGTGCCGCACGCTCACGCGCACGCCGCGGCATCGCACCCGGCCGTATGCGCATTCCACAAGGCGGCGGTCGGAACGGCAAACGATCATATCCATCAGCTGCGCACCCTGCTGTGATTCCTGCTGCACGCCAAAGCGCTCCAGGCCGCCGGGCGAAACATAGACGATTTCGTTTTCGCGGTTGACGACGATGACCAGATCAAGCGCGCTCTCCACGATCGTGCGAAAACGCCGCTCCGATCCGGTCAACTCGCTCAGAGTGCGGCGGTAATCGGTGACGTCGGTAGACAAGCCAACCACGCGCGTGAGCTCCCCGGCCTGAGAATAGGTGCCCAATCCATGGGAACGCAGCCACACGGGCGCATCACGGCCGGGGATGTTCATGCGGTGCTCCAGGGGGGCGCCCGTGCCCGTCGTGCGCCCAAGCGCGGTGCGCAAACGTAAAAAATCATCCTCCGGCATCATGCGGAAAAGCCTCTCCAGCGGCATAAAGCAGGCCATTTCCCCCATGCCGACGAAGCGCGCGGCGTCGGCGGACAAAAAGGCCATGCCGGTGGAAAAGTTGAATTCCCAGTGCAGCTCCTTCGTCATGGACTCGTGCACGATCTGCCGCTCGCGCATCAGTTGCTCCATGCCGCCAATATCCGCCTGCTGGGCTGGGTCAAAGCGCAGGAACAGGCTGTTTTTCTCACGGCGCACGTCGCACTGGTACCATTGGCCGCTGGCGCGCACGTAGACGGGAAAATGCTCGGGTTTGTCAATGCGAAAGAAAAGGTGCGTCCACTCGCGCAAAAGCGGGGCGTCCATCGGAAACATGTCCTCCGCCGCCCGCTCTTCGCCTGCGGGGCTGCCAAACATGCTCTTGCACGCCTCGTTCATATAGCCCACGGAGAGAGCAAACGAATAACCTTCCTGCGTGACAAAATCCAGGCGAACGGCAGCATAAGGCAGCTCCATACGAAGCAGCGGATTGTGCGCAGGCAAAGACATGTCCATCTCTCCTCTGGCCGGCGCCTACGGCTGTCACGACTTTTTTCTACATATTGTGGGGAGACACGTGAACAGACCCAGCAGTTAGTAGATACTTTATTGTATACAACGCTTATGTTTATGCTATATTACGAATGACAAATTTGCATAAAGATGCTGATAATCGAGGATATTTGGCCGTGTGATGTTTAATGATGGAACGTTTTGTATTATAGTACATTTTGGCTTGCCTTGCAACAAGTTTCAACAAATTATTCATTTTGTCGTTTTTACGCGTCCTGCGCTTTTCATTTGACACGTTTAGCGCACAAAAAGCGCGGCCAAGCCATATGGTATAGGGCAGTGGATACCCCTGGATTACCAAGGAGTTCCCATAAAAAACAAAGGAGACAGACACATGTTTCAATCGTTTACAAACCTGATCGGCTATCCCGTGAGTATCTTCGTAGAGAACGGGGCCAATATCATCGGCGTGGTTCTTGACGTGAACCTGACGTCCGTACGCATCATCGCCTCGACCGGCGCGCTTCTTGTCGTCAATTTCGACGGCATCGACTACTTTGAGCAGCCCCGTCCCGTTCTGACCGGCATGATCGGCTAATAACGGCGTCACCGCTCCGGCTTAATATGAAACGACAATCCCGGCCAAGGGCCGGGATTGTCGTTTTAAACCTGCGTCTTCACCTCTTGGTCCGGCGCTTGCACAAAAATGATCGCCTGCGGCTGCGAAGCGCCGCCCCGCCGAGTAAGGAGCGTGATGTTCGCCTGGCAAGGCTGCTGTGGCCGCACGCCGTACCAGCCGCCGGTTTTCACCGTCTTGATGCAGCTCGCGGCGTCGGTGCATTGCCGTCGCGGCCCTGTGTCGCCGGATTGTACGTGCCTTCTTCACAGAACGCACAAAGGGATATCCGGGTGTCCGGCCGCCCTTCCCGCATGGCCTATGCGCTCTCCCAGATTGCGCGCATGGCGCAGGCGTCGGTGGCCTGCGTATTCTTGCACTCGCAAATGAAGGTTGGGGTCCATCCGCGCCCCTTCACGAGCGGGGCTAGGTGACAAAAATCCGGTCCGAACGCCTCATCCGCGAATGTCATATGCCGCTTCTCGCCGGCGCTCGTGTACTCGATGCGGGAGAAATGCACGTGAAAGCACCGCATCCGCTCGCCAAGCGCGCCTTGCGCCTGCGCGATCACCGCCTCAAACGCCTCGGGAGAGGAAAGGGCGCCGCCCCTCAGCGCGTGCAGATGGGCAAAGTCGATGCAGGGGATGAGCCGCTCGTCCGCCTCGCACAACGCAAGCACCTCCGCAAGGTGCCCGAACTGCCCCTTCTTTCCCAGCGTCTCCGGGCAGAGGGTGATGTGCGCAAGCCCCTGATCGTCCAGATAGGCCATGACCTCCCGCAGCTGCCGAAGCGCCGCGCGCAGGGCCTCCGGCCTGTCCATCTGGCCTACCGCGCCAGGATGGAACACCACCCGCCGCCCGCCCATGAAGTCCACCGTGCGGGCCGAATCACACAGCCAGCGCCGGTTGTTCTCCTTCTTTTCCGGCGTTTCGTCGCACAGGTTGATGAAGTAGGGCGCATGGCCGCTTAAGGCGATGCCGTGCGCCGCCATGGCCTCCCCCACCTTTCGTGCGCTCTCCTCCTGGATGTTCACACCGCGGCCGAAGCTGTATTCAAAGGCGTTCAGGCCCTGGCCGCTCAGCCAGGCCGGCGCATCCACCGTATGCTTGTGCCCTTGGTCGTAAAAGCGTTGTTCGTTGCCCGCAGGCCCAAAGCGCACCATGAACACCCTCCTCTTCATTACAGCCGCGCGACAAACGCGTCGATCATGCGCAGGTATGCGCACACCATCTGCGCCCCAAAAAGGCCTGAGACCGCCCACCCAAACGACAGGAAAGGCACGAACGGCAGATGATCGTCTTTGCGCACGTTCCGTCCGCAAACCCGCCAGGCGAGCACGCCCAGCGCGCAGGTAACCACCGCGATGAGCAACCCGAGCAGCCCGTCCCGCACGCCCAACAACAACCCCGCGCAGACGGCCAGCTTGATATCGCCCCCGCCCAGCGCCTGCTGCCCTGTAAGCAACACGCCCAGCGCCAGCGCGGCGAGAAGCGCTCCGCCGGTCACTGCCGCGCCGAGCAGCGCCTGCGTCCAAACGAGACGCACCTGCAGCGCCGCCAGAACACAGCCCGCCGCAAGCAGCGCCCACAGCGCCCAACCGGGCACCAGGCGCGTGCGCACATCTTCGGCGGTGCATACGGCCAGTCCGGCCAGCAATGGCCCGTACCAGATAAGGATGGACGGGTCGCCCCGCCAGGCCGCAAGCGCGGCAAACCCCAGGGCCGCCAAAGCGGCGGGCAGCGCCGCGCGGCAGCTCATCGCCGCACGTGAAGCGCGGCAAGCACAAGGCGCTCCACGGGGCGCACGGCGCGCGTTCCAATGAACTCGTCCGTGTGCAGGGGGCGCACGAGCACCGTGCGCATGCCCGCGCGATGCCCGCCCACAACGTCGGTGAAGTATTGATCGCCAATCACCACGCAGGCCTCCCGCGGCACGCCCATTAGGTCGGCAGCGCGCCAAAAAGCGCGACGCGAAGGCTTTTTCGCGTCGCATAAGAATTCAACACGCAGTGCGTCCGCCACCGGGCGCACGCGGCCCGCATGGTTGTTGGACAGGATGCACACGCACAGCCCAGCCGCCCGCGCGTCGCTCAGCCAGTAGCGCGCCTTGTCCGCCACGTCCCGGCAGTTCCAGGGGGCGATCGTGTTGTCCAAATCGACGATACAGCCGCGCACGCCCAGGCGCAAAAGGCCGCCGATGTCGATGTCCCACACGCCCGCCGCGCAAGCGTCCGGGCGCGCCATGATGCCCAACGATTGACCACCTCGCCCTCTATCCTATACCAAAATGAAGGCGAGCGCAAGGTCATTCCCGGCGTTCAGCTCTGCATGCGGTCCGCGCATCTATGCCGAAGGCCGATGAGCGGGCAATTGCGCCTGCCGCGTTAAGTGATGCAGCAGATGCGGGATATAGTTGCGCTTTAGGTAGAAGAGTGAGCTCTCCCTCTCCTTGCGTTTGGGCGCGTAAGCCGGCACGGACGCAGCAGTCGCGGATGATCAAACGGCAAACGTGTTGGCCCTCCCTGTCGCAGCATTTGCGGATCGGCCTAGACGTAGTGCTTGTCCGGCGCTCATGCCCTATTCGGTTGTCGGTACGTCTATTTTTTCATTTCTCGGGTCTCGTTTTCGATACGTATCGCGAAATACAAAGTTATGCTTGATGCTTAGTGTATTTACTATAACAAAAATCCGGTTTGTTAAAGGGCGCGCCAGCGGCCGACGCATCGCTATCGAGCGCACTGAAAGACATCGCTTACAGGAAGAGGAAAACTGCACGAGCAACCGAAATGTATATGGGCGATAAACCCGCCACTGCGTCCGCCGGCAGATTCATACCCGAAATACAAATGGAGGGAACCGCCATGGGCAAAAGCCTGCGCATCCTGTTTGTGGGCGAGTCGTGCTTCTTCACAACGACGGAGTACAAGGGGATCGACCATTTCTCCGAGACGAATTACGGCGAGGCGTTCGGCGTGATGCGCGAGGTCTTCGAGAAGCTTGGTCACAGCTGTACGCACATTCCCTGCCATATGGTCAGCCGGCAATATCCGCGCACGCTGGACGAGCTGAGGAAATATGACGCGGTCATGTTTTCCGACGTGGGCTCCAACACTTTTCTGCTGCTGCCCGAGATGGTGCGCACCGGCAAGCGTGTGGCGAATCTGCTGGCGCTCACCAAGCAGTATGTGGCCGAAGGCGGCGGCTTTTGCATGATCGGCGGCTATATGACCTTTCAGGGCATGGACGCCAAGGGCAAATGGAAGGACACGCACATCGAGCAGATCATGCCCGTCGTCTTCCTGCCGCACGACGACCGCATGGAGGTGCCTGAGGGCGCCGACCTTACGTGCATACCGGGCTCGCACCCCATTCTGGACGGTCTACCGGCCGAGTGGCCCTACATTCTGGGCTACAACAAGTCCATCCTAAAGCCGGATGCCCAGGCGCATGTCACCTTCAACGGCGATCCTATTCTGGCTACCGGCACATACGGCAAGGGCCGCGTCGCGGCCTGGGCCTCCGACTGCGGCCCGCACTGGGCCCCCGCCGCCATGAACCAGTGGGCGCTGTACCCCAAGCTGTGGGACAATATCGGCCAGTGGCTGGCAGGCGGCCTCTAGCGGCCGACAGCCAGCCCGTCTTGCACAGAGGTGGAACCATGATCTTTCACCAGCGCTTCGGCCGCGCCATAAGCGCCCTACAAGCAAACGGAATCGACGCGTGGTTGACCCTTGGCCGGGAATCGCATTTCCTCACCGAACCGGCCATCACGTATCTGATGCCCGCCGAGGTGCTTATGCGCTCGGCGGTGCTCGTCAGCAAGGACGGCGAGCGCATCTGTATCTGCACGGCTCTGGAGAGCGAGGAGTTCGCAGCCTCCGGGCTGTTTACGCAGGTTATCCTATACAGCGGCATTGCCGGCTTTTCGGCGGCCATCGCCGACGCCGTTCGTGCGCGTCTGCCCATGGCCAAGCTGGCGCTTAATTTTTCCGCGCAGGATCCCTCCGCCGACGGCCTGAGCTACTCGGACTATCTGCTTGTTCAGCGCAGCCTTGCCTCCGCGGGCTTCGCCGGTGATATCGTCTCCTCCGAGCCCGTTATGAAATGCGTGCGCGGCAAAAAGAGCGACGAGGAGGTCGCACGGATCGCCCACGCGGTGCGCATGGCGATGCGGGTGTATGAGGAAGCCCGGCCGCATATGCATCTTGGGATGTCCGGCGCGGACGTGCAGAAGCTGTTTCAGGGCATCATCGCCGACCACCGCTGGGACTATGCTTGGTGCCCGCCCAACAACCCCTTCGTCTCGGTGGGCCCGCGCTCCAGCTATATGTGCAAACACCCACCCGCCGACGTATACATCCAACCGGGCGACGTCGTCAACGTCGATCTGGGCGTGCGCGTCAACGGTTTTTCTTCGGACAACCAGCGAACTTTCTATGCCATGGCGGAAGGTGAGAGCGAGCCCTGTGAGGAGGTACGCCGCGCGCTGAGCACCCTGCAGCTGATGAACCGCGAGGTGTGCGCCGCCATGCGGACCGGCAGTAACTCGAACAGCCTGACGGCCATCGGCGACCGCGTGATGAAGGTGTGCGGCTATCCGGACGGCTGGAGCGGCGGCTATGGTCACGAAATCGGCCTTTTTGCGCACAATGGCGGCATCGCGGCCGGCATCAGCGCAACCAAAGGCTGCCTGGACTCCGTTCTGGAGGAGAACATGACATTTACGCTGGAGCCTGCCATCCTCACCTCCCGCGGGCGCGTGTGCCAGGAGGAGGTCGTGCAGGTGACCGCCGGCGGCGGCATCATGCTCAGCACGCCGCAGCGCGGGCTTTGGATCATCAACCCCTAGCCCGCACGCGCAACACAAGCGGCAGGCGAACCTCATGGTTTGCCTGCCGCTTCAGATCGTCGCTCGCAACGGCCAAACGGGCGGAGTAAGGCCGTTCACGCCTTCGCTCGGCGCGCCGTCAGCAGGGCTTGTCCACAATGGTCCTCAAAAAGGCGGTCATCTCCCGTCCGTTCTCCTGCCAGGTAAACCGCTCAAGCGCCGCCCGCAGACGGGGCAGGCGCAGGGCGCGCTCCTGCTCGCTCATGCCGCACAGGCGCACAATGTCCCGGGCGACCGCCTCCGGGGTGAGGTCGTGCGCCACCTCCACCAGATCGCCGAACGCATCCGCCTCGTGGGTGTGCGTCATCAGCACGGGCGTCCCGCTGGCCAGGTACTCAAGCAGCCTGGAGGAAAAGCAGTACGGTACGAAGGGATGGAGCGGATCCTTCAGCGAGAGGAGCAGGCTGGCCTGGCGCTGCGCATCCAGCAGCTCCTGCCGCGGAACAAAGGGCATTCGTTTGATATGGGGGTACTTTCCCGCCGCTTCGTCCAGCAGGTGATCCAGCTCGCCCCTGCCGTACACGTGCAGCTCATACAGCTCCGGGTTCAGCTGCGCGCACGCCTCCAGCATGAGCGAGATGAGATATCTCGAGTCAAAGGCACCCGAATATACGATGACGCGCTTCCCCTTCGTCTCCTGCTGGGAGCCCGGCCTGAGCTCCTCGGGATCCATGCCGCAGCGCATCAGGCAGGCGGGGCGCCCTGGCGCATACGTCTGGGCCAGATCCTTTGTAAGGTTGTATACGCCGTTTGCGTGCCGGACCGTCCAGCGCACAAAGGTATTGTCGATCGATACGAGGATCTTCTTGAGAGGATGCGCCTTGGTAACAAACAAAACAGGATCCATGAGCAGCACGAGGTAAGGCATACGGCACAGGCGCGCGGCCAAATACACCGCGATCATGGGCGCGGAAAACGATACAAAGGTCATGACGGCCTTATCCTTCTCCCTTCGGTGGCGTATCCCCCAGCGAAGAAGAAAAAAGAAGGTGCCCACAAAGAGAGCGATCTGTTTGACGCCCGAAATATTCAGGTAAGGGATCGCCTCGCCCTTCACCTGCGCGCCCATCGCAATGGGCCCTCCGGGGAAGAACACCCTCTTGTCTCTTGGGTAGCTCGCAGAAGGCGTCGCGCTGATAACATTCACTGTTACGCCGTTTTGCGCAAATCCCTTGGCGTATCCGCGCACACATCCCTCGGAGGTGGGGGAATAACCCCGCAGCTTCCTGTCGCTCTCCGTCAAGGGCACACAACCACATAGTGCAAGCCTCATACGTATCGTCTCCATCATGTTACATCGAATATCGCAGTGCGTCATCATAGTATCACAAATTGGATTTCTTTGCACTATCAGTTGTTCGGCCGTTCCAGGCCGCGGTTCAATTTTTCGATGGCGCGTTTTTCGATTCGCGATACGTACGAGCGCGAAATGCCCATCAGCTGGGCGATCTCTCGCTGCGGCAGCTGCTTCGCGCCCAGCAGGCCGTAGCGAAGCTCAATCACCTCGCGCTCCTGGCGCGTTAGGTAGCTGCGCATCAGAGCGTATACCCTGGCCATGTCCAGGTTCTGCTCCACCTGACGCGTCACCGTATCCGGCTCGGTGCCCAGCACGTCCAGCAGGCTGATCTCGTTCCCTTCCCTGTCCACGCCCACCGGCTCGTACATGCCTGTCTCGTTGCTCACCTTGCGCCGGGCGCGTATGGCCATCAGTATTTCATTGCGGATGCAGTGCGCCGCATAGCCGGAAAGCGGCGTGCCGTTTTTGATGTCGTAGGTGGAGATCGCCTTGATGAGCCCAATCGTGCCGATGGAGATCAAATCGTCGTACTCAATGCCTGTGTTCGGGTAACGGTTGGCCACAAAGGCCACCAAGCGCAGGTTGTGCTCGATGAGCACGGCGCGCGCCGTCTCGTCGCTGCCGGTCGCCAGGCGTTCTAGGTACTTGCGCTCCTCATCGGGCGGGAGCGGCGGCGGAAATGAGCTGCGGCCCGACACATACCCAAGGAAGAAGAGGCACTCGCGCAGCATCCACAGCAGGCCTTGGGAAAACATCATACACGTACCCCCCGCGCATTGCTTTGCTAAAGCGTATGCCGCGCGGGGGGCGACTTTGTTTGTCCGGCCATGGCTGGCCGCAATTGAGGGCAGGCTTCCTTGGGCGGCGCGGAGAAGCTCCTCAGCGCAGGCCGGCGGCGCGGGCCACGGCGGCCTGATGTCCCCTGTCTTCAAGGCCGGTGTTGACGTTGCGGCTGCCAAGGAAATGCATGCAGAACTGACCCTCCACGCCGTTGTCAAGCGATTCGGCGTCCGGCGCGTGCGGCATGCCGTTCATGGAGGCCGCCACCCAGACACCCCCCACGTATGCGAGCGCCGAGCGACGCTCCCAGCTCCACGTGCCGCCGTACACGCGCTTGAGGGTTTTCGCATCCTCGGTTGAGGAGGGCGTAAAGTCCAGATGTCGTTCACTGGGCGTAAGGCAGGTGACGGTGAAGGTCCGGCGGGTGCGCAGGTCCACCACGCTCACCTGCTCGCCTTCGGGCAGCAAGCCGTCTTCGTAGAGCGTATGCCACGGCACAGGCTCGCCGTACTTGGGTGGATTCCCTATATCCGCTGCAGGCTGTTGGGCTTCTGCCGCGCCGCTTGTCGCCGTCGGCAAAGGGGAAGGCATTACCGGCGAAGGCGAAGGCGACATCGGCGGAGCGGCGGAGGAGGCTTGCGACGCGGCCGGAGACGCCGGCGCATCAAAAACCGTGATACGAGGCGCTAGAATCTCCGCCGTGGGAAACACCGTCTGCGCTGCCCGTACGGGCAGCGGCACGGTGAGCAGAAGCGCCGCCGTAACGAGTACGCCGGCAACAGCGCACGACACCAACGCCTGGGATGGCACACGAAAACGGGCGATATGCCTTATTCGCCCGGCGAGCGGGTGCCGGGCTGCAGTGGGCAGGCCATGCCGGCCCCATGACGAGGCCATGGCCACAAGCATATGCCCGTACACACCGCGCTCTCCGGCAGGAAGCCTGCGCAACAGGGCGGCGTCGCAGGCCTGCTCCATATCCTCGCGCAGCGCGCGCAGCAGGCACGCGACCATCGGGTTAAACCAGTGAACGCACCGCACGATGCGCCAAAGCATCAGCTTACCTACGTCCAGCCGCTTTACATGGAAGGCCTCATGCAAAAGCACGAGATACAGCTGTTCCTCGGGCAGGGCGAGCGCCTCCTCGGACAGATAAATCGCCGGATGCAGCAGACCCCGCGCGGCCGGGCCAACGGGCGAGCATAGGAGCGCGGGCGTTTGGGATAGCCCCGCCTCGTGCGCGGCGCGCTCCAGAAGCGGGCCGCCGCGGCCCGCGGCACAGGGCCGTGCTGCGCGAAGGCGGAGGTGCAGACGCAAGGCCCGCATCGCCGCCACGGCCGCCGAGATAAGGGCGCCTGCCGCCCACAGGAAAAGCAGCGCGTTCTCCCAAGGCACATCCCAAGCAGGCGCATCCATGGTCTGCGCCTGCAAGCGGCTGTGCAAAGGCGAGCGCACTGGCGCAGCCTCCATTACCCGCCGCATGCCCTCCGGCGCGGCCGCATACACGCTGGTGGGACTGGGCAGGCGCACCGGCGCAAGCAGGTACACGGCAAGCAACAGGAAGGCGAGTTCCCGCCACGCTATACCCGCCCGTGCCGCGAGCAGCCTGCGCGCGAGCAGGAACAAGAGCCCGAACCCCGTACCGATCGCGGACGACAACAGCACGTGCGTAAGCCAAGCGTTCACTGCGTTCCCTCCTCCAGCATGGCAAGCAGTTCCTGTGCCTGTTGCCGCGTAATCTTCTTCGTCCGGCAAAAAAAGGCGAGCATTTCCTCCGGCCGGTTGTCGAAGAAGCGCGCAATCAGCCCCTCAATCCGGTCGTTTGCCACCTCGTCGCGCCGCAGCAGCGCACTGTAGCGGTGGCGGGACCCCGAGGCTTCCTCATGTACGGCGCCCTTCTCCACAAGACGCGAAAGAAGCGTTTTCACGGTCTTTACGTTCCAGCCCTCTCCGGGCAGGCGGCAGGCCACCTCGCCCAGCGTAAGCGGCGGGGCGCCCCATAAGGCCGCAAGCACGCGCTGCTCGGCGTCGGAGATGTGAATCGGAGGCATGATCTTTCCCCCCCCCTCTAAATGACTACAGATGTAATCCATCTATAGATTACATCTGTAGTCCTTATTTGTCAACTATTTACATCGAAGAATTCAGCGCGCGTCCTCCTCGTCCTTCATCAGCAGGCACATGTCCTCCAGTCGCTCGGAAAGAAAGGCCTGTGCGTCCGCAAGGCCCTTGTTGTAGTAGGCGGCCGCCGCCTTATCCGAAAAAAAATCCACAAACAGCTCCGCCTGAAAGAGGCTAACCTCCAGATCGAAGTTCTCCTCCAGGTAGGCCTTCACGTGCGCCGCGGCGCGCTGGCGCTGATCCTTCCCGATGGCGACACCTGTCTCCTTTTCCTTCCTGCGCATCAATCCACCTCCTTCATATGGTCGGCCTGCCGCTCGTATAGGGCGCGTACGATCTCCTCGATGCGCGGCTCCTCCACCTGGATGTCGCGCAGGCCCAGGTGCCCCAGGAACACGGCCAGCACCTGCGGCACGGGCAGCGCGTCGCGCAGCACGCGGTAGGCGTGGATGGGGCCGATCCTCTCGACCAGCTGCATGTGCGGATGCGAAAGGCCTTTTGCAGCAGCATCAGGTACAAGAGCACGCCCCCTTTTGGCGGCAGCCCTCTATCTCTTGACCAGTACGCCCGTGTGTCCCGTCGCGATCACCGCCGCGCGCTCAAACAGGCCTTCACCGCGCAGACGCTCCACGGTGCGTTTGTCCTCCTGGTGGTTCATGTTTTGCAGGGGCATAAAGGGCACCACGCGGCCGCCAAGAGTCAGCTGCAGCGTGTCGCCCGCAACGAGAATGCGCCCGTCCACCAGGTAACAGGCCGAACCGGGCGTGTGGCCGGGCGCGGCAACGAGCTCCACGTCCGCCTGTCCGGCCCGCACGTGTTCGCGGTCGGAAAGAGCGGTATATCCTTGGCGGCGGCGGTTGCACACGACGCCCAGCAGGCGCGCCTGCTTGCCGGTCACCATGGGTTCTTCCGCCCGCGACAGATACACCCGCGCGTTTGGAAAGGCGCGCAGCCCGCCCGTATGATCGAAGTCGGAGTGCGTCAGAAATACGTGCGTCACCCTGCCCGGGTCCAGTCCAAGGGCCTTCATCTTCGCCCGGGCCAAGTAAGGCGCGACGCCCGTATCGAACGCCAGCAGGCACTCCCCCGCGTCGTACACATAAAAGTTGGCGAGCGTGGACCATACGGCGTAGAGATGATCGCAAACCTTGCGCGAAGCGATCGGCCGAAACGGCATGAGCGTCCCTCCCCTATGCCCTTGTCACGCTGTGAATCCAGCGGTTGCCCCGCAGGCGGTAAAAAGCGATAAGCCACTTGAAGCACTGGTCAATGCGGATCATCAGGAAGGTGACGGGCAGCGGCCAATGCCACACAAAGGCGGACAGCGCGGCGAGGGGCAGCACCACCAGCCACCCGCAGATCATGTCCACCGTCACCACAAACCGCCCGTCGCCCGCGCCGCGGTTGATGCCCGTAAAGCAGGCCGCGTGGTACGTGGTGCCGATCAGCGTAAATGCGCCGATGGCGATGAGCGTGCGCGCCAGTTGCCGGGTGGTTTCCTCAATAGCGTATAGCGACACGACCAGCCCCCGGCCAAAGAACACCACGGCCGCCATGCAAACGCCGACCAGACAGAAGAGCACCTGAATGGTGTTTGAGTACTGCCGGACGCGCGGCAGGTCCCCCTGCCCGATCGTTTTGCCGATGACCACGCACGCCGCGCCTGAGAGTCCCGATGAGAACACCATGCCCAGCTGCATGAGCACGTCGGCCACGTTGTTTGCAGAGATCATGCTCGTGCCCAGCCGGCCGATGATGCTCGATTTGAGCACACCCACAAACCCCCACTGCATATCGCCCAGCAAAATGGGCAGCCCGTGCCGCGCCCAGTCGGCTATCAGCTGCATGTCGCGCCGCAAAAAATCCCGCGGCCGCAGCACAATCACCTTCTGAACGAACAGCATGTACACGAACACCACGGCGCACTCCACAACGCGGGCGATCACCGTAGCGACGGCCGCGCCGCGTATGCCCATGGCCGGAAAGCCGAATTTGCCGAAGATGAGCACGTAGTTGCCGACCAGGTTGACGAAGAAGGAGAACACAGCCACCGCCAGGGACACGCGCACAACCTCCACGCACCGCAGCATGCCGGACATGGTGGTTGCAGCGATGAAAAACACGTAGGAAAAACAGGCGATGGTGATGTACCCCACCGCCTCGGCGATCACCGGCCGGTTATCCGATATGAGCGACAGGGCGGCCACCGGGAAAAGCCGCACGGCCAGCATGGCGAGAAAGGATACGCAAAGCCCGATTTGCAGCGCCATGGCAAAAATCGTTTTGATACGCTCCATATCGCGCTTGCCCCAATACTGCGACATGAGCACGGATAGCCCGCCCACCAGGCCCATGCCAAAGTACGCCAAAAAAACCGCGAGCTGGTTGGAGATGCTCACGGCGGAGATGGCCGTCTCGCCCAGCTGCCCCACCATGATGTTGTCCAGCAGCGACACGGCGAGAGATACGAGGCTTTGAAAGGCCATGGGAAGCGCGATGCGCAGAAGGGTTTTGTAGAACGCCCGATTTGTGACCACACGGCGCCTCCTCGCAGCTATTGATCGCCCGCCTCTTTCGGCGCGCGGGCAGGCAGCAATGCAAGCAGCTGCGCCTTGGTGAGGGGCGGATGGAACAGAAAACCCTGAACCGTGTCGGCGTTGGCTTTGTTGCAGTAGTTCAGCTGTTCCTGCGTCTCCACGCCCTCGATGGTGACGGTTTTGCCCATGGAGTGCACGAGGCTTGTGATCAGGTGGATGAAGGAATGCGCGTAGGGGTCCTTCGTTACGTCGCGTATGAACGACCGGTCGATCTTGACGATGTCCAGGGGCATTTCGCGCATGTTGTTCAGCGATGAGTACCCCGTGCCGAAGTCGTCCATCGCCAGCTGCAGGCCTTTCTTGCGCAGCTCGTTATAGATGGTAAGCAGGCGCGACTGATCGTCCGCGGCGATGCTCTCGGTCACTTCCAGCACGATGTTGCGCATGTCCACGCCGGCCTTTGTCAGAATGTTCTCGATGCGGCGGAAGATATCCTGCTGTTCCAGCTGCCGCATGGATACGTTCACCGACATAACAAACCTCGGCATGACCTCGTTGATATCGCGGCAAAGCGCGGCGGCTTCCTCCAGCACGAATTCGCCGATGGGCACGATCAGCCCCAGATACTCCGACAGGGCGATGAACTGCACGGGCATGATCATGCGGCCGGCCTGGTCGAACCAGCGCACCAGCGCCTCCGCGCCGCAGACGAGCCCGGTCTTCAAATCCAAAATGGGCTGATAGTACACCTCGAACCCCTCAAACCCGCGTGCGATCGCATCGCGCAGCAGGCGTTCCATCTCGGCGCGCTGCATGGAACCGTCCTTCATGCCGTCGCTGTAGAATACGAAGCTGTTCTTGCCCTTTTTCTTGGCCTTGTACATGGCGATATCGGCGTTTTTCACCGTCTCGGTTACGCCGCACCCGCCGTCGGGGTACTGCACAACGCCGATGGACACGGTGCAGTAGAAAACCTTGTCCAGCGTCGTCCATGGCTGACGGGCGCGGGCAAGGATGGCGGCGATAATCTCCTCGACCTGGCCGGCGTGCACGGGCGGCACCAGCACCACAAACTCATCCCCGCCAAAGCGGAACACGCTGTGGCGATACGGCAGCCCGTCGGAAAGGAAGCGGGCGAACTCGATGAGCATTGCGTCGCCGTAATCGTGGCCGTAGCCGTCGTTGATGATCTTAAAGTCGTCCATGTCGATAAAGAGCACGTAGCCTATCTCGCCGCGGCCGAGCGCGTCATCAATGGCCTCCTTCAGCTCCGTATCGCAGCGATATCGGTTGGGCAAACCCGTCAGGTGGTCGCAATAGGCCATCTGGCGGATGTGTTCGGCCTGACGCTTCATCTCGGTGATCTTCTGGGCGTTCACCAAACGCACGATGCGGCCGTCAATCCAGCGGGTCAGCGAACACTGCACGCCCATCCATTCCTTCGTTCCGGGCACATACAGCTCAAAATATGGAAAGTCGTCCCCATCGCTTAGGGCGCGCTGCGTCCATTCCATGCAGTTCGTGCACATGGGAAGCTGCTTTCCGCCGATCAGCTCCCAGCACAGCCGCCCCTCGCAGAAGGGCATGAATTCCTGCTTAAACACCTCGTTGGCAAACACGATGCGGTTCGTCTGCGGGTCCACCGCATAGATGTGCGTGTTCACGGAGTTGAGCACCGTCTCGAACATGCGCTGCGTACGCGCAAGCGCCTCCATGGTGCGCTTGCGCTGCAGAGCCGTGGACACCAACCGGGCGATGTTCGCCAAGAAGGCCAGCGTGTCCGTATGCCAGATGCGGCGCGCGGAGCGCTCGTCAAAGCTGAGGAAGCCGTAGCGCTCGCCGCCGTTCATGTACACTGCAAACATGGCTGCGGCCACAACGCCCTTGTCGTAGGGCACCCGGGGCACCTGGGCGTCCATGTTCGCATCGATGGCGCGCACGCCGAAGAGCGACAAATCCTCGTAGATGTCCGGGATGTCCCTCTGATAGTTAAAGGTGAGCGGCCGGTGTTTGATGAGCGAGGCGACGCCGCCGTTGTCCCATTCATACACGGCTTTGCAGGCGACGTGATCCTCATCGTCTTCAAAAAGAAGTACGCGGCTTACGTCCAGGTGCTTGCCGGCGTGGTCAAGCAGCACGTGCAGCGACTGCTCGGCGTCCACGGCGTACAGGCTTTGCAAAATCTCGTTCAGTACGGCGTGCTGCTGCAGGCTCTCCCGCTCGCGCTCTATGCTCACCTGCGCAAAGGTGTAGTCGGAGATGACGCAGTCTGTGAACAGCCTTTCGCCATGGCGACCGCGCACCGCGGCGCAGTCCTCGTTCACCCACACCGCGTCTCCGCGGCGGGTTTGGATGCGATACTGCACGGCGTAGCGGTCGAGGCCGTTCTTTTCGTGCTCGCTGCGCGAGCGCAGAAGGGAGGGCAGATCCTCCGGATGAACGATATCCTGCCAGGACAGAACGCCGCCCAAAAACTCCGCGGCCTGATAGCCGTGGACGGAAATGTTGTCGGTGATGAAGAGCGTCTCCCACCGGCCGTCCCTTTCGGCGATGCGAAGGGCGATGGCGGGGCTGTGCTCAATGATCTCGCGCGCTACCCCCGAAGGCACCTTATCCAGCTCCGGCATTCATACGCTCCTTATCGCATCACCCTGCCGCGTAAACGGCAGAACCATTCTAGCAAAGGCGCCCTCCGCTGTCAATTTCGACCTTTTTCTTGCTGTGCCGTGTACATATATCGAACGAAATACGGCGCTCTTGTATAGCCGCCGGGAAAGCCCCGGCATAAAACGAAAGCGCGCGGCCAGAACCGCGCGCCTGTCGTGGAGCGACTGCCGGATTATTTCGCGGTCGGATCGGCCACCCAGCCGCAAAAAAGCGTCTGGCCGCTGCGGATGTCCTGCAAA
Organism: Eubacteriales bacterium; assembly: GCA_031553225.1. Taxonomy (GTDB): domain Bacteria; phylum Bacillota; class Clostridia; order Christensenellales; family UBA1750; genus JAVBLU01. The sequence continues at coordinate 19,788 of JAVBLU010000002.1, forward strand.
ACGTACAGGAACGGTCGGTCAAAGGTAAGGGCAACCGGCTCGTTTTTGTCCACATACATGCTGGACGCAGCAACGGCAACGGCCGTAACCGCCGCGCCCTCGGCGCCTTCCTCGTTTACGGTCATGGCCACGCGGTGCAGCACCTCGCTGATGAGGAACCGCCCGTCAGACAAGCCGGTAAAGTCCGCGTCGCCCGTAAAGGCGGTGGGCATGCCCATGGCCGACAGCACGTCCTTCAGGCTCGTTTCTTCGTCCACGTCAAACTTGGGAAGCGACAGATCGACCGTGCGCGGCTGCCACTCGCTCTGAAGCCACCCGTCCAGCTCGCCCTTGCCCAGCGCGCTTTCAAAGGCCGTTTCACGGCCCTGCTTGGGCAGAAAGGCGGTGAAGCTGCAGCCGCCGTTAAAACTCAGGCGCACGGCCTGCAGCGTTTCGTTTTCCAGGTAAGGGGCCGGCGACAGCTGGTTGTGCATCATGTCCGCCTGCACGTCGCCCTGCGGGCTGTGAAAAACCTGCGGCTTGGTGAGCGAGGGCGCAAAGACCCGGCTCCATCCCGCCTTAAAGTACAAGGCGTTGATCAGGTAGGCCACCGTGCCGGGGGAAACATCGCTGAGAATCTTGTCGATCTTGCCGTTCGTGTTCTCCTTCACCCAGCCGTTGACCACGTTCAGCGTCTTAGCAACGTCCTGAAAATCCGTATGCATCTTCTGTGCGCCCAGGCTCTCAAGCAGGCCTTCGTATGCGTCCTTCAACTGCAGGTTCTCGTCGGCCACCACGGCGTTTGCCATGCTTAAGGAGAACGCACCGTCCTTGGCGGCTTGTTCGTACGCGGCGATCAGGTCGGCCAGCTTAGCAATTTCCTCCTGCGCGGAGGCCGTAAAGCCCATCGTCTGTTTGATCTCCTCGGCCGTCTGCCCGCTCGCCCCGGCGTAAGCCATAGCAAGCGCCATCTGCACGGACAGCGGCGATAAGGCGACGTTTTGCTTGCCGTCCGCAACCAGGGCGGCCGTCAGGCGTGAAGCAAACGATCCTTCAACGTTCAGCACGGTCTTCTCTACCTTCGTCTCCACGCACGGCGTGGCTGCCGGCGTTAGTGCCGCCGAGGCCGAGGCCGCAGGCAAATCCTTCTGCGCGGGCTCCGCGCTCGTAGCCAGCGACTGCGCGCACCCGGCGCAGGAAGCCGTAAGGAACGCGCCGAAGGCGAGCACCGCGAAGCTTCGTTTCCATTTCATCAATTCTATCCTTCCCTTCGCCCATTAGACGAAAGGCGGCCGGAGTTGGTTCCCTAAAACATCCGCGGCAGGCGCTTGCGCAGGGCAAGTGCAAGAAAGGCCGCGCCGAACGCCTTGGCCGCATCCAGCGGCAGAAAAGACGCGCAGTACCCGACGAGCAGCGTGCGTGCGGCAAGCGCCTTTCCCGTCATCAGATAGGAAAGCAAGGCCACGTAGGGAAGCGCGATGACATACACTGCACCCATGCCGCACGCACAGCCCAGCAGCGCGCGCCGCAGCGTACAGCCCCCGGCGGCAAACAGGCCGCTCACATACGCGCTGAGAACAAAACCGAGTAAATACCCAAACTCCGGCTGCAGTACGTAGGAGACCCCGCCGCCGCGGCTAAACACCGGCGCGCCCAGCAGCCCCGCGGCCACGTACGCCGCCTGCGCCACCGCGGCCCGCTTGCCGCCCAGCAACAGGCCCGAAAGGAGCACAACGCCCGTTTGCAGGGTAAAACTCACCGCCGTGCCGGGCAAAGGAAAGCGCAAAAACGCCGACACGGCGGTAAGCGCGGCCATCAGCCCGCACAGGGCGACCGATCTCGTTCGGTTCTGCAAGCACATCCCCTCCGCTGGGGAGTGTAGCAAGCGCGGTTTCCCATGTCAACCTCAAAACAGGAGAGTTGACTTTCCTGTATCCATGCCTCATCATGAAGGTAAGACATGGCAGCGATTTTCGCATGACTGCCGAAATGACTGGGAGGGTGGAACATGGCGGCATTTCAAACGATCAAGCACGAAGTAGACTTCTGCGTGGTGGGCGGCGGGCTCTCCGGCCTGTGCGCGGCCGTCGCGGCGGCGCGGCACGGCGCACGCGTGGCGCTCATGCAGGATCGGCCCATGCTGGGCGGCAACGCTTCCAGCGAGGTGCGGATGTGGGTGTGCGGCGCACACGGCGAAAACAACCGCGAAACGGGCATCATTGAAGAACTGATGATGGAAAACTACTACCGCAACCCGTATAAAAACTATTCCATCTGGGATTCCATCATGTTCGAAAAGGCCCGCTTCCAGCCGGGCGTCGAGCTAATCCTCAACTGCTCCTGCCTGGACGCGGTCATGGACGGCCAGCGGATCGTTTCCATCCGCGGCTGGCAATCCACCACACAGAAGTACCACGAGGTGACGGCGTCCATCTTCGCCGACTGTTCGGGCGATTCCGTCCTGGCCCCGCTTACGGGCGCCGAGTTCCGCATAGGCCGTGAGGCCAGCGCCGAGTTTGGTGAGGACATCGCCCCGCCCGTGGCCGACCAGCGCACCATGGGCATGAGCTGCCTCATCCAGGCGCGCGAGACCACCGAAAAGCGCGAATACATCCCGCCCTTCTGGGCGGAGAAGTACACCAAGGAGATGCTCCCGCACCGTCGCCCGCACTTGAAGTCCGACATGCGGCGCGGGGAAAACTTCTGGTACCTTGAGCTGGGCGGTATGGGCAACTCCATCGACGACACGGAAAAGCTGCGCGACGAGCTGTTGGGCGTGGCCTACGGCATGTGGGACTACGTGAAGAACTCGCCGGACTATGAAGGCAAGAACGACAACCTGGACCTGGACTGGATCGGCATGCTGCCCGGCAAGCGCGAGAGCCGCCGTTATGTCGGCGACTACATAATGACGCAAAACGACGTGCGGGCCGAAGGCAAGTTTGACGACATCGTGGCCTACGGCGGCTGGACCATGGACGATCACCATCCGGGCGGATTCCGCACGAGCGAAAAACCCACCATCTTCCACCCCGCTCCCTCCCCTTTCGGCATCGCCTACCGCTGCATGTACTCCAAGAACATCGCCAACCTGATGTTCGCCGGACGCAACATCTCGGTTACGCACGCCGCCATGAGCGCCACGCGCGTTATGGCCACCTGCGCCACCATCGGTCAGGCCGTGGGCACGGCCGCCGCCATCGCCACGCAGCACGGCACCTCGCCGCGCGGCGTATACGAAAAGCACCTAAGGCAGCTGCAGCAAACGCTCATGCTGGACGACAGCTGGCTTCCCTTCGCCCAGCGCGAGCTTTCGGCGCTTACCCGCGAAGCCAGCCTCGCCTCCAACGGCGCAAACGCCGAAGCGCTGCGCTGCGGCGTGGACCGCCCGCGTCCGGGCAGCAATAACGTTTGGACCGGCGGCGAGGGCGCGTATGCGGCCTACTCCTTCAGCAGCCCGCGCCGGGTCGCGCGGGCGCGTTTCGTGTTCGACAGCGACCTGGAGCGCGTTACGCAGCCCGAGGGCGAGTTCCACCGCAAGCCCATGTACGCCAGCTACTTCCTGGACGCTAAGGCCACCTACGTGCCCAAGACCATGGTCCGCGATTTCCGTCTGGTGCTCACCCTGGCGGACGGCGGCACCAAGACCGTCGAAGTAAAAGGGAACTATCAACGCCTGGTGTTCGTGGACATCGACGAGGACGTCACCGCCGTGTGCTTCGAGCCGACCGCCACCTGGGGCGGCGAGCAGTACCGCGCCTTCGCTTTCGACCTGCTCCCTTAACCTCATACCGAAGCGCGCTTCGCGAAGCCCCGCCGCAAGGCGGGGCTTTTTTGGTCATGCGGAATTCAAGAAACCCTCACACGTCCGTCACATCAACGAGATATGCTGTGTATGGGCTTCCGCAGGAAGCACTGATTGCCCCACCGGAAAGGATGATGCCAATGAAGCTGCACAAGACATGGATCGCCCTGGGACTAGCCGCCGCCCTGGGTATCACCGCAACCACGGCTCTGGCCGCCGACGGCGCCACCAAAACCGATCTGCCTTATGAAAAACGGCCGGCCATAACCGATGAACAAAAGGCCAAGATGGAAGCCGATCGCGCCGCCATAAAGGAGAAGCAGGACGCCGTCAAGGCGAAATGGGCCGCTATGACGCAGGCGCAGAAGGATGCCATCTACAACCTTCTGGATCAGCAGGTTACCGTTGAGAACCAGCTGATCGACCAGTATGCGGCAAACGGCCTGCTGGACGCGGACACCGCCAAGACCATGAAGGACCGCAACACCCAGCAGGCGGCCAGCCTGCGCTCAAGCGGCGGCATGCCCGGCGGCATGGGCATCGGCGGAGGCGTTCCCGGCATGGAGCTTGGCGGCCACGGCCAGGACGGCAGACGTCCGTCCAAGGCGACCCCATCCACGCTCCCCGCCAACTAAGCGCAGCGCTGCCAAGCCGCAGCACAGCCATATCCGCCCCTCTCTACTCTGCCGCCCGCACCCTCTTCGGGGGCGGGCGCTTTCTGCGCGGGTTTAACAGTGCGTTCATACCGCCGTCACCCGGCCGTCACATTGTAGAGATACGCTGTGCGTGGCATATTTGGAAGCAAGCGGGGTGACGGCAAATGGCGCGGCTGCTCATTGTGGACGACGAGACGAAGATCCGCGAACTCATCCATAAATACGCACGGTACGAAGGCCATAGCGCCGCCATGGCGGAGAACGGCCTGCAGGCTATCGCCATGTCCGGGCGGGAACCCTTTGACCTGATCGTCATGGACGTAATGATGCCGGAGCTGGACGGTTTTTCCACCGTGCGCAAAATACGCAAGGAATCGGACGTTCCGGTGCTCATGCTCTCCGCGCGCGGCGAGGAGTACGACCGCATCCACGGCTTCGAGCTAGGCATCGACGACTATGTCACCAAACCTTTTTCTCCCAAAGAACTGATGCTGCGCATCGAGGCAATTCTCAGGCGGGCACGCCCGGCCGCCGCCGGCCGGCACGACGTATGGAGCCGCGAGGGCCTGTGCGTGGACGCCACCGCGCGTACCGTAACGGTGGACGGCGAGGAAGCCGCCATGTCACCCAAGGAATACGACCTGTTCTTCTATCTACTTAAAAACCGCAACATAGCCCTCTCGCGGGAAAAGCTGCTCAGCGACGTATGGGGATACGACTTCTTTGGAGACGACCGCACGCTGGACACACACATCAAGCTCCTGCGCAAATCGCTCGGGCCGTACGCCAAAATCGTGGTAACGCTGCGCGGCATGGGCTATCGCCTGGAAGGGTGAACGATGAGCATCAAAGGCAAGGTCTTCCTCTACCTGCTCGCCTTCTGCGCGCTGCTGCTGGCCCTTCTTTGGCTGTTTCAGGTGACGCTGCTGGAGAGCGTCTATCGTCAGGTAAAGCTTGCCGAGGCCAAGGCCGTAATGCGCACGCTGGAGGAACGCCTGGGCAGCGAGGATTTCCAGCAAACCGTGGACCGTCTGGCGCAGGAGCACGACTTCACCATCTGGGTGGGGCCCGCCTCGTCGCCGGAACAGCGCCGGGTGGCCGACGCCGCCCGGCGCAGCGGGGGCGAGCTGCTGGAGTATCCAAAGACGGAAACGCTCCCACATGCGGAGCCGGGCCAGCCGCCCGGCACACCCAAACCGATGCACGTCCCCCAGCCCATGCGCATCTCCTATGCCAAGATTATGGAGCGGCCGGGCGAAAGCGCAAGCCTGCTGCTCATCACAGCGATGATCTCACCCGTAACGGCCACGGTGAGCACGCTGCGCTTTGAGCTGTACGCCATCACCGCCATCATGGTGCTCTTTTCTCTAGCGCTCGCCCTGCTCATCGCCCGCCGGGTTGCCCGGCCCATCGAGGCCGTCAACGCCGCCGCCAAGCAGCTGGCAAAGGGCAACTACAACGTCTCTTTTGCAACAAAAGGCTACCGCGAGATCAGCGAGCTGTCCCACACGCTGAATGTGGCGGCGCGCGAACTCAACACGGTGGAGCGCCTGCGCCGCGAGCTTATCGCCAACATATCGCACGACCTGCGAACGCCGCTCACACTGATCGGCGGCTATGCCGAGGCGATGCGCGATCTGCCCGGCGAAAATACGCCGGCCAACGCGCAGGTCATCGTGGAGGAGGCGCGCCGCCTCTCCTCTTTGGTGAGCGCTGTGCTCGACCTGTCCAAAATGCAGTCCGGCAGCCGACCGCTCCGCTTATCGCCTTACAATCTGACAAAGAGCCTGCGCGACATCGTCAACCGCACGGCTGCGTTCGTTAGGGATCAGGGGTATACGATCAGGATGGACGCCGACGAGGACGCCGAGGTGACGGCGGACGAGGAGCTGGTGGCTCAGGCGTTCTACAACCTGCTCATCAATGCCCTCAACCACACGGGGCCCGATCAGTGCGTGCATGTGTGGCAAAAGGTGGAGGACGGTGACGCCCTGCCGCGTGTCACCATCCATGTGACGGACACGGGCAAGGGCATCGCCCTGGACGACCTCCCCCGCATCTGGGAGCGGTACTACCGCACCGAGGAGAACCATGCGCGCGCCATCGCCGGATCCGGCCTTGGCCTGTCCATCGTGCAGACGATCGTCCAACAGCACGCGGGACAGTGCGGCGTGCGCTCCGAGCCCGGACACGGCAGCACCTTCTTCCTCACTCTGACCTGCACCGCGCATTATCCGCGCGAAACCGCGTAGCCCGCGGCTGGTCTCCAGCCCCTCCTTCCCCGCCGCCGCCTGCGCTTGCATCCTCCTTCATGAAAAAACATGCGAATGCCTCTTGCTTCCCGCGTCGATATCGGCTATAATACGCCATGTGCCATTTCTCCGGCGTCGCATGCCTCACGCTGCAATACTGCCCTATTTTGCTCTTATAGCTCAGTCGGCAGAGCGCGTCCTTGGTAAGGACAAAGCCATGTTGACGAAGAAACCCGCGGATAGGCGGTTCGCGGCCTCGAACAAACGGATTTGACCCTTAAAAATACCCTAAAAAGAATCTTGCTCTTATAGCTCAGTCGGCAGAGCGCGTCCTTGGTAAGGACGAGGTCACCAGTTCGAATCTGGTTAAGAGCTCCACAAAAAGCCCGTAAACAGTGCGTTTGCGGGCTTTTTCTATTCCCCAAATGACATGATTGGAGCTGGTACCAGTAAGGATGAGCTCAACCTTTTGCACAACCAAATCAACCTGTTCAATGGTCTATCTGCGTCCCCTCTCGTCGGTGGCCTAATCGACAAGGACATCGATGTCCTACGCATCCTCGACCAGTACGAGTATTAATACGAAGCCGGAAACTATGCTCAATGCGTCTTCATGGTCAAGCTGTTGTTCCTCATCACCGATCACCCGTTGCCGCCGGAAATGGATGCGTTAACCGCCACTCCCGAAGGTGTGGCAATGATGGCTCTTGAGTTTTTCGCGGACTTCCAGGACATTCATCAAGAGATCATTGAGGGGACCGACGACGAGAGCATACCCAAATAACGAGACAGGAGGCTCCCATGTCCAAGACCATCGCAATCTGCAACCAAAAGGGCGGCGTCGGGAAAACGACGACCGCCCTTAATCTTGGGGCTGGACTGGCCAACGAGGGCAAGCACGTCCTCGTGGTCGATCTGGACGCCCAAGCCAACCTCACCATGTCGCTGGGCCAGCAACTCCCCGACCGCCTCGAAAACACCATCGCCACGCTCATGGACTGCCAGATCAACGATAAAACGCCCC
>JAVBLU010000013.1:0-179354 GCA_031553225.1 Eubacteriales bacterium
AGGAAGGCTGCTTGAATGTCCGGTTTTTCATCGAACTGCGCCTGCAGTTCATCTGGGATTGGCAGCTCCGTCTTCTCTTCTACGGGCACCTTTAGGCCGGCCGTTTCGATGGCGATGGCCTCCAGAAAATATGCCCGGATCATAGGTTCAGCCTCGGCGATCTCCGTACCGTTCGTAAAGCGGAGCTGCCGTCCGGCTTGCACGTTCTGCGTTTGCCGTATCAGCATGCCCTGGGGGTCCTTAAGCAAAGCGCCCTTAAAGAAGGTAAGGGCGATGTATTCCTTATACCCGCCCAATATGGCCACGTTGCCGTTCTGAAGGGTATAACACGGCTGCCCCCATTTGAGTTCCTCGTCCAGCCCGCAACCAAGGGCGATCAAGCGGAGCTTGGCGAATTCGTCGCGCCACTTCTCCGTATGCTCCAAAAAGGCGTCGACCAGCGGATTTCTCTCGTCAACGGGCACAAACGCATCCAGGCCTTCCGCCCTGGCGAGGAAATCTTCCTTCGTATCGCAAACGGTGAACACGCCGTTCAGAAACCCATACGCCTTGCCTTGCAGCTCGGGGCACTTGCGCGCGCATTTGCCAATGCAGCCGATTTTTACGTTGCCTCTACCTTTGAGTTCCCCAACGTCAAACCCCGAACAGTTTGCGCAGACCTCAATTTTTGCCAACTTGTTCATGTCCCGGCTCCTTGTCGATCTATCCCTTTATGAGCTCCCCTCGGATGGGTGGAGCGCCCGCAGAGCATACGCCCTGTGCGCTGAACGATCAAACGTGCAGTCGATGATGCCGCGGAAATCATACACGTGCGTATCGCCCCTGCGGACCAGCTCCCGGTCTGCTACGCGCTCCCGCGCCCGCTACGGCGGCGGCACAACAAAACGGGCAGAAACCCGCAGCGCGCTTTTATAGCATGCCAAACCTTACAGGTGCAAATGGAAAACCGCCGGTACCAATGCGGCGGCCTTCGCTGCCTATAAAATGAAACTCCTGATCTCGTTCATCTTTCGCTCGGCATGCTCCCGGCCGCCGGACACGATTTTATCTATCTGTTCGAAGCGAAGGATCTCCACGCCGCAGGTTTGCAGGGTATCCTTGATGAATGCCCCTTCGACGGGATTGTTGAAGTACGCGTTGTAGACATGCACAGGCGTTTCCATGGTGGTGATCACGATGGCCTTCTTGGCGGTGAGCAGGCCGATCATCTCGCCTGCCGCACCGTATTTATACGCCCAGCCGGGCAACAGGACTTTGTCGCAGAAGCCTTTGAGCACGGCGGGCATCGAGCCCCACCATATGGGAAACGGAAACACAAGGACATCGGCTTTCTCGATTTCCTGCTGATACCTTTTAACCAGAGGATCTATCGATTGGCCTTGTCCCCACGCTTTCAGGTCGGCGGAGGTCATGGCTGGGTTGAAACCGTCCGCAACAAGGTCCACCACCGACACGCGGTGACCCTTTCGGGCGGCTTCTTCCCGGACGGCCTGTACGGCGCCTGCATGGAAGCTGCCGCTGTAGGGATGGCTGTTGATAACGAGATAGTTCATGCTCAGTTCCTTTCGCTCTGCGTCGTCTGCTGCGCGGCAGTGCTTGACGCTCGTGCATCATTTCCTGTGCCCGAAGGATTGCGGCGTACGGTATACTCTGCCCAGATGCCCGGAAATCTAGAATACCATGCGTTTTACAGCACCCAGCGCCACAAAAGCGCCGGTTCGGCGGCGTTTGTCTCATCTCGGGCATCGGGGCGGCGGCTCGTGACGCCTTGAACCGCTTGGCGGGAACGCTGAATCGTGCCCTGTCGCCGCCGTGACGTCCTTCTCTTTCTGCGTGATCCTGCGTAGGCGGCAGGGCGTCGTCATGCGACGCCGCCGGTTCGTCCTGCGCGGGCGAGGGCATAACGCCGCCATCGTTGGTCGTGTTCGGCATACACGCATCGCCTGCAGCCCCCGGACCATCCCGCGCCGGCCGGCAGCGCCCGTCCTCGCCGCCGTTCTACTGCCGCACGCGCCGGCCTTGTCGCGCGGAAGGCGGGCGGTTCTGCGTTGACCGTGGCTACCGGATGAGGTCTATGGGAGAGAACGCATAGCCTGTCGCTACCGCCGCGGCGACCTTGGCGATGAACGGCGTGACCTTGTGCTGATACGCGAGGAAAACGACGGCTTTTTTGTGTTTGAGCCGTCATGCCTTCTTCATAAGCTTATCCCCAAAACCGATACTACATCACTCGTTTCGCTTGATGCGGTGCCGCGCTTTGGCAGAGCGGGCACAGAAACGACAGCGACCATCCGGCGGCCCGGGCCGGCATGCAGCATGGACCGCACTCATCTGTGTCACGCCCAGCGCATCGGCCGTTTGCCGGGTTCTCCTCGCCGGGCCCCTCTGTCGTACTCAGCCGTTGCCCCTGATCTCGATGAAGGCGGAAAACTGCAGTCCGTAGCATACGAAATTGAGTGCGCAGTTCTGATATCGAGAAATGATGTCCCTGACCTGCGCAAGCCCTATGCCGCTGTGTTCCGCCTTTGTGGTATATCCGAGCTCGGTGATTCTAGAGACATCGATGTTCTCCTTCGCCGCGTTCGTTATAACGATCAGCTTATCGCCAAACTGCTTTTCTTCAATGGAGAAGGAAACGCTGCGGGTCTGCGTTTCGCTGGCAGCCTCTATTGCGTTGTCCAGGAGGTTGCCCAGCACCCGGCACAGGTCGAAATTGTCGATGGCCATGCCGTCGATAGGACAGTGCAACGCGACGTTCATCGTGACCCCCAGCTTCTCGGCCCGCTCGCCCTTCTGGATGAGCAATGCGCACAGCGCGGGGTTCTGATCCATCTTTTTGGCTATATCCAGTTGGTCACCCGTCGTGATCGTTGTGCTCGTTAGCTTTTCGTGGTACTGCTTGAGTCCCTTAAGATCGTCCAGCGTGATATAGCCGCTGTAGGTCCCCAAAATGTTGTAAAAGTCGTGCTTCACTGCCCGGAATCCGGTTATGACGCTGTTGAGCGTATTGATGTGTGCCGCATTGTTCTGCAGGTTGATCTCATCTGCATTGAGCTTCAACCTCTGGATGGCCACTACGATGGCAAGCACAATGATGTTAGTCACCAGCAGCATCGCCAGCGCGTCGTTCTCGTAGTGTACTTGCGCCGCGGATACGCCCGCATAGGCGAGAACCATAATACCAAACAAAACCATTACGGTTTTCACAATCGAACCGGGAAAGACATTGTCGGTCATCTTCACCACCACGCTTTTCTTTCTAAAAAAGCGGATCAGTATCCGGTAAAGCGCCACATTCACCGCCGCACCCACGACCGCGGATCCCGCATCTATCATGTAGTTGTACCGGGCGGACGACTGCTGAAAGAAAGCGAAGTTCACAATTCGGGACAAGCAAAGGATGAGCAGTGAAAACAGGTAGATGCAGAACATCATGTTGATCATGCGGTGCTTCGAAATCTTGAACATCCTGTTGACGATAAAGTACTGTATGAGATACACGATCGGGTTCGGCGTCGCAAGCAGGTATTCATATACGCCAAAGCCTCGAAATCCGTTAAGAGCATAGGGAACGTATATCGTAAGAACCTGGAACGCGACCAACAAAAAAGCGAAGAACAGCATCCTCGCCCGTGATATCTGCACCGCAAAGAGCGCCAGAAAAACGGACACGACGATGTAGGCGTAGATGAAATTCGCGGCGTTTACCATGAGAAACAGGATGACTTCCATCGCCCTTGTATACGCAAAATCCATATAGAAAAAGCCCGGCATCGCCATGTTTCCACCTCCCCACTCATCCTCGCAGGCCTGCGGTTTGGGTAATGGCTTGATATCGTGGTGCAGACCCGCAGGCCGCGCCGTTAACCGCAGCGGCTGGCGGCGCATAGCCGCAGCCGTACAAGGTATCCGTGGCGCGAATGGCGTGTGCCATCCGCTGCAGACAATGCGCCTAATCTCTTATGGCCATTTACTGTATATGGGAATTATACCTCTTGGCCATGTTGTTTACAATGATTTTAACTCAAGAAAAGCATACAAACTAACGGCACAGCGTCGTAGGGCGTGCGCGGTGCTCATTCAATCCTCTGGACGCTTCCGCCGCCACAGCAAATCGCAAACAGATACAGAGCCCCGCCGCAGGGCGCGTATGCCACATAGCAGTCCTTGGCCGCTCCTGCCCGCTGCGAACGGCGGCGTGGGCCTCGTATTTCGCACCGACCTGCGGCGAGCGAATGCAGACGTTATGACCGGGCGAGGACGGCGGCGCACAGCGAGGGCAGAGCATGGATGATGGCCTCCAACGGGCCTGTGCCAGCGGCGTCCCCGCACACAGACCGTTTGTTTTTTTCCATCTTTTATGCTATATTTGTGCCGTACCCCGTTATTGCATAAAACAATTCCGTTTGGGCCGAAAGGTGGTGGGGGGGTCATGACGTCTCTCCCCTTCTCCTACACGCAGCTCATGGAGTTGATCCTGATTGCCGTAAGCAACGCGGCCAGCTGCCTGTTCCTGTATCTGGCGGCAAACCCGACGCTTGCCGCCTGCGAAGAGCGCATCGCGGCCCGCCGCAAGGTGTATTTTGTGATACTCCTGAACACCTGCCTGATGGGCTTATGGGTATATGGCATTTTTCTCATACGCGGAATGCGGCCTTTCACGGACGCTGAATTCGCAAGCATCGTGCTGCCCAATCCGGTGTTGGCTATGGCGGTTTATTATAGTGAACTGCGCATTTTGAAGCTTGATCCTGTGCGCGCCAGCCAACTGATCAACTACGTCTACCTTTTTTCGCTGGCCACCGCGCACATGAACCTCTTTATCACCCACCTGTTCCCGGCACGGGGGGCGGGCGCCTACAACCAACTGTGTAGTGCGCTGCCGCTGATCGTGTCTGCAGCGGCGCAGATACTTTGGTATTATGCCGTCAGGGCGCGCATGCGGCGCAGCAAGGCCCATACCGCTGTCGCGGACAAGTTCGGCGCCTCCCCCTCCCCTCCAAGGCTGCGGACGGTACTCCTTGAGAACGCGCTGTTTTATGCATCCTCAGTAGCGCTCTCCTTCGCCTATGGCACAAGTTCCACATCACACGCCGCGTTGCACGCCGTGGCGATGCTGGCGGTCGCCATGTGCCTGCGCCTGCATGTGATGGGCGACAGACTGGGGAGCATGAGACGGGAAGCGGAGAACATGAACGTATACATCAGGACGCTCACCTCCGCGCTGGAAGATTTCCGCGGTCTCAAGCACGACTTCTATAACATATTGCAGACGTATGAGGGGTATCTCACCATCGGCAATCTGGACTCCCTGAAGTTGTATCACGAAACGCTTCTAAACACCACGATGATGGCTACCGAACGAATCGATCTAAACAAACGGATGTACGAAAACCCGCCGCTCATCACAACGCTCTTGGCAAAGCTGGAGGCTGCCGGCGCGGCTAATGTGAACCTGCGGCTGAGCGTTACGTGCGATCTAGTGCCGGAACGAATCGGCATGGACAGCGCGGACACATGTCGTGTCATCGCAGGCCTGCTGGATTTGTCGATTGATTCCGCCAGCGCCTCGCAGGAGCGCCGCGTCACACTGTCGCTCAGCCGCCGTGATGACGGCAGCCTGCTCATCGTTTGCCAGGCAAGCGCGCCCGCGAAAACGATTCCAGACCCCCATAGCAGCGCCAGCGACGCGCCCGGACCGCACGACGCCGGTCCGGCTTACCATCCGGACGTCTCCGCCGTCCGCAAGACGCTGGAGCGCTACGCCAACACCGTGCTTTACGTAACACAACATGCGCAGGATTACTCCATCTTCGTTGAGATTCCGCCAGCACCCGTGCAAAACGACATGGAGAGCCAGACCAGAGGGCAGACGCATGACCTATCCTGATTTCGCCTTTTCCAGCGGTATGCAGCTTATACTGCTGGCTTGTTCCGTCGCAACCTCCTTCCTGTTCTTTTATCTGGTGACAAACGTCATCTTACGGATGTACGGCCAGGAAGCCTCGAAGCGACAGAAGATCGTTTTCGTGCTGCTGACAAGTACGCTGCTCAACAACGTCTGGACATACGGGATGTATCTGCTGGGCGGACGCATTGAATTTGCGCCTCTGATATACGCTCTTGTGACCGTGCCCAACCCTGTTTTTGCTGCGCTGTACTACTGTCTGGGCATCAAGGTACTGCGTCTCTCGCCATACCGCTCGCTTCACCTGATGACCCACGCCTACACCTATGTGCTCGTCGTCAAGCTCCTGCAGCGCGCGGTGGGCGCAACGTTTTTTCCGCAGACGGGCGCTGAGTTCAACTATTTGCTCGACGCGATATCCTTATGCGCGTGCACCGGTATCTTTCTTCTCATCTATCAGGCGACGAACATCCTTCTCACGCGTGCCCAGATGCTCATCCGTTTGGGCGACCGGCTGCTCCTGTCCTCGTACCGCAATGAGTTGATTTTAAGCGCGGTTAAGTGCACGGCGCTGTATGCGTTCATTATCGTTATGCCCATCTTGCTGAATGACCATGGCGCTCTGCCCTCCTATCTATCCATGCTGCTCGGCTTTTTGATGCTGTTGAGCGGGGTGCTGGCTGATTTCTGGAGCGCGGTGGAGCTGGACATCGGCAACAAGGATGCGCACATCCACACTTTGACTGATGCAATCGATGGCCTCAAGAGCATCGAACACAGCTTCCACAGCATTCTGCAGTCCTACGGCGGGTATCTGGAGGCGGGTGATTTGGCTGGATTGCGGGGCTACCACGCATCGCTCCTGAGTACAACGCTGTTGATGGGCGACCAGATAGAGCTGTCCCGCCGGATGGAAGAAAACCCCGCGCTTATCTCGCTTCTGCAAAAAAAGAAAGAGTACGCTCAGGTGCATAACGTGCAGCTGCGCATTAATCTGATGTGCCCCGTCGGCGACCTGTACATCAACAATATGGACGGCTGCCGGGTTCTGGCCTGCCTGCTGGACAACGCCGTTGAGGCGGCGGAGGAGTCCGCGCAGCGCAATGCAACCTTCTCCATTGAGCAAAAAAATGACAAAAGCAAACTGATCATCATCACGAACACCACGCGCGGCACGGTGGATACAAGCAAGCTGGGCGCGTTAGGCCATACGACGAAGGCAGGCCACACCGGCCTTGGGCTTACCCAGGTGCGCAAGACTCTGGGCAAATACCGAAACTGCGCGTTTCATTTTTCCTACTATCAAAACGAGCTCTCCGCCTTTATAGAGATTAAGCCCGTCAAACACACCCATTAACTTATTACGAAACATAAACCATTTGCAAGAAATGGATCAATTCCTGCCTGCTTCGGTTCGATAATAGGTACAGCGGCATGCTTCACCGCGCCGATCGAACCAGAGGAGTGAATCTCACTATGTTGGCGAAAGCTTCCCTTCGCGCACGACTGATTGGGCTGTGCCTGTTCATCTACTTCATCGTTGTTTTGGTTGGTGTTGTAGGCGTGCAGAGCATCTCGGTGACCAGCCGCACCGCCGCCGAAGAAAACGCCATGGCTGAAGCAAGCGCAGCGATGCTCCGTGTGGAAAGCGCTCACCTGGCATGGCTAAACGCTCTGTCCTCTGCAGTGTTCCAGGAGGCACAGTTCACAGGGGCTCTGGATCCGGACAAATGCGCGCTTGGGCAGCTCCTCTCCTCCGGCAACGTTAAGGGCGTGGACGACCCGGTGATTGACCGGTTGCTCGGCCAATTGAAGGAGCCGCACGCTCTGATGCACCAAACCGCCGCCAAGGTGCTGCAGCTGGTTGCAAGCGGCGATGCTCAGGGCGCGCAGTCCCTGTACGAGACGGAAATAGTTCCACGCTGCGAAACCACGGTGTCGCTGCTCTCCGATATGGGCAAGCACTTTGACAGCCTGCGCAACACCGAGCGGACCGAGCGGGAAAGCATCGAACGAACCGTAACGCTGATCGTGTGGGGCATCGTCGTCGGCGGATTCATCATCGGCCTGGCGGTCGCGTTTAGTGTTCTGCACAGCGTGATGGTTCCTTTGCGGGCGCTCACTGCGTCCTTCCGCCGCCTCGCGCTGGGTGATCTGACATACAAACCGCTCAACTATGCCGCCAAGGATCAGATCGGCGCTATGGAGGAAGCCATGCGCACCATGGTGGAGAGCATGCGTGCGCAGGCAGAGGCGATGGAGCGCCTGGCGAGCGGCGATTTAACCGTCGAGGTAAGCCCGCGCAGCGAGCAGGATGTGACGAGTCATGCCATAGCGCGTATGATCGTCAGCCTGAACGAGATGTTCCGCGAAATCCAGGCTTCCACGGTACAGGTAGCCAGCAACTCCAAGCAAATCTCCAACGGCGCCCAAATTCTGGCGCAGGGCACCACCGAGCAGGCAGCGGCTATTGAGCAGCTCTCGGCCTCCATCGCTGCGGTGAGCAGCAAGAGCCAGGAGACGGCCGCCAACGCCGGAAACGCCGCCGTCATTTCCGAATCCATCAAGAAAAACGCTCAGCTGGGCGCAGAGCAGATGAACGATCTGATGCGTTCCATGAAGGACATCAACGAGGCCAGCCGCTCCATCGAGAAAGTCATCAAGGTCATCGACGATATCGCCTCCCAGACGCGCATTTTGGCGCTGAACGCAACGGTGGAAGCCGCGCACGCGGGCGTGCAGGGCAAGGGCTTTACGGTTGTGGCCGAGGAGGTGCGCTCGCTGGCCGCCAAGAGCGCCGACGCGGCCAAAGACACCGCGCAGCTCATCGCCGACTCCATCGAGAAGGCCGTTCAGGGCGCGCGCATCGCACAGGCCACGGCCGCGTCGCTGGCGAGCATCGTGCAGGGCGTAAGCGAATCGACCAGCATCGTACGCGACATCTCACAAGCGTCCGACATGCAGTCCGGAGCCATTACCCAGATCAGCCAAAGCATCCAGCAGGTGGCCCACGTCGTGCAGCAGAACACGGGCGTCACACAGGAATCGGCCTCCTCCTCCCAGGAGCTGTCCAACCAGGCCGAGATGCTCGAGCAGCTTATCGGCCAGTTCAGTCTAAAAAACAACGGCTCACAGACGCGCGCCTTGGCCGAACGCTTCGAGGCGTAAGGCAGGCAAGATCCCGTGCGTACCCCCTGCGCCTCTGCCTGGTTACGGGCAGGGCGCTTCTCATATGGGTAATACCCGCATCCCCCGCCGCGGCGGGACACAAGGAAGGATCGAGGCCTGCATGAACATCAACATGCTGCCGACAAACGAACTGATGCGCCTGCTTGTGGACCACACGCCCGTAGCGTACATCATTTTGGATGAGGACTTTCGCATCCACTACATCAACGAAAGCTTCCTGAAGCTGCGGCACTTGAGCAAAGAGCAGACGCTGAATGACCAGTGTTTTAACTTGTCCAACGGCGGAAAGCGCTGCCCGATCTGTGCGGTGCACAACGCCATACATACGGGGCGAAAGCAAATGCTCACGCGCAAGGACGTTCTGCCGGACGGAACGGTGCGCTATATTGACGACTACGCCATCCCCATGAGCCGCGACGGCAAACGCTATATCTTTGAGATTATGGTGAACCGCACGAAGGAAATGTCCATGCGCGAGCAGCGGGACAACGATTTTATGGAGATCGTCATCACGCTCTCCAGCCTTTTGGAAGCGAAAGACCGCTACACGGCCACGCACTCAAGCTCGGTGCGCCGTTACGCGCGCCGCACGGCGCAAGCTATGGGGCTGTCCACCAATGTGATATTTGACATCGACATCGCCGCCTCGCTGCACGATATCGGCAAGGTGGGCATTCCGCTGGGCATCATCAACAAGCCCGGTAAACTGACGCAGGAGGAGTTCGAGGTCATCAAACGCCACCCGATCAACTCCATCGACATGATCAAAAGCCTTTATGGGTTTGATCAGGTGAAGGAAATCGTGGCGCACCATCACGAGCGCTATGACGGGCGCGGCTACCCAAGCGGGATTGCGGGCGAGGCGATCCCCATGGGCGCGCGCATCGTGGCCGTGGCCGACACCTACGACGCCATGACCTCCACCCGCTCGTACCGGCAGGCGCTCACGCATGAGGCGGCCGTCGCGGAGCTTGGACGCTGCAGCGGCACGCAGTTCGATCCGGCCGTTGTGGAGGCCTTCCTTCACGCTCTGGGCGCCGGGCAGGACGCGGATGCGGAACCCGTAAAGGGCATGAGCACGCTCGTCGAGCGGCGCATCGCGCCTCTCTCGGAGCAGCGTTCGCTGCAGGCCGAGGAAAAGCTCATCGGCGAGCTTGTGGATGAAGACGAGTTTGTGAACAGCATCATCCGCAACACACCCGCGCTGTACGCCATTCTCAGCCACGACCTGAAGATTCAATACACGTCGCCGTCTTTCCGCGCGTTCTTTGGGTATACGCCCGAGCAGCTGCGCGGCAAGACGTGTTATCAGGTGGGACACGATGGCGAACCGTGCCGCGGATGCGCCATTGCCCGGGCGTTTGACCAGAAGATGCCGCAGACGGACTTGCATCTGGAGAAACAGGCGAGCGGCGGCACGCGCTATCTGGACAGCTACGCCATCCCTTACCCGGACGTGGACCCGAAGTTCGTCATCCAGGTGATGTTTGACCGCACGGAGGAAGTGCTGCTGGAGAAGCAGCACGAAGAGGGGTTCTACAGGCTGATCGAGGTGCTCACAGACACGCTGCGCTACCAATCGGCGGACCTGGCGGATCTGTCGCGACGGACGGCCTCCACGGCGCGCGCGCTGGCGCAGCGCATCGGGCTGCCCGAACGGGAGGTAAGCGACATCGGCTACGCGGCCAACTTGTGCGACATCGGCCTGATTTCCTTGGGCACAAACGATGAAGACCGGGGGGAGGAGCTCTACCGGCAGCACCCGGACACGTCCTGCGGCATCTTGAAGCGGATGGCCAGTTTTGAGAACGTGCGCGAGATAGTGCGCTATCATCACGAGCGCCACGACGGAGGTGGATTCCCCAGCGGGCTAAGCGGAGGGAACATCCCCATCGGCTCTCGCATCATAGCCGCCGCGGAAGCGTACAGCCAGCGGCTGCAGGCCGGCATGACGCCCTCGGAAGCCGCGCATGCTGTGCAGGAGGAAAACGACGGGGCCTTCAGCCCCGACATCGCGGCCTTGCTGGGGCCGTAGAGTGCGATGGCCCCGATGGGACGCGGGCGTATAAACGCGGGACCTGTCCGGCGCAAAACTGCATTCCTTACGCGACGCGCACGCGTTGCGCCGCTGCGATGAGGAATGAGATTGTTGGGTGAAGAAATGCATTGTTTGGTGACAGGCGCCACAGGTTTTATCGGCACCGTACTCGTGAAGGAACTGCATGAGCGCGGTTATCAGGTGACGGCGCTTCTTTTGCCCGGCGAATCCGCGCAAGCCGTATCGCCTTACGCGCAGATCCGCGAGGGCGACATACGCGACGCGGACGCCGTATTCCGGGCGTGCGCAGGCGTGGACGCAGTGCTGCATCTGGCCGGGCTCATCGACATCGGAACGGCGCGGCGCGGAGCGATGGAAGCCGTGAACGTGGGCGGCGTGCGCAACGTAATCGCCGCCTGTAAGGCGCTGAACATCGGCCGGCTGGTGCACGTAAGCTCGGTACACGCGCTGCCGGAGCTGCCCGGCGGCCAGGTGATGACCGAGATTGATCGTTTCGACGAAGACCGCGTGGAGGGCGTTTATGCCAAAACGAAAGCCAAAGCCACGCAGCTCGTACTGGACGCGGCGGCGCAAGGGCTGCCGGCCGTGGTGGTGCAGCCATCCGGGGTGATCGGGCCGTACGAGCAGCAACTGTCCAACATCGGCCATCTGATAGCTGACTTTTTATGCGGCGCTCTGGTGGCATATGTGGAAGGACGCTATAACTTTGTTGACGTGCGCGACGTGGCCGACGGCATCATAGGGGCGCTGGAAAAGGGCCGTCCGGGCGCCAGCTACATCCTCAGCGGCGAGGTGATCACCGTGGAGGATATGCTGCGTACGGCCTCGGCGGCGAGCGGCCGCCCCATGCTGCGCACGAAGCTGCCTCTGTGGCTGGCGATCGGCACGGCTCCTTTGTCGGTTATGTACTATAAGCTCCTGAGAAAAAAACCGCTGTACACGCCCTATTCCCTGCTCACCCTGCGCACGAGCTGCATATTTTCCAGCGCGAGAGCCGAAGGCGAGCTGGGGTTCCATGCCCGCCCCGTAAGGCACAGCCTAACGGATATGACGCACTGGATTATGGCGCATCACGTGGTGGAAGCCGGCGGGCGTTACAAGCGCTGCGCATATCGGGCGTAAGGGCTGATTGTGCAAACCGGCCGCCGCGGAAGTAACTTACGCGGCGGCCCTGCTGTATGGCGAAATCAGTCGCCAATCGGGTTTTCGATGAGTGTGGCGAAGAGGTACTTGTGCACGTGGCCGTCCTCTTTGCTCGTGCAGCCTTTCACCAGATGCACGTGACGGCCGCAGCCCACGTAGATGGCCGGGCCGGTGGTGTCGCAGATCAGGTGATAGTGATCGTCATAAAAATCCGTGCGGGCTTCCAGCTTATGCACGTGTCCGTTGCAGGTGGGTATGGCCTGACCGCTCACACAAGCGAAGCGGTGGTTATGCGGCTTTTCGCATTTTTCCCGGGCAATCGTCACGCTGCCGGTAAACTCGTGCACGTGGCGCTGCGTCTTCTCGCACGGGCGGTGCGCCTCGCACCCGCAGGAACGCTCTTCCCTTTCATATTCGCAGGAAGGATCATAATACTCGCTCATTCGTAAACCTCCTTTCTTTTGCGCGTAGAGGGTCCCTCATAAAATATGTGAATGAGCCATGATGTGCCACATCACGGCATGGGGCGCAATGGCAATAGAAAGACCGGCCCGAAGGCCGGTCACGCGAGGGACGCGAGATCAGCGCGCAGCGGCGCGGTCTTCCGCCAGGGAGATAACCGGATAAAAATCGTTGTAGGCCTTCTGGATGAACATGCCGCTGCGCCTTTTGTAGAGGCGGGCGGCCAGGCGGTCGGCGATGGGCAGAACGATGCGCTCGTGGGCGCAAAGAACCGGGGCGACGGCGTCGACGCGGCCGGTGGCCTGCTTGTTCAGGCAGGCGCAGTAGTGGTTGCAGCGCGCGCGGATGGCGCAGGCGTCGCACCCGGGCTTCTCGCGCTCGTTATGCTCATACAAATGCCGCCGGGCCTGCTCGTCCACGCCCGTCAGGATGTGGCCCACAGTGTAGCGTGCGTCGCCTACGAACTGCACGCACGGGTACAGCGTGCCGTCCGGGGCGACGCAGAGCTGACGAACGCCCAGCTCGCAGCGTTCGTGGCAGTACGTGCGGTTGTGCACGTGGCTGGATATCTTCACTTCGAAAGGGCTGAAGTAGAACTTGTCCTCAGCCATGGTCTTTTCGTAGTACAGCTCGGCGAGCTCCTCATAGGCGCGCCGCAGCACGCGCAGGTCGGCAGGCGCCCAGGAAGCGGCATAGTTGAGCGAGGCGATAACGTAGGCGAAGCCCAGGTCGTACAAAACCGAACGCCGCGTGCAAAGTGCGGCGCGGTATCCGGGTTCACGGTAATGAGCGCCGGCGCATAGGGTTTACGGGCCAGAAGGCGCACGGCGGCGTCGCAGACGCGCGCATGGGTCCCCTCTCCGGCGGCGTCGCGGCGGTGGGCATCGTGCGCCTCGGCGACTCCGTCTAGCGAGAGGGCGACGAGGATGCTCTCCCGCTGCGCCAGGTCCAGGAATGTATCGTCGAGCAACAGACCGTTCGTAGTCAGCTTAAAGTGAAAGCCCCGCCCGTTCTGCTCTGCGCGGATGCGGGCGTAAGCGACGGTCTCCTCAATGAGGGCGCGCTGCAGAAGCGGTTCGCCCCCGAAGAAGACGAGTGCGCCGCGCTCCGGCCCCTCCCCCGCTTTGTCCACGGCCGCGAAAGCCACCTGCCGCGACATGACGCGCGTGCCGGGCGGTACATAACAATAGGTGCAGCCCATGTTGCAGGCGTCCGTCAGATGCAGCGTATAATGCATCAGATCACGCCCTCCGCGCGGAGCCAGTCGAGAAACGCGCGCACTTGCCGGCGCAGATCCTCCAGGGCTTTCACCCGCGCTTCATCCTCTGCCTGTGCCCGCGCCTTGTCCATGTCGTCCGCCGGGCGCTTCATCTCACCGTAGCCGGACGGATCGTAGAGGACGGCGAACCCCTCGTTATTCTCCAGGAGCGAAGCGGCCGCAGACTTCATATCGTAGCCCGTCACGGAGGTCATCCTGGTGGGCTTGGGGTCGCGCCAGTCCTCCACGTCCTGCCGCGAGACGTACACCACGGGTACACCCGCCACCTCCGCGTCCACGCGCACCGTGCCGCTTTGCGTACTCAGGACGCTCTCCTGCGCGGTAAGGTACAGATTCATCACCGGGCGGACGGCCGTGCGGTCCTCCTCTTCCTTGGCGAGCGGAACGCCGGCGGCCTCGCACTCCTGCGCGAGCACGTCGTACGCTTCCTCCTCCGAAAGGAAGGCCGGGCTGGACACGGAGACACAACCAATGGCGCCTGCGCCTTTGCCGTATTCAAACAGAGGAACGCGCGCAACCTTTGAGGCGGGCGTGCCGGATGGGCCGGCGGCAGGCGCGATGGTTGGGCTCAGCGTGGGCGTTGTGGATGGGCTCGCGGTGTGCGGACCGAAAGACGCGCCCGCAGGCGGTGAAACGCACCCGCTGAGTACAAGTGTTGCGGCCAGCACGCTGCCCACCAGAGGCGCGTACGCCCAGCGGCTTGGCCGGCAGGAGAGCAGGGCGCGGTCGGCCTCCACGCTGTAGCTATCCGGGTAGCGCGGTTTTGCAGCGCGGCGCACAGGGTGAATCGTCATGGGGCATCCCTCCCCTTCATTAGGCGATGTGCTGGGCGGATAGTTCCTGATGCTTCCTGCCGCGTGCACAGGAATACCGTGACACGCTAATCTGTTCGTGTTATAATGGGGCGACGGGAGGGATTTCCTTGGAGATTCGCGCCATGTCAATGGAGGATTTCGCGCAGGCGATGGACCTTTGGACGCGCACGCCCGGCATGGGCTTGAATGCCGTGGACGATTCCCGAGAAGGCATCGAGCGCTTTCTGCGCCGCAACCCCGGTATGAGCTTTGTGGCCATGGACGGCGCCCGCCTGGTGGGCACGGCGCTGTGCGGACACGACGGCCGGCGGGGCACCTTGTACCACGTATGCGTTCATGAGGGCTACCGCGGCCGGGGCCTTGGCAAGCGGCTGACGAACAGCGCGCTGGATGCCCTGCGAGCCGAAGGGATTCGCAAAGCGGGGCTTGTGTGCATGGCGGCGAACGAGGCTGGCAACGCCTTTTGGCGCGCTCAGGGTTGGCCCCGCCGCACGGATCTTCACTATTACAACCGTTCTCTGTTTGAGGAGAGCCGATGAGTGCCGCGCCCACGGCGGAGGAGCGGCGGCTGCTCGCCGCGTCGCTGCACAATCAGTTTTTATTGCAAAAAGGGCCGCGCTTGAAGGTGGCGTCGGCGCTGCTGGGGCTTCAGGCACAGTTCGCCAATTGTCCGAAGGTGGCGCTGCGCATCCGCGCAAGCGATTTCTCTGAGGACGGGTGGGCAGAGGGTCTGGTAAAGACCTGGACATTTCGGTGTACCATTCACGACGTGCGGCGGGACGAACTCGCGCTGTACCTGTCCGCGCGAGGACGCGGGCAGCGGCCGGAGTGGACGAACGATTGGCGGATACCCGCTTCGGTCAAGCCGTACTGGTCGGATTTTCTGCTGGAGCGCATCCGGGCCGGGCAAGGCGAGCGAGAGGGCCTAAAAGCCGCCTGTCGGGCTGCGGGCATGGAGGAATCGCTGAGCAAGGCCGTGTTCAACGGCTGGGGCGGCCTGCTGCTGGAGCTGTGCGAGCGCGGAGCGATCACCTACGACTGCGGCACGGCCAAGCGGTTTTTACCGTGCGAGGGCGTTGCGTTCACAAACTGCGAGGAAGCGCGTGCCGAGCTCTTGCGCCGCTACTTCGCCACATATGGCCCGGCCACGCTGGCCGACGCCGCGACCTTCACCGGCTATAAGATGACCGGGACGCGCGCGCTGCTAAAAAACTTTGACATACCGCGGCGGGTACACATGATTGGCGGACGCGAGTACTTCAGCGCAGGTGATCCGGCCTTCGAGGCGGATGTGCCGGCCTGCGTGTTCCTATCCGGGTTCGACCAGCTGATGCTCGGGTATTCCGACCGCTCGCGGATGATGGACGCCCGCGACCGAAACGCCGCGATCACCTGCTCGGGGATTCTGCATCCGGTCATTTTGGTCGACGGCCGCCTGCGCGCGCGCTGGCGCAAGGATGGCCGGCGGGTGAGCGTCTCCCCCTTTCACAGCCTGACGAAGAAGCAGTGGAAGGCCGTGGACCGGGCAGCGCAGGCGCTGTTTAGCGACGAAGCGGTCGAAGTGGTACACAAAACCGACAAGGAAAGCGACGGTGCCCGAACATGAGCCGCAGAAAACGCAAAAGCGCAGGCGCGCCCGCGCCGGAAGCACCCGCCGCGCCGCTACGGCTGCACGTGCTGGAATACGGCGCGCAGGGGTGCCGCGAGATAAGTAACGCCACGCTGGCCGAGGCCACGTACCCCGAACCGCCGGGCGGTGTGCGCTGGGTGACGCTGTGCGGCCTGCAGGACACGCAGGCGGTGGCCGAGGTGTGCAACGCTTTCGGCCTGCACGCGCTGACGCAGGAAGACGTGCTGGACACGCACCAGCGCCCGAAGCTAGAGGAATACGAGCGCTACTTGTACATAGAGACCCATGCGTGCTCACTCTCCGGGGACGCTTTGGCCTTTCAGACGGAGCAGGTGGGCATCATTCTGATGGAGCAGACCGTGCTGGTGTTTCTGGAAGGCGAGAGCCGGATGTTCGACGCGCTGCGCGAGCGGGCGCGCAACGCAAGCGGTCGTCTGCGCCGGCTTGGGGCGGATTACCTGGCCTATGCGCTGCTGGACGTGGTGGTGGACAATTATTTTACGGTGCTGGAGCGGATGAGCGACCACATGGAGGACATCGAGGAGGACCTGCTGCAAAGCCCGAGCAACGACACGCTCGCGCATATCCACACGCTGAAGCGGCAGATCCTGCTCATGCATCGGTCCTTCTGGCCGCTGCGCGAGGTGCTGTCCGCGCTGTCGCGCAGCGAATCGCCGCTAGTGAGCGACGCTCTGGCGCCCTATTTGCGCGACCTGTTCGACCACATCGTGCAGGTGATTGAGACGGCGGAGACCATGCGCGACTTTGCCTCCGGCCTGCTGGACGCCTACCTCTCCCACGTCAGCCACCGGCTGAATGAAATCATGAAGGTGCTCACGATCATCTCCACCGTCTTTATGCCGCTGTCCTTCGTAGCGGGGGTGTACGGCATGAACTTCGTTCATATGCCCGAACTGCTCAAGCCCTGGGCCTACCCTGCCGTGCTTGTGGGGATGGCGCTCATCGCGCTGGCCATGATGCTGTACTTCAAGAAGAAAAAGTGGTGGTGAAGGGCGGCCATGGAGTATCTCTACGCGCCCGACGAGGACTTCAGCGATCTGGCAGGCGGGTGCGTGCTGCGCAGCCGTCCGGGCGTCACGGGCTTTCCCGCGCGGCTGGCGAGCGAAATCTTTGGGCGGTGCACGGCGCACTTGGTCAAAACAACCGGTTTGCATGTGTACGACCCGTGCTGCGGCAGCGGGCAGCTGTTGACGACGCTTGGGTTCCTGCGGCCGGGAGCCATCGCCGCGCTGACCGGGTCGGACATCGACGAGGCGGCCGTCGCACTCGCGCGCGACAACCTGGCGCTTCTCTCGCCTGAAGGGCTGGCGTCGCGGCGAGCCGAGCTGGGCGCGCTGTATCAGCGGTACGGGAAGGCTTCCCACGCGGAAGCGGTGCGGGGCGCGCAGCGTCTGGGCGAACGGGTGGCGGGATATCCTCCGCCAATCACCCGGGCGTTAGCCGCCGATGCTCTGCAATCCGGCGCGCTGCAGGAAGCCGGTGTGCGGGCGCACATCGTACTGGCGGATCTGCCCTACGGGCAGCTGACGGCATGGCAGGGACAGGCCGAGGACGCCGCCTCTCGGCTTCTGGTGCGCCTCATACCAGCACTTCATGCCCGTGCCGCGGTGGCGCTTGTCTCCGACAAAGGGCAGCGCATGACTGCGCCAAACGGCTATGAGCGCGCAGAGAAGCAGCTCATCGGCAAACGAAAGTTTGAAATTTACCTGTGGAATGGGGGGACAACGGCATGAAGCTGCGCCTCGAGGCCCTGACCCCGACGCTTAGCGGGGACTACTTCGACTTTTTCGACAACGTCGGTTTTGCCGATCATCAGGAATGGTCCGCGTGCTACTGCACGTACTACCACATGACCCGCGACGAGGAAAAGCGTTTGGACGCCTGTGGCGCGGACGCCCTGAAGGCCGCGCTGCGCGAAAAGGGACGGCGCATGGTGGCGGAAGGCTCCATGAATGGGTACCTGGCGTATGGCGAGGACGGGCGCGTGGTCGGCTGGTGCAACGCGGGCGACAAAAGCGGTTTTGGGCGGCTGTGCGCCGACCGCGCGCTGTGGGAGGGCGCGGCGGAGGGCGAGCGCGTGAAGGCGGTGGTGTGCTTCTTAATCGCGCCCGGCGCGCGCGGGCAGGGCGTCGCCACGGCGCTGTTGCAGCGGGTCTGTGACGACGCGCTGTCGGAAGGATGGGACGCGCTGGAGGCATATCCCATCACGACGCCGTGCGATCAATACATGCATTACCATGGCCCGCTGTCCCTATACGAAAAGCAGGGTTTCGTTCTGCAGCGGCAGTTCGAACGATACGCCGTCGTGCGCAAAACCCTGAAGGCGCAAGCATGATCGTACCGATTTGCGGTGAAACGCTTGCCGACTGGGCACGCATGTGCGTGCTGCTGTACGGCGAGGAACACGACGAGGCGGAATTCCTTCGGGAGCGCGCCGAAGGTCACTATGCGAGCGAATACCTGTATCTGGCGGACGGGCGGCCCGTGGGCCTTCTCTCTTTGTGCCTGCGCAGCGACTATGTGGAGGGAACGTCCAGCTCGCCCGTGGGGTATCTGGAGGGGATCTGGGTGGAACCGGCCTATCGCCGCGGGGGCATTGCCGCGCAGCTTGTCGCCTTTGCGCGGGAGTGGTCACGCGCGCAGGGCGCCCGCGAGCTGGCCTCCGATTGTTTGCTGGCCAACGAGACGAGCCGTTCCTTCCACAAGGCCGTGGGTTTTGCCGAGGCGAATGTGATCGTGTGCTTCACCATGAAGCTGTAGACGCATGCCGAAAGGGACATGGAGATGACGAACGTATATTTCATTCGGCATGCGGAATCGGACACGTCCGTCCGCGATGGCCGGATCCGTCCGCTCACAACGAGAGGGCTCGCAAGCCGCAGCCTGGTTAGCGCATTCTTGAGCGATAAAGGCATCGACGCCGTGCTGTCCAGCCCATACAAAAGGGCGGTTGACACGATTGCCGCCTTCGCCGAAGAAAGCAATCTGGCCATCGAGATCGTCGAAGACTTCCGCGAACAGAGAAGCAGCGGCGATATGCGCAGGGATAACCCTAACTTCCGCTCCTTCCTGCAGAGGCAGTGGCTCGATTTCGCGTATGTGTTTTCCGACGGAGAATGCCTACGCGAGGTTCAAGAGCGCAATATTGCCGCGCTTCACCGGGTGCTGCGCGCGCACGAAGGCAATAACATCGCCATCGGCACGCACGGCACGGCCCTGTCCGTCATCATCAATTACTATGACGCCGCTTACGGTTTTGCGGATTTTGAGGCGATGGAGCACAAGTTGCCCTGGGCTGTAAAGATGGTGTTTGCGGGCCTTGCTTGCACCGAAATACAGAAAATAGACTTACTGTGAGCTCGCCGTTCACCTGTTGTAGGGAGACGCCGTCTGCGCTATGCAAAAGGGACGCCCGACCCAAACCGGTCAGGCGTCCCTTTGTTGTCGGTGCCGGCGCGCTTTGCTGCGCGGGATGAAGCGGCTATCTTGACGCTTCCTCCACGGCCACGGCCACGGCCACGGTCGCGCCGACCATGGGGTTGTTCCCCTTGCCGATCAGGCCCATCATCTCCACGTGCGCTGGCACGGAGGAGGAACCGGCGAACTGGGCGTCCGAGTGCATGCGGCCCATGGTGTCCGTCATGCCGTAGGATGCCGGGCCGGCGGCCATGTTGTCCGGATGGAGCGTGCGGCCCGTTCCGCCGCCCGACGCCACGGAGAAGAACCGCTTGCCATGCTCGTTCGCCCACTTCTTGTAGGTACCGGCGACCGGGTGCTGGAAGCGGGTGGGGTTGGTTGAGTTGCCCGTGATGGACACGTCCACCTTCTCCTGGCGCATAACCGCCACGCCCTCGGACACGTCGTCGCACCCGTACACGCGCACCTTGGCCTTTTCCCCTTTGCTGAAAGCGCGCTCGGAGACGATATTCAGCTTTGCCTGATGATAATCGTACTGCGTGCGCACGTAGGTGAAGCCGTTTACTCGGGAAATGATGTAGGCGGCGTCCTTGCCCAGGCCGTTCAGAATGACGCGCAGGGGCACCTTGCGCACCTTGTTGGCCGTGCGGGCGATGCCTATGGCGCCCTCCGCGGCCGCGAAGGACTCATGACCGGCCAGGAAGCAAAAGCACTCGGTCTCCTCTCGCAGCAGCATGGCGGCGAGGTTTCCGTGCCCAAGGCCCACGTCGCGCTGATCGGCGACCGAGCCGGGAATGCAAAAAACCTGTAGGCCTTCGCCGATTACCTCGGCGGCTTCGGCGGCGCGTGTCTTGCCCTTTTTGATGGCCAGGGCCGCGCCCAGCGTGTACGCCCAAACGGCGTTTTCAAAGGCGATGGGCTGAATTCCGCGAACGATTTTCTCAACGTCCACGCCTTTTGAAAGGCACAGCTCGCGCGCCGCCTCCAGCGAGGCGATCCCGTAGTCCTTCAGCGCTGCTTCGATCTTAGCGATGCGGCGCTCGTATCCTTCAAACCGAACCATCAGGTGTCACCTCTTTTCCTATTCGTGGCGCGGGTTGATCTTTTTGGCTGCTTCGTCGAAACGGCCGTAAGTGCCCACGCTCTTCTCAAAGGCTTCCTTGTAGTCCGTGCCCTTGGCGACCATCTCGAGCATCTTGCCCATGTGCACGAACTTGTAGCCGATCACCTCGCCCGCCTCGTCCAGGCCGAGCTGTAGCACGTAGCCTTCCGCCATCTCCAGATACCGCACGCCCTTTTGCCGGGTGGCGTACATGGTGCCCACCTGCGAGCGCAGGCCCTTGCCCAGGTCCTCCAGGCCGGCGCCGATGGGCAGCCCCCCTTCGGAGAAGGCAGACTGCGTACGGCCGTAAGCGATCTGCAGGAACAACTCGCGCATGGCCGTGTTGATGGCGTCGCACACCAAGTCGGTGTTCATGGCCTCCAGAACCGTCTTACCGGGCAGCACTTCGGCCGCCATGGCGGCGGAGTGCGTCATGCCCGAGCAGCCGATCGTCTCGACGAGCGCTTCCTCTATGACGCCGTCCTTTACGTTGAGCGTCAGCTTACACGCGCCTTGCTGCGGTGCGCACCAGCCCACGCCGTGCGTAAGGCCGGCGATATCGCGTATCTCCCTGGCCTGTACCCATTTGCCCTCCTCAGGGATGGGCGCCGGGCCATGGTTTGGGCCTTTCGCGACACAAACCATTTCCTCCACTTCATGGGAAACCTGCATTCTGCTTTCCTCCCTGTCGTTGGGGTCGCCCCCGAGCCTTCATCTGTTAACCGGGTTAGTATACCACAAAAGCAGGACGAGCGCCAACGCTCAGCCCTTCTTTTCGTCCTCGCTGCGGATCTCCATGCGGCGTATCTTGCCGGAGATGGTCTTGGGGAGCTCCGCGACGAACTCCACGATGCGGGGGTACTTGTAGGGCGCGGTTGTGCGCTTGACGTGGTTTTGGATCTCCTTAACGAGGGCGTCGGAGGGCTGGAAGCCGCGCGCCAGCACAATGGTCGCCTTAACGACCTGCCCGCGCAGCGGGTCAGGCGCGGCGGTCACCGCGCACTCCAGCACGGCCGGATGCTCCAGAATGGCCGACTCAACCTCGAACGGGCCGATGCGGTAGCCGGAGCATTTGATGACGTCGTCGTTGCGACCGATGAACCAGTAATACCCCTCGCCGTCGCGCCATGCCATGTCGCCCGTGTTGTACACACCGTTTTTCCAGGCGCGGGCGGTCACCTCCGGGTCGCGGAAGTAGCCGCGGAACAGCCCGGCCGGGTGCGCGTCGGCGTTCTTTACGACGATGCAGCCCTCCACGCCATCCTCCACACTCTTGCCGTTTTCCCCCACAAGATCCACATCATACAGAGGCGATGGCTTACCCATAGAACCGGGCCGCACGGGAAACCAGGGAAAATTGCCCACCAGAACGCTCGTTTCGCTCTGGCCAAAGCCCTCCGTGATGGCCAGGCCCGTGGCCTTTTTGAACTGGGTAAACACCTCCGGGTTAAGCGGTTCGCCCGCGATGGTGCAGTGCTTGATCGTGGAAAAATCGCAACTGCTCAAGTCCTCTTTGATGAGGAAGCGGAACACCGTGGGCGGTGCGCACAGCGTGGTCAGCTTCAGGCGGTCGATCACACGCAGCAGGGTTTGCGGCACGAATTTCTCGGTGTCGTACGCCACGATCACCGCGCCGCAGATCCACTGCCCGTATATCTTGCCCCAGGCAAACTTGGCCCAGCCGCTGTCGGACATGGTCATATGGAGCTTCCCGTCCTGCACACGGTTCCAATACTTGGCCGTGACGATGTGCCCGAGCGGATAGGTAAAGTCGTGCCACACCATCTTGGGCATGCCGGTGGTGCCGCTGGAGAAATAGATGAGCATGGGATCGCCCGTGTCCGGCGCGTCCGCGCCCGTGGGGCGCACCCAGGCCGCCGTTACAGCGGCCGCCTCGGCGCGCAGGTTGCGGTAGCCCGGCCTGTCCGCGCCGATCACAAAGCGGTGCGCTACCGTCGGGCAGTCCGGCAGGGCTTGATCCACGTGTTTGATGATCTCGTCCTCGGAGGCGACGATGAGCGCTTTCACCGAGGCGGCCTTGCAGCGGTACACAATGTCCTTAGGGGTAAGCTGGTAGGTGGCGGGTATGGCGATTGCGCCGATCTTGTGCAGGGCGACGAAGGCGAACCACACGTCGTAGCGCTGCATGCCCATCAGCATCACGGCGTCGCCCTTTCGCACGCCGCTATCGTGTAGAAGACGGGCGACGCGGTCGGAATGCGCCTTCACCTCGCCGAAGGTGAAGCGCTTTTCGTTCAGCGCGTCGTCGATCCACACGAGCGCAGGCTTGTTCTCGTCCAGGCGGGCCCATTCGTCCACGATGTCGTAGGCGAAGTTAAAGCCGTCCGGCGTGTTCACGCGGTAGTTTGCCTTAAAATCCTCGTAGCTCTCAAAATCCTGACGAGGCAGGTATCGGTCGAGCAGATGCATGGCGAAAACCCCTTTAGCTATTCCTGGATGACCGTTAAGAAGCGCGCCGGGCCCCCGATGGCGCGCTGGCCGTGCGGCAGCGCCGGGTTAAAGTAGAGAGAATCGCCCGCCTGCAGCAGCATCGCGCGCGGCCCCACCGTAACCTCCACCTGGCCCTCCAGCACATAGTTGAACTCCTGCCCGCCGTGCGTAACAGGCGCGGGCGGTTCATCCTGCGGCGCCAAGGAGACAATCATCGGCTCCATGGTGCGGTGCATAAAGTTAAAGGCAAGGCTTTGGTAGCGGTACCCTGCGTAGCGCTCCACGCATACGCCCTCCCCCGCGCGAACGAGGCAGTGCGTGTCCATGCGCGGCATTTGGCCGGTGATGAGGACGGTGAAGTCCACGCCGTAGCGGCTGGCCAGCGCGTACAGGGCCGAGATGGGGATGTCCGCCTGCGCGGACTCGTAGGCGAGCAGCGTATCGACGCTTAGCCCGACGCTCTTCGCCACGTCTTCGGCGGAAAGCTCGAGGATATCGCGCAACTCGCGGATGCGCGCTGCGATATTCACCAATGTATCAGGCACTGTGATCACAACCTTTTCGGGGCGCATCGCCCTTATTCAGTTTATTATATCGAACTGTGCAGGCCGTGGCAAGGAAGCGACGGCCTTCCGCTGAAAAAAGGAGTGTAATGCCCCGCTTCCCGGAACAAAGCGGCGGACGGAAGTTTTCCTCCGCGCCGACATGACCCGTCCACCTCCGCCATATACATGGGACAAAGCCGAAGGAGATGCATGCTCATGAGCGACAGCCTGCCCAAGCTGCACACGGGCGACATCCAGGTGACGGTGCGCGGCGCTGCCCGCCCGGTCCAGAGGATCATCGATCGTTCGCCCTATCGTACAAATGAGAACATGACGAGCGCCGTGCCGCCCGAGCGCGCGCTGATGCCCCGCGCAACGCAGCCGGTTGTGCGGCGCGGACGGCGTGCAGGAGTTACCTGGCACCGCATGGGCAAGCGCGGTGGCTATCAGCGCAGGGGCGGGGGACGCGTTGGCGAACGGGAGCCCATGTCCTGGCGGCGCAAGGTGATGCTGCAGAGCCTTATATGCGCTCTGTTGCTGCTGGGCGTGTGGGGCCTGTCCCAGTGGGACGCGCCCCTTGCCAGAACGGCCAACGAGGCGGTGCGCGCGGCCGTCACAACGAACGTGGACATCGACCGGGCGCTGGGCAAGCTGAAGTTTGTGTCGGATCTGCTGCCCGAGGCGGCTTTTGTGTTTGCCCCGCAGGGCGGCGAGCCGGAGGACGCGGCCGCGCCCGTCGTGTCGCAAAGCTTTATTTTGCCCTGCACAGGGCAGATCGCGCGCGGCTACCAGAGCAACCACACGGGCATCCTGATGCGCGGCGCGCGCGAGGTGGTTGCGCCCGGCGCGGGCGAGGTGGTAGGCATCGCGCGGGCGGACGGCGAATGGTCGGTGCGGATGAAACACGCGGGCGGCGTGGAGACGGTCACCTCCTGCCTCAAACGCTTGCTCGTTCAGGAGGGCGACCAGTTGCGGACAGGCGACGTAATCGGCGAAGCGTCCAGTTACGACGGCGAGCCGCGCGTGTACTTTGAGGTGCTCGTGAGCGGCAAACCCGTGGATCCGGCCCCCTACCTGATGCCATGACGGGCACCTTCCGTCTGCGGCTTTCGCCCTGGCTGCTGCCCATCGCCGCGGCCGGGGTTTTTCTGGGCCAGGGCCGCTTGCTGGCGCTGCTTTGCGCAACTATGCTCGCGCACGAGCTGGCCCACGTGGGCGCGGCCTTTGCTGTGGGCCTAAGCGTGCGCGAGCTGTCCGTGATGCCCTTTGGCGCGTCCATGACGCTGGACACGCCGCCCGACGGCGCGCCCGGCGCGGAGGCAGTTGTTGCGCTGGCGGGCCCCGCGGCCAATCTGCTCATCGCTATGGCCGCCGTGTTTCTGCACCGCTTTTTTCCGTTTGCCGAAGGGCTGCTGCGCGATATTGTACGGCTGTCGCTCTCGTTCTGCGCTTTTAATCTGCTGCCCGCCCTTCCCCTGGATGGCGGGCGCGTGCTGCGCGCCGTGCTGACACACCGCTTGACGGCCGCCGGGGCCACGCGTGTGGTGCTCGCAGCCGGGCGGGCGCTCGGAGCAGTTTTGTTGGGCATGTTCGTGTACGGGGCCGTGTACGGCGTGGTAAACGCTACTTTTTTATCGGCTGCCGGCATGATGCTGCTCGGTTCGGCGCGCGAGGCAAAGGGCTCGCCAGCGGCGCTCGTGCGCGGGGCTTCGGACAAACGCTCTCTCCTCGCGCGGCGGGGCGTGCTGCCCGTGCGCTATCTGGCCGCCTCGTCCGGCACACCCACACGGCAGGTACTGCGGCATCTGCAGCCGCGCGCCTATCACGTGGTGACCGTGCTCGACGAGCATATGCGGCCGTGCGGCGTACTGCAGGAAGGCGAACTGATGGATGCGCTGTGCAACGCCGACGTGCCGCTTGCGCGCCTGCTGCGGCGATGAACAGGTAGAATATGCTGACATACGGGCTTTGTGCGGCGCATACAGATTACGGCACAGAAAAATTGCGCAAGGAGGTCTTTGTAGATGACCAGAACCCATGCCATGCGGCTGGCGGTCATACTGCTCGTCGCGCTGCCGCTGCTCTTGGCGGGATGTTCGCCCAAGGCACCCGTCCTCGCCGTAGAGCCGCCCGTGGAGGAGCTGCCCACCGCAAGCGGTCAGCAGGTTAGCCTGCGCTCCACCGTGCTGTACTATCAGGACGACAACGGGTATCTTGTGCCCGTCATGCGCCGCCTTCCCTGGGCCGAGGGCGTCGCCAAAGCCTCCCTTGAGTGCCTGGTCGCCGGAGGCGACAACGACGTGGAGGCCGCGCGGCTGGGGCTTCGCACCATCCTGCCGGAGGCCACGACGGTCGAGTTGGACATTGCCAACGGCACGGCCCGCGTGGACCTGTCCAAGGGCGCGTTTGACGCGGCCGACGCCCTGGAGGAAGCCAACCGCGTGAATGCCGTGGTGTACACGCTTACGGAGTATCCTTCCGTTCAAAAGGTGCAGTTGCTGGTGGACGGCAAGGCCGTGAAGACGCTCAAGCACGGCACGAGCATCGCCGAGCCCATCGCACGCGGCGATATCAACATGGAAGGCGTACCGGCCGGCGTGTCCGTGAAGGGCGCCAAGAAGGTGCAGCTGTACTTCCAAAGCGACGCCAGCCAAAGCCTTGTGCCCGTGACGCGCATGGTCTTCTCCCCCGCCGATGTGACCACGGCGATTGTGGAGCTGCTCAAGGGTCCCAAAAAGGAGTCCGGCCTCACCTCCTGCGTGCCCGGCAAGGCGGCGCTCATCTCGGTGGTGAACAAGAACGGCGTGGTAACCATCAACTTCACCAAGGAGTTTAAGGACGTGGCGGAAGCGACGGACGGCGGCCAGCTCGCCCTTAAATCGCTCGTGCTGACCTGCGCGCAGTTCCCCGACGTGAAGGAAGTGCGCGTGCTGGTGGACGGCAAGGAGTATGACCCGGGCAAGGCGACGCTCGCTATCCCCACGTTCGTCAACATCGAGGAGGACGCCTGGGGACTGGATCTGGAGACCGTCGCGCCCGCCAACCCAGCGCCCAAAACCTAAGCCGAGTCTGCATCCACGAGGCGCGTCCCCCGGCCGGGGGCGCGCCTCGCTGCACGCCGTGCGGAAAGAGGAAAAAACGTCGCCAGGGAGAATTGTGTAGTTCAGGCAAGCGGGAGGTGCGGCCATGGCGGGCGAGATGGGGTGTGAGGCGGCCGCCCTGCGCGCCGTGCACGAACGGGCGCGCGCAAGCGAGGCCGCGGATCGGCGGGCGCTTGAGCGGCTGTGCGGCCTTGCCCCCGCGGCGCAGGACGAGCTGGCGGAGCGCATACTGACCAACCGGCTCGTGACGCTCAACTTTCACCCGGACCGGCGGACGAACAACGGGCGGCTGGTGGCGGAGAACCTGCTGGAACAGGGCGAGTACTTAAGCCAGTTCGCCACGGGCATGACGAACGGCGGGCACACGGCGTACCCGGGCGGGCAGCGCGATGTGTGGGAGGACGAACTGTTTCACGGCGCCTATGTCGGCTGCCCTGCTCAGCGCAGGCCCAAGTATGGCGCGCTGAACCTGCACAATTATGCTGACGGGGCGTCTCCGCGCTTTGGGTCGTGCCATTTCGCGCTGCAGCCCAAGGTTTGCCAGCGGTGCACGTTCGCCTTTGGCGACAGCTCTACAGGCCCGCAGCGCCTGAGCGTGCAGGGCGGTTTCCTGCCTGTGCTGCTGGCGCTTTTGGAGGATGTGGCGGCCACAGGGCAGTTGCTCGGCATGGGGGCTTTCAGCGTAGCATCCGCGGTTTCGCTGCTGCTGCGCGATCCGGGCGAAGCGATGCATGCACGGCGGCGTGATCTGGATCGCTGCATCGAGACGCACGTGCACGGGCCGATGAAGCTTGAGGCCGATATCGCGTATCTGGCCGTGGACGAAAGCTTTGCAGACAGCGACGTGGCCGAGACGCTGACGGCGCTCAGCTCGCGCTACCAATTTCCGCTGCGCTGGACGCCCGCCCGGCGGGTGCCGCTTGCAGACATCGGCGAGGCGTTTCGCGGTCCGGCGGTTCCTCTGGTGGCCCGGCGGGCGGTGGAGATATGCGGCGAGGGCGGGGTGTACATCGATGCGGCGCTCATCGGCCGCGCTTCCCTGGATACCCTGGACCACCCGGAGCGGTGGGCGGATCTTGGGACGCCTCAGCAGCTGTTTCAGTACATAAAGCAGCTATGGCACACGGCGGCGCACTTTGGATGAGAGGCGGGGTACGCATGGAAACGCTCATCTTGAACGGCTCGCCCCGCAGCGGCGGCGACACTGCGGCTCTGCTGGCCGAGCTGCGCGGGCATCTGAAGGGCGACGTGCTGGAGGTGTTTGCCTATGGCGGGACCATTCACGCCTGCGTGGACTGCCGTTTCTGTTGGACGCACCCGGGCTGCCGCATCGCGGACGGGATGCAGGAGGTGTACCGATGCCTTTCCTCCTGCGACAACGTGGTGCTCGCCTCGCCCATCTTCTTTAGCGAGCTGAGCGGACCGCTGCTGAGCGTCGCCAGCCGCCTGCAAACGGCGTATGCCGCCCGGCGCTTTCGCGGCGAGGAGCCCTGGCCGGGCGTACGCCGCGGCGTTGTGCTGCTGGCCGGCGCGCAGGCAGGAACGCAGCACAAAGCGCTGTCCACCGCGCACTCGGTGCTGCGCCACATGAACGCGCTGCCCATCGTAGCCACAGTTCTCGCCCTGGACACGGATCACCTGCCCGCCGCCCGGGACGAGGACGCGCTTGCGCAGGCGCGGGCGGCGGCGGAGCTACTCAACCGCCTGTACGAAGCGCGTGGCCGTGCGCCTCAACCGGTGCTGCCGGACGACGATTAATCCCGACACGAGCGCACCGAAAAGCGCCTGGGGCGACAAACGACGTTTGTCGCCCCAGGCGCTTTGATGCATCGGAAGAGAGTTCGCTCCCGCGTCAGTCGCCCATCGAGACCCCCATATCGCGCGCGGTCAGCAGCATCGGGTCGTCCGCGGGCACGTTGTGCGTGACGCCCGCAATGTCGCTCAGCTTGTTGGCGAGGGTGGCGCGGCCCTTGAGCGCCACGGTGGTGCCGAACTCTCCGCTCTCAATAAGGCGCACGGCGTACGCGCCGAACTGCGTGGACAGCGCCCTGTCGATGGCCGAAGGCGAGCCGCCCCGCTGGATATGGCCGGGCACAACAGCGCGCACCTCAAGCGTTGTGGAGGCCGAGAGCTGCCCCGCGATGCGCTGAGCGATGGAGAAGCCGGGCACGGCCGCGCGGGCGGCCTCGCGGTCCTTCTTTTTCATAGCCGCCTCCGCCAGATCCATGGCGCCTTCCGCGACGGCCACAATGCTGAAGGACTTTTTCATCTTTCGGCGCTCCTCCAGCGCGGCGATTAACTTCTGCATGTCGTAAGGCACCTCGGGCAGCAGAATGATGTCCGCCCCGCCCGCGAGCCCGGCGTACAGGGTAAGCCATCCGGCTTTGTTGCCCATGATCTCACACACCATCACCCGGCCGTGGGAGGCTGCCGTGGTATGCAGGCGGTCGATGCATTCGGTGGCGATGTCCAGCGCGGTGTGAAAGCCGAAGGTAACGTCCGTGCCGGCGATGTCGTTGTCGATGGTCTTGGGCAGCCCGATCACGTTCAGGCCCTCCTGCGCAAGCAAGTTGGCCGTCTTGTGCGTGCCGTTGCCGCCCAGCGTCACCAGGCAGTCCAGCTTCAGCTTTTTATAGTTGTCACACATCATGGATATCTTGTCGGTGTTATTTTCGTCCACCAGGCGCATGGTGCGGTAGGGCTGGCGGGAGGTCCCCAAAATGGTGCCGCCCAGCGTGAGGATGCCGGAGAATTCGCCCCGCTCCATCTCCCGCGCTTCGCACTCGATCAGGCCCTTGTAACCGTTGGCGATGCCAACGACTACCGCGTCGGGGAAGCGCTCATACGCCGCGCGCGCCACGCCGCGAATCGCCGCGTTCAGCCCGGGGCAATCCCCTCCGCTTGTTAAGATGCCGATGCGCAGTTTCTTAGCCATTTGCAACGCCTCCGCCCTATTTCCTTGTCCCATTATAACATGCGAAACGGGGACAACAAATATATCGGGCGGCTTTCCTTCATCATTTATCTGCGCTATAATGGACGTATGCCAAGCAATCTATGCAAAGGAGTGAACAGCCGTTGAATGAGACGCTGCGCCTGGGCATTCTGGGCCCGGGCAAGATTGCACGCCGTTTTTTGAATTGCATCCATCTGGCGCCGGGCGTTACGGCCGTGGCCGTTGGCTCACGCTCGCTTGCACGGGCGCAGGAGCTTGCCGCAGAATACGCCATCCCGCACGCCTACGGCAGCTACGAGGAGGCCGTAAGCGACCCGGACGTGGACGCGGTGTACGTGGCCACGCTTCACCCCCAGCACGAGGAACACGCCCTGCTTGCGCTGCGCGCTGGCAAGCACGTGCTCGTGGAGAAGCCTTTCACCCTGAATGAGGCGAGTGCGCGGCGCATCGCTCAGGAAGCGCAAAGCCGCGGCCTTTTCTGTATGGAGGCGATGTGGACGCGCTTTTTCCCGGTGATGGATCAGGTGCGCGCCTGGATTTCCGCCGGAGCGATCGGCGACGTGCGGCTTGCGCATGCGCAGTTCTGCTTCCGCTCAGAGACGGTCGACCCAAACTCCCGCCTGTTCTCCCCTTTGCACGCGGGCGGGTGTACGCTGGATGTGGGCGTCTATGGGCTGTCCTTCCTGTCCATGGTGTTTGGCGGGGCGGTACCCGAGGCCGTTTCCGGCTATGCGCACATCGGCGAGACGGGCGTGGACGAACAGGCCGTGATGATCCTGAAGTACGGAGGCGGCGCGCTCGGCTCTGCGTTCGCGGCCTTCCGCACGCGCACGCCTTCCATCGCCTCGGTGTACGGCACGGCCGGACGAATCGACGTTGCAGACGCCTTCTGGAGCCCGCGCAGCGCCACGCTCGTGCGCGCCGGCCAGCCCGACGAGGTTTTTGAAGACATGCGCGAAGGCGAAGGCTTTCAGTATGAGATGCTGCACGTGCGCGATTGCCTACAAAAAGGCCTGAAGGACAGCCCGTTGATGCCGCTTGGCGAGACCTTGACCCTGCAGCGGACCATGGACGCACTGCGCGCCCAATGGGGGCTTTCCTACCCCTGCGAATGACCGGCTTGTTGTGATGCGAATGATGAGAAGGAGGATTCCCCATGGCCAAGTTCATACTCAGCGCCTTTGCCGATGAGATCGGCCCGGATTTCAACCTGCAGATGAACGAGCTTGACCGCCACGGCATCAAGCACATCGAGGTGCGCGGCGTGGACGGCGCGAGCATCTCCGACTACACGGTGGACATGGCAAAGGCGCTGAAAAAGCGCATGGACGAGCGCGGCTTTACGGCGTCGGCGCTGGGCACGCCCTGCGGCAAGCAGAAGATCACCGACGAGTTCGGCCCGCACCTGGACATGTTCAAGCGCATGCTGGACGTGGCCGACACGCTGGAAGCCCCGTATCTTCGCATGTTCAGCTTCTTCATTGAGGAGGGCAAGGCGGCGGAATACAAAGCCGAGGTGATGAAGCGCCTGGAGGCCTTCGTGAGGGCCGCCGAAGGCCGTCGGGTGCGGCTGGTGCACGAAAACGAGAAGCACATCTACGGCGACATCGGCTCGCGGTGCCTGGAGATCGTGAAGGCCTTCCCCTCCATCAAGGCCACGTTCGACCCGAGCAACTTTGTGCAGTGCGACGAGGACAACAAGAAAACCTACGAGATGCTGCGGCCCTACATCGTGTACATGCACATCAAGGACAGCGTGTATTCGGGCGAGAAGGCCGCCGCCGTCACAGGGATCGACCTGACCTCCGATTCCCACCGCCCCGCGGGCATGGGCCAGGGCGATGTGGAATGGGTGCTGCGCAACCTGTGGAACTCGGGTTATGAGGGTTTCCTCTCCATAGAGCCGCACCTTGCGCGCTTTACCGGCGCGCCGGAGGGCGGACCGGAAAAATTCGCCATTGCGGCCACCGCGCTCAAGGTGCTCCTGCACAGCGTTACGGGCAACCTGTACTAAACAACGGGAGGGTAACACCATGTCAAAGATCATTCGCTGCGGCGTCGTGGGGTGCGGCGCAATCGGCCCCAACCATGCCAAAGGTATCTCCGTAAACCCCAAGGCCAAGCTCGTCGCCGTATGCGACATCATCAAAGAGCGCGCCGACAAGATTGCCTCACAGTACGAGGGCGTCGCGGTGTACACCGACTATGAAACCATGCTCAACGAGGCGCAGCTGGATCTGGTGCACGTATGCCTGCCCAGCGGCATGCACGCGGACTTTGGCTGCATGGCCGCCAAGAAGGGCATCAACGTCATCACCGAGAAGCCCATCGATGTGACCCTGGAAGCCGCCGACCGCCTGATTCGTACCTGCCGCGAGTGCGGCGTTAAGCTGTCCACCATCTCGCAGCACCGCTTCGATCCGGATCTTGCCGAGCTGAAGCGCTGGGTGGACGAGGGGCGCCTGGGCAAGCTGACCACGGGTTGCTCGCACACCAAGTGGCACCGTTCGCAGGAGTACTACGATTCCGGCGACTGGCGCGGTACTTGGGCGCTGGACGGCGGCGGCGCGCTGATGAACCAGAGCGTGCACTATGTGGACATGCTGCAGTACATGCTGGGCGAGGTGGAAGAGGTTTACGCCTACTGCGAGACGCTCACGCACGAGCGCATCGAAGTGGAGGATGTGGCGGTCGCCTCCGTCAAGTTCAAATCCGGCGCGGTGGGCATGATTGAGGGCAACACCACCGCTTACCCCGGCTTTTGCACGCGCCTGGACGTGTACGGCTCCAAGGGCGGTGTCATCATCGAGAACGACCGCTTCCGCGAGTGGAAGATCGGCGAGGAAAAGTGGCGCGCCGAGGATGATAAGGACAAGGCGCAAGCTGCCGGTTCCGCCGTGCTGTACGGCAACTCGCATGCCCGGCAGATCGCCGACGTGGTGGACGCTATTCTGGAAAACCGCGAGCCGCTCATCACCGGGCAGGCCGCCCGTCACCCCTTGGCGATCATCCTGGCCATCTACGAATCTGCGCGCACGCACCAGCCGGTACAAGTGAAGTAACAAAACGGCGCGAAGGGTCGCGGACGGGATCGTCCACGGCCCTTGCGCGCACTGTGAGGGAAGAGAACCATGAGCGATCAACGCATCGGCGTGGCCGTCGTTGGCTGCGGCGGCATCAGTGCCGTGCATCTGCAGGCGCTCTCTCGTATGGAGGACGTGCGCGTCGCCGCCTGCTGCGATATCCTGCAGGAGAAGGCAGATAAGGCCGCCGCGCCCTTCGGCGCCAGCAGCCTGACGGACTGGCGGCGGCTCGTTGGGCAGGACGGCATCGATTTTGTACACCTGTGCACGCCGCACCACCTGCATGCGCCCCTGGCCATCGAATTCCTGCGGGCCGGACAGACCGTCCTAACGGAGAAGCCCATGGCGCACGAGGAGGCCGACATGGACGCGCTCATCGCGGCGGACAACGGCCGGGTGGGCGTGGTGTTTCAAAACCGCTACAACGAGTGCGCCCAAAGGGCCCGCGCCATGCTGGCGGACGGGTCGCTTGGCAAACTTATAGGCCTGCGCGGGGCGGTGTGCTGGAAGCGGACGCCGCCGTACTACACGCAGTCGGGCTGGCGCGGCACATGGGCAACCGAGGGCGGCGGGTCGCTCATCAATCAGGCGATTCACACCCTGGATCTGGTGCAATGGATGGGCGGCCCCGTCGCCACCATCGCCGGGCGCGTATCCACGGACAGCCTGCAGGGCGTCATCGAGGTGGAGGATACGGCGCACGCCTTCCTGCGCTTTGAAAGCGGCGCTACGGGCATCTTCTACTCCACAAACGCGCACGCGTACGACGCGCCTGTGGAGGTGGAAATGGTATTTGAGCAGGGCAAGCTGCTCATTCGCGGCGAGGCGCTGTACCGCGAAACGGACGCCGGGCTTGAGGCGCTTGTGGCTCAAAATACTGCCGGCACAGTGGGCAAATCGTACTGGGGCCACGGCCACGCCGCGCTTATACGCGATTTTTACGACTGCATGAAAACCGGCCGCCGGTTCTTTATCGACGCAGCGGAGGGCGCGAAGGCGCTCCGGCTGCTCAAACGCCTGTACAAGGCCAGCGCGTCCGGCACGCCGCAGGTCATCGGCATCTAGGAGGAGATTCGGCTTGATTAACTTTGATTTCTGTTCCCCTACGCGTTTTTTGTTTGGCAGAGGCGTTGAGGAAAAAGCGGGCGAGTGCTTGAAGGATGCCGGTGCCACGTGCGTGATGATCCAGTACGGAGGAGGGTCCGTGCAGCGCTCCGGGCTCCTTCAGCGCGTACTCGCCTCCATCGACCGCTGTGGCATCCGTCACGTCGAGATGGGCGGCGTGCAGCCCAACCCGCGGTTGTCCTTCGTGCGCAAGGCAATCGAGCTTGGGCGCGCGCAGAAGGTGGACTTCCTTCTGGCTGTCGGTGGCGGCTCTGCCATCGATTCCTGCAAGGCCACGGCGGTCGGGCTGGCCAATCCGGACGCGGACGTGTGGGATTTCTACCGCGCGGCGCTGCCCGTTCCCGTCAAGGTGCTGCCCGTTGGCACGGTGCTTACCCTGCCCGCGGCCGGAAGCGAGGGATCCAATTCCTCCGTCATCACGAACGAGGAAAACAACTTGAAGCGCGGGCTGACGGCGCAGGCCACCCGCCCGGCGTTTTCCCTGCTGAACCCGGAGCTGTGCTTCACCTTGCCGGCGGAGCAGCTGGGCAACGGCGTGGCGGATATTCTGGCGCACATCATCGAGCGGTACTTCACCTCCACACCGGAAGGCGACCTGATCGACCGCATGGCCGAGGCGGTCATGACGGGCGCAATCGCCGCCGCAAAGCTGCTGCAGAAAAACATGAGCGACTACGACGCCTGGTCGCAGCTCATGTGGGCATCCATGCTGGCCCACAACGACAGCCTGGGCGTTGGCCGTACACAGGACTGGGCGTCGCACAACATCGAGCACGAGCTCTCCGGCGAGTACGACGTGGCGCACGGGGCGGGCCTGGCGGTGGTTATGCCTGCATGGATGCGCTACATATATGCAAGCGATGTGCCGCGCTTTGTCCGCTTCGCAGTATGCGTGATGGGCGTCTCCCCCGATCCTTTCCACCCCGAGCGGGTGGCCCTGGAGGGCATCGACCGGTACGAGGCGTTCCTTGCCGCCCTTGGGCTG
The DNA here is from genome assembly GCA_031553225.1 of Eubacteriales bacterium. Classification (GTDB taxonomy): domain Bacteria; phylum Bacillota; class Clostridia; order Christensenellales; family UBA1750; genus JAVBLU01. The sequence continues at coordinate 35,272 of JAVBLU010000013.1, forward strand.
GCCACCAGGCTGTCCGGCCTGGGCATCGGCCCGGAAAAGCTTCAGCTGATGACCTCGCGCATGAAGCTGCGCAACGCCGACGGCACGGCCGGCGATATCCGCCATCTGACGCGCGAAGACTGCTGCGCCATTCTGCAGAGCGCGTTATAACCAGGCGCCCCGCGGTGAAGCCCCCGCGCATGCGGCGCGGGGGCTTTTGTTGTGCCGGACGGGCGGCGTGGGCCGCCGAGTATCTCGCCTCATAAGGTTTGGCCGGGACGTCGCATGGAAGCGACGCTGCGCCACTGCGTGGGCGACACGCCGTAGTGTTTGCGAAAAGCGCGCGAGAAGTTTTGCGGGTTGGAGAAGCCTACCGTGCGCGTGATATCGCGGATGCGCTCGCCCCCGCGCAGCAGCTCCAAAGACCGCTCCATGCGCAGCTCGTGCAGGTACGCAGAGAAGGTTTGCCCGGTTGTTTTCTTGAAAAGCTGGCTGAAGTAGGAGTAGCTCAGATCCGAATAGTTGGCGATCATGGCCATGTCGATATGGGTGGTAAAATTTCTGCGGACGTAGCCGATGGACCACTCCAGCGGCGAATGCGACAGCTTTTCCCTCAACGCCCCGCACATCCGGTTGAACAAAGACATGAGGGATTCGCGCACCGCCGCCATGCCGGCCATGCCGCTCATGGGCGGCGCTTGGCACTGCGGCAGATTCAACGTGTTCGCCACGCTCTCCACCTGATGCGCCACCGCCTGATAGAGCGCCTCCAGCCCGGCAAAGGAAACGCGCCCCGGCGCGTCGTCGGAAAAGTACGCCTGGACGAACCGGGAGAAACCGCTCATCTGCAATGCCGCAACGGCCTTGCGCATGGCGGCCATCTCATGGGCGGGCACGTTCACGCGCGCAGGCTTGGCCTTCTCCTCCCGCGCGTGCATAGGGCCGGCACGCCCGGCCAAAACGGCGGCGCGCAGCGCAAGGCGCGCATCCTCCAGAAGGCGCGGGACATCGCCGCTTTCTCCAAGGCCGCTCACGCCCATGGGGCCGGCGTGGGTACCGCCGGCCAGGTTGGCTGCGGCGGTGTCCTCGTCGAAGGGCGCGGCCGCGATGAGCAGGCAGGCGTTCCCGTCCGCAAAAGGCACAACCTCCACCCCGCCGGGCAAGATCTGCGCCGTCTTTAGCGGGTGATGAAGCGCCAGCACGGCGCAGGCACAGGGCGCGCCGGGTTTTTCCAGGGCGCTCAGGGCGGAAACGAGCGCTCCGCCTTCCCCGCGCGCAAGCGACGCGAGCGCCTCCCCGAGGCGGTACGCAGCGGGCGGAGCCTCAGGCAGCAGGCGGCGCGCGGAGGTGAGCACCACATCGCGGAACTGCTCGAAAAGCACGGGTTTAAGCAGATAATCGTCCGCGCCAAGGCGCAGGGCTTCCTGCGCATAGGCGAATTGGTCGTGCGCGCTGAGCACGATAAAGCGCATGCTGCGGCACGCGCCGCGTGCCCTGCGCATAAGCTCCAGGCCGTTCATGCCCGGCATGTTGATGTCCACGAGCACGAGCGTGGGCATATCCGGCCGCCGTGCCAGCTCGTCAAGCGCCGCCTGAGCGTCCATAAAGCAAAGCGTCTCCCGCAGGCCCGGCACGTCCATCATGGTGATGCGGTGCAGCACGCCTTTGCATACGACCTCCTCGTCATCCACGATCAGCAAGCGTATGTTCATGCGCCGCTACCTCCCTGTCGCAGAAGTAAATATGCACGCCCGTACGCGCACCATTTGTCATGTACACGCCGGCCTGCGACTGGTAGAACAGGTGCAGACGTCTGGCGATGTTGCGCAGCCCCACGCCTTTGTCGTTGCTCGGCTCGCCTTCCGGCGCGCGCAGCGACAAATTCACATGTGCAAGCGCTTCGTCGTCGATCGGCTCTCCGTCGTTCCATACATCCACCAGAAACTGGTCGCCCCGGTGATCCACAGCGATGGCGATGAGGGATACCTGCCGCCCGCCATATTTGATAGCGTTCTCAATGATCGGCTGAAAGATGAAGCGCAGGAAGAGCTTGCGGCGCAGCTCGTCCGGCAGGCTCACCTGGAGCGTGATCGCCTGCTCGCGGAATGTATTGATAAACTTGAGGTACGTGTGTATGTGTTCGATCTCCTGCTGGAACGTGGCGAACATGGAACCGGCCACGTTGTAATGCAGGATGCTAGCAAACCAGGAGATCGCGTTGGCCACGTCGAAGAGGCCCTGCTTTTCCACAGCAAGCTGCACAATGTACAGCGAGTTATAGATAAAATGCGGGTTGATCTGGTACTGCAAAGCCACGAGCTGCGCGTCGCGCTTTTGCCTTTCCTTGGCGATGAGCTCCGCAACCGTGTTCTCCAGGTAGGACAAAAGCCGGTTAAACTGGGCGATAAGGGGGGTGATCTCGTCCTGCCGGTCGTCGGTGACACGCGCGGTGAAGCGGCCGCTGGCCACCTGCGCCATGGCGTCCACGCTGAGGCGTACGCGGCGGAAGACGTTGGCCACCAACGAGCGGATGAGCAGGGCCATAAAGAACAGCCCGGCCGCCGCAGCCGCCGCAACGCTTGCGATATTACCCGCCGCCAGGCTCTGCGGGCGCGTCGCGTCCACAGGCGTGTGTATGCTGATGCCCAGCCGCATGATGGCGCGGTAGACCATATCAGCGTCCTGTCCGGGCAAGCCCGGTTCATAGCACACACCGAAGCTCCGCTCGGCCGTCTGCGCGCGGGCCGAGAACAGCTGCTCCTCCCTGGTGGACACGACGATGAGGCCGAGTACCGCCCCGGTTTGCGCGTACAGCTTCCGCGCATACAAATGCACCAGAGGCGGCTCGTCCGGACGTGGATAGAGATAGCGATCGGCTGGATCCGGGCGAAAGAATAACCAGCGCGCAGGCAGCTTGGAGGCGGCGAACTCCAGAATCTGCTCGTCGCTGATGGCGCCGAATCGTTGAAAAATGCGCCCCATCTCAGGCTGAGTGCTGTTTTTCGTATAGATGGTGATGGACTCCACCACATCGCGGTGCATGTCCCGCGTCAGCTCAACCGCCGGGTACACAATGTCGATGGCCTCCAGCACGCGCGCGCCCGTGTATTGAAAATCGCGCCGCATGTAGTCCGACAGGATGGGCAGGTTGCTCAGAAAAAGTGCGCTCTCCTCGATGATGATCGCCTTTTCGTTGATGTTGTCGGCCACCGCGCCCAGATAATCCTCCTGCGCCTTTCGCTGCCCCTCGTGTATCGCCCTGTTCATCTGGCCGATGTAGATGGCGGAAAGGGCGATGACGGGAAGCACCAGCGTGAGCACGCAGTAAAAGGTGATCTTCCGCACCAGCGACCAGCTACGCCAGCGTGTGCGCATGTATCTGCCTCCCCCAGCCATCAACCGAAAAAGCGGTGTGTAGGAAGAACATATTCCCACACACCGCCATTATATAAGAGTAACTACCGCTTCGCAATAGGCAGCCCCGCGTTCGTTTCGGGCTAGTACTTAGCAAGCACAGCGCTCTCGCCGTACATTTTGTTGTACTCGACAAGCAGCGTATCGGCCACCTCCTGGCCTCCGAGGCGCATGTACTCGGCCGTATACTTGCCCCAGTTGTCGAAGGGTTCATCGCCCAGAATGAACTTAATGCGCATCTCGTCCACATACTTGGTCATGTCGGGCATCTTGGTTTGGAACGCAGGCGTCGTCAGACCCAGGAAGGCGTTCTCAATGAGCGGATTGTTCACCGCCTGGTTGAATCCGGTGACGGACATCGTTTGCATGCGCGATTCGCCCGCCAGCTGCTCGACGTAGATGTCCATGCGCTGGAACATGCTGAACACTTCCATATCGCCGGAGACGGTGCCTTTGCGGTTCTTCTTCTCCGCGTCGTACAGGTACATCCACTTAAGCTTGTTGCCGTCCATTTCAAAATACGTACCTTCAACGCCGTATTTCATGGTACGGTAGCCCTCGTCGCCCATCGCCCACTCCATAAACTTCAGGATAGGCGCAGGATCCTTGACCTTCATAGAGATGGCCGCGACCGAGCCGAGCGGGTCGGCCGCCACCATGCCGGACTTGCCCTCCGGCCCCTTGACAGGGAGGGTTGTCAGCAGATCGCCGCCGGGCTGGGTTTTTTCAAAATCGTAGCTCTGTACGGGCGCGTGATAACCGGACCACCATTCCACATACGCGCCCACCTTGCCCTGGGAGACCTTTTGCCAGAACTGCTCGCTCTTCTGCGTGATGGCCTCAGGGTCCACGTATTTCTTATCGTACAGCATTTTATAGTACTGCAGGGCCTGCTTGTATCCCTCGCTTACCGAGCCGATCTCGATGGTGTTGCCGTTTTTGTGGTAGAAGCCCGGCGCGCCGCCAAACGCGCCATAAAACATGTTCAGGTTATAATTGCCAAATCCGTACGTATCGTTCTTGCCGTTGCCGTCCGGGTCGTTTTCTGTAAAGGCCCGCATCAACTCGGTGAACTCGTCGATCGTGGCGGGCGCGGTCATCTTCAGCTTTTCCAGCCAATCGCTTCGATACACGATATCGTATTTGCCCGCGACGTTCATGTTCGCCACGCCGTACAACCTGCCGTCCACCCGCAGACGGGGCCAGATTTTTTCCGGCACATAGGACATAATACCGGGATAATTGCCCGCCAGATCCGTCAGATCGACGTAGGCGCCCTGTGCGGCATACTCGTAGTAATTGGCCGCGGGAAGGAGGCTGATGGTGGGTATGTCGCCGGAGGAAACGAGCAGGGAATACTTCTGCTGCCAGTTGTCGTTCGTGAGGATGGCCGTGAGGTCGATGCCCACGTTCTCCTTCAGGAACTCTTTGGTGATGTCCGAATCCGGGCTCTCCTTGCGGCCGGACACCATAAACAGCGTCACCTGGACGGGCTCCTGGGGCTTGGGCGCAGACGTGACGGCGGCCGCGGCGGTTGCGGCAGGTCCGGGCGCCGCCGTAGCGGCCGGGGCGGGGGCCGCGGTCGCGGCCGGAGCGGGGGCGGTACTGGCCGCGGGCGCACCGGCGCACGCAGCCATACAAACCACCAGCAGGACGGAAAGGATGAGGAACAGCGCACGTTTCATGAAGGCGACCTCCTTTTTTCAGCTACCCTTTGATGGAACCGACAAGCACGCCCTTGACAAAGTACTTTTGCAGAAACGGATAGATGGCGATGATGGGGGCGACGGTGATGACGATGAGCGCCATCTTCACCGTCTCGGTGGGGATGTTCATGCGAAAATCCTCAAACTGCAGCAGGTCGGAGCGCGACATGATGAGCACCTCGCGCAGGATCACCTGGATGGGCTGGTAGGTGGGCTTGTTCAGGAAGATAATGGCGTTGAAGAAGGCATTCCAGTTGCCCACCGCGTAAAACAGCGTCACAGTGGCCATAACGGGCATGGACAGGGGCAGATAGATGCGCGTGAGGATGGTTAAGTGCCGCGCGCCGTCAATCTGCGCGGATTCCTCAATGCTGCCCGGCACGGCCATTAGAAAGTTGCGCATAATGATCATGTTGTAGGTGCTGATGGCCGACGGGATGATGAGCGCCCAGATCTTGTCGATGAGGTGCAGCGCGCGCACCGTGAGATAGAAGGGAATCAGCCCGCCCGAGAAGAGCATGGTGACGACCACAAAGAGAGTCATGGCGCGGCGCCCGGGCAAATACTGCTTGGAAAGAACGTACGCGCCCATGGTGGTTAGCACCATACTCAGGCCCGTGCCCACCACGGTGATAAAGAGCGTGTTGCGGTAGGCAAGCGGGATGCGCGGATTGACGAGGATGTAGTTGTATGTGTTGAGGGAAAACTGATCCGGCCAGATGAGGAAGTTGCCGTCCATGATGTGGGCGATGGAGGACACCGACCCAACGCATATATACCAAAACGGGTACAGGGTGACGAGCACCATAAACGCCATGAACAGCGCATTGCAGCCCTCGAACAACCACTCGGCAAACGTTCGTCGGTAGTGCCGCATCACCAAATCCCTCCTCCGTCCGTAATACGCTTGGAGATCCAGTTGGTGAGCATGATGAGCCCAAAGCCGATGACCGACTTGAACAGCCCGACAGCCGCGCCCAGCGAGTAGTTGTTCGTGGAGAACAGGCCCACGCGGTAGATATAGTATTCGATGGTCTCCCCCACGCCCAGCACCGTGTCGTTGATCATCACAAACACCTGCTCGAAGTTCACATTCAGGATATTGCCCACCTGAAGGATGAGCATGATGACGACCACGTTGCTGATGGATGGAACGGTGATGTGGAACACGCGGTGGAAACGCCCGGCGCCGTCGATTGTGGCGGCTTCGTACAGCTCCTCGTCCACGCCCGCAATGGCCGCCAGGTACACGATGGCGCCCCAGCCGATCCCCTTCCAAATGCTGGACAGCACGAGTATCCACCGGAAATACCGGCTCTCCCCCATAAAATTGATGGGCGTACCCTGCATGGCGCGTATGATGGCGTTCACAACGCCCGTGCTGGGCGAGAGAAGCATGTAGAACAGCCCGCCCGCAACCGTCCAGGAGATGAAGTGCGGCAGATAGCTGACCGTTTGAATGAAGCGTTTGGGCGCTGCATGCGATACTTCATTGAGCAGCAGCGCGAACACGATGGGCGCTGGAAACGCGAAGACCAGGTTCATCAGGCTGATGATAACGGTGTTGGTGAGCGTGGAGCGGAAGGCCGGAGAGGACATGAAGCGCGTAAAGTTGGCCATGCCCACCCACGGGCTGTCGAATACGCCGCGGAGCACCTTGAAATCCTTGAAGGCGATGATGATGCCGCCCATGGGCACATAATGAAAGATGATATACCAAGCGGCGATGGGAATGAACAGCAGGTACAGCTCCCAGTGCATGCTCAGCGCGCGGCGCAGGGCCGCCGCTCTCGATCCTCCGGCCTTCATGCGCTTCCTCCATTCTGCCCCAAACGTAAGCCGGGTTGCTACAACGAGACGCTCACCCAGACCGAGCCGGCGGCCGCGGATTCGTACATGGCGTCCAGCAGAATGCGCGACCTGAGCGCCTCCTCCGGCGGGGTGACGAGCGGCGTGTGCAGGCGGACGGCGGACGCGAAGGCGTCGCTGCCCTGCTGCCACGCGCGCGCCACGGGATAAGGCGCTTCTTTGCTCCATTTGCCGTCCTTGCCGTAGTGAACGCTCTCGCCCTCCGGACCGCCGTTTGCGTATATGAACGCGCCGGCAGAGCCGTGCAGCTCGATGCGCGCGTACCACGTCGGCATCGGGTAGGACGTAGTGGAGAAAAACCGTACGGCGAGCTGAGTGCCATAGTCCCACTCGGCGTAGCCCAGATCCTCCACCTCGATGGCATGCGTCTGCGTTTTGGTGATTGCGCGCACGCGCTTGGGCATGCCCAGCAGGTGCTGCAGGCGGTCCACCTCGTGCACGCCCTGGTTGCACATCGCGCCGCCGCCATCATAGCGCCAAGTGCCGCGCCACGCGCCGTTTTCGTCGTAGTAGGCTTGGGTACGGTGGATGTGCAGCGCAGCGTGCGCGGACAGCAAATGACCAAACCACCCGCTGTCCACGGCCTTTTTCAGGGACAGCGTCATCTCGTCCTGCCGCAGGTCAAAGTCCACCGCAAAGAGGCGGCCGCATGCACGGGCCACGGCCATGGCGCTGCGGCAATTGTCGGCGGACACATCCATTGGCTTTGTGGTGAGCACGTGCTTGCCCGCGCGCAGGCACTGCTCGGAGACCGCGCCGTGCAGGCCGGTAGGCAGTACGGTGTACATAACCTCCACGGCCGGGTCATCCAAAAAGTCCTGAATGTTGGCGCTGTAGGGCACCTGGAACTCCTCGCCCACGGCTTTGGCACGTTCGTAGTTGATGTCCACAACGCCGTAGAGCTTGCAGCCCGAGGTAGCCTGCAACTGGCGGCAGCGGTGGCGGCCCATGCCCAGCCCCACCACCACGAAGCGTACCGGATCGTTCTCGTAGCTGCGCCGGAAGCGCACAGGGGCCTTCAGCGCCTCGCGCACGGAGGACGGAGCGCCGGAAGGCCAGGCCTTGCCGATCAGGTCGAAGCACCGCCTGGTCGCCTCTTCGTGCGTCAGCGGGCTGCCCTTGGGGTTGTGCGTCTCCATGCTGACCGGCAAATCCACGCCCATGGCCGCCGCAGCGCGCAGCACCTTTTCCCAGGGGGCTTTCACGCCCTGCAGCTCGGGCAGAATGCTTGTGGCCTTCACGTGCAGAAGCCTTGCGTGCTGCAGGCACTTTTCCAGGTAGGCGTTCTGGGCGGCCTCGTCCTGGCTGTACAGGGCCAGATAGTTGGACACGTCGAAGCCAAGGCCCCAGCCGGGCACGCCCAGCGCTTGTACGAGGGCGATCACTTCGTCGGCTGTCTGGCCGCAGTTCTCAAAGGCCAGCATCAGCCCGGCCTCCCGGGCGCGCTTGGCGATGGGAGCGAACATGGCCATCACCTTGGCCATCTCGTCCGGCCGCACGCACAGCTGACCGAACTCCGGCTCCCCTTCCTCGTGCTGCCAGTAGTTGAAAGCGCGCGCGAGCTTGCAGCCCAGTATGTCGCTCGCGCGGATCAAGCCCTCCAGCTTCTGCATTTCCGCGGCCTGACGTTTTTCGTCCGGAAGGTTTGCCTTGCACAGGGAGGACTGCAGAACCCCCACGCGCAGACCAAGCTCGTCAAGACGCTTCTTTAGGGCGTGCAGCTCCTCGTCGGTCTGAAACTCGATGCCCTTGCCGTTCACCATGCCCCGGAAGTCGACGTATTTGCTTCCCCAGCCGGCGATGGTAGGCAGCGCTCTTTCCACGTCGCAAAACAGTTCATCCGTAAACACAGATCTATGCACAACAGCACCTCCCGCCCCCATTTTATGGGTCAAGATGACAATCTGGCAATCGGCATGGTTTAAGAAACGTGTCATCTTTTTAGGTTTTCACGGAAGGGTTATGGAAAAGGAGCCCATTCCATCGCACAATAGAGGAACGACATTCGCAAGGAGGTGCCCGGCGTGTATCAACCAAGCGTACCGCTTTTGCCCTGTCATCCGCCTAAGGAACCGCTCCAGCTGTTTGCCGAGGTGCTCTACTCCTCCTACACGCAGCCGCGCCACGCGGCGTGGGTAAAACGCCTGCCCGAGTTTGCCCAAACGTTTGGATTTGAGCACATCAACGTGCACGGCGCGCCCTTTCTTCCTTTTCTTACCATCAACGCTTTTCCGCTTGTGTCGCGCGCGCTGAGCGCGCAAACGCTGTCCGAGCGCGACCGCTTCCGTGAGATCATCAAAGGCTACAAGCAAAGCGGCATGCGCGTGACGCTCGGGTCGGGCGGCGTGCGCATACCGGAGGATTTCTTTGAAAAGTACCCGCAGGCGCGCAACGCGCACACCGGGCTGCTCATGCAGCTGCTCGAGGCAATGGTGGTGGAGTACTTCGAAATTTTCCCCGAAGCGGACGAGATGGAGATCTATTTCTGGGAGGCCATGCTCGCCGGGGACGGGCACATGATCTGCCCGGAGATGTACTACGGCGGAGAGAGCGTCCCTGCGCGCTTTGCCAGCTATCCCTACTATGCGCCGGAGGACTTCCTCAGCGATCTGATCACCGCATATGCCCGGGGCGCGCAGCGGGCGGGCAAGGTCTTCTCACTTCTCACCTTCAGCCACTACCCCTGGCAGGAGGAAGCGCTGATTAAGGCCATCAAACGGGTGGATCCGCGCCTCCCCGTCGTGCTGGACCACAAATGCCAGCCGGGCGACTGGACGCCTCAGCGCCAGACGAACAACGTGCTGGAAGCCTTCCCTACCCGGCCTGCGCTGATGATGTTCGACGGCGCGGGCGAGTACTGGGGGCAATGCCGCATCCCCTACTGCTACCCGGAAGAGATCGCCTACCGCTTGCAGCACGCGCTGGAGAAGAACCCGTCCATCGCTTCGGTGGGCATGCGCGTCATGTGGCAGTTCGATTCGGTGTTCGGCAACTTCAACGAGGTGAATCTTTTCGCGCTGGCCCGCCTGGCCAAAAACCCATACGCCGACCTGGCCAATATATGGGGCGAGTGGGCGAAAGGCCGCTTTGGCGACGGCGCAGGGGTAGCGCAGCGGGCGCTCGTGCGCACAAACGAGATCGTGAACAAAAGCCTGTATATCGAGGGCGCGTGGATCTTCAACCACAGCGTGCTGTCCGATCTGACGTATCTGGAGAGCCACCTGGTCGTATTCGGCAAGGCGATGATCGAATGGTACGATGGCAACGTGATGCAGAAAGGCCGGCTGCGCGAGGCGATTGTGCACCCTTCCGCTTACACGATCGGCCGGCTTCTTCAGGAGCGCTGCGACGCGCTTGCCGCGGCGCGGCTGTCGCTGAGCGAGGTGGAGGCGGGAAAGACCCTGTTCCCGATGGATGAATACGAAAAGCTGCGCTATCAGCTGAACCTCCTGGTAAACGTATGCCGCCTTTCGTATCTGCACATGGAGCTGTTTATGCGCTACTGGATCCTGCGGCAGAACCCCGCCGCCGCGCCGCAGAACAACGGGCAGCTGTTCACGGCCGCCCACGCCGCCATGCGCGCCCTGGCCGACGAACTCTTGGAAGCGTACGGCGGGCGCGAGCCTCTGATCGTGGCGGCGGACATCGCCCGCTTCGTGGAGCAGGTATCCGCGGCGATGCTGGAGGTATCGCGCTGACCACGGCGAGCCGGCAGAAAAGCGCCTAGCCGCGCGCGGCCGCTTCGCCGAACCGGGCGATGACACGCAAAACGGCCTGCAGCTGCGTCTGCGGGTCCGGCGAAAGGGCGCTGAGACGCTCGCAGGCGGCCGCTGCGGTGCGCGCCATAAGCGGACGCCCCGCAAGCGAGCGCAGGCGCGCCCACTCGCACATCGCCAGCTGCAGGGGAATGTGATCGATGCGCTGCAGCAGGCAGTACAGCGCCGCGTCCTCATCGCCCAAGGCCTGGGCGATCACGTCGCACACGCGCTCCTGCTCGCGCTGTATATATGCGCCAAGGCCGGTCATGCTGCTGTCCAGGGCATGTTCCCCCTCTCCATGTGCAACGATCATACCGCGAAAAACGCGACACGACGCGACATATGAAAGGCCCGCCGGCACATCTGTCGGCGGGGCTTATCGCGGTGTCGGTCTGCGGCTTACGGGGCGGCGATCACGTCCTGAACGGTGTTTTCCATGAGAGCCATAACGATGGGAACGCCCCGCTCGGCGCGCGCGGCGATCGGCACGGCCTCGGAGCTTAAGGGCGAGCGGCCGTCCTTCTGCAGCACAAGCAGATCCAACGGCTCCTGCACCACGCACGCGGCCACGAGCACAGCGCCATCCGCCTTGTTCTTGCCGAACGTCCACAGCCTTTGGCCCTTGCCGCCGCGGGCCTGGGGTTCTATGTCCGCCAAAATGACGCGCTTGGCGTAGCCGCGGTCGGAAAACACGAGCAGCTCGCCCGCATCGGGCGCAAGGTGGGCGAAAGCCACGCGGTCGGCCGGGTCAAGCGCCATCCCCTTCACGCCGCCCGCTGCGCGGCCCTGCACGGGCACGTCGGACGGATCAAAGGCGATGGACATGCCCTTGCGGCTGACGAGCACGCAACAGGCAGGCGCGGGGCCTTGCCGCGGCGTGGTACGGGCCACGGCGAGCAGCTCGTCGCCGCTTTTTAGCGCAAGCGCCGCATAGCGCTTCGTACGCACGGCAAATTCGCCAAGGGCCGTGCGTTTCACCTGTCCTGCCTTGGTGAACAGAAGGAGGCACGGATCCAGCGCGCTCTCTTCGGCCGGATCCAGGTCGAGAAGCGACACGACCGTCTCTCCCGACTCGAGCCCCGCCAGCAGCCCGCCCGGAGGCGCTCCGCGTTCGCTTAAGCGGCACTCCGGCACATCGGTAACGGGCAGGGCGAAGCAGGTGCCTTGATTGGTAAAATACAAAAGCTTCCGGTTCGTCCAAGTGGGCAGCACGAAGAGCGGCAAATCCGCGTCCCGCGCGTCCTCAAAGGCACGCTTCTCCCACGCCTTGGGCGAGAGGCGCTTGAGCATACCCGCGCGCGTGATGAGCACCACGCTCTCCTCCGCAGCGGTATCCTCGCCGTCCGCTATCTCCAGCGCCTGCGCCTCCCGCACGATGAGCGTGCGCCGCGGATCGGCATGCTGCTTGCGCACGGCGAGCAGTTCGCGCTTGATGACGGCCAGCAGCTTTTTCTCCGAAGCCAGAATACCCTGCAGCTCGTCGATCAGCTCGAGCACGCGGCGCAGCTCGTCGCGCAGGGCAATGACCTCAAGGCCCGTAAGCCGCCCCAGACGCATGTCCAATATGGCCTGCGCCTGCGCCTCGGAAAGGCCGAAACGCTCCATCAGGCGGGGTTTGGCCACCGCGGTGGATTTGCTGCCGCGGATGATGGCGATTACCTCGTCGATGTTGTCGATGGCGATAATGAGTCCTTCCAAGATGTGCGCGCGTTGCCGGGCAGCGTCCAGGTCAAACTGCGTGCGGCGGGTAACCACCCGCCGTTGGTGCTGTACAAAGTGCTCCAGCATCGACTTAAGGGGTAAGAGTGCGGGCTTTCCGTCGGCGATGGCCACCATGTTCACGCCGAAGGTCACCTGCAGGTCGGCGTACTTATACAGCCACGCGAGCACCTTATCCGGGTCGCTGTCCCTGCGCAGCTCGATTACCGCGCGCATGCCCGTGCGGTCGGATTCGTCGCGTATGTCGGTGATGGCCGCCAGCGGGCCCTTCTTTTCCTTGGAAAGGCGGTGTATCTTCTCGAGCATGGCCGCCTTGCCCACCTGGTAGGGCAGCTCGGTGACGACCAACAGCTTTTTGCCGCCCGAGCCGTCCTCCACGGCTACCTTGGCGCGCACCTGCAGCTTCCCGCGCCCGGTCTCGTATGCACGCTGCAGCTCCTCCGTGCCGTACAGGATGCCGCCGGTTGGAAAGTCCGGCCCGGGCAGAACCGCCATGAGCTGCGGAGTTGTCACGGCCGGGTCGTCGATGAGGGCGACCACGGCATCGATCGTCTCGCCCAGGTTATGCGGAGGGATGTTCGTGGCCAGACCCACCGCGATGCCCGTCGCGCCGTTCACCAGAAGCGACGGGAACCGCCCGGGCAGCACGTCCGGCTCCTTGAGCGTGTCGTCGAAGTTCAGGGAGAAGGGCACGGTGTCCTTGTCTATGTCCTGCAGAAGCAGCGTGGCGGGAAGGGTCATACGCGCCTCGGTGTAGCGCATGGCCGCGGCCGTGTCCCCGTCCACCGAGCCGAAGTTTCCGTGCCCGTCAACGAGCGGCACGCGCATGTTAAAAGGCTGCGCCATGCGCACCATGGCGTCGTATACCGAGGTGTCGCCGTGCGGGTGGTATTTGCCCAGACAATCGCCCACGATACGCGCGCACTTACGGTGCGGCTTGTCGGGCGTGAGAGACAGTTCGTGCATGGCGTACAGGATGCGCCGCTGCACGGGCTTTAAGCCGTCCTCCACGCGCGGCAGGGCGCGCTCCAGGATGACGTATTCGGCGTAAGGCATCATGGACTCGTGCAGGACTTCCTCCATGCTCTTATGCAGGATCGTCTCGTTGTAGACGATGTCCTCGCCCTTTTTGGGCATCAGCCGTCCACCCGCCCTTCAAAGGTGTCCTGCCGGTTGAAGTTGGCATGCGCACTGATGTAGTCGCGGCGCGGATCCACCTTTTCCCCCATCAGGATCGTCAGGATGCGCTCGGCCTCGGCCGCGTCCTCCAGGGTGACGCGTACCAGGGAGCGGTGCTCGGGCGACATGGTCGTCTCCCACAGCTGTTCCGGGTTCATCTCGCCCAGGCCCTTATAGCGCTGCACCGTATAGCCCTTTGCCTTCTTTGTAAGGGCCAGCAGCTCTTTATCGCTGTAAGCGTACATGGTTTTTCCGGCGTGCTGTACGCGGTAGAGCGGCGGCATGCCGATGTACACGTGGCCGTCGGCCACCAGCTGCTTCATGTAACGGAAAAAGAAGGTGAGCAGGATCGCCCTGATGTGCGCGCCGTCCTGGTCGGCGTCGGCCAATATGATCACGCGGCTGTAGCGCAGGTCGGTCAGGTCAAAATCCTCGCCGATGCCCGTGCCCAGCGCCGTGATGATGGAGCGAAACTCCTCGTTCTGCAGCACCTGCTCCAAGCGCTTTTTCTCGGCGTTCAAGGGCTTGCCGCGCAAGGGGAGAACGGCCTGGAAGCGCCGGTCGCGCCCCTGCTTGGCCGAGCCGCCTGCCGAGTCGCCCTCCACGATGAACAGCTCGTTGCGTAAAAAGTCCTTGCCTGTGCACACCGCCAGCTTGCCCACCAAGGGCGCAGCGTCGATGGAGGATATCTGGCGCGCCATGTCCTTGGCTTTGCGCGCCGCTTCGCGGGCCTTGGCGGCCTGCGCGGCCTTGCCCAGAATCTTTGCGCCGCTGTCTTGGTGCTTTAGATCTTCCAGGTACAGCGCCAGCTGCTCGGCGATGACGGCCTCCACGGCCGGGCGCACGGACGGATTCCCCAGGCGCCCCTTGGTCTGGCCCTCAAACTGTGGCTCCTTCACAAGCGTGCACAACACCGCGGTGAGACCCTCGCGGAAGTCCTCCCCGGAGAACCCCTTGGCCTCTTTGTCCTTCTGGTCCTTCAGCACGCCGGTCCTTCGCGCATAATCGTTGAGCACCTTGGTAAGCGCGGCCTTAAAGCCAATCTCGTGCGTGCCGCCCTCGGGCGTGGGTATGTTGTTGACGAAGGAAAAAACGGCCTCGTTATAGGCATCTGTCCACTGCAGCGCGGCCTGCACCTTTGTGTCGCCCGAGAACCCCTGAAGGTAGATCACGTCCGCATGCTGGGGGTCCTTCTCCTCGTTCAGATAGCGCACATAGTCCACGATGCCGCCCGCGTAGCAGTATTCCTCCGGCGCAAATCCCGGGCGCTCGTCGTTTAAGGTAAACTTGATGCCGGCCGTCAGGTAGGCCAGCTCGCGCAGGCGGCGGGCGATGGTGTCGTGGTTCCAGGATACGTCCTCAAAGATCGTCGCATCCGGCCAAAATGTAACGCGCGTGCCGCGGCGGCGGGTGCCGCCCACCTTGGCAAGCGGCGCGGTGGGATGCCCGGCAATCACCTTGCCTTTCTCCGGGTCGAAGGCGGAGGTAAACTCCTGCCGGTAGAGTGTGAAGTCGCTGGCGACCTCCACCACCAGGCGCGAGGAGAGCGCGTTCACCACCGAAGCGCCCACGCCGTGCAATCCGCCCGAGTAGGCGTAGTTGTCGTGATCGAACTTGCCGCCGGCATGCAGCTGCGTAAACACCACCTCGACGCCGGAAACGCCCAGCTGAGGATGGAGATCCACCGGGATGCCGCGGCCGTTCTCCTCCACCGTCGCGCCGCCATCCTTATGCAGCGTGACGGTAACGTAGGTGGCATGCCCGCCAAGAGCCTCGTCGATGGCGTTGTCCACCACCTCCCACAGCAGATGGTGCATGCCGCGGCTGCCTGTGGAGCCGATGTACATACCCGGGCGCAGACGTACCGCGTCCAAGCCTTCCAGTACCTTGATCTTGTCCGCGCTATAGGTACCCGCCATGTTCGTCCTCCCTTATATACCCAATCAATATGGCATATTTCCTTGCCCTCGTCAAGGGTCTTTCGCTAGGCGCAAGCGGGATAGCGCCACAAAAAGATGCGCCGGGCATGCGGGCGAAACGCTCCGCCTCCCCGGCGCATCCGATACAGCGAAAGCCTTATTGGAGCACGGCGCGGATACGGCGCACCCCGGCGGAGGAGGCTTCCTCCTTCTGGATGACGAAGGTGCCCAGCGCGCCCGTGCGCTCGGCGTGCGGGCCGCCGCAGATCTCGCGCGAGAAAGTGCCCATGGTATACATCTTCACCCGGTCGCCGTATTTGGATTCAAACAGCCCAATGGCGCCCTGCGCTTTGGCGTCCTCCACCGTGGTCTCCTCGCACACGATGAAGGCATCCGCGGCGATCGCTTCGTTCACCAAACGGGCAACCTCCAACAGCTCCTCGGGGGTTACCTTACGGGAAAAGGAGAAATCGAAGCGCAGGCGCTCGGCCGTAATGTTGGAGCCCTTCTGTGCCACTTCGCCGCCCAGCACCCGGCGAAGCGCCGCGTGCAGCAGGTGCGTGGCGGTGTGCAGCTTGGCTACCTCCTGGGAGTTGTCGGCCAACCCGCCCTTAAAGCGCTGCTCCGCGCCCGCCTGGCTGATCTGCTGGTGTTTTCTAAAATTCTCTTCAAAACCGGCCATGTCCACGCCCAGGCCCTGCTCGGCGGCCATCTCCACGGTCATCTCCACGGGATAGCCGTAGGTGTCGTACAGATGGAAGGCGGACAGCCCGTCGATCTGCTTTTCGCCGCCCAGGCGGGCCACCACCTTGTCGAACTCGCGCTGCCCCTGCTTGAGCGTGCGGCGGAAGCGCTCCTCCTCCAGGTGAAGCTGTTCGTAGACGAAGGCGGCGTTGCGGGCCAGCTCGGGGTAGATGGGCTTGTACTGCTCCACGATCAAGCGGGAAACCTCGGGAAGGCATCCGTCAGGCATACCCAAGTTCGAGGCGTAGCGAATTGCCCGGCGGATAAGGCGGCGCAGCACGTAGCCTTGATCCACGTTGGAAGGCGACACGCCGCGGTCGTCGCCCAATATGAAGGTGGCGGTGCGCATGTGGTCGGCAACGATGCGGAAAGCGCGCGTGTCCGCCTCATCCTGCAGATAGGCCTTGCCGCACAGCCGTTCGATGGCAGCGATGATGCCCGTGAACAGGTCGGTCTCGTACACGGATTTTTTGCCGGTCAGCACGCCGATGGTGCGTTCAAGCCCCATCCCCGTGTCCACGTTGGGCTTTTCCAGGCGCTGGAAGCGAGCGTCGGCGGTTTTGTTGTACTGCATGAACACGTCGTTCCAGATTTCCAGATACCGCCCGCACGAGCAGGCGGGCGAGCAATCCGGGCCGCACGGAGCCTTGTCCGTAATGACGAACATCTCCGTGTCCGGGCCACAGGGGCCGGTGAGGCCGGCCGGGCCCCACCAGTTGTTTTCCTTGGGTAAATAGAAGATGCGTTCCGCCGGCACGCCCATCTGCATCCACAGCTCGGCCGCTTCCTGGTCGCGCGGAGCGTCATGGTCTCCGGCGAACACCGAGAAAGCCAGGCGGTCTTTGTCCAGCCCCAGCCACTTGGGCGAGGTGAGGAACTCCCAGCTCCAGGAGATGGCCTCTTTTTTAAAATAATCGCCCAGCGACCAGTTGCCCATCATCTCAAAAAATGTCAGATGCGAGGCGTCGCCTACCTCGTCGATATCGCACGTGCGGATGCACTTCTGCACGTCCGTCAGCCGCGTTCCGGCCGGATGCTTCTCGCCGAGCAGATACGGCACAAGCGGGTGCATACCCGCCGTGGTAAACAACACCGTCGGGTCGTTCTCCGGAATGAGCGAGGCCGAGCTGATGATCGCGTGGCCCTTGCTCTGAAAAAATGCGCGGAACAGATCGCGCAGCTCGCTGGACGTCATACGGAACAACTCCCTTTTGGTTCAAGCGCGGAAACCGCCGCGCCGGCCACGCGCCCACGCCCGGCACGCATGTTTGCATAAGGCGAATTATATCGGATTCCCAACCGGTTGTCAACGCGCGCCGGTGCAACCAAAGCGCCAAGGGGCGCGTCTTACTGTATGGGAAGACGTGGAAAATAACGCGTTACATACCACGGGAGGAAGCGTCATGCGCAGACACGCGCGGGCTCTTATATGTCTGGCGCTCGGCCTGACCGCGTGCGCGGCGCTGTCCTGCGCGCAGGCGCGCATGGCGCATGGGGGCGATCGGCCGGACGTGTTCCCCTACGAGAGCGGCGCGGGCGTGGACCGCGTCTTCGGCCTGATGGACCGGACGGGCCGGATCGTGCTCCCTGCCCGGTACGCCGGCCTGATCCGGGCGGATTGGGGCCCTCGAACAGAACCTGCGCGCATGTTCCTCGGCCGAACGCTCCACTTTGCGGCGCCGGACGGTTCGGGCCCGTCCGAACCGCACGTCGAGCACTTCGTGCTCAACGAAAAGGGCGAGGTAACCGCCGGGCCCGTGCGCGGCGGCGTGGAGGTGATGGGCCAGGGTTTGTTCCTCGTCTACGAGGCCTCCGGCGCCCGCTTTATGATGGATGCCTCAGGCAAATGCCTTGCCGACCTGTCCGGCCCCGGCACCGTCCACAGCGCACAAGGCGGATTTCTAGCCATATCGAGGCCGCAGGGCGCGCGGCAGACGGCTG
Source organism: Eubacteriales bacterium (assembly GCA_031553225.1). Taxonomy (GTDB): domain Bacteria; phylum Bacillota; class Clostridia; order Christensenellales; family UBA1750; genus JAVBLU01. Next base: position 53,500 of record JAVBLU010000013.1, read on the forward strand.
TGCTGTACGATATGAACGGCGACGTGCGCAGGACCTTCGCCTACGACACCATTCGCGAGGGTGCGTACAGCAAGGAAGGTCATCTGCTTACGCTGTGCGTGTGGAACGGGGCCGGCGGCGCCGTGATCGACCTGCGCGGGAACGCGCTCATGCCCCTTGCGCGACCGGACAGCTGCGTTTTCATATATGACGGACTGTATTTTCTGCGCGATGCGGAGGATAAAATCGGCGTCGTTCGTCCGGGCGGAGAGCTTGTTGTGCCCTTTTTGTACGACGGCTTGCACGATATCCTCCCGAATGCCCTGCTGCTGGAGCGCGGGGACGCATACGATCTGTACGACGGCAGCGGTGCGCTTCAGGCCGAAGGGCTGGCCCATGATCCGCGGCTGCTGACGATCAGCGGCGACCCCCGCGTCGTCGTCACCCTGTGCGACGGGCCGGACGCGAAGAGCGCCCTCATCGGCCGAGCGTTCTTCATGGGAGGCCGAGATATCCCCCTCCCCACAGACACGGCTTCTCTGTCATGGATCGCGCCGGACCTTCTGTTCGTCAAGCAGAACCGTTCCACCGGCGTGTCGCTCCTGCCTCTGGATGGGGGCGCAGCGTTCACAATCGAGGGCGCGACCAGCTGCCGGGCGGTCTCCGGCGGCGCGCTGATCGTCGGCGGGCCATCCGCTGCGCAGGGCGGCCAGCGCCGGCTCCGCCTGTATGACGGCAGGGGCAACGCCCTGTCGGGTGAGTATGCGCGCATGTACCCGTCCGACGCCCCGGGGACGGGTGTCCCTCTGATCGTGAGCCTAGAGGGCAAGCAGCCGAACACGCACCTGTACGGCCTGATGGACCTGACGGGACGAATCACCCTCGCGCCGCAGTTCAGCCTGCTTTTCTGCGTGGCCGACGGCGTGTACCGCGCCCAGCGGGGAGGCCGTATCGGGTATATCACGTCCGACGGCGCGTGGATCTATTCGGAATCAGCCTACGGGCGCGCTCTGCTTGATTGAAGGCCTATGTGCACGGCCGCGCCGACACCCCGGAATTTCTCGCGCGGTGCACGGCGAACAGGGTATTGCGCGGAGGGCGGCGAATGCATTACTCCGTGATCAGGCGGTATTGCCGCGTCGAGCGTTGAGGGGGGCGACGCCTCCCGCACTTGATGAAACAGGGGGATAAGTATGAACAACGGCGCCCAAGCGTCCCATGTGTGCGCCCGGTCGGCTGTGTGGCGGCATGCGCGCCGCCTCTTATGCGCCGTTCTGGCGGCGGCGCTTCTGTCGCAGCTCGCGCCCGTCCCGGCGCTGGGCGCGCAGGCGGGCGAGGAGAACGTGTTCGCGTTTCACACCGGCGCGGGCGGCATGCGCGCGCAATACGGGCTGATGGACGTCTCCGGGCGTGTGCTCGTGTCGGCCCAGTACGAGTACATGGAAAAGCTGCGCGGCAAGTGGTACGGCGACGACCGCGACGTGTACTACGGCGTTCGCCGCATCCCCGCCAAGGAGGACGCATACTCCGAAAAGGACCGCTACGAGTACGACGTGTACGACGCCGGTGGCAAGCCGGTGCTGCAAAATGGCGTCGGCTATCTGTACGCTTGCGGCGCGGAGTACATGGTGAACAACAACGACGACCGGCAAAGCGTGCTATACGACCGTTCCGGCAAGCGTCTGGGCACGTACGACCAGGCCGCGGACATACAAGCCTCGCGCGACGGGTACGTGGTGTTCACCAAAGACGAGGAAGGCACAATCGCCACCGTTACCGCCTACAACAAAAGCGGCATTATGACCAAGACCTTCACCTATGCGCGCGCCTGGGGCGGCGCGTGGGACGAGGACGGGTACCTGCTGAACATTTGTGTCAGCAACGGCACGAACACCGGGCTGGTGGACACGGCCGGCCAGGTGCTCATACCGCTGAAGTACGCCGGCACCGACACGATAAGCGTTGGCAAAGGGGTCGTCCTTGCCCGCAGCCAGGAGGGCCTGCAGGGCGTGCTGCGCATGGACGGCACGACGCTTGTGCCCTTTGCCTACCATGAGATACGCGACCTGTCACCCAAAGCGTTCGTTGGTGTCCGGGGGGACGGAAAGTCCGACGTGTACGACGGCTCGGGAAAGCTTTTGCTGAAGGGCAGTGAAGACGAGCTGCGCATTGTCACCTGCGTTGACGAGGAAGCGGACGCGCGCGCGCTCGTAATGACGTTTTCCCCTAACCAAGCGTTTGGCGCTCCGGTTAAGCGCGCTTTTTTTTCCGACGGCAGCGAACTGCCCCAGCTGACCGGCGCGGGTTTTGTCGACTGGGCGTCGCCCAAAATGATCCAGTACAGCCGCAGCGCGCAGGATGCGAGCGCCAACTTTCTACGGCTGGACGATGGAAGCACTTTCGCCTGCCAGGCATCCTGGTACACGGTCTGTTCGGACGATGTGATCATCGCGGCGGTGCAGGCGCCCGGCGCCGTGTACGACTACAACTACACCCTGTATGACGGCCGCGGAAAACCCCTCACGCAGCCCTACGACTACATGGAAAACCCCTATTACTACGGCAGCGGGTACGCAAAAACGGGGCCTCTGGTGATCGGCATGCGCGGCAAACAGCCCGGTTCCATCATCTACGGCCTGATGGACCGCGCCGGAAAGGTGTGCCTTACGCCGCAGTTCAACACCCTCTCCCCCATTCTGCCCGGCGTATTTTACGCTCGGCGCGGCAGCCGCATGGGGTATGTAACCGACAAGGGCGAGTGGCTGTATCAGTCCTCGCTTTACCAGGGCGGCCTTTGGGATTAGCTACCCCCGAAACACCGACCGCACACGTGAAAAACCGGAGGGAACCATGAAGAAGATCATTGCCGCCATGCTGTGCGCCCTGCTCGCGCTGGGCGCCGGATGCACGAACGCCGGAAGCCGCGAGACGGCGGAGCCTTCCGCTACGCCCGCGGCGCCTGAGGCGACGGCCGCAGCGATGGCCGCCACGCCCGCGACGACGCCTTCCGCTGCGCCAGCGCCGACAACCGCGCCCGCGCCGCCTCCGACGCCACTGCCTACGCCGTTGCCCACGCCTACGCCCGCGCCCTCCATGTACAGCGTGGAATCCTACCCCCGCGTGGACGGCTCCACAGCCACGATCCCGCTGGCCGCGGCCGTTATGGCAAAGGCATGCGGTATCGCCCCCGCGGACGCGGAGGTGTACTGTCAGCACTCCAAGACTGCGGAGGCGTACAACAATCTCGTCAACGGCGATGTGGACATGCTGCTCGTGTACGCGCCGCCAGCGGAGGCGCTTGCCTATGCCAAGCAGATGGGCGTTGAGCTGGAGATGCAGCCCATCGGCCGTGACGCGCTCGTGTTCCTCGTCAACGAAGGGAACCCCGTTACCTCGCTTACCAGGGAACAGATCGTGTCCGTGTACACAGGCAAAACGAAGGACTGGAGCGCTCTGGGCGGTGCGAAGGGCGTTGTCGTTCCTTTCCAGCGCGACGAAAACTCCGGCAGCCAAACGCTCTTTTTAAAACTCGTGATGGGCAAAACCAAGCCCATGAAAGCGCCCCTCGAGCGCATGCCCTCCGAGATGGGCGAGCTGATAGACCAGGTGGCCTCCTATCGGGCGCAGGCCACGGCCATAGGCTACTCGGTGTACTATTACGTGAAGAACATGTACGAAATGCCCGGTATCCGGCTGCTCGGCGTGGACGGGGTTACGCCCGGCAACGATACGATCCGCTCCGGGCAGTATCCCTACGTGAACGATTTCTACGCCGTGGTGCGCAAGAGCGAGCCGCAGGGCACGCCCGCGCGCAAGCTGTTCGACTTCATGCTCAGCGCCGAAGGCCAGCAAATCGTGGCGGACGCAGGCTACGTATCCATCAAGTAACCGCATGCGCCAAACGGTACTGCCACGATGGCTCGTCGTACATACCCCGCTTTGCGATCCGCATGAAAGCCAGGTAGCTGCAAGGCGCGACACGCACATCTTGCAGTGAAATGTAAACCATAAACCGGACCGCCGCGCATGAAAGCACGGCGGTCCGGTTTATATAGGCGGGTTAATCAGCGCGCGGCGTACCAGGCGTTGTAGGCGTCGATCGTCTCCTGACCGCCCGCGGCCAGGTACTTGGTGACGAATTCGTCGAACTTTTCAATGCCCCACACGCCTGTGATGATCTTCACGGTGTATTCGTTGTCCAGATCCTTCAGCGTCGCGGATTTTTCGGTGACGACCGGGATGGGCGGCGCGTAGTTGACGATGTTGTCCAGCCCGTTCACGGCCATCATTGGCTCGTAGTACGGCGCAAAGCCCTTCAGCTTATAGCGGTTGTTAAAGTTTTCCTGGCTGTCCCACATGTTGTAGTAGATGCGGAAGCGGATCTGCTCGGCTTTCTCGGTCTGCACGATCAGGCCGTTCGCGTCCACGGTGTAGTGCTCGCCCTTCCATCCGTAGGAGATGACGTTGAGCACGTCCGGGTTGATCGTTTTATCCAGGAAGTCCACGGCCTCCTTGTTCTTTTTTGACTGGAGCGGGAAGAGGAAGTACACGCGCACCGGCCCGTTCATCACCATCTTCGTCTCGCCGCCTGCGCGGTCCTTGGGCGGGGCAATCACCTGCCAGTTGATGTCCGGATTGAGCTTGGCGGCGGATTCCACCGCAACCTTCATATCCGCCCAGCCGTAAGTGGACATGCCGCCGCGGCCGTTGGAGAGTTTCTCGGTAATATTGGCGCCTTTGTTCACGGCGAATTCCTTGTCGATGAGCCCCTCTTTGAAGAGCATAGCCACGTACTGAAGGTAGTCGCGCCGGTTCTGCGAGACGGCGGTCGGCTCAAGCTTTCCGTCCTTGATCATGTAGGGCACGGCCACCTGGAAGGCCACCTGGAAAGCGCCGAGGTTGTTTGTGTCCTGACCGGCCACGTAGGGGATGACGTTGTCGCCCAGCTTCCCGTCGCGGAACGCCTTGAGCATGGCGGTGTAGTCGTCAATCGTCGTGGGCGTGGACAGCCCCAGCTTGGCCAGCCAGTCCGCGCGCACGATGGGCGCGTTGGTGGCGTGCTGGTTTTGCGGCACGGGAACGGCGTAGATTTTGCCGTCCAGGCGCACGGCGTTCCAGGTGCCCTCCGGCACCACCTTGGAGATGTAGGACGTGGCGGGAATGAGCTGATCCAGCTCGGCGATCAGCCCTTGCGACGCATAGTCGTTAAAGAGGGCTTTGTCGCCCGAATAGATGACGTCCGGCGGATCGCCCGAGGTCATCATGATGTTGAGCGCCTCGCGCGCCTGGTCCTTAGGGGCGATGATCCAGTTCACGTCGTAGCCGGTCGCCTCTCGAATAAAGTTGATGATCACGTTGTTGTTCTCGTTCTCGCCTTTGAGGAATTCTTCCATGTTGTTGGGACCCCACACGTTCAACTTCACTTGAGCTGCGGGCTTGGCGGGCGTAGCGGCCGGCGTTGCGGCTGGCGCGGCCGTTGCCGGTTTGGCGGTGGCGGCGGCCGGGGCGGCGGTGGCTGCCGCGGCGGTTTGCGCCGGGGCTGGCGTTGTGGCGGGGGCCGGCGTGCAGCTGACGAGCAGAATCGTCAGCGCCACGCAGAGCAGGGAGAGCATGGATTTCTTCTTCATGAGCGCTCCTCCTTAACGTTATTGTTTGACGGCGCCTACCGTCATGCCGGTGACGAAGTACCGCTGCAGGAAGGGGTACACGAGCAGGATGGGCACAGTGGCCACGATGACCGTCGCACCGCGGATGGACTCCGTGTTGATGCCGATGAGCGATTCCCAGTCGCTCATGTTGATGTCGTTCGTGGCGGTGATCGCGTCGCGCAAAAACACTTGCAAAGGCTGCATGGAACGCTTGGTGATGTAGATAATGCCGGCGAAGTACGTGTTCCACAGCCCTACCGCCCCAAACAGCGCAACGGTTGCGATGGAGGGCATGGCCAGGGGCGCTAGAATGCGCAGCATGATGGTGACGTTCCCCGCTCCGTCCAGCTTGGCGGATTCCTCCAGGCTGTCGGGAATCGTGTTGAAGTAGTTGCGCAGAAGGATCATGTTGAAGGCCGACACCAGCCCGGGGATGTAGAGCGCCTCCAGACGGTCGATGAGCCCGGCCGCCTTGACGATGAGGTACGTGGGGATGAGCCCGCCCCCAAACAGCATGGTGAATACATACAGAAACTGGATAAAACTGCGGCCCACCAGAAACTTGCGCGATACGGCATAGCTCACGCACACTGTCATGGCGGTGTTGAGCAGGGTGCCGACGACGGTGATGTAGATCGTGTTGCGCATGGCGCTCCATAGCCGCTGAGAGCCGAGCAGGTACCGGTACGCCCCCGTGGTGAACCCCATGGGCCACAGCCAGATCCTGCCCGCCACAACGAACTGTTCGCCGGAGAGGGATTTAGCGAGCACGTTCACAAAGGGAAAGAGGCAGATGACGCCGATGAGACCCAGGATGAGCGCGTCCAGCGCCTGAAAAATACGGTCGCCGCGCGTTATGACGGTGGGCATGCTCTCCCTCCCTTCCTAAAACAAGCTGCGCTCGCCCAGGCGGCGGCTCACCGCGTCGCCCGACATGAGCAAGATGAAACCCACAACCGACGTAAACAGGCCGACTGCGGCCGAATAGGAGTACTTCATCTGCCCAAGCCCCACGCGGTAGGTGTAAGTGGCCAGCACGTCGCCCACATCATACACCATTGGGTTATAGAGCATGAGCACCTGCTCCATGTCCGTTGAGAGTGCGGCGGACAGACGCATCATCAGAATGAACACGATGGTGGGACGGATGGAAGGCAGCGTCACGTGCCAGATGCGGCCGACGCGCGAGGCTCCGTCCACCACCGCCGCCTCGTACAGCTCGCTCTCCACGGCCATGATGGCCGACAGGTACACGATGGAGCCCCAGCCGGAGTTTTTCCACCCGTCGGATACGACGAGCAGCGTGCGAAAATATCTGCTCTCGGACAACCACACCCTGGTGGGCAGGTGAAGCGCTTTCATCACGGTGTTCACCACGCCCACGTCGGACAGAAGGTTCATGAAGATGGCCGCGATGACCACCCAGGACAAAAAGTGCGGAAGGTATGTCAGTGTTTGGATTCCCTTTTTGAAGCGGCCGAGGGTGGACTCCGAGATGAGCAGCGCCATAAGGATGGGGATGGGAAACTGCCACACCAGGCGGTATACGTTGATGAGGAGCGTGTTGCGGAACACGCGCAGGAAATCCTGCGAGGACAGAAGCGCGCGGAAGTGCTTAAGGCCCACCCAGTCGCTTCCCGCAATACCCTTAATGAGATTGTAGTCCTTAAAGGCGATCTGGATGCCATATATGGGCAGATAGCGGAACACGATGAGCACGGCGAGCGCAGGCAGAATGATCAGGTACAGATCCCATCCCTGCAGCACGCGCTTCCACATGGGCCGGCTGTGCGCACGCAGCCGGGCCGAGGGCGGCGTATGGAGCAAGAGCGCACCTCCTTCCCTGTCGCGCCCCAGCATCACTTGCCCCGCGCGAGCGGGCAGTCGATCACGCAGCGCTCCGTGATCACCGGCCGGTGCTTCAGCACCACATCCGTCTGCGGCAGGGCCCGGGCAAGCTCCGCTGCGGTGATGATGTCCGGCGCGGGCACGTCCGTGTCGGAACCGATGTAGGCGTAGCCTTCCTGGCCGCACAGCGCATATCGGGAAGACCATGCGCAGCGGTTGGCGTCCACGGGCATGTATTCGGCCGTTTGGCCGCCAAAGTCCACGGCCTTGGGCGCGCAGCACAGCGCGCCGGTCGGACAGGCGCCAACGCACGCTTTACAGGCGAGGCAGCCTGGGTCAAACAGGTTCAGCGGCGAGACGGGCAGCTCTGCGTCCGTCACGATGGCGATGTAGCGACGGTTGGGCCCTTCAGCCTTATTATGTACCATGCCGGAATACAGGGGCGTGCCGAGGCCGGCACATACGGCCTCCACGGCGTTGGCCGTGTGCCCGCTGAACGGGCCGCGCGGGGAGCATACCTCATCGCCCAGGCCGGAGAGGTCGTAGGCGTACACGGCCTTCATGCCGCGGCCCTGCAGCCAGGAAACAACGCCGTACCCCAGATGCGCGATGAGCCGGTTGACGGCGTACTGCACGAACACGTACGGCCCAACGGCCTCAGCCGGCGGCTGAAGAGCGCGGCTGACGGGTGCCTGAGGATACTTGACGCCCAGTACGAGCACGCATTTGGCCGATGGCAACACGTCCTGCGGGCCGCGTATGTCGCGTTTGCGCGGCGTCACCTCCGGATCGAAGGGCGTAAAGGAGGGATTCTTATCGCGCACGCTGAGCAGCGTCTCGTCCGAGCGCAGCGCGGCGATTTGGTCGATGGCGTTTTGCAGGCGGGCAACGTCCGTCACGCCGATAGCGTCCGCGCCCATCTCCTTGGCAAACGCGAACAACCGCGCGGGCAAATCGTCGGGTTTCTCGCCGGTCAGAAGGTTTGCGTATACGGCGGCGGGGAAATCGGCCGAGGAAAGCACGAGCTCGGCCTGGAGCGTCCCTTCAACGCCCAGCCCCTTCAGCAGAGCGTCGGAGGCATACTCATGCTTGGGCATCACGGAGTATCCGGCCCGCTCCACCACGCCGCAGATGTCCAGCGAAGCGTACTCCACGTTAAAGCGCGCGGTTTGATCGTACTGGCGTTTTAAATGTGCGGCGGTTTCCGGCAGCTGGTAGCGGGCCAGCAGCAGCACGCCCGTCCTTGCATCGGGCATGGTGGCCTTCATGTCGAAACCGGCGGCCTTTAGCTGCGCGTCCGTCAGGAAGCGCACCTCGTCGATCTGGTTGGCTACGGCCTTTTGAACCATCATATCGGTAAGCGCGCGGTTCACGCCGCCCTGCGGCAAGGTAAGGCGCTTGCGGCGGTGCACCTTGCAGTAGGCGGGGTCGTCGTAGCGCAGGTGCTTGGGCAGGCACACCTTCAGGCACACGCCCATCTCGCCGCCGCGCTTGCCGTGCTTGCGTATGTTGTCCAGGATGATCTCCTCGGTGACCACGTCCGGAATCGGCAGGTCCAGATCCACATCGAAGTGCTCGCCCCAGGCGCAGCGCCACAGGCTTTTTCCTGCAAACTTATGGTCCTTGCCATCGATGACCACGTTGTTTACCGGGCCAAGCTGCTTGCTGTAGGCCTGCGTGGGGCAGGCGCGGATGCACGCGCCGCACATATCGCACAGTTTTTCGCCGCTGTAAAGGGGGGTGGGCGCCAGCTCCGCCTCGGTAATCACCGTGACGAAGCGGTTGCGCGCGCCAAACTCCGGCGTCATGCACAGCCCGTTCCAACCAAGCTCGCCAAGGCCCGCCGCCACGGCCGCATAGATGTGGCTGATGTCCGGCGCGAAGACGGCGTTGAGGTCCTTATAGGCGCGGTAGCGCCAGATATTGCTGGAGGCGATGGGCACGGCCGGATAGCCGGTGTCCTCCAGCATGCGCGCCATGCGGAAGGAGAGGATGTCCAGCTTGTTGTTCATGGTGTTCTGGATGCGATAGGCTCCCATCTTCTGGGAGTGCTCCTCGCCGCACAGCTCGATAACCGCGTCCGGGTGATGGATGGCCATGACGATGACGGACTTGGCCGTCGGCAGCAGGCCCTTCGGGCTCATCTTAAGCGGCGCGTTGTCGAAGCGTTCCACGTTGGCGATGCCGACCAGATCGGCGCCCATGGCCAGGGCAAACGCCTTCACCTTGGATGTGAGCAGTTGATCCATATCCGTTTCTCCCCCTTACACCTATATAAGTCTTTATCATTATAATCTTTGCCAAAAAAAGAGAAAACACCATGAAACGATGGTGATACCCCCACAAAACAATGATGTGGAATTTGGACAAGAAGGCAAATTCGTCATGAAAAAGCGACAGGAATCCCCGTCGCTTACAGAATCGCCCGGCAATCGGCTTGCCGGTTAGTTGATGGGAATGGCGATGTGCGCCGTGGTGCCCTCGCCCGGGGCAGACGTGTAGTCAAGCGCTCCGCGCTCGCCATAGAACAGGCGGATGCGGCGTTGCACGTTGTACACGCCGTACCCGCCGTGTTTTTCCGCCAGGTTGCCCAGCGCGGCGGACGTCATGCCCACGCCGTCGTCGCGTACGGTGATGTGCAGCATGCCATTCTCGCTGCGCATGCACAGATCCACGTTGCCTCGGCGGGAAGGCTTCTGGCGGATGCCGTGCTGAATGGCGTTCTCCACGAGAGGCTGCAGCAGCATCTTGAGGATGACCGCAGCGTGCAGGTGGTCGGGCGCGTCCACGTGCAGCTCAATGCTGTCGCCGTAACAGTAGTTAAGCAGCTGCACGTAGTTGCGCACATGCTCCAGTTCCTCCGCCACGGTATGCTCCTGGCGGCCGCCCGAGAGCGACAGGCGGAAGTAGCGCGACAGGGCGGCCACCACGTCCACAACGCCGTGCGCGTTCTCTCGCTTGGCCATCCACTTGATGTTGTCCAGGGTATTGTATAAAAAGTGTGGATTGATCTGCGCATCCAGCGCCTGAAGCTCGGCCTCCTTGCGCTGCAGGCCCATGTCGTATACCTCGTCGATAAGACGCTTGATGGTGGTCGTCATGGAGTTATACTGCCGCTGCAGAATCTGCACTTCGGCCTCGCCGCGCACGGGCACCGTCTCGCCGTACGCGCCCGCCTCCAGGCGCTGCAGCTGGTTGGTTAGCAAACGCAGGCTGGCCGTGAGGCTGCCGGAGAACAGCCGCGCAGCGACCGCTCCGAGGAACACGAAAATAAGGGTAAGGCCGACCAGATTGTCCCTTTGGCGCAGCACTTCAGCGCGCACCGCCACGCGGGGGATACACGCCAGCAGCGTCCACTTGTTCCGCAGCGTCTCGGAAAAGACGAAAAAGTCGCCGTCCTCGCGCAAAACTCCTTCCCCTTGACCGCCGGCGAAGCCCAGGGCTTCCTCAAACAGACCGGGCTTGTCCTGCCCGGTGCTCAGCAGGCACCGCTTTCCGTCCGTCAGGTAGACCGCGCCTGCCTCCACCTGCACCCCCTGCATCACGCTCAGAATGTCCTGGGTGGATACGTCCACGCAGGCAATGCCCAGCTGCTGCCCGCGCTGCACCACGGGCAGGTAGCGCGCAAGCGTAATGATGTTGTAGGCGCGCGTGGATTCAAAGTACACGTCCTCTGGCGGCAGGTACGCCGTGCCATCGTTGTGAAGCAGCGCCTGGGCGACGCCGGATGGCGTATCCTCAAAGTCGTAAAAGTTGTATCTCTCCCTCTGCCAAAGCGTGGGCATGCGAACGTACAGCCGTACGCGCATGGCGCCGGACACGTTCTGCAGGGTGTACAGGTAAGCGCTCAGGCTCCGGTAATCGTCCAGCTCCTCCTCGGGCGACATCACCCCGAAAAACGCTTTGCGCAGCGGGGTGATGATGCTGGAGTTGTCGCAGATGGCGTCCAGCACAAAGGAGGAGGCGTCCAGCTTCGCGTCGATGCTCAGCGCGGCCTGCCGTAGCATGCCGCGCGTTACCTCGTCGGATTTTTCCTCCAGCGCGCGCACCGTTTGCAGGTATGAAAGCCAGGCAATGGCCAGCGAGGGAACGAGCACAAGAGCCATGGCGAGCAGCAAAAACCGCGTGCGCAGGGTGGCTGGCCTGGGCGCGCGCATGCTAGCTCTCCTCGTGCGCGGCGCGCTCGCCTGCACGAAACTCGGTGGGCGTAACGCCAAACGCATTTCTAAAAAGGCGGGCAAAGTAGTCCGTGTCGCGGTAGCCCACGGCCTGGGCCACCTGGTACACGCGCGCATCCTTGCGCTGCAGCTGCCGCCCGGCCTCCTGCATGCGCAAACGGGTGACCGTATCCCCCACCGTAGCGCCCAGCTCCTTTTTGAAAAGCGTGGAGAGGTGCCCAGGCGAGAAGTGCATCTGCTCAGCGATGCGCTGCACGGTGAGCTCCTGCGCCAGGTGTTCCTTAATATAGGCGCAGGCGCGCTGTACGGTGGTGTCGGTGCTGTCCTGCCCGCCTGACTGCGCCTCCATATACGAGAGCAACTGGGCCGCGTGCGCCATGGACCGGATGGCCTCCATGTGGCGCACGAGCGCGTCCAGGGTGGTTTGCGGAAAGAGGGGCGACAGCAGCGCGTGCAGGCAAAAATCGCGCACGTCGTCAAGCGTCGGCGCGGTAGGGCCCCCCATGCTGACGAGCGCGCGCACCTGGCTGAGCGCTTCGCAAAGGCCGCGCTCCAGTACGCGCACCATGCCGCGCGAGAAAGCGGATTCCTCTGAGGACGCGCCAAACAGTTCGTGACCGACCGCCAGGCGGGCCTCGCGGTAAGCGGCGCTTACGTTCCCCAGCCCTTCCACCGGATCGGACAGACCGAGCAGCACCTGGCAGTGGGCGGCGTCCATGATGCCGGCGTGCAGCGCGCACATCTGGCTTCGCAATAAGTCTGTATCCCGGGCGGTGACCAGCGCACAAAACTCATTGGCGGCGGGGGAAAACACCACGCCGTCCACGCCTTCATGCATAACGCACAGATGCGCCAGCCCGGTCTCCAGAGGCCCGCGCAGCCTGGCGTGCGCGTAAGGCGCGTAAAAGAGCGCGCACAAATAGGGTGCGCGCGGGGCAAGAGGGTATTCCAGAAGCAGCAGTTGAGCTTCTATGGTTGCGTTGTCAAAAAGCCTGCCTGCGCACAGGTCGGAAAAAAATAAATCACACAGAGAACCCAGCGCAGATTCCTTCTGCCAGCTGAGCGAACGGCATTCGGCCGCCTGCGCGGCGCGTGCGTTCAGAATGCCCACCGCGCGGCGCAGGGCAGCGCCCAGCTCTTCGTCCGTAAAAGGTTTAAGGATGTAGTCCACGGCCGAGAGCTTGAAGGCCGCCTTTAAGTAGTCGATGCGATCGTATGCGCTCAGGAACAAAAAGCACGCATCGCTCCCGTCCGCGCGCAGGGTCATGGCCATCTGCAGGCCGTTCATGCCCGGCATAATGATGTCCGTCAAGATGATGTCCGGGGCGAGTGCGCGCGCCTGTGCGAGGCCCTGCTCGCCGTCGGCGGCCTCGCCGGTCACCTCGATGCCGAAGTCTCCCCAGGGAACGAAATCGCGAAGTCCTTCGCGTATGTTCACTTCGTCGTCCACGATGAGCAAGCGGTACATCGACATTCCTCCAGCGCGGAGACGTTCGATGTACTTGGAAACTATTCCTTCATCACGCGGGTAAGCAGGCTCTCGTAGGTGAACGCCAACTCGTCAGCCGCCTCGGCGGAGGCTCCCTCGCAGGTAATGCGGCACTCGGCCGTGTCGGAGGACGGGATTACCCAGATCCAGCCGCCATCAACGCGCAAGCGGACGCCTTCAGAGGCCGGGGCCGCGCCGCCGCGCTCCAGCATGGCGCGCATCACGCGGCCTTTGTCCTCGTTGCGGCAGGGCATGTTGAGCGTACGCAGGAACACGTGCGGCATGCCGACCGTAAAGTCGCTCAGCGACAGGGTGTGCACGGCCAGATGCGACAGCAGCGCCAGCGCAGCGGATGCGCCGTCGCAGCGCAGATGATAGGCGCACAGGCGGGCTTCATAATGCTCGCCGGGCGCGAGCAGGAAGGACGACAGGTCGGACGCGGCCAGCGGCAGGCGGCGCAGGGGAACGCCGCGGACAGCGCAGTACGGCTCCAGGGCGTCGCCGTCGTCCGCGGCGCAATAGGCCGGACCGCCATGGCGGGCGGCGGCTATGACCGCGGCGGCAAAGGGCCATCTGCCGCGTTCCAGGGCCACGCTTCCGTCAAAGGCGGTGATGCCCTCTCCGTCGCGCGAGAGGTACACGCCGATCTCGTCCGGCCGCGCGCACGCTTCGCTGCGCGGCGCGCATAGCGTGCGCACGCCGATGCCCGCGGCGGTCAACAGGTCTGCGCAGCGCTCCAGCAGAAGAGGCGACGGGCAGCACAGCGCGGCACGAAAACGCTTCTCCGCCAGGCGCGGACTGCCCAGCGTGCGCACAAGGGAAGCGGTATGAAACAGCGAAGCGTCCCGCACGTCCACAGCCGTGCGCAGATTAGCGGCGTCGGCCGGGCGTATGTCGCCCCGACGGCGCACCGACTCGATGGCGCGCAGCGCATCCGAAACAAGCGGCGCGCCGCTCTCGCCGTACAGGTGCAAGCACATGCGCCCGCCGGAGAGGCATACGTACGCGCCGCCCGACAAGGTGAGCGCGGGCACGGCGAAGCGCACGTCGGCGGCGGCCAGGCGGTGCAGCCGCACCACGCGAACGCCCGCGGCCGCAAGCCCCGCCTCCAGCGCGGTGCACAGAGGGGCGCAGGCGGGCGAGCCGTCGTGCCCGATGGCGGCGGAGTGAAGTTTCGCCCCTTCCGCCCAAGCGCCGCCCAGCAACGCCGCCGTGGCCGGCGTCAGGTCGGGCAGGTCGCCGGAGGCCCCGCGCTTGCCCAGAAGCATGCCCGCACCGCTGCCCCACACCACGTGGTCGCGCACCTGCGTGCCGTCGGCGATGCGCTTGCCCGGCCATACCTTAACGCCCGGCCGCAGTACGGCCCGCTCGCCCAGCACGCTGTCGCTGCCGAGCACCGCGTCCTCATAAGCGCTGGAAGCGCGCAGCGCCCGCGCGCCGTCCATCAGAATCGCTCCGCGCAGGACCGCGCCCTCACCTGCCTCAGCCTCGCGCCACATAACCGTACGCTTCACATTGCAGCCGGGCAGGGCCCGGGCGCGCTCGTACAGCACGGCGTGCGGCCCCAGGCGCGCGCCGGCCCGCACGCGCGCTTCCTTGCCAATGTAGCAGGCGCCCTCGATGAGCGCGCCGCCCTCCACCTCCGCGCCCGGGGCGATAAGGGTCATGCCCCGCCGCTTGCCTTCCAGGGGCAGGCGCACGCGGCCTTCCAGCGCGTCCACATGCGCGCGCAGGTACACGCCCGGGTCGCCGATATCGCACCAATAGTCGCTCGTCACATAGGCGTACACCGGCGCGCCCTCCTCCACCAGCTTGGGGAGGAGCTCCCGGCCAAAGTCGTAGGACCGGCCCGCGGGAATGTGCCGCAGGGCTTCGGGCTGCAGCAGGTAGATGCCCGTGTTTACCGTGTCGGAGATGGCGCGTCCCCAGTCGGGTTTTTCGATAAAGCGCTGCACGCGCCCGTCCTGGTCGGCTACCACCACGCCATACTCAAGCGGACAGGGTTCGCGGCGCAGAACCAGCGTGGCCAACGCGCCGCGCTCCTGGTGAAAGCGCATGGCTGCCGTCAGATCCATGTCGGTAAGCGCGTCGCCTGACACCACCAGGAAGGGCTCGTCCAGAAACCCTGCGGCCGACTTGACGCTGCCCGCCGTGCCCAAGGGTTCCTTCTCCACAAAGTAGTGAAAGGACACGCCGTCCGATTCGTCGCCAAAGCGCTCCATGACGGATTCCGGAAGGTAGCGAAGCGTGACGCCCGTCTCTCGCACCCCGTGCGCGCGCAGCAGCGCAACCGCCCATCCCATCACCGGCCGGCCCAAAAAAGGAACCATCGGCTTGGGCAGGGAACAGGTGAGCGGGCGAAGGCGCGTGCCCTCGCCGCCTGCCATAATGATGGCCTTCCACACAAAAAAGCCCTCCATGCGGCCGTTTTCGCGGCGCGTTTTGGGCTTAGTTTAGCTGCTTACCTGGATAGTTATGCATATCAAACGGGTTGGGTGCGCTCCCGGCGGCGCTTGCGGCGGTCGCCTTTGCGGCGGCTGCGCAGGTGCAGCGTGGTATAGCGGTGGAAACGCGAGCGTCGGTAGGCGTTGCTCGCGCGGGTAGAAACGCTGCGCGTGGCGGCCTTCAGCTGCTCCATGGAGCCGAAGGTGACGATCTTCTCCTCCCCCGCGAGCATGCGCTTGATGTTCGAGCGGTGCGAGTACCACCCCATGGCGCACAGCAGGGTGAGAAAAATGAGGATAGACGGCTGGTTTCGGCAAAAGATCAGCCCGTACGCCAAACCCGCCGTAAAATAGACGAGCGCTGCCACGGACACCCGGCGGGAGATGAGCACCGTAGCGGCGCATAGAAGCAGCAGCACAGCGCCCGGCAGAGGCAGCACAACAAGCACCGCGCCGATGGTGGTGGCAAGGCCCTTGCCGCCGCGGAACCCAAAGAACACGGGCCAGTTGTGCCCGGCCACAGCGCACAGCGCGCACACCACAGCGCCTACGCGGCCCATCCATACAAGGCCGATATAGGCTGCCAGCGCGCCCTTGCCCGCGTCGATAAGGAAGGTGATCGCCGAAGGAACCGGCCCCATAACGCGCGCAATATTCGTGGTACCGGCATTGCCGCTGCCAAATTTGCGAATGTCGATGTTGCCCGCCACGCGGGCGACGATCAGCCCGGTCTGTATGTTTCCCAGAAGATACCCGGCAAAAGCCAAAGCGATGTAGGGCCACACGTTCATTGCTTCCACCCCGTTATGCAGCAGAATACGGTCGCCATGTCCGGTCATACCAGATGGTTACGTCGTGGATGCGTCCTTTTCCTCTCTGGCGCGCGCAAACAAGCGGATGGGCGTGCCTTCAAAGCCGAAGGTGTGGCGCAGCTCGTTCTCCAGATGCCGCTCGTACCCGTAATGCATCAGGTCGGGATCGTTGCAGAAGAGCACGAACGTGGGGGGCTTTATGGCCTGCTGCGTGGCGTAGTAAATCTTCAGGCGTCGCCCTCGGTCCACGGGCGGGGGCGTAACGGCCAATATGTCATGCAGGGCGTCGTTGAGCATGCCGGTGGTTACGCGGCGTGTGAACTGCGCATAGGCCTCCAGCACGGCGGGCATCACCTGCTCGGCGCGCTTGCCGGTAAGCGCGGAGATGAGCAGGACTGAGGCGTAATCCATGAACTTGAGGGAAGCGAGCACCTCCCGCTTTGTCTTCTCGAAGGTGCCGGTCTCCTTGTCCACCGCATCCCACTTGTTAACCACCACCACGCAGGCGCGTCCTTCGTCGCGTATGTAGCCTGCGATGCGCTGGTCCTGCTCGGTGATGCCGCTTAACGCGTCCACCACAAGCACGGCCACGTGGCAGCGGCGGATGGAGGCAAGCGCGCGGATGACCGAGTAACGCTCGATGGTGCCTTCCTCCACGTTGCGCTTTCTGCGTATGCCCGCCGTGTCGATGAGGGTAAAGCGCTGACCCGCGAACTCAAAGGGCGTATCGATGGCGTCGCGCGTGGTGCCGGCGATGTCGGAGACCATCACGCGCTCCTCGCCCAGCAAACGGTTCACAAGCGAGGATTTTCCGGCGTTGGGCTTGCCCACCACGGCCACCTCGATGGGGGCGCCTTCCTCCTCCTCGTCGGTCCAGGGCGGCAGCACGTCGTAGATGGCGTCGCACACGTCGCCAAAGCCCAGCAGGTTCGCCGATGAGATGGCCATGGGCTCGCCAATGCCCAGCGTGTAAAAGTCCATGGCGTCGTCAAAACGCTGCGGCGAGTCGAGCTTGTTCACGAGCAGAATGACGGATTTACCGGTACGGCGCAAGAAGTCGGCCACGTCGCTGTCGTCGGCCGTGACGCCCGCGCGGCCATCCACCATGAACAGGATGGCATCCGCCATTTCCACGGCCAGCTCGGCCTGATGACGCATCTTGGAGAGGAATACGTCCTCGGAGCGCGGATCCAGGCCACCCGTGTCAATCAGCGTAAAGGTACGGCCGCGCCACTGCACGTCGCCGTGGATGCGGTCGCGCGTCACGCCCGGCACGTCCTCCACGATGGCCTGGCGCTTTCCAATCATGCGGTTGAAGAACGTGGATTTGCCCACATTGGGCCGCCCCACGATGGCCACGAGCGGTTTCAACAGCTGTTCCTCCTAATACTATGACGGGACGCTCGCCCTTACGCGCCGCACAGCGCGCGCAGGAATGCGCCTCCGTTTACCTCCACGCACCGAACCGGGCAGGGCGCCCGGCTGGCGAAATCCGCTAGGGACACGCCGTCCAGAAAGACGTCGCCGCCCTCGCGCAGCATGCTGCGCGGGAGCAGCACCTCATCGGCCTGCACGCCGGAGAGCGCCGCGAGTGCGTCCGCTCCGCACACAAGGCCGGCCACACTGACGCTGCGGCCGAGCAGCCGGTTGGGCGCGGCGATCACCTGCACCTCCACCCCGGGAAAAGCCGCCTGCGCCGCTAGCGTGCGCAGAAAAGGCGCTGCCGACTCCCCCGTGAGCACGGCCACGCGGCGCGGGACAACGGGCGGGGCATCTGCAAGCTCGTCCAGAAACTCCTGCTGAAACAGACGGAGCATGCCCACGCCGTTCTCAATCTGCGGAAAGTCCTCGTACGCCTCAAACGGCGGCAGAGGCACATCCGCGCGCAGCATCAGCTCGTCCGCGGGGAATACGAAGCGCGTGCCGTTTGCGCTCAGGCACTCGCGCTGCCAGGCTTCGCACCGGGCGATGAGCGAGCGCGCTTCCTCGCGGGTAAATGCGCGCAAAGGCGTAAGTTTGCAGCGGTGCTCCGTGAGGCCTACGGGCACGAGCGCGAGCGACGCCACCTGCGGCCAAAGCGCCGACAGGTCGCGCAGGGTGCGCGCGAGCGTCTCGCCGTCGTTGATAGCCGGGCAGAGCACCACCTGCGTATGCACGGTGATGCCCGCCTCCGACAGAGCGCGCAGGTCCGCCAGGATAGGCCGCGGCGATGCGCAGCCGAGCAGCCGGGCGCGCACGTCCTCATCGGTGGCATGCACGGAGACGTACAGAGGGCCAATTTTATCGCGCAGGATGCGCTGCAGCTCCGCATCCGACACGTTCGTGAGGGTGACGTAACCGCCCATCAGCACCGACAGCCGCCAGTCGTCGTCCTTCACCTGCAGCGAGGGGCGCATGCCTGCGGGCAGCTGGTCCACAAAGCAGAACACGCAGTTGTTGCAGCAGGTGATCGTCTCGCCGAGCAGGTCGTCGCTAAAGCTGAGGCCCAGCGGGTCGTGCGCGCCTTTGCGGGCGCGCAGGCTGATCCTCTGCGCGCCGCGCATCAGCGTGAGCACGGGGTTTCGGCGGTCGGCCAGGCGCTGATAGTCGAACAGGTCGAGCACGCTCTCGCCGTCTATCGCGATCAGCTCGTCGCCGGAGAACACTCGGCCGTCAAGGGGCGAACCGGGCGCGACGTCCGAAACGATATGCGCGCTCATTGGGCCGTCCTTCTGCGCCTCTTTGGGGGCGCGGGGTATTGCTCCGGCCACAGGAAGGTGCGGTCGGCGTCCGTCAGCTCCGCGGTTGCCAGCAGGTCCGGGCGTACGCGCCGCGTCAGCGCAAGCGACTGCTCGCGCCGCCATTTGGCGATGAGGGCATGGTGCCCGTTTTGCAGCACTTCCGGCACAGCCATACCCTCGTACTCGGCCGGACGGGTGTACTGCGGGTACTCAAGCAGCCCGCCCTCGTGCGATTCCTCGCCGGCCGATTCATCGCTGCCCAGCACGCCGGGGATGTGGCGGGCCACGCAGTCGATGAGCGTCATGGCCGGAAGCTCCCCGCCCGTAAGCACATAGTCGCCAACGGACAGTTCTTCAAACGCGCAAAGCGATAGCACCCGCTCGTCCACGCCCTCGTAGTGGCCGCACAAAAGCAGCAAGCAGCTCCCCGCCGCGAGATCCCTCGCGCGCTTCTGCGTAAGCACGGGCCCGCGGGGCGAGAGATAGATGCGCCGCGCGCCCGGCGGAGCGAGCGCGGCCACGGCGTCGCAGATGGGCTGGCAGGTCATCACAAGCCCTGCGCCGCCACCGAAGGGATAGTCGTCGCACCGCCTGTGCTTGTCCTTCGTATAGGCGCGGATGTCATGCGCCCGCACAGCAATCAGCCCGGCTTGCTGTGCACGGCCGATGACGGAATGGGAGAGCGCCTCAAACATGGCCGGAAAGAGCGTGAGGACGTCAATCGTCAAATACGGCCACCTCGTGCAGGCGTGCGGCGTTTAGGTCCACGCGGCGGGCGGCCGTGTCCACGCTCAGCAACACGCTTCGCAGCGCGGGAAAGCAGAAGGGGCGCTCGCCCGCCACGAACCATACGTCGTTGCCGCCCGCCTGCGCAACGTCGGCAATACGGCCGAGCAGCGTCCCATCCGCACGGACCTCGCAGCCGATCAGGTCGCAGATGTAATACGCCCCCTCGTCCAGGGGCGGCAGGTCCTCGCGCGCGGCATACAACAGCTTGCCGCGCAGAAGCTCGGCGTCGGTGCGCGACGTAACGCCCAAAAAAGCAAGCACGGCCATGCCGTCCTGCACGCGGCAGGCGGCGATGCGGCGCGGCTCATCCTCCTCGCCCACGAACACGTGCGCAAGGCCTAAAAAACGCTCGGGCGAAGTTTCGGCGCGCACCTTCACTTCGCCCTGTATTCCCTGAGCCTTTACAATGGCGCCCACGACCAGGGCGTCGCTGGGGCGGGTCATTCCACGATGTCCACGAGCACGGTGCGGTCGTGGCGAGCAGCGGCGGACTTGACCACCGTGCGCAGCGCCTTGGCGATGCGCCCCTGTTTGCCAATCACCTTGCCCATGTCGGATACGGCCACCTTCAGCTCCACCACAAGCGCGCCGTCCTCATCGAAGGAGCGCGTGGCGATCTCCTCGGGCTTATCCACCAGCGAACCGGCGATGTACTTAACAAGCTCTTCCACGTTCTATCGCCTCCAATGGACGAATGGTTATTGAATCGCGCCGGACTTGCGCAGAAGAGAACGCACGGTGTCCGAGGGCGTGGCGCCGTTCTTGATCCACTGGGCGGCTTTCTCGTTGTCCACATGCAGCTCGGAAGGATCGGTGACGGGGTTATACCAGCCGATCTCCTCGACCACGGCGCCGTCGCGCGGGAAGCTGGACTCGGCGACAACGATGCGGTATACCGGCTTCTTCTTCATGCCGATCCTCTTGAGGCGAATGCGAAGTGACATAGGGGTCCCTCCAAATGTTTGATATCTCCAGCGCCTTTCGCGCGCGGATTCGCGTGTTTCGCTAAAATGGCAGGCGTGCGCCCCGGCGGCCGCCCTTGCCCATCATCTGCTTCATCATTTGACGAGCCTGCTCGTACTGCTTTACAAGCTGGTTCACCGCCTGCACGGTCGTGCCGCTGCCCGCGGCGATGCGGCGGCGGCGGGAGGCGTTCAGGACATCGGGGTTTTTGCGCTCGGCGGGCGTCATCGAGCGGATGATAGCCTCCGTGCGCCCAAGCTGCTTTTCGTCGATCTGGGCGTTTTGCAGCTTCGCGCCGCCGGGCAGCATCTTGAGCAGCTCCTGCAGGCCGCCCATCTTGCGCATCTGCTGAAACTGGTCCAGGAAGTCCTCCAGCGTGAACTCCGAGGCGCGCATCTTGCGCTGCAGTTCCTCGGCCTTTTTCTCGTCCACGTTCTCCTGCGCTTTTTCAATGAGCGTGAGCACATCGCCCATGCCCAGAATGCGCGAGGCCATGCGGTCGGGATGGAACGGCTCGATATCGGTGAGCTTCTCGCCAATGCCGGCAAACTTGATGGGCTTGCCGGTGACGGCGCGCAGCGAGAGCGCCGCGCCGCCGCGGGCGTCCGAGTCGAGCTTGGTCATGATGACCCCGTCGATGCCCGGCTTCTTGGCGAAGGCCTCGGCCACGTTCACGGCGTCCTGACCGGTCATCGCATCCACCACAAGCAGTATCTCCTGCGGGGCGACGGCCTTTTTGATCTGCTCGATCTCATCCATGAGCGCTTCGTCGACGTGCAGGCGTCCGGCCGTGTCGATGATGGCCACGTCGCACCCGAACCTGCGCGCGTGCTCGATGCCCTCTTTGGCGATGTCCACAGGCTTTGCGCGATTCCCCATATCGAATACGGGCACGTCCAGATGGCCGCCCACGATCTTCAGCTGGTCGATGGCGGCGGGACGGTACACGTCGCAGGCGATGAGCAGCGGTTTTTTGCCCTGCGTCTTCTTCAGGTGCCCGGCCAGCTTACCGGCCATGGTGGTTTTGCCTGCGCCCTGCAGTCCAACCAGCATATACACCGTAGGCGTGCGGGGCGACCAGGTGAGGCGCTGGTTCGCCGTGCCCATCAGGGCCACAAGCTCCTCATGCACGAGCTTAACAACCATCTGGCCGGGGGTTAGGGAATTCATCACCTCGGCGCCCACGGCGCGGTCGGCAACCTTTTGGGCAAAATCCTTGGCAATCTGGTAGTTGACGTCCGCCTCCAGAAGCGCCATGCGCACCTCGCGCATCGCCTCGCGTACATCCTTCTCGGTCAGCTTGCCGCGCCCGGTCAGCTTCTTAAACGTCGCTTGCAGCTTTTCCGCCAAGCCTTCAAAGGCCACGGCTACTCCCCCTCGCCAAGTAGATCGGTCAGGATGCGTTCCGCTGCGCGCACGTCGCCCGCGCGGATGGCCTCTTGGGCCTGCCGGATGCGCTGGTTGCGCTGCAGCTCACGCTCCATCGCGCCCAGCTGCGCCTCCAGGGACAACAGCTTGTCCTCGCCGCGCCGGTAGGTATGATGCACGGCCTGGCGCGAGGTTCCCTGTTCCTGAGCGATTTCCGAGAGCGTCAGATCCTCGTCGCACACGGCACGCAATACGTCGCGCTGGGCATTGGTGAGGCCCGCGCCGTACAGGTCGAGCAGGAGCGAGAGGCGGACGCGCTTCTCCATGAACCCTCCGCTGTCAAACGGTTCCGGTTGACACCCGCTTATTATAACACGGCTTCATCGTCTGTCAACCCATTTTGGTTGACAATTATTGCACGCGAGGGTATCATACGCGATAGGGAGGGGAATCGGATGAAAATCGCTTCGCTGGAACTGTTTAAGGTGCCCCCGCGCTGGCTGTTTTTAAAGATAACCACGGACGACGGGCTGTGCGGCTGGGGCGAGCCGATCGTTGAGGGCCGCGCGGACACGACACTGGCCTGCGTGCAGGAGATGGAGAGCTACCTAATCGGCCGGGACCCCTGCCAGATTGAAGACTTGTGGCAGACAATCTATCGCGCGGGGTTTTACCGCGGCGGGCCGGTGCTCACAAGCGCCCTGTCGGGCATCGAGCAGGCGCTGTGGGACATCAAGGGGAAAAAGTACGGCCTGCCGGCCTACGCCTTCCTGGGCGGCAGCGTGCGCGAGCGCGTGCAGGTGTACTCCGGCCTGGGCGGCAGCACGCCGCAGGAGTGCGCGCAGCTTGCCCGCGCGCGCTACGACATCGGCTACCGCGCCGTGAAGATGGGCACGTACGGCCAGGCCAAGTGGATCGACTCCATGAAGCTCATCGACGAGGTCGTCGAAAGCGTTGCCGCCGTGCGGGAAGCCATGGGGAACGACATGGACATCGCCATCGACTTTCACGGCCGGGTGCACAAGAGCATGGCGCGCATGCTCATCCATGAGCTGGAGCCCTACCGTCTGATGTTCATTGAGGAGCCGGTACTGACGGACAACGAAGAGTGCTTTGCGGAGCTGCGGCAGCACACGTCCACGCCCATCGCAACGGGCGAGCGCAATTACACGCGCTGGGGCTTCAAGCGCATGCTGCAGGAGGGCGGGGTTGACATCATCCAGCCCGACCTCTCTCACGCGGGCGGCATTTGGGAGTGCCGTAAAATTGCCGCCATGGCCGAGTGCTACGACGTGGCCGTCGCGCCGCATTGCCCGCTGGGCCCAATCGCGCTGGCCGCCTGCCTTCAGCTGGACTTCTGCACGCCAAACGCTTTCATACAGGAACAGGCCATGGGCGTGCACGACACGATGGCGCCGCATTTTGCGTACTTGAAAAACCCGGACGTGTTCGCCTTTCAGGACGGATGCGTGCCGCGCCTAAGCGCGCCGGGCCTGGGCATCGAGATCGACGAGGCGGTTGTGCGCGAACAGGCGAAGATCGGCCACACCTGGAAAAACCCCGTATGGCGCGACAGCGACGGGTGCGTGTGCGAGTGGTAAAGCGGGCAGGGCGCGGCCCGCGGCGGCTTCCTTCACGAGTACGAAGCCCACGGAAGGAGCGACCTTGCAGGGTTTCCACGAGTTATACAAGCAAAGCGCCGGACGCAGGTCCGGCGCTTTGTTTATTCGTAGTAGGCGGCCGCGGCGGCATACATCGCCACGATGTTTTCCGGCGGAATGTCCGGCTGAATGTTGTGGGCGGGGGCGAAAACGAAGCCGCCGCCTTCTGCCATGGCGTCCAGCAGCGCGGCTACGGAGTCGAACACGTCGCGCCGGGAGCCTGTACGCAACACATGCTGCGTGTCCATGCCGCCCCAGAAAGTGAGGCGGTCGCCGAAGGCGCTCTTCAGCTTCTGCGGCTCCATATCGCGCGCGCCGGGCTGCATGGGGTTTAGGATATCCACCCCTGCGTCGATCAGTGCGGGAATGAGGGGGAACACGCCCCCGCATGTGTGGTGAAAGAAGGCCGCGCCGGTATAGCTCTTCGTGTACGCGATGCGGTCCTTCATGTAGGGGGCAACCAGACGGGCGAACATGTCCGGCGAGAGGAACGGGCCGTTCTGCGTGCCAAAGTCGTCCCCGCTCGTGGTCGCGTGGATGTAACGGCCCAGCGCGCCGTAATACCGCTCGATCACCTTGCGCTGGTAAGCGTAGAAAATATCGAAGAACCGGCGTACGAACGGCTCGTCCAGGGCCATCCTCAGCAGGAACTCGTCAAAGCCGCACATCCAGCAGCCCATCTCCATAACCCCGAACACCGGGTGCCCGGCCACCACCACACGGTCGGTTTCCTCATACAGGTACCTGGCGCGGGCCGCCAGTTCGTCTATTTCTCTCTGTGGTATATCCTCAGCACGCGGCCAGGGATAGCGGTCCAGATCGGCAATATCCGCGCCTCTCAGCGGCGGCGTTTTGATGTCCCAGTACATGCCCGTGTACACGCGGTGCACGCCCCAGGCGTCCACGCGCTCGGTATCGGACAGCGTGCGTTGAAGGATGGAAGGCGGCTCAAGTACATCCCCCACCGCGCGGAAATCCACGTCGAATAAGCGCAGCACACGCTCGTCCAGGCGCTGAAGCGGCTGCAGCGGGCGCTTGGCGTACTGCAGCTGCGCCAGCAGCGCCTCCGCGGCAGAGGGCTCCACCGAGGTGAGCGCCGTTCCGGCCAGATCAAAGGGCGCGCGGTCCACGCTAGCATGCGCAAGGGTGGCCCCGAAGCGCTTTCTGGGCGTCATGCTTTAGCCCTCCATGGGCATCGTGGCCCAGCCGGGAATGCGGCGAAGCGTGTCCTCCAAAGAATCTATGCCGCCCACGGATGCGGGTACGGCCACGTTGAGCGCGCCCGAGGCGCAGGCGAGGGCCGCGGTCTGCTCAAGGGAAAGCCCGCGCAGAAGCCCCGTGAGAAAGCCGGCGATGCACGCATCCCCCGCGCCGGAGGTGGAGGCCACGCGCTCGGCTACGAAGCAAGGCGCGCGAAAGGTGCGTCCCGCCCAGGCGGATATGTCCCGCGGTGCGGCGCGGCCGGCGCGCGATAAGCGCTCGGCTCCGGCCGTGCGCACGAGCACGCCGCGGGTGCCCATCTTCACTACGGCGATAGCCACGCCCAGACGCAGCGTCTCGTCGGCCAGGGCAAGGGCCTCCCGCTCGGACATGGCCATCACGCCGCCCGGTTGCGCCAGCAGCGCCGCATAGCGCGCCGGATCCGTCATATACTGCAGCTCCTCTAGGCTGGGCAGGAACACATCCACATACGGAAGCGAGCGGGCGACGATCCTGCGCCAGTCCGCCCGGCCGGCGTCGGAGGTTGGGTCGGGAAGCGCCATGTCCAGAGAGACCGTGGCCCCGGTATGGCGGGCGGTACGCATCATCAGCTCCAGCTCCGCCCCGTCCTGCTCGTACATAGAGCGCATAAGCGGCGGGTAGCCGAAGTGGAACAGGCGGGAAGCCGCCACCGTATCCCAGCGCACGTCTGCCGTACGGAAGGTGTTGTTGCAGCCGGGGTGGTGCAGGAATATGCGGTCGGTCTTGGGCGGAGCGACCACAATGGTGTAGCTCGTAGCGCCGTCGACCTCCACCAGGCCGCCCGAGGCGCCGTAGCGGCCGAAGAAATCGCGTACGCCCTGGCCGAACAGATCGCGGCCGATCTTGCCCATCAGGCAGGCGTCCACGCCCAGCATGAGCATGGACAGGCCGGTGTTGGAGACCACTCCGCCCGTAGCCACGCCCGCCTCGTGCATATCGATCAGGCGTCCGGGCACAAAAATTTCCTCCAGCGGAACGTATTCCGGCCGGAAGTACGGCGTTATGTCCAGCGTTACATGGCCAGCCACAACCGCTTCAGGCATGCGTTACACCCCTCCCGCAAGGGTAAGCGCGGCATACGCGCAGGAAACGCCGGAGATCCCGGCCGGCGAAAGCTTTCCATGCTCCTGCAGGAACGCTCCGATGCCGTCCTGCAGACGCTCCTCCAGATCGGCCTCCCGCTGAGGCATATAGTGCAGAGCGGCCGCGATGCCTGTGGCGATGCAGGGCGCTTCCAGGCCGTGCTGCAGGCAGAAGTTGTACGCGCCGCACAGGCGGTCGCCCGCGGCCAGCTTGCGCATGGCGCCCTGCCCCAGACGTGCGAGCGTGTCCCCCATCGCCTCGTTGTCGAACAATGCCAGCAGCTCCTCGATGTAACCGTCCAGGCCTTCCGCGAAGGGGTATGCTTTTTTCAGCGCGCGGGCCGACTCGTGCATGGCCTCGGCCATGATGGCGCGCACAGCGGGGTCTGCCGTCGCGTCGGTTAGAAGCGCATGGCCGCGCAGCTGCCCCACATAGGCGGCGACGGCGTGCCCCAGGTTGTGCACGAATATCTTGCGGTGGATGCTGTAGGAGAACGGCCGGTAAGGTTTGAGACCATACAGCCGGGGTGCTGCAATGGGCAGTGCTTCCTCGTCGTAGGGCAGCTCGTCGTAGGCGGAGACGAGAAGGGCCAGAGGATCGTTGCGCGTGAGTTTGGGGGGCGGAAGGGGCACGGTCGCGCCGATCGTGGTGGCCACGATGCGCAGACGCGCGGCGCAGCGCGAGCGCTCCTCCTCGGTGAACGCGGCCAGCACGGCGGTTTTCAGCACTTCATCGGCGCCCACCAGATTCTCACACACGAACACGGTGAGGGGCGAGCCGCCCATCGCCAGCCGCAGCCGCACTCCGCGCGAGAGCACAGGGGCCACGTCGCGCAGGTTCCCCGCGCCCACGGACACGGCGCAGAACTCCGCGGCGGCCAACGCCTGAGACACGGAGCGCTCGTCGTGCATGGATACGGCGGAAAAATCGCGCACCAGTTCGTCGTATTCTCGGTCGGGCGCGACGATGCGCAAAGGGTAGCTGGAAACGCCCTTCAGCCGCTCCACCAGCTGGTCGTCGGTGTCGGCGAACACGACATGGTAGCCCGATTTTGACATGAGCCGTCCAATGAAACCGCGCCCTATCTTGCCCGCGCCAATCATCACAGCGGATGGCATGCGATCACCTCACAATATGTGCGTCCGTAAAGATGTCCAGGTCGTCACGGCTGCGCGTGGAGAACTCCGATACCACGGCTCCCTGCTCTCCGGCCTGAAACCAGTGGAGCGTATCCGGGGCCAGCGTGTACTGCTCGCCCGGCAGCAGGCGCACCTCGTGATACACCGTGTAGGCGGCCTCCCGGCCGCGCGGCGGCCGGCAGGCGGGGCTGTGCGTCGCCTCGCCGGCCACATACAGGTACACCATGCCCGCACGGCAGCGAAAGGTTTCCTCCTTGCCGGGAAGGCCGTCTACCGACGGGTGGCGGTGTTCCGGGCAGGTCTGCCCGGGCCACAATACAAGCTCTTTGGCGCAAACACGCTGCGTGTTCACGTACACAAGCAGTCCAAGGCCGGTGGTTTCAAAGTCGTTCAGGCCGAAGTCGGCCAACTCGAAAGCATTTTCCTCTTCCTTTGTGACGGCGATGCCCGCTTGGGCGAACGCCGTGCGCATATATGCCTCGTAGGCCGAACGCTTATCCTGCGCGACCACAAAACCGCCCCCTTTTTCGTTTATCATACCACTTTGCAGGGGGACAGGCAACAGCCGCTCGGGCAGGAAGAAACGCCGCGGGCGGCGAAACAATAGACGTTCTGAACGGAAGGGGATAACCATATGCAGGAGTTCGTGTTCGACAAGCTGGTTTTCCGCGTGTACGGTACGCGCGCCGAGATGGGCGCGGCGGCCGCCGCGGACGTGGTGAAGCGCATGACCAGGGCGCTTGAGGCGCGCGGCCAGGTGAACGTGCTCTTCGCCGCCGCACCTTCGCAAAGCGACATGCTGGCCGCGCTGAAGGCGTACGACTTCCCGTGGAACAAGGTGAGCGCCTTTCACATGGACGAGTATGTGGGGCTGCCCACCACTGCGCCGCAGGCCTTCTCCACGTTTCTGCGACGGGAGATCTGGAACGATCTTCCTCTTGCGTCGGTGTACCCCATCGACGGCAACAACGACGTGGCGGCCGAGTGCGCGCGCTATACGCGGCTATTGCAGGAGCATCCCATCGATCTGGTGCTCTGCGGCATCGGCGAGAACTGCCATCTGGCCTTCAACGACCCGGAGTTTGCCGATTTTGACGACGTTGCCCTCATCAAGCCGGTGGACCTGGACCCGGTGTGCCGCCAGCAGCAGGTGAACGACGGCTGCTTTGCCTCGCTTGATGTGGTGCCGCGGCAGGCCCTCACGCTGACCATGCCGGTATTCGCCCGCGCGCCCGAGGTGGTGTGCGTGGTGCCCGCGCCCACCAAGGTGCACGCGGTGTACAACACGGCTCATCAACCCTGCGGGCCCGCATATCCCTCCACCATCCTCAGGCGTCACCCGTCGGCCGTGCTGTATGCCGATAAGGACAGCGGCGCTCGGCTGATCGCCGAACAATGAGCAGCCTGCTTGTGCGCGGCGCGCGGCTTGTCACGCCGGAAGGGATCCACACGGATACAAGCTTGCTCGTGCAGGACGGACGGATCGTCTACGTCGGCCCGCACGATGGCTCGCTAAGCGCCCAGACCACGCTGGACGCGGACGGGCTTTTCGCATGCGCCGGGTTTGTGGACATTCACGTGCACGGCGGCGGCGGAAGCGACTTTGGCGACGGCGCGAGCGCGGACGTGCAGACCGCCGCACGCGCACACCTGCAGCACGGCACAACGGCGCTTATGCCTACGCTGGTCGCGGCGGGCGAGGAGGCGACCGACGCGGCCATGGACGCCATCGGTGCGGCCTTTACGCCCGGCCACCTGCCGCACATGCTCGGCGTGCACATCGAAGGGCCCTATATCGCGCGCGCGTTCTGCGGCGCGCTGAACCCGGAGGAGGCGCGCGCCCCAAGCCCCGCGGAGTACGGCGCATGGCTTCTGCGCTGGCCGCTTTTGCGCCGCGTGACCCTTGCGCCGGAACTGCCCGGCAGCCAGGACTACATCCGCGCGCTCGTAGGCAGCGGGCGCATCGCATCGCTTGGCCATAGCGGCGCTTCCTACGCCGACGCGCTGGCGGCCTGCCAAAGCGGTGCGTCGCTTGTAACGCACCTATACTCGGCCATGTCCAGCGTATGGCGGGAGGGCGGATTCCGCATCCCGGGCCTGCTGGAATCCGCCCTGCTGCTCCCCTTGCCCGTTGAACTCATCGCGGACGGGTGTCACCTGCCCGCGGAGCTCTTGCGCCTGGTGACAAAGACCAAGCCGGTGCGCGAGATCGTGCTTGTGACGGATGCCATGCGCGCCGCCGGAACGAACCAAACCACGGCGGCGCTGGGCGCGCGGGGGAGCGGCCCCGTCGCCCTCATCGAAGACGGGGTGGCCAAACTGCCCGACCGCTCGGCGTTTGCCGGGTCCATCGCCACGGCGGACCGTCTGCTGCGGGTGATCACACGGGAGGCCGGAGTGTCCCTGCCCGACGCGGTGGCCATGCTCACCTGCAACCCTGCGGCTGCCGTGGGCGTAAGCGAGCGCTGCGGCCGGCTGGCCGCCGGGCGCTCGGCGGATATTGTGCTCTTCGACGCGGATATCACCATAAAAGGCGTATGCCTGCGCGGCCAGCTCGAGGTCAATCGCCTGTAGAAGGAGACGGTTCCGTGATATATCCTGCGCCCCTGCGGCCTGGCGACACGATCGGCGTATGCGCACCCTCCAGCGGCGTGCCCCAGGAGAAATTTGCACGGCTTGAGCGCGCCAAACAGAACGTGGCGGCGCTTGGGTACCTTGCGGAGGAATCGCCCACGCTGCGCTGCCGCGCCAAATGCGTAAGCGCCAGCGCGCCAACGCGCGCCCGCGAGTTCATGGCTTTTTATGAGCGTGCGGACATCGCCCTAATCATGCCGCCCTGGGGCGGAGAGTTTTTGATGGACATGCTGCCTCTGCTCGACTGGGAGCGGCTGCGCGCGCTTCCGCCCAAATGGGTGTGCGGCTACTCCGACCTGACCACGCTCACCTTCCCGCTCACCCTTGTATGCGACGTGGCCACGGTGCATGGATCCAACTTTCTAAACCTGGGGTATGCGCACATACACGAGAGCGACCTCCGGGCCTTTGAGGCCATGGCGGGCAGGCAGATTGTGCAGGAGAGCGCGCCGCTGTGCGGCGCTTTCACCGCCTTCGATGACCCGGACGTGCCGCCCTACCGCCTGGACAAAATGAACGCCTGGACGCCCCTGCGCCAGCAATCCTCGGGCGCGTTCAGCGGCCGGGTGATCGGCGGATGCCTGGACACGATCGGCCGGTTGATCGGCACGGCCTACGCCCCGGTGGACGCCTTTTTGCGCCGCTACGCCGCAGACGGCTTCGTATGGACGCTGGAGAGCTGCGAGATGGCCTCGGCCGAGCTGTACCGCACGCTGTGGCAGATGCGCGCTTGCGGCTGGTTTGCGGGCGCGTCGGGCATCTTAATCGGCCGTCCGACCGGATACGAAGACACGCGCGACTTCACCCTGGACGACGCGCTGCACGCGTCCTTCGAGGGGCTTTCATGCCCCGTGCTGCATGGATGCGACATCGGGCACATGCCGCCGCAGATGCAGCTGGTCAACGGTTCCATGGCGCATGTCGCCTATGAGGGCGGCCGCGCGGTGGTACGGCAAACGTTTGTATAACCGCTAGCCGTCGTCTTGCATCCCGGAAAGCGCGTCCGCGAGGGCGCGCTTTGCCGTGTCGTAGGAGAAACCCTTGCGCGCCAGCGCCTGCACGATGCGGCCGCGCGCTTCGCGGTCCGGGTCCGTGCAGCCGCGCAGGCGCTTGTCCACCTCGCGCCGGGCGGCCTGCAGCTCGGCCTCGTCCGAAAGCCCGTCCTGCGCTTCCTGCAGCGCCTCGGCGCTCACCCCGCGTCCGCGCAGCTTCTGCATCACAGCCCGCCTGCTGCTCCTTCCGCTGCTCGCCTCGGCCTGGCGAAGCGCCAGCGCCGCGTCGTCGAGCAGCCCGACGCCGGCCAGCCGCTCGATCGTGCGCTCCACCGCGCCCGGCAAAAACTCCCGTCGGCGCAGGTCGCGCTCAATCTCGGCGGCGGTGCAGGCCTTGCTCTCCAGCATGCGCAAGGCCCGCTCGCGCGCCGCCTCGCACTCCGGCTCAAAGCAGGCGCGCTGAAGGCGTTCCTCGTCCGCCTCGCGCCCTTCGCTCAGATCCAGCGCGCGCACGCTCGTTTTTTCCAGCGTCCTCCACGCCTCGCCGTCCAAATAAACGCGCACGCGGCGCGCGTACAGCCGCATGGGCTCCAGTTTCGTCACGATCGCCATCATTTCGTCACCGCCGCATAAGAAGTAAAGCCAGGTGGAAAGCTACCACCGCATCCATCTAACGGGAGGTAATGCCCTTGCAACAACAAAACGGAATGCCGCAGCTCGACAGTAAGAACCTGACCATTCTCGAGGACCAGATGAACCACGAAGCATTGGCCGCGAAGAAATCCGCGTTCATGGCGTCGCAGTTCACGGACCCGGCGCTCAAGGGCGTCGCCAATACGCTTGCTCAGCACCACCGCCAACAGTTCGACAAGCTGTTCAATTACCTGAACAGCCACCAGTAGAAGGAGAGGATGCCCTTGCAGAACATGAATCAGGCCGCTAAGCTCTCCGACCAGGATATGATGAACGACCTTCTCACGCAGGAAAAATCGCTCGTTTCCTCTTATTCGACGTTCCTGTGCGAGGCTTCCTGCCCGAACCTGCGCAACGTGCTCACGCAGAACATCCAGCAGATCTCCCAGGACCAGTACCAGGTATTCGACCAGATGCGCTCCCGCGGCTGGTACCTCACCGAGGACGCCCCCGCGCCCAAGGTCCAGCAGGCCCAACAGAAGATGCAGCAAACCAAACAACAGCTGGGGGCTTTCTAGCTCCAATGAACGGCAAAATGGGCGGACGCAAGCGCGTCCGCCCATTCTTTGTGCCCCTGAGGTTACAAGAGGATGAGCGCGAACGCTCCGGCCGCCGTGATGGACAGGGTCACGCACCCGTTGGCTACGGTGAGCGTCGTCTCAATCACACGGCCGCCGGCGTACTGTAGAAGCATGACCTGCGTGCCGTCCGGGGCGTCCACGCGGAAGGTCACGCTGTTCAACAAGGCGTTCCCGCGCACGGTCATGTCGTACATGAATGCGGGCGTTTTGCCGCGCGCCGCGCACGCGGCGGTCAAGGCGTCGTACGCCGCGCCGGAGACCAGGGGCAGGACGCTCAGCTCCGCATCCTCGGCAAAAATGCCGTGCAGCCCAATGCCTAGCTGCACGTCGGCAAGCATGCCGCCCGAGGGCTCTTCCGCCTCGTCCGGCTGTTCAGCGGGGCGGCGGCCCTGAATCATCCGCCCGTTTTGCGTGTTGCGTGTACCGGCATAAACATCCGAATCGCCTCGTACGGCGCTGTTTCCATCGAAGTAATTGTCGCCCCGGAATTCAACCCGGCCATTGTCGACATCAATTGCGCCTGCTGTATTATACCCCGTCCCGACCGCGCGATTGTCGTAGAAACTGCATCGCTCAATGATCACATCGCCATTGAAATTAGCAACCGCGCCGCCGTTGGAGCCCGTGTTGCCGACAAACGTGCAGTCCGAAAGGAGCGAAGATCCAGAACTCACTATTTGCAGCGCTCCGCCGCCGGAAGTTCCCCCATCCACGAGCGTGCTGTCGCCGCCAATGAAAGTCAGATCGTTAATCGTTGCGGCGCCCGTAACTTTAAGAAGCCTGTGCGTGTCGTCCCCTGCAATCGTATGGCCGTTGCCGTTGATGGTGATGTCGCGGGCGATCCCCACCTCGGCGGTGGAGGCGATATCGGCATAGATGTCGATGACGCTGTCCGTCCCCGCAGCCGCCGCCTGCAAATCGGCAAAGTTGTACACATCCGCCGCATACGCGGCGATGGGCGCGCATAGCATCAGCGCCGCCAGCAGACACGACAAAACCTTTTTCACCGTAACGCCTCCTTCTAATTGTCACTGTCACGATACACCCGCCCTCGCCTACTGTCAATAGCGGCTTTACGAGGGCGGCAGGGTTACGCCTTCGGGCGGATTGATGACGATGCGCCCGGACTCGTCCATGGTCACCTGCAGCTTTGCCTTGCCCTTAACGCCCAGCTTATCCAGATAATCGCGCGGGATCTGTATGCGCCCGGCGGCGTCCACCACG
The DNA here is from genome assembly GCA_031553225.1 of Eubacteriales bacterium. Classification (GTDB taxonomy): domain Bacteria; phylum Bacillota; class Clostridia; order Christensenellales; family UBA1750; genus JAVBLU01. The sequence goes on from JAVBLU010000013.1 coordinate 86,987, forward strand.
GCCAGCTCGGTGTGGGCGGAGCCGTCGGCCATGTCGGGGACAAACGTGTCCGTGCCCAGCTCGGCCATCTCCTCCAGGTAGCTTTTCTGGCGGATGAACTCGGAGGAGGTGCGGCCGTCGCGTATGGCCACGATGCGGTCCACCATGTGGGAGAGCTGGCGGTCGTGCGTGACGATGACCACCGTGATCCCCTTTTCGCGGTTGACGCGGCGGAACACGTCCATGATGGTGGACATGGTGCGCGTATCCACCGATCCGGTGGGTTCATCGGCAAGCAGCAGCTTGGGATCGTTTCCCAGGGCGATGGCGATGGCGATGCGCTGCTGCTCGCCCCCCGAAAGCTGCGACAGGCGCGAGCGCGCGCGGTGCGACAGGCCCACCAGATCCAAAAGCTCGCGCGCCTTCTCCCGCCGCTTGCGCGTAGGCGTCAGCAGCATGGGCATCTCGATGTTCTGCAGCGCCGACAGGTAGGGGATCAGGTTGCGCGCGTTGTTCTGCCATACAAAGCCGACGGTTTTGCGCTTGTACTGAACCACCTGCTGGTCGTTCATCTTCAGCAGGTCCTGCCCGCTCACCTGCAGTTTCCCGGCCGAGGGCTTGTCCAGCGCGCCGAGCATGTTGAGCAGGGTGGACTTGCCGCTGCCCGAGTTGCCGATGATGGCCATCAGCTCGCCGTCCTCCACCTGAAGGTCCAGGCCCTGAAGCGCCACCACCTCGATTTCAGCGGTTTTGTAGATCTTCATCAGATTTTCCGCGACGATCATGTGGGCACGCCCCCTTCCCCGTCCAGCGGCGTGATGTGGAGCGTCTCCACCACCTGACCGTCCGCCAGGGTGTATACGTCGTCGGCCAGCTCCTGCATGTGGGGGTCGTGCGTGGTCATTACCACGGTGAGGCCGGTTTCGGTGGCCAGCTGCTTGAAGAGTTTGACGATGGTGAGGCCCATGTGCGTGTCCAGCTCGGCGGTCGGTTCGTCGGCAAACAGCACGCGCGGCTTGTGGGCGATGGCGCGGGCGATGGCCACGCGCTGCTGCTCTCCGCCGGAGAGCTCCTGCGGGCGGTGCTTCATGCGCGCAAGCAGGCCCACCTCCCCGAGCACCTGCTCGGCGCGCGTCCTGCGCTCGGCGGTGGGAAAGCCGGACACCCTCAGCCCAAACTCCACATTCTCGTAGGCGGACATCTGCCCGATGAGCGCCACGGACTGGAACACGAACCCGACCTGCTTTCTGCGCAGCGCGTCGCGGCGCGCTTCGGACAGGCGGGTGATGTCCGCGCCGTCGAAGAACACGTGTCCGGTGTCCGGCTTATCCAGCGCGCCCAGCAGGTTGATCATGCACGTTTTGCCCGAGCCGGAGCGGCCGCGCAGCACGGTCAGGCGGCCGGGAAGCAGCTGAAGAGACACGTCGCGCAGCGCATGCACGGTGTTGCCGCCGTTTCGAAAGTAGCGATTGATGCCCTCTGCCTGCATAAGCGGCTTCATGTCAGTCCTCCCCCAGCTTGAGCGCCTGGGCGACCTTGATGCGCGACAGGAGCGTCCCAAGCACGATGAATCCCGCGATGAGCATCACGGCGATGAAGGCGTAGATTTTTACGTAGTCCGCCCCGCTGGCCACCACGTGGAAGGGCGGCACCTGCTGGGAGGCGGAGTACACGATTTGCAGCATGGGCACGAACATCTGCGCGGCCACGCCGCCCGTGATGATGCCCACCAGGATGCTCGTGCCGCAGATGAGCAGCTGCTCCCAAAGAAGCATGCCAATCAGCGAGCGCAGCGACAGCCCCATAGCTCTGAAGATGCCGAACTGCAGCACGCGGCCTTTGAGCGACAGGATCCAGTAGATGATAAAGCCGATGCCGGATACGATCATGGTGACGATGAACCCCATGGTCATGGCGCCGTTGGCCCCTTGCAGCATGGGATCGTTCTTGAGGCGCACCAGGTTCTGCCGGGCGTCGGTCACCTTCTCCACGAGCAGCTTCTGCTCCTCGATGGCGGTGTAGATGTCCTGGCTGGTGGCTCCGGGCGCCCGCTTAATCCACGTTTGGTAAGGCTCTACGGCCATCTTAGCCTGAATGTAGGCGAGGTTGCAGACGATCATCTTGTCGCCCATTTGCGTGTTGTACGGGTTAAAGGTGGGCCAGTAGTCGAAAAAGCCGTAGATGCGCAGCTCCAGCGGGCTCTGCCGCGCCCACGACACGGTGAACGTGTCGCCCGGGGCCAGCTTGTACTGCGTGGCGAACGCGCGGGAGACGAGGCAGGCCTTGCTCTCGTGGGTGATGGCGTTCAGGTAGGCGTACCAGTGCGGCTTCATCAGCCCGTCCGGCATGAAGGCCACGCGGCCGAAATCGGCGCTTTCAACGCCCATCAAGCGGGACGCGCCGCCCGATTGGCCTGGGATGGTGAGGGATACCTTGTCGTTGACGTACACCTTGGTTGCGGCCGCAACACCCGGCAGCTGCTGCCAGGGCTCAAAGGGCGGTTCGATGTAGGTGACGATGCGGTCGTCGCCAAAGCCCGCGTCCGTGGACACAACCGCCGCGCCCGTGGTAGGCGCAGGCGCTTCCGGATCCACAAACACCTGGTTGGAACGCCACACGGGCACAACCGCCATGTCCGCGCCCGTGTCGTACAGAAGCTTTTCCTCCACGTTGCGGTTGATGGTACGTGCGGCGTTGGCGTTGAAGATGCCCACGGACAGCGTGAGGATGAGGAAGATCATCAAAAATTGCTCCTGCCCGCGCGAGCGCCCCACCGTGATGAAGGAGGCGTACATGGACGGCGGCCACAGCCGCTTGCCCAGCGCAAACACGCCGCGCAGCAGGTACGGGTACAGCCGCAGCACAAACAGCCCCACGCCCAGCACGAACAGCGTGGAGATGAGGAAGAGCAGCGGGTCGATGGGCACGTTCGTGCCGGCCACGTCCGAGGCGATGGTCATCGTCTGCTGCCGCATGCGGTAGCTGTACAGGCCGTAAAAGGAGAGCAAAATGAGCAGCACGTCCAGAAAAAACCGTTTCCACAGCGCGGGCCGCTGGCGCGCGCTTTGCTGCTTGTGCTCCACGATGGTGCGCCGGGCCTGCACAACGGCCGGTGCGAGCATCATGAGCACGATGGTGATGACCGTCACGAATGCGTAGCGCACCGTGTTCATGTTCAGCTGCACGGGCAGGGCGGCGCGGGAGACAAACTCCAGAAAGCCGTTGGACGCGCCGAGCACGCTGCATACGAACCACCCGAGCAGCGGGCCGGCCACAAGCGCCACCGCCCCGATGAGCAGGTTCTCCAGCAGGTAGATGCCCACCACCTGCCCCCGCGATGCGCCGCGGCTTTTGATGACGGATATCTCGTTCTTTTCGTAGTCCACGATGAGCTGCGCTACCATGAAGATGTAGAACACAAGCATGAGCAAGATGGGCACCTGCAGCACCATGAGCATGGTGCGCAGCTGCGTCTCGCGGGCGTCGTATTTCTCCAGGGTGGGGATGGCCACGATGCGCAGCTGACCGGCGCGGTAGCCTTCCACCCATTTTTGGTGCTCGTGCATGGTGGTGATCACGTGGCTTAGGTTTTCAATGCTGATCTTGGTATAGTCCAGCCCGAAATACCATTCCACCGTGCCGATGAGGGGGGACACGCGGTTCTCCAGGCAGATATCCGCATAGGCCTGATCGCCCACGAGAAAGGCGTCCTCCACCAGGGCGAGCCCGTCATACCAGAAGTGATCGCCCGCCTCCTTCATGCCAAACTGCCCCACAATGCGCACGACAAAGTCTGCCGTGCGCTCCTGCGCGTCGTAAAACTCGTACTCCTCGCCCACGGTGAAGCCGCGCTTAACAACCACGCCGTCGGGCACGACCGCCTCGATGACGCGCTTGCCGTTTTCCATCTTTACGCCGTCCTCGGGCAATCGACCGCGTTTGATGGCGACATGGTCCATCGAACCGGGCACGTTGGCCATGCGCACCACAGATACGCCCTCTTTGTTGTCGGGCGTGACGGGCACGCGCGCGCGCAGCGCGCTGGAGATGGCCGTGCGTGTCTCGCTGACGGTGGGGATGCCCATCTCCTGGTGCACCTTGAGGGGCACGTGATAGGCGAAGAAGCTGTAGGCGTCCACGCGGTCCGAGGCCGCGTAGATGGACTCCAGGTTGATCTTCAGCTGGTAACGGCCCGGGTAATAGGAGTAATCGCGCTGGTATTGCTCCAGGTCGCGGCGGAGCATGCGGTTGAGCACGCCCTCGGTGTACAGCGGAATAGAACTGACCATGCCCACGGCCAAAATGGAGCCGATGAGCAGGCAGAAGACCATCCACTTGTTGGCGAGCATCTTGCGAACAACAACGAGCAACAAAAGGCCTCACCCCACTTCACTTGCTTCGCCGGTATCGGCTTATCGCTCTCCGGCTAGCGTGTGATGATCAGGTCGCCTTCGTTCAGGCCTTTCACAACCTCCACCTCGGTAGAGGTTTCGATGCCGATCTCCACGTCCTTCTCCACCTTCAGCCCATCCTCCAGGACGTTGACGTACTTGCGCCCCCAGAAGGACTGCACGCGGTCCTTGGAGAGAACGAGCACGTCGTCCTTCTGCGCCAATATGGCCGTGACATATCCGCCCTGGCCGTATTCCACGCCCTCCAGCGGCAACTCCTTGATGCGGAAGCGGGCGATGTTCTGCTGCGCGCCATTCTTCTCGCGCGGGAGGGAGGAGGGGTTGGCGACCACCTCCGCCTGGTACTCGCTCTTGCCGAGCACGCAGGTGACCACCATGCCCAGGGTGAACTGCGAGGCTTTGTCGCCCCGATACTCCAGCGCCAGCGAGGAGGGATCGGCAATGCGGCACAGATCGGTGTAGGAATTGATGAAGTCGTTGATGTTGAAGGTACCCACCCAGCTCACCCGGCCGGTGATGGGGGCCAGAACGCGCGTGCGCTCACGCTCCAGCTCGTAGTCGGCCAGCGTAGCTTGGGCCTGCGCCAGGTCGATCTCGGCGTTGCGGATGGAGAAATCGTCGCCTTTCAGCTTGAGCAGGCGCTCGCCCGTGACCACGCTTTGGCCCTCGCTCACGTACACTTCCTCGATGATGCCGCCGGACGCCTTCACGAGAGTCTGCCCCACAAGCACCGCCTCGCCCGTACCCGCAAGGAAACCCTCGCGCGTGGAGTACACCTCCAGCTGATCGCCCTCCAGCACGTCGGCAATACGGCCGTCAAACTCCACCACGATATCGCCGTTCCAGCGATAACCGGGTGTGTTGCGGTTGCCGATCTCCATGTTGTTCTGTACTTCGGATATGCGGCCGGTGAAGGAGGACCCTCCGTTCGGCCGCTGCACGAGCACGCCCTCGCCGGCGTTCATCTTTTTCTCTAGACCCTTCACGGTAACGCTCATGCGGCCCTCGTCCATGATGGACATGAGGTTGCCCCATGTGGAGGTGACCTGCGCAGAATCGTCGCCGGGCTTTGCGTGGATGCTCATCACCTTGCCGTCGGCCGTGGCAAATACAAACTCCGAAGAGGCCTTGCTCGCCTTGCGTTGCTGCACGTTCAGGCGGGCTTTCTCCACGGCGAACTGCTGGTTGCGGATGCGCGTCTCAACGCCCTCCGTATCGAAGGAGGCGAGCACGTCGCCCGCCGCAACGTCCTGGCCCTCGCGCACGGTCAGCTCCGCCAGACGGCCGGAATAAGGGAAGATCACGTCTTCAAAAAGCGAGGGCGCAAAGGACACGGATACGCGCAGCTCGTTCTTGATGCTCTTCTTGGCGGCGGCTTCGGTCTGATAGGTCACTTCCTCCGGCTCCACAAGGGGCGGCGCAAGCGATTCCTCCTCCGCAGGGAACAAATAGGTACAGCCGGGCAGAAGGCCAGCCACCATGAGAAACCCGAGTAACGCAGCTATCCGTCGGAAAGGTCGAACCGTCATGTCCACAGCATCTCCTTCTTGTTCGCAAGCGTATCAGGTGTGCATTTCGTCGCGCGCGGGCGTTTCCCCTTCCCTGCATCCGTGCCTGGCAAACTTCATTTTGCCGGCGGGGCCTACGCCGTCATGCTCTTATAGGAAAGCGCGGTCGCCCCGCGGCGCGCAATCCTCTTCAAGGATATGAACGCCTGTTGCAGGCAGCGCTGCAGACAAAGCCTGCGCCCATGCCGGCGAAACAACTGCGCGCTCCGCCGTTAGTAAGGAAACTGGCGCGGGCGAAGGCCGCCGCGCCAGTTCGGTGTCTGCCGCGTATCCCTCAGGGCCGTAAGCGGGCGCTAGCGCGCGGCTTTCTTGATCTCCTTGAGCTTCTTCATGGCATCGCACGCGCCGCGGCCGAACAGATCGTGCAGGCGGGCGTACTGGGCATACAGCTCGTCATACACGGCGGCGCTTTCCGCGCTCGGGCGGTATACCGTGTCGCGGACGCCGCCCATAGCGCGCGCCGCGTCAAAAATCGTATCGAACCCGCCGCGCTCCTTGCCGGCGGCCACGGCGCCGAACATGGCCGAGCCAAGCGCAGGCGCCTGGGAAGAACGGCCGATGCGGATCTCCATGCGCGTGACGTCGGCGTAAATCTGCATCAACATGGGGTTCCTCTCTGCGATGCCCCCGCAAGCGTACAGCGCCGTAATGGGCACGCCGTGCTTGTTGAAAGCCTCGATGATCGTGCGCGTGCCGAAGGCCGTGGCCTCGATGAGCGCCCGGTACATCTCCTCGGGCTTGGTGGCGAGGGTCATCCCCAGGATCAGTCCGGTCAGGTCCGCGTCCACCAGCACGGAGCGGTTGCCGTTCCACCAGTCCAGCGCCAGAAGGCCGCTCTCGCCAGGTTTCAAAGCCTGAGCCTTCCAGGTGAGCAGCGCGTGCATGTCGATGCCCCGGGCTCTGCACTCCTCGGCGTACGCCGCCGGCGCGCAGTTCTCCACAAACCAGTTGAAGTGGTCGCCCACGCAGCTTTGCCCCGCCTCGAACCCAAAGAAGCCGGGCAGGATGCCATCCTCCACCAGGCCGCACGTGCCCGGCACGATGCGCTCCTGCGCACCCAGGGCCATATGGCAGGTGGACGTGCCCATAATCATCAATAGGCTCCCCGGCTCGGTGATGCCCACCGCCGGAACGGACACGTGCGCGTCCACGTTGGCCACCGCCACGGCCGTGCCGGGCAAAAGGCCGGTAACCCGCGCGCCAAAGGCCGTCAGATCGCCGGCCTTGTCGCCCAGCGAGCGGATGTCCCGCGAGAGCTTCTCCTCCACCACATGCTCCAGGCGCGGATCCAGCGCCTTCCAGAACGCGGAGGAAGGGTAGCCCTCCCGCTTGTGCCACAGCGCCTTGTATCCGGCCGTGCAGGAGTTGCGCGCCTCCACCCCTGTCAGCTGCCAGTTGACCCAATCGGCCGCCTCGATAAACTTGTCCGCGGCCGCGTACACCGCGGGCGCTTCCTCCAGCGTCTGCCAAATTTTTGGAAACATCCACTCGGAGGAGATTTTTCCGCCGTAGCGCTCCAGCCAGGCCTCCCCCATCGCAGCAGCCTTTTGGTTGATGCGGTTGGCCTGATCCTGCGCGGCGTGGTGCTTCCACAGTTTTACAAAGGCGTGAGGCTCGTCTTGGAACTTGAGGGTTTGGCACAGCGGGTTGCCATGCTTGTCCACCGGCAGCATCGTGCAGGCCGTAAAATCGATGCCCATGCCGATTACGTCCTCCGGCGACATCGAAGACTTGCGCAAAGCGCCGCGCACGGCAACGCCCATGGCGTCCAGATAGTCCTGCGGGTGCTGCAGCGCCCAGTCAGGCGGAAGCTTGCGGCCGGAAGGCAGGGCCTCGTCCATCACCTGGTGCTCATAAGCGCTCTCGTGCGCGTGCAACTCACGCCCGGAGGGAACCTCCACCACAAGCGCGCGCGCAGAGAGCGTGCCAAAGTCCACGCCGACTACGTATTTGGGCATAACGTCATCCCCCTTAGAAGTTGGCGGTCTGCATCCATGCGCCGTCCGCGCGGCCGGAGGCGTACATGGCGTCCAGCACGATGCGCGACTTGATGCCTTCCTGCGCCGGAACCGAGATGGGCGCAAGGCCGCGCACGGCCGCGGCGAAGTTGTCGCTGCCCTGCAGGAACTGCGGGACGGCGCGCACGGGCGCTTCCTCACCCCACTGTTCGTCCTTCCACCAATAGGTGTGCTCGCCCTGCGGTCCGCCGGACTCGCAAACCATCACGCCTTCGGTGCCCTGTATTTCAAAACGCTGATACCAGGTGTTCACGGCGTAGTCGGTGGTGGAGGTGAAGGTGAGCACCGGACCGTCCTTGTACTCCCACACGGCCGTGCCCAGATCCTCGGTCTCGATGTTGTGCGCCTGGGTGTAAAAGTTGCACCGCACGCGATCGGGCATACCGAACAGGGCGACCATACGGTCCACCTCGTGCACGCCCTGGTTGGCCATGGCGCCCCCGCCGTCCAGCCGCCAGGTGCCGCGCCACGCGCCGTTCTCGTCGTAATAACCCTGAGAGCGCTTGATCTTGAGCGTCATGTTCGCCGAGAGCACCCGTCCGAACCAACCGGAGGCCAGAACCGCCTTCTGCGTGAGGAACTCGGCTTTGTGGTGGTTGTCGAAATCCACGCCGAGCAGCAGCCCTTTCTCCTGCGCCAGGGCGATCATGGCGCGGCAGGCGGCGGCGCTTGCGTCGAAGGGCTTGGTGGAAAGCACGTGCTTGCCCGCTGCAAGCGCCTTCATGGCCACCTCGCCGTGCGCGCCCGTGGGCGTAACGGCGTAAATCACCTCGACGCTTTCATCGTCCAAAAAGTCCTGCAGGTTCGTGGAGCCCTTCACGCCGAAATCCTCGGCGGCCTTGCGCACCTTGTCGGCGTTTAGGTCGCACACGCCCACCAGCTTGCAGCCGCTGGTTCTCAGCAGCTGCTGGCTGCGAAAGCGGCCCATACCAAGGCCGACCACCACGAAGCGCACGGGATCGTCGTGGTACGGCCGCACGATGGCCGCCTTCTCGGGCTTAACGGCGTCCTCGACGCTTGTGGGCACGGCCGTGGGCCACACCTTGCGCAGCGCCATAGCGGTGCGGCGGCTGCATTCCACGTGGTCGAACGGGCTTTTTGCCGGGTTGTGCGTCTCCACGCTGATGGGCAGATCGCGGCCGGAGGCGAGCACGGCGGCCAGAGCGCGCGCCCAAGGCACCTTGGCCCCCTGCAGCTCCGGCAGGATGCTCATGGCCTTTACATGCACCATCACGGACATGGGCAGATATTTGAGCAGGTAGTCCACGTCGTCGCCGGCGCGCAGCTGCTCCATGCGCTCCCAGTCGTTGGAGAGGTCCCACGCAAGGCCCCATCCGGGCACGCCCAAAAGGTTTACAAAGTTGGCGACTTCCTGCGCCGTCTGGCCGCAGTCCTCAAAGCCAAGCACAAGCCCGGCCTGTTGGGCGCGCTTAGCGACAGGCGCGAACATGTCCAGTACGCGCTGCATCATGTCGGGCATGGTGCCCAGCGTACCGCACAAATCGCCTTCCGGCTGCCAATAGTTAAAAGCGCGCACCAGGCGCGTGCCAAGAGCGTCCGCCGCGCGGATGATGCCCTCCAGCTTCTCAAGCTCCGCCTTCTGGCGCTGCTCGTCCGGCAGGTGCACCTTGCACAGCGAGGTTTGCAGCACGCCGACCTTCAGGCCGTTGTCGGCCAGCTGGCTCTTCAGCGCGCGCAGCTCCTCGTCGCTTTGAAATTCGATCCCCCGGCCGTTCACATAGCCGCGCAGGTCAACTGCGTCCAGCCCCCAGCCCTTGATCACCGGCAGGGCCTTGGAGACATCCATCATAAGTTCATCGGTGAAAATGGACAGATACACGCCGCTACCCCCTTTGCATAAAAACGCCCGTCCCGAAAGCGGGGCGGGCGAAAGGCTCGCTAAATGACGGGAATGTCGATCTCCACCTCGTGCCCTGACTGGCTGGAGCGGATGATGCCGTCGATGATGGCCTGGTTGTAGATGATCTGGCTGCCCGGGATGGGCGCGGGCAGATTCTGCTCCACAGCGTCCACAAAGGCCTTCACCTTGAGGGCGAAGCGATCAACGCCTGCGTTCTTGAGCGGGATGGAGGTTTCGCTCAGCTGACCCTGCACATCGTGAAAGAGGTAGATCGGGCCGACCGTACCGTCCCACGCGCCGCCCCACGGCTCGCCCAGGCGGGGGGACTTCACCTTCAGGCCGGCGTCCGTGCCCAGGAAGATCGTATCCCCCGTGGTGTCCATGTGCATGGCCCAGGACATGCGGAAGTCCAGCGTCACGCCGCCCTCCAGGCGGATGAACGCGCCGGAAAAGTCGTCCACGGTGAAATGCTCGGCGTCTTTGTAATACTTGGGGTTCTTGCCGAACAGATCGTAAGCGACGGCAGACACGGTGAGCGGCTTGGGATAGCCGATGGCGTTGAGGGCCATGTCCAGGGCGTAGCAGCCGATGTCCGCCAAAGCGCCCACGCCCGCCAGCTCTTTGTTGATGAACGTGCCTCCCGGAATGCCGCGGCGACGGCCGCCGCCGGTTTGCACGTAGTAAACGCGGCCGAGCACGCCCGATTGGGCGATATCGCGCACGAGCTGCATGTCCGGGTCGTAGCGCGGCTGGAAGCCGATCGTGAGAATTTTGCCCGCCTTGCGCGCCGCGCGCTCCATGGCGATCGCGTCGGCCAGGGTGATGGACATGGGCTTTTCGCACAGCACATGTATGCCCTTTTGCAGAGCCGCGATGGTGCATTCGGCGTGCGTGGAGTTATAAGTGCATACGCTCACGCCGTCCAGGTCCATCTTCAGAAGCTCGCTCACCGAGGTGAACGCCTTGGCGCCCGGCAGCTCGTGTCGCTGGAAGAACGCTTCCGCTTTGCCGGGCACAATGTCCGCGCCGCCCACGATCTCCACGTTCGGTAGCAGCTTGTAGGAGCGGGCGTGCGAGTTGGCAATACTGCCCGTTCCGATGATGCCAATGCGCGTTTTTTTCATGAAAAACCCTCGCTTGTCACATGATCAGTGCCATTATAAACCCAATCCCCCCCCGCGTAAAGTGAGCGCGCTGCAAAAACTGCCGCGCGCCGGGCCCACGGAACGCGCCGCTTCCGCCCGAAGGCATAGCGGGCAGCAAAAAACCGGTGCGGCCATGGCCGCACCGGTTTTTCAGTGTCAAGCGATGATTAGCGCTGACGGGAAGCCGCGAAGCAAGCGCTGCAATAGACGGGCTTGTCATTGCGGGGCTGGAAGGGAACGCGGGCGGGGCCGCCGCAGGAAGCGCAAACGGCTTCATACATCTCGCGCTCGCCGCTCTGGCTGTTGGAACGACGCGCATGACGGCAACCGGGGCAACGGCTCGGCTCGTTCTGGAAGCCCTTCTCGGCGTAGAACTGCTGCTCGCTGGCGGTAAAAGCGAATTCGGCGCCACAGTCACGGCATGTGAGGGTCTTGTCTGCGAACATAGGGGTACCTCCTTATGATTGCCCAAATGAAGTTTGGACCGAGTGCTCTGCCGGGCAATCCGAAGGCGTTACCGCTGGGAGAGACCTATGCGCGGCTGCTGGTACCATTCTGGGCTGGCGATAGTATATCACAGAATTTTCATAAAGTACAGCGCTATTTTTCCGCGGCAGTTTTTCCCTATCCTCTTCATTGTGCCGGCTTCAGACTCCACTGCGCGCAGTACGCCGCCTCGCTTGCCAAAACGCGTACCACCACGCCGTTTCGCATGAGGTGCCCGGGGTTGTCGGGCGAGGTGATCAGGTAGATGTCCGCCGCTTTGCCAAGGGCCGCAGGGAACCGCAGCGCGAGGGTTTGGCCGTGCGCCGTCCAGGAGAAGCGCGGTTCATCGCCCGACCACCTCGCCCACGAGCGTATGTGCTGGTAGCCGTTGCCCTCGCCAAGCGCCGCACAGGGCGCGGCGTCGCCATCTGCGCAAAAGTCGCCGCTTGCGTGAAAGACCCAGTCGATGATGCGCGGGCCGTCGCAGGCGACGCTCAGCTCATCGGAGAGAAATTCAGGCGTCAGCTGCAGCGTTCGCTGGGCGCGCACGCCGGGATACGCGTCCGTCACCTCGGCGCGCAGCCCGCAGCCGTCCGCGGCCATGTCGGCGGTGCCTTTGGCTGTGCGGCTCTGGTTCTGCCCGTCCACCACAAACGTGGCGTGGCTAATCGTCTGCGTGTACCATTCGCGGTGCAGCGCGGAGCCGTAGCCCGGCGTTCCCGTATCCAGGGCAAAGCCCTCGATGCAGATGGACAAGGCGTCCGGGTGGGCGTGGCTGGCGGTTAAGTTGCCGAACTTGCAGAACACGCAGGCCTTGCCGCGCAGCATGGCCATGCGGCTTTCGGGCAGCAGAACGGACACGGGGCGGCCGGGCCGCCCGGGGTCTGCGGGCGTGCCCATGAGCAGCGCGCCCAGCGAGGGCTGCGCCACCTTTTCGGGTAGCGTCCACAGCGCCTGGGCGATGGACGACGCATCCACCGCGCCCTCCAGCGCGCGGTAAGCTCGGCGCAGGCGGTCCACGTTCGCCACGGCGCTGCCGCCGTTCCACCCGTCGTTCGTGGCGGGAATGCTTCCGTCGGCAAACATGATGCGCGTGGGCGCAAGATACCCCTGCACGACGCGCTCGTAGACCGCGCTGTAGTCCGGCCGTTCCGCCAGGCGCAGCATTTCGCACAGGTTCGTGGCCGCCTCCAGCGCGTAGTAATGGTACAAGGTAGAGTTTTCATACCAGATGCCGTCGGACGTAAAACCGCGCGTCACCTGGCTACGCGCGCCCAGGTCACCCTCCAGGCTCTGGCGCAGAAGCGTCCGGTCCCCCATCACTGCCCCTGCGCCCACCGCAAAGGCACTGTGCCACAGGGGGATGTTGTGGATGCCGTGTTGTTGCGCCATCACCAGGCGCGCCATGGGCAAGGTGAGAAGGTGGTGCAGGCGCTTCATCTGCTCACAGGCCGGGTCCAAACCAAGCAGGTGGAGCGCGCGCAGAAGCTTTGTGCCCCACACCGCCTCGTCCAGCGACTGCGCCATCACTTTGGCACGGCCAGGGAAGTTCTTCAGCTCGGGAAACGCCACGTAGCGATCGGCGTACCAGGCTATGGCCGACAGCGCATAGGCGCGCATGCGCTCGTCGTTCTCGATGTAGAAAAGCAGCGCTGCAGCTTCAATACCAGCGCCGATCTGCACGCGGCGCTGGTAGGTCCAGGCCTCCTCCACATCGCGCCCTTCGCCTGCGGCGCCGCAGGCCGGGCACTCGTGCCAGCCCGGGCGGGCCACGTCGAAACTGAGCTGCGCGGCGCACTTGGGGCACACGTAATGATGAAGCCAGCCGCTGAACACGGCCGGGTCGTCGCTGAAATGCTCCGCCCAGTAACCGGCCAGCCGGCGCACAGGCTCCAGCGCCTGCGCAAGCTCCGCCCGTTCGGCCATGTCCGCGCGTATCTCCTCAGGTGAGCGGTACAGATTCCACACGCCCATCCCCCCTTATGAGAACGAAAATACAGCGCGAAACACCGCCTCGGCCGCCTGCACGCGCACAAGCACGCACGTGCGGGTGAGGTGCCCGGGGTTGTCTGGCGACACGGCGGTGTACACGGCGGCCCCCTCAGCTTGCGGCGCAAAGCGCATGGTCAGCGTGCAGCCCTCGCGCGCCCAGGTGAACACCGGCTCTTCGCCCACGCACTTGCGCACCGAGGCAAGGTGTTGGTAGCCGTTCTCCTTTTGCGCAAGGGCGTCCTCCTCCCATTCGCCTGTTGCGGCGAAAGCGCCGGCGGCATGAAAAACGTAGTCGATGGTGTGCGGTGCGTCGGCGCGCACGCTCAGCTCGTCGCAGAGCTTCTCGCCTTCCATGCGAAGCGTCCGCCGTGCAAAGATGCCCGGGTATGCGTCGGCAACTTCAGCCGTCAGCTCGCGGCCGTCCGGCGAGAGAGCGCACGTGCCGCGCACCACGCGGCTTTGGTTCTGCCCGTCCACGACAAATGTGTTGTGCACCACGCTTTGAGTGAAAAAGGTGCGGTGCAGAAGAGAGCCGTAGCCGGGCGTGCCCGTGTCGCGCGCCCAGGGATAGATATCGATGTGCAGCGCGTCCGGATGGGCGTGGCTGGCCGAAAGGTTGCCGTACTTGAGGTACACGTCGGCGGCCCCGCGCAGCATGGCGATGCAGTTGCCGGGCAGGTTGACGGACGCGGGTTTGCCCGTTTGAACCGGGCGGGGCGGCGTGCCGTGCAGCAGCGCGCCCAGCGAGGGAGCGTTGGCCGCGGCCTCATCGTGCCATATGGCGCGGGCCAGCTCGTCCGCGCCGGGCTGATCATGCAGAATATGGTACGCACGCCGCAGGCGTCCCAGGTTTTGAAGGGCGTTCGTACCGCGCCAGCCGTCGTTCATGGCGGGCACCTCGCCGCCTTCAAAGGCCATCTGCAGCGGGGAAATATAACCGCGCAGCACGCGTTGGTTGATCTCCGGCACATCCATGCCGATTTCCCGCAGGAACGTGCACAGGTACGTGGCCGCCTCCAGGGCGTAGTAGTGGTAGCCGAAGGAGTTCTCGTACCACAGCCCGTCCTGCGTGAAACCTTGCGTGACCTGCGCAAAGCCACCCATCTGCGCCTGACGCCACACGTCCTGCGAGTAGCCCAGCGACTGATCCATCAGGCGTTTGTCATCGAATACGGCCGCCACGCCCACAGCACACGCGGCATGCCACAGAGGGATGTTGTGAATGACGCCGGACTGCGCCATCACCAAACGCGCCATGGGCAGGAACATCTTGTGGTGCAGGGCGCGCGCCTCGGCGCTGTCCGCCGCAAGGCCGATCATCTGCAGCGCGTGCAGCAACTCGATGCCCCACACAGCCTCGCACAGGCTCTGTCCCATCACTTTGCCCCGGCCGGCCCAGCGACCATGCTCCGGAAAGTCCGGATAGCGCTCGGCATACCAAAGCACCTTTTCCAGCACCATGTCGCGCGTATAGCCCGGCTCGCCGATCATGCTGAGCAGCGCGATATCCATCAGCCCGCGCGCCATATCGTGCCGGTAAAAGTGCATCCACGCTTCCCTAACGTCCTGCCCCTCGCCCTTGCCGTCGCACACCTTGCAGTCGTGCCAGTCGCGTCGGGTAGAATCGTAGGTGAGCGGCCCGGCGCATTTGGGGCACACATAGTTGTGCCCCCAACCGGTCACGTCCTCCACGCGGTCGGCAAAGTGGTCGCGCCAGAAGGCCGCGCGGGCGCGCACCGAGTCAAGCGCCGCGGAAAACTCCGGCCGGCTCCGCAGATCGCTGCGAATCTCCTGCGCGGGACGTACAAACAAAAGAGACACGGTCATCCTCCTTTACAGGCCAAGCCCTGCTCTGCGAGCGGATCGTGTGAAAAGCGGCCGAAAGGGCGGCGTACGCCGTACTTCCTGCCGCTTTGCCAACCGCTTTGGTCGCCGCGCTACACGACGTCGAAAAAGACCCGCTCTTTGGGCCCCGCCACGCCTTGCGCGTCCAGGCCGTACACGAGCAGCGCATACCGCCCGGCCGGCGCACCCCAGGGCACCTCGGCGCTGCCCTCGTATACGCCGTCGCCCTTGGGAAAGAGGCGCACCGAAATCCCGTAGGTCGGCTCCACCGCATACACGGAAGCGATCTCGCCTTCCTTAACAACAAACTTCGCCGTCATAGCCACAATGTCGCCGCTCTTCCCCGTGTTCTTGCCCATGGAGATTTCCAAAGTGTAATCCAGCGCCATGTCGTTGCCCCCTTCAATGATTCGTGACCTGACCTCTGCCTTTTATTGTACCACCAGTGTCGATTCGTGCATAGTCCCCTGGTGAATCCTCAGTTTTCCAGGTGAAACTTAGCGAAACTGTAGAAACTACACGTATCATCACCAGTGGAAGCAGCCGCTACTCACAGAGAGTGTTTTTTTTGTACCATATAGGGTAGCATGTAAAAGTGGTGAGTTCGATCTATACGACGTACCATAGGAGCTGAAAGAATGGACTATCTCGCTCTTGGAAAACGCATCCGTAGAGCGCGCCAACAACTCCATCTGACGCAGGAAAAACTCGCCGACCGAGTGGGCGTATCCGTCTCCTTCATCGGCCATGTAGAGCGGGGTACGCGAAAAGCCAGCATCGAAACGATCGTAGCCTTGTGCAATGCCCTTGGGGTCAGCGCTGATGCGCTCCTGTGCGACTCTCTGGCGAATGCGGGCGAATCCAACGTCGCCGAAGTGCACCTAAGCGATAAGCAGCGAACGGTACTCAAGGAGGTCGTGCGGATCATCGCCGACAATGTGGACACCTGGAACAAGCCTTAAAAAAGATGCGGCGTCGAATGCGCCGTTTTTTGCTTTTTTCACTTCCAAATTATGCTATAATTCCTCCGGATTATGTATGATTCCGGGCGATTCCGTACATACCGCGCGCCGATTGCGCGATATATGTCGTTTATGGTCTCGCACCGACAAGACCGACTAAGCGCTTCGGAGGGACAGGAAAACCCTCCGAAGCGCTTGTTTTGATGCTTACGCGGGCAGGACGCGGCCGTCGCCCTCCATGGTAAACTCCGCGCTCACGCCGGGGGTCGCGCCCAGTGCGCGTGAACGGGCATCCGGCTGGCAGCCGCCCACATCGATGCGGAAGGCGCCGCCCTCCAGCACAAACCGCCCGGCCTCGTCCACCACGGCCATCTGCCGCGGCGACAGGGTGAAGCAGAGCGTGGCACGCTGGCCGGGGCGCAGCGCCACGCAGCAGACGCCCGCCAGCTGGCGGACGGGTACGCGCACAGAGGCCGACATGTCGGTTATGTACAGCTGCACCACCTCGTCGCACGCGCGGCTTCCTGCGTTCTCCACGGCGACGCTCAGCTGAAGCGGCTCGCCCGCCTTGATCGCCCTGGCCGACAGGCGCAGGTCGGAATAGGCAAACTGGGTATAGGAGAGCCCGAACCCAAACGGGTACAGGGGCGTCCCCTTGAAGAAGCGATAGGTGCGCTCATCCATTCGGTAATCGGTAAACTCCGGCAAATCGGCCGTGGACTTGTAGAAGGTGATCGGAAGCCGTCCGCATGGCGATACGTCGCCAAAGAGCGCGTCGGCCACGGCGCGCCCGCCCTCGCCGCCCGGATACCACACCTGCAAAATCGCGTCGGCCGTTTCGGCCGCCTCGCCCAACGCGATGGCGCTGCCGCCCGTAAGCACCAGGACCACGGGCTTGCCAAGAGCGGCAATGCTGCGGATGAGTGCGCGCTGCACCTCGGGCAGTTCGATGTGCTCGCGGTCGCCCAGGCGGTTTTCCCCCTCCTCGCCCTCCATGCACGGGGCGTTCCCCACGCACAGGATCACCGCGTCCGCGCGCTCGGCGGCCGAGATCGCCTCGGCGGTCAGGTCTTTCGGGGAGCCGAAGGTGGGCGGAATGGGCGACTGCAGAGCGCTGCCTTGAGCGTAGTACACGCGCGTCATGGAGGACACCTTGTCCTGTATGCCGCGCAGCAGGGTAACCGGCCGCGAGGGCGTGCCGTTGTAATTGCCCAGCAGCACGGTTTCGTCCGCGGCCGTGGGCCCGATGACGGCGACGGCGTTCAGGTTTTTGTGCAGAGGCAACACCCCGCCGCGGTTCTTCAGCAGCACGAAGGATTTTTGCGCCGCCTCCAAAGCAAGCGCGCGGTGGGCGTCGCAGTCGTTGATCTCGTAGGGAATGGAGGCGTAGGGCACCTCCTCCTCCTTATCGAACATGCCCAGGCGGAAGCGCGCCTCCATGAGGCGCGTCACAGCCGTGTCGATCTCTCCCTCGGTAACGAGGCCTTCGCGCACCGCCAAGAGCAAATGGTTGTAGGCGTGTCCGCAGTTTAAATCGCATCCGTTGCGCACGCCAAGCGCCGCCGACTGGGCGGTTGTAGCCGTTACGCGGTGGTGCTGGTCGATGTCGCAGATCGCGCCGCAGTCCGACACGACGTAGCCGGTAAAGCCCCATTCCTCGCGCAGGATCTTCTGCAGGAGCGTCGGGGAAGCACAGCACGGCTCGCCGTTCGTGCGGTTGTATGCGCCCATCACCGAGTAGACTCCCGCCTCCATCACCGCGTCGCGAAAGGCGGGCAGGTACGTCTCGCGCAGGTCCTTGGGCGATACCTGCGCGTCAAAGGAATGGCGCAAGCTTTCGGGGCCGGAGTGCACGGCGTAGTGTTTGGCGGTGGCCACAAGCTTTAGGTATTTGGGATGATCGCCCTGCAGTCCCTTAATGAAGGCAACGGCCAGGCGTCCGGCGAGGTACGGATCCTCGCCGTAGGTCTCGTGTCCGCGGCCCCAGCGCGGATCACGAAAGATGTTAATGTTGGGGCTCCAGTAGGTGAGGCCTTTGTAGATGCCCCGGTCGCCCTTGCGCAAAAACTCGTGGTGTTTGGCGCGCGCCTCGTCGGATATGACGGCCGCCACCCGCCCGTGCAGCTCCGTATCAAACGTAGCCGCCAGGGCGATGGCCTGCGGAAACACCGTGGCCGTGCCGGCCCGGCCAACGCCGTGCAGGCATTCATTCCACCAGTCGTAGGCCGGCACGTTCAGGCGCGGTATGGCCGCCGCGCCGTGCACCATCTGGGAAACTTTCTCCTCCAGCGTCATACGCCCAACGAGGTCGGCCGCCCGATCCGCGGCGGAAAGCGTCGTATCCTGATAGGCGTCCATGGCTACCTCCTTCTTAGGCCTCCTGAGCGACGTCGATCATGGCCTTATAGTTCTCAAAAGGAATGTAGTCGGGAATGGAATTTCCGGTGCCCAGCGCCCAGCCGCCGTCCCTACCCGCGCGTTCCACCATGGCGCGGCAGCGCGCGGCCACCTGCTGCGGCGTGCTGCGGCAAATGAAATCCACGTCGATGCCGCCCAGAAGCGCAAGGCGCCCTTTGTAGCGCTCGTAAGACTGCTCGATGGGCAGGATAGCGTCTTCGAAGGAGTGTTTGCCGTCAAAGCCCACAAAGCCGATAACATCCTCGGCCACTTCCTCAAAGAATCCGCAGGAGTGCAGTATGGCGGGCTTGCCGTGCGCATGCGCCAGATCCACATACTTTTTGTGCCAGGGCATGATGTACTTGCGCATGTCCTGGGGGGCGAGCATTGTTTGCGTTTTAAAGCCCCAGTCGTCGTTGGAGAGCAGCGCGCCCACCGCGGGGCTGCCGACGCACATTTTGTAGTAAGCGAGGAGCGTTTCGCCCACATGGTCCACGATCTGCCGCACCAGGTCCGGGTCGTCATACAACAAGACGCACAGGTTGTCGTACCCGACAAGCGTAATCACGTTCTCCAGCACGCCGCCCGGGCCGGAGGGAATCCACTTCATGCCGTCCGGCAGCTCGCGCTCAAAAAAGGTGATGTACTCGTCGCCGCAGGATTCCGGGCTGTCCCACACGTACGCGTCGTAGCTCCTGCGGTCGGTGATCACGCAGCCGTCGTTCAGGGAGGATGTTTTTTCCCGCGCGCGGGGGACGGACTTAAACCGGAAGGCGTTCACGCCAAGCTGCACGTAGTCGTATCCGGCGTTCATGCGGCCATAGATGTGGGCGCGCGCCGCATCGAACTGGTCGCCCCTGCGCCAGGGCGAATCCCCAGCCAGCCGCTCCATCACGTTCTGGCTCATAAAGAACTCCACGAGCGTTGTGCGCACCGGCGCCTGTTTGTTCAGCACGCGCAGCATTTGGGAAAAATCCGGCTGTCGCAAAAATGGTCCCTCCCGTCATGTGGTGCGTGAATACGGAAAAAGCGGCAGTTGTGCTATTTCATTATAGCACCATACTGCCGGCTTGACCAGAGAATGGAAAGATTCCAAGGGGCGCTGGCCCTACAATTCCTGCATGAAACCGAGCACGGCCAAGGAGCCGAGCTGCTCTGGAAAGACCACCTGCATCGCCTCCACGTGCCCGGCGCCGGGCAGCTCCACCAGGCGGGCGCAGTCGGGCTGCAGGCTTTGCGCCGCGCGCACGAAGCGGCGTGCGCCCTCAATGGGCACAATGGGGTCCATATCGCCGTGAATGCACAGGATGGGCGGCATCCCCGGCCGCAGACGCTGCACCGGGTCGGCTTCGGCCAGGCGTTCCCCGGCAAAGTCGGCGATCATCCGGGGCAGATCGCCCTCGGCGCGCAGGCCTTCCTGCATGTCCAGCACGCCGGAAATCGGCACCGCGCCGAGCACGGGCAGCCCGAGAGCGCGCTGCACGCCGTCCGTTACGCCAAGAAGGCCCGCCAAATGCCCGCCGGCCGAATGACCCACAAGCGCCACGCCGCGCGGCTTCAGCCCGTCGCGGGCGGCCTCCTCCCAGGCGTGGTAGATGGAGGCGATCACGTCGTGCGCCTGGGCGGGAAACTGATTGCGCGGCGCGTAGCGGTATCCGGCCGACAGGCATGGATAACCGGCCCTGGCGAACAGGGGGAGGCAGGCGCGATAGCCCCAGGCGCTTCCGCTGGACCATCCGCCGCCATGGATGAAGCATACGAGCACATCGCGGCCGGGGGCATCCGGATAGGGCGGTAGATAAGCGATATGCTGGCGCATGCTGCTCCCGAAACGGCGCAGGCGCACGCCCATCAGCTGGGCCTCCGCGGTATACTTGATAAGGTGGGCCGCCATGGGCGCATAAGAGACAAGCTCGACGCTCCGGTCGGGCAATGAAGACACCTCCGATGCAGATTGCCGCGCCGCGCGCTAGAGGGGCCGTTCCTCTACGTACAGAACGGCGCCGCGCACATCACGAATGACCACCTGCGCCCCCTGCGCAAGGCCGTGGCCGCGAATATGGCGCGCGGGCGCGGAGAAGGATTCGTTGCGCATTTCGTAGCGCACGCGGCCAAAGCCGTCGCTCGCCACGGCGTTGATGATGATGCCGGAGCGGCCGATCGCCTCGTTGGGCAGCGGCGCGGCCGTGTTCTGCATGCGCCGAAGGGTGGTGAGCAGCACGTTGATGAGCGTGGCGAGCGCGTAGCCCGCAAGCAGCGCCACGAGCAGCGTGCGCACAAAACCGAACTCCATGCGCGTGAGAATGTAGCCAAGGCCGCCAAACACGGTAATGAACAGAATAAAACTGGTGGGCCGGATGGGCAGGAGCGTCCACATAAGGTGCGTGCCGGCCGGCACGCCCTCATGCTCGTGGTGCGCACCGTGGAAACCATGCGCGCCATCCTGTACATCCGGGCCGTGCGCGTCGCCGGGGCCGTCAAGCCCATGCGAACCGCCGTGCACGTCCAAAGCTTGTCCATCGCCGTGCATGTCCAGAGCGTGTCCATCCCCATGCACGTCCAGAGCGTGCAAATCACCCTGAACGTCCAGGGCGCCGTCCGCCCCGTCTACCCCGTCTACCCCGTCTACCCCATCTGCGCCGTCCGCACCGTCTGCGCCGTCCGCACCGTCTGCGCCGTGGCCGCCCAGGTGCCCAAGCAGGAAGGAAACCACGGTGAACAGGAACCCAACTAAAAACAGGAGCAAATACAGCTTGAGCATCGTCAAGGTTTGCACCCCCTTGCGCGCATGCGATCCTCGGGCACATGATACCACAGCGCGGCGGCTGCGTCGTGCGGGTGCGCTGAAATGACGCGCCCAGCGCTCAAAAACCGCTCAAGACGAGCTCAAGGCGTCCGCGCCGCGCTCCCGTGCGGCCTGCATGGCCGCGCGGATGGCGGGCAGGGCGGCAAGCGCCGCCTCGCGCCCGGCTGCGACGGCGCGTTCGCGCCCCTTCATCCGCCAAGGGTTCATCTCGTCCAGCTCAGGCACAAGCCAAACATCCGTGGGCGTGGCCTTGGTGCCGCGCAGGCGCATGATCTCCCACTGCATGATGTCTATGCTGGCAAACAGCACGTCTATGGCGCGGGGCGCGCGGTGCGGCCCGCCCCGATAACCCACGTCCACGCCGATCACCACATCCGCGCCAAGCTCCCGCGCCGCGTCCATGGGCACGCGCTCCAGAATGCCGCCGTCGATCAGGCGCCGGCCGTTCAGCGCGTAGGGCGGGAACACGCCCGGCACGGACATGGACGCCCGCACGGCCTCCCAGGCAAACCCTTCGCGCAGCGTGACGCGCTCGCCCGACTCCACGTCCACCGCCACGGCCGCAAACGGGATGGACAGCTCCTCCACGCGCCGGTTGCGCGTGAGCGTGCGGAGCACTTCCTCGATGCGCGCGCCGCGCAGCAGGCCGCGCGTAGGCAGCATGGGGTCGTAGAGCGCACGCTCGTCCATCTGTTCTACAAAGCGCTCCATAAAAGCCGGCGCCAGACCACAGCAGTACAGCGATCCGACCACGGCCCCCATGCTCGAGCCGGCCACAGCGCTCACACCGATCTTCTCCTCCACGAGCACCTGGAGCACGCCGATGTGCGCAAGGCCGCGGAACGCGCCGGAACCAAGGGCCAAGCCCACTTTGATTTCGTTCATAGCATCGCCTCCCGATCACATAGGATGCCGTAGGAGGGGATAACATGCGTGCTGGGCGTGCGGCGGCCATGGCGGTTGGGGCAATGCTTGCCCTGGGCATGCTCGCGTATCCGGCCGAAGCCGTGCAGGCCGCGCGCGATGGGCTCAGCCTGTTCGCCTCAAACGCGCTTCCCTCACTTTTGCCCTTCTTCATCGCAGCGCAGTTGCTCACCAGATCCGGTGCAGCCCGCCTGCTCGCGCGGCCTCTGCGGCCCCTGTGGCGCGCGCTGCGCCTGCCGGATGCGGCGGGCGGCGTGCTGCTGGCCTCCCTCATCTGCGGATACCCTTCGGGCGCGCGCCAAACGGCCGATCTGGCCGCCTCCGGGCAGCTCACCCCGCAGCAGACGCTGCGGTTGGCCGCGCTTGCCTCCCATCCAGGTCCGCTGTTCACCTTGGGCGCAGTTGCGCCGCAGCTTGGCCCGGGCGGACAAACGATCGCTCTTGCGCTGCTGCTGTGCTGCGCACTGGGCAGCTTGGCGGCCGGCTTGTGCACCGGCGTGCCAAAGACCCATGCCGCCGCACAGGATCCGCCCCCGGACGCACCGTCGCTGCTCGCCATTTTGCCGGAAGCGCTGCGGGACGGATGCCTCGCCATGCTGCCTGTGGCGGGCGCGGTGTGTTTTTTCCGCGTGGCGACGGCGCTGCTGGGCGCCTGCGGGGCCCTGCGCTTTCTTGCATCGCTGTGCGCACCGCTCACCGGAGCGTCCATCGCTCAGGCGCTGCCGCACATCGCTCTGGAGCTGGTGAGCGGAAGCGCGGCCGCTGCGCGTTCGGAAGGGCCGCTGCAGCTGCGCGCGCTGCTCGCGTGCGCGGCGCTTGCGTGGGGCGGCCTGTCCGTGCAGATGCAGTGCCTCAGCTTCCTGGGCCGCGGCGTGCCCGCCGGGCGGCTGATCATGCTCAAGGCCATGCAGACCGGCGCGGCCATGGCGGCGCTGCTCGTCCTGTGGCCGTTTCTTCCGCTGCGGCAGACGGTCTTTGCGCCTCTCCCACCTTCCGCGGCGGCCACGTATCCTTTGGGCGCGCTGCTCGCGTGCACGCTGCTGCTGGGGGTGTGGATGTCTCAGCGCTCTGCCGGGGGCGCGGGTGGCCGGCGGCGCTCTCCCGTGGGCCGCGTGCCCTCCTGACGGGTGCGGTTTTGCAGGCTCGCCCGGTTCTGCCGGATCTCCGACTGCAGCTGCGCAGCGTTTTTCTCCATCTCGGCCAACAAATCGTCGCAGTACTGCATGGCGTCCAGGCGGATTTCCCGCGCTTCCTTGCGCGCCTCTTGCAGAATGTACTGCGCCTCCTGGCGGGCCTGGCGCGTCACGTCGTGATCGTTGACCCTCTCGCGAAAAGCCTGCTCGGCCTGCTCATGCATCTGGTCCGCGCGCTGATGGGCTGCGTCCAGAATGCGCGCCTCGGACGCCACGATCTCCTCGGCCTTCTTCACCTCTTCGGGCAGAAGGCTTTGCAGGTCGGCGATGATGTCCACGCACTTATCCGCGTCCACCAGGCGTTTCCCCGTTAGCGGCAGCGAGGATGCGTTGCGCAGCTCCTCCTCCAGGTACTGGAACAGCTCGATCATGCTCATTTCATCATGCTCCTTTCTGGGGGAATGGTTGTCACTGATGAGCGCGAAGGGCGGCGTACACGCCGTCCAGAATGGCGTCCGGCACCAGGCCCATGAGGTCTCCGCCGTGCAGGCCGATATCGCGCACCATGGACGAGGAAATAAACAGGTGCTCGGGCGCGGACATAAAAAACGCGCTCTCCATGCCCATCCGCCGGTTCAAAGCGGCCATCTGCTCCTCCACCTCAAAATCGGCGACGTTTCGCAGCCCGCGCACAAGGGCAAGCGCGCCCGTCTGCTTGGCAAAGGTGACGGCCAGGCCGTCGAAAGCCTCTATGGAGACGTTGGGCAGATGCTCCGTAGCGGTGCTGAGGAAGGAAAGGCGCTCCTCGATCGTGAATAAGTATTTTTTGTTGGCGTTGTGCAGAAGGCCCACCACCACCCCGTCAAAGAGGGAGGCGGCGCGCTCGATGATGTCCAGGTGGCCGGACGTGACCGGATCGAAGCTGCCGGGAATGGCACAGATTCTCATGGGCATTCCTCCGTAAGAAGAGTAAGCGCGCTGTCGCCGTAGGACCTTTGGCGCATGATCGCATAGCCTGGCGGGGCGAGGGACATGCGCGCGGGGTGCTCCACCGCCACGAGCGCCTCCGGGGCGAGCAGCCCGCATAGCGCCGCAAGCGCGGCTTCGTAGCGCCCGGCGCGGTAAGGGGGGTCCAAAAAAACCACGTCGAAGCGTGCGCCCTCTTGCCGCAAAAGGGCAAGCGCCCGCTCGTCGGGCATGCCCAGCAGACGCGCCGCAGAGTCGCAGCCCAGCTTTGCGATGTTGCCGGCGATGACCCGCTGCGCCGCGGGGTGTTTCTCCACAAGCACTGCGTGCCGCGCCCCCCGCGAGAGGGCCTCCAGCGCGAGCGCGCCCGAGCCGGCGTATAGATCCAGAACGGCCGCGCCGGGGATATGCGCGGCGATGGAGGAGAAGAGTGCTTCCCGCACGCGCTCTGCGGTTGGCCGCGTGTCCGCGCCTGCGGGCGCGTCGATAAGCCGTCCGCCATACGCGCCGGACACGATGCGCAGACCCATGCCTCTCCCCCATGCTGCGCGCGAAAACCGAGCGCGTTTGATCATCATTATGTTCGCCGGGACAAGCAGTTTTCCTTCAATATCTGTTTAGAGGCGTCGTTGCAGTTTTTTGCACAAAGGGGTTGACAAGGGGGCTGCGTGTGCATACAATATCAGCATTACGTTAATTCGCTATTGCACTACTTTGTTAAAGCGAGGGAGCACAGTGAAGGAAACTCGCCGGCAGCTGCCGGACGGCGTGCAGGACTATCTGCCCCAGGAATGCGGACACAAGCGCGCGCTGGAGGCTCGTATCCGCGCCACCTTGTCCCTGCACGGTTACCAGGAGGTGTCCACGCCCTCTTTCGAGCGGGCGGAGGTGTTCATGGGCGGGGCGCAGCCCCTGCCGCAGGAGAACCTTTATAAACTGATGGACAAGCGCGCGCGGCTTTTGTGCCTGCGGCCGGAGTTCACTCTTCCTTTGGCGCATTTGGCCAGCGGAGCGCTGCGCGGGGAGACGCTCCCTCTGCGGCTATGCGCGCTTGGCGACGTGTTTGCCTTTCCGCCGCGGGCCGACGGGCGCGGCCACGAGGACACGCAGGCAGACGCGGAGCTCATCGGGCTGCCCGGACCGGAGGGCGACGCGGAGGTGCTCGCCCTGGCCATACAGTGCCTGCGCGACACGGGGCTGCATTCCTTTCAGATCGACCTGGGTCAGGTGCGCTTCTTTACGGCCGTGATGGCCGAAGCCGGCGTGCCGCAGGGCGAGGTGGAGACTCTGCGCGGCTTTGTGGAGGAGAAGAACAACCTGGCGCTGGAGCTGCATCTGCAGGGAAGCGGGCTCTCCGACGCCGTACGGCGCCGTATTCTCACCCTGCCCCGCCTGTACGGCGGGCCGGATGTGCTCGGCGAGGCTGAACGCTTCGTGAGCGGGCCGGAGAGCGAGCAAGCGCTGCGCTCCTTGCGCGATACACTCACCCTTTTAGACGAGCAGGGTCTTTCGCGCTATGTGAGCATTGACCTGGGGCTCGTGCAGTCCATTCACTACTACACGGGCATCACATTCCGGGGCATCACCCCGCAGCTGGGGTATCCGCTGCTCTCCGGCGGCCGCTACGACGGCTTGATGGGCGAATGCGGCTGGCCGCAGCCCGCAACCGGCTTCGCGCTGGGGCTGAAAGCGCTGCTCGTGGCGTTGGAGCGGCAGGGAGCCCTGCTGCCCATGCTTGGCCTGGACGCCGTGGTAGGCTTTGAAAGCGGCGAGGGGCGAAGGGCGGCTGCGGCGGCGCACGCCTTCCGCCTGCGGGACGCGGGTTTGCGCGTAGAGGTCACGCCTTTGGGCGGCGAGGCGCTCGTTGCGCACGCGAAGGCGCGCGGCGCGGGTATGGCGATCTGCGTCGGGCAAAACGGCCCGAACCACGTTTGGGAGAGGGAGGCGCAGTGACCATGACGAATACGCCCCTCACATTCGCCCTGGCGAAGGGGCGACTGGCAGACCAGGCCATGGAGCTTCTGCAGCGCGCGGGCATCGACGCCTCATGCGTGCAGGAGCAGAGCCGCAAGCTGGTGTTTCAAAACGACGCGGCCGATCGCTTTATGCTGGTAAAGCCCGCCGACGTGCCAACGTACGTAGACTACGGGGTGTGCGACATCGGCATCGTAGGCAAGGACACCCTGATGGAAGAGAACCGCCCACTCTACGAGATGCTCGACCTGGGCTTTGGCCGCTGCCGCCTGTGCATCGCCGGCTTTTCGGATGGCCGCCCGCGCGCGCTCACCTCGCCCGTGCGGCGCGTGGCCACCAAGTACCCCTCCATCGCCCGCGAGCTGTACGAGGGGCGCGGGGAGACGGTGGACATCGTGCGCCTCAATGGCTCGGTGGAACTTGCGCCGCTCGTCGGCCTGGCGGACGTGATACTTGACATCGTGGAATCGGGCGGCACGCTGAAAGCCAACGGCCTGTCCATCTTGGAGGAGGTTTGCCCGGTGAGCGCTCGCCTTGTGGTGAACCGCATTTCGCTCAAGACCAAGGCGGCGCGCATCCGCGCCCTGATCGACGATCTGGGCCTTGCACTGGAGGATAAACGATGATCAGTATCACAGCGTGGCGTTCCGGCGACCCGCTCCCCCACGCCCTGCTTCAGCGCAACGCAGCGCAGCAAAACGACGCCGGGCCCGTGGCCCGCGCCATCGTGGAGGACGTGCGCAGCCGCGGCGACGAGGCCGTCGTCGCCTACACGCGGCAGTTCGACTGCCCGAATTTTGCGGCCGAACAGCTCATCGTTTCCCCCTCCGAGGTGGACGCCGCCGTGGCGGACGTGGGCCCGGAGCTGATGGAGAACCTGCGTCTGGCGGCGGACAACATCCGCACATTTCATGAGCTGCAGCGCCAAAGAACCTGGCTGTTCATGGAGGACGGGGTGATTCTGGGGCAGATGATGACGCCCATCGAGGCGGTCGGCCACTACGTGCCGGGCGGCCGAGCGGCGTACCCCTCCTCCCTTCTCATGTCTGCCATCCCCGCCCAGGTGGCGGGCGTTGCGCGCCGGGTGCTCATCACCCCGCCGCAGAAGGACGGCCGGGTGTTTGCGCCCACACTGGCCGCAGCGCGCGTGGCAGGCATTACCGAGATCTACCGCGCGGGCGGCGCGCAGGCCATCGCCGCTCTGGCCTATGGCACAGCGACCATTGCGCCCGTGCACAAGGTGGTCGGCCCGGGCAACGCCTACGTAGCGGCTGCCAAACGCGAGGTGTACGGCGTTGTGGGCATCGACTCCATCGCCGGGCCCAGCGAGGTGCTCATCATTGCCGACGAGTCGGCGCGGCCGTCCTTCGTGGCGGCGGACATGCTTGCGCAGGCCGAACACGACCCGCTGGCTGCGGCGGTGCTCGTCACCGTCTCGCGCGCACTGGCAAGCGGCGTGCAAGCGGAGCTCTCTCGCCAGCTGGAAACGCTGCCCACGCGCGAGGCGGCGGAGGCGTCGCTGCGCAGCTTTGGCGCAATTTTGCTCGTATCCTCGCTGCAGGAGGCCATGGCCGCCAGCAACCTGTTTGCGCCCGAGCACCTGGAGCTGGCCGTGGACGCCCCGCTACAGCTGCTGCCCCTTGTGCGGCAGGCGGGCGCAGTGTTCCTGGGGCACCATACGCCCGAGCCTGTTGGCGATTACTACGCCGGGCCTTCGCACATCCTGCCCACGTTCGGCACGGCGCGATTCTCCTCGCCCGTCACCGTGGACGACTTTGTGAAGAAGACCTCGGTTGTCGCTTACGACCAGCCGGCGCTCGCGCGCTCCGCGGCGCGCATCGCGGCCCTGGCGCATTCCGAAGGCCTGATCGCCCACGAGCGCAGCATCACCATCAGGGGGGAAGGATTATGACGCGCAGCGCCACCTGCACGCGCACCACCAGCGAGACGGACATCAGCGTATCTCTCGGCCTGGACGGCGCGGGTCAAGGCACGATCGAAACGGGAATCGGCTTCTTCGACCACATGCTCACGGCGCTGTCGCGCCATGCGCTTATCGACCTGAGCGTCACCTGCACGGGCGATCTCCGCGTGGACGGCCACCACACGGTGGAGGACTGCGGGCTATGCATCGGCCAGGCCCTTCGTCAGGCGCTGGGCAACCGCGCCGGCATTGCGCGTTTTGCCGACGCATCCGTGCCCATGGACGAAGCGCTCGCCTTCTGCAGCCTGGACGTGTCCGGGCGTCCGTATCTGTGCTTTGACGCGCCCATGCCGCAGAACATGATCGGCGCATACGACGCCTCTCTCACGCTGGAGTTTTTTCGCGCGCTGTCGGCCGCGGCGGGGCTCACCATTCACCTGCGCGGGAGCGGCGGCAACAGCCACCACATCGCCGAAGCGCTCTTTAAAGCCTTCGCCCGCGCGCTGCGGCAGGCCGTGGCCATTGATCCGCGGCTGCAGGGGCAGATCCCTTCCACGAAAGGAGCCCTCACATGATTCTCTACCCCGCCGTGGACATCAAGGGCGGTCAGGCCGTGCGCCTGCTGCACGGGCGCGCCGACCAGATCACGACCTACGGCAGCCCGCTGCAGATGGCCCTTAACTGGAAGGCCGCGGGCGCGCAGTGGCTGCACATCGTGGATCTGGACGGCGCGTTCACGGGCGAGCGGCAAAACGCGGACGTTGTGCGCGACATCGTGCGCACGTGCGGCCTTCCGGTGCAGCTGGGGGGCGGCATCCGGACGGAAGAGGACGCCGCAGGCCTCTTGGAGGAGATAGGCGTCTCGCGCGTGGTCATCGGCACGGCCGCCTTCACCTCGCCAGGCCTCATCGCGCGGCTGGCCGCCCGGTTCGGGGACGCCGGGGCCGTGGGCATCGACGCCCGAAACGGCGTGGCCATGGTGAAGGGCTGGGTGGAAGCAAGCGGCCAGACGGCCGCGGAGCTCGCCCGGCGTGTTTACGGCGAAGGCGTGCGGACCGTCGTCTATACCGACATTGGCCGTGACGGCGCATTGAGCGGCCCAAACGTAGAAGCCACCGCCGCGCTTGTCCGCGAGGCGCCCGGCCTGTGCGTCATCGGCTCGGGCGGCGTGTCGCAGCTGTCGGATATCATCGACCTCAAGCGTGTCGGCTGTGTCGGCACGATTCTGGGCAAAGCGCTCTACGAGCGCAAATTCACGCTGGAAGAAGCGCTGAAGAAGGAGATGCAGACATGAGCAAGAATGCAAGAAGACCCGTACGCGTCATTCCCTGTTTGGATATCGCTGAAGGGCGCGTCGTGAAAGGCGTGGCTTTTGAGAACATCCGCGACGCGGGCGACCCGGTGGAAATCGCCGCCCTTTACACCGCGCAGGGCGCTGACGAGCTGGTCACCCTGGACATTTACGCCACCATCGAGGCGCGCTCCAACCGCTTTGCGCTGCTGCGGAAAATCGCGGCCGCCAGCGGCGTGCCGCTGTGCTCGGGCGGCGGGTACGCAAGTATCGGCGAAATCGAGCAGGCCCTGGCCGCCGGCGCGGCCAAGGTGGCCGTAAACTCCGCGGCGCTGAAGAGCCCCGCCTTCCTCAAGGAAGCGGCAGGCGCTTTCCCCGGCCGCATCGTATCGGCCATCGACGTGGAGCGCGCGCCGGGAGGGGGCTTTCGCGTGCTGGTCAACTCCGGCCGCGCTCCGCTTGACAAGGACGCGGTGGACTGGGCCAAACAGGTACAGGATTTGGGCGCCTGTGAAATCGTGCTGACCAGCCATGACGCGGACGGCACCAAGGACGGCTACGACCTTCAGGCCACGGCGGCCGTGGCGGATGCGGTGTCCATCCCGGTCATCGCCTCGGGCGGGGCGGGCAAACTATCGGACTTTGTGGATGCGGTGACCATAGGCCACGCGGACGCTGTACTCGCCGCGTCTCTCTTCCACTTCCGTACGTTTACCGTGGCGCAGGTGAAGCAAGCGCTTCGCGAGGCCGGGTTGCCCGTGGTGGGCAGCTGATAGGAGGAGAACCCCATGGCAGACATACGGATCGCGTGGAACGACCAGGGCCTTGCGCCCGCCATCGCGCAGGACATGCGCACCGGGCAGGTGCTCATGCTCGCGTACATGAATCAGGCGTCCCTGGACAAGACGCTGCAGACCGGCCTTGCCACCTATTGGAGCCGCAGCCGGCAGGAGCTATGGCAGAAGGGCACAACGAGTGGGCACGTCCAGCGCGTGCGTGAGATTTTGGTGGACTGCGACGGCGATACCATCCTGGTGAAGGTGGAGCAGGAAGGCCCCGCCTGCCACACAGGCGCGCCCACCTGCTTCCAGCAGGCCATGTTGCCCCTGGACGCGGAGCGTACCACCTCCGCCGGCAGCGCCGTACTCCAGGAAGTGATGAACGTCATTTTGGACCGTCAGGTGCATCCCAAGGAAGGCTCGTACACGAATTACCTGTTCAGCAAGGGCGTAGACAAGATCTGCAAGAAGGTGGGCGAAGAGTCCGCCGAGGTGATCATCGCTGCCAAGAACGGCTCCAAAGAGGAGTTGCGCTATGAGGCGGCCGACCTGATCTACCACCTGATGGTGCTCATGGCGAATCAGGGGCTTCCTCTGGCCGAGCTGTTCGCCGAGCTGGACAAGCGCCGCTGAGCGACGGACGTTACCAAACGATAAAGGAGCGCGGACGGCTTGCGGCCGTCCGCGTTCCTTTTACTGCTCAGCGCCCGCAGCATAACGGGCTCTACCCTCGCGCGGCCTTCAGCTGTGCCAGGAGCGACTGCCATTCGGCCTCCAGATTGGCCGGGTCGTCGCCTTTTGCCTTTTTGGCGATGCGATCCGTAAGGGCGGCCATGCGCATGCGGATGGTGTCCTCGTCCAGCTGCCGGGCCGCCTCGTCGGCGGGTCTTTGAGGGGCGAGCGAGGCTTCCCAGGCGGCAAATCCGCCTTCGTAGGTGAGCGCGCGGCCATCCGCCACGCGAATGATCCGCTGCGCCACGGCCGTGCACAGCGCCCGGTCGTGCGTCACCACAAGCAGCGTGCCCCCGTACTGCGCAAGCAGCTCCTGCAGCGACTCCATGGCGTACAGGTCCAGGTGGTTCGTGGGTTCGTCCAGCACAAGCAGGTTGATATCCGCCAGCAGCAGGCGCGCGAGGGCCACCTTGGCCCGCTCGCCGCCGGAAAGCACGGATATGGGCTTAAAGGCGTCATCGCCGCGCAAACCGAGCCGCGCGAGCACCGTGCGCGCCACGGTTTCGTCGTGCGCGGAGAGGGAGCGCGCTGCGGCGAGCGCCGTGTCCGCCGGCCGCAGCACGTCGTGCTGCTGGCTAAAGTACCCGATGCGCGCGTCCTGCTGCAGCCGCACGCCTTCCCCGCCTTCAACGATCTGGCGCAGGAGGGTGGTCTTGCCCGAGCCGTTCGGCCCGATCATGGCCGTGCGCGTGCCCGTGGGCAGGTGGAAGGAAACGCCCCGAAGCAGCGTGCGCTCGCCGAAGCGCACGTCCAACGGGCCGACGCGCAGCGCCGTCCTCGAGACGATGGGGCGTCCCGCGCCCAGCATCATGGCCACAAGGGGCAGATTCTGCGGGCGCTGCTTCACCTCCAGCTGGGAAAGACGCGAGCGCAGGGATTTCGCCATCTGGTGCACATGCTTTTGCTGCGTGCTCATGATGTCCTTGTACAGAAGCCATTCGGAGCTGGCCATGTTTCTGCGTGGTTTGGCCATGCCCCGGGCGCGCGCCTCCACTTCGCGTATGCTGGCGGACAGGCGGGCCTGCTCGGCGCGGTAGGCGTCGTACTCTTCCTGCTGAAAGGCGCGTTCGCGCTCCTTCTGCCGATAAAACGCCGAGTAATTGCCCGGGAAAACGCGAATCGCACCGCCCTCGATCTCCCAGATCTTCGTGCAGAGCGCGTCCAGCAGTACGCGGTCGTGCGACACGAGCACAAGCGCGCCCTCGTGACGCTGCAGCTGCTTTTGCAGTTCCGCGATGCCGTCGATGTCCAGGCTGGTGGTGGGCTCGTCAAGCAGCAGGACGGGCGCGTCGCTCGAAAGGGCCTCGGCCAAGGCGCGGCGCGTAGCCTCCCCGCCCGAAGGCACGGGCGAATCCACAACGCCCAGCCGTCCGGCCAGGGCCGGATCCACCGCCCCCGCCGCCTGCTCGGTCATGTCTGTCTGGCGCACGTAACCGATCGGGCAGTGGCGTAAAAGCTCGCCCTCATCCGCGGCGCGCGCCCCGGCCATCACCTGCAGCAGCGTGGTTTTGCCCGCGCCGTTCGCGCCGACCAGGCCGATACGGTCGCCGGTCTGCAGCTCCAAACGTTGGATGGCCAGCACGGTGCGCGGTCCGAAACTCACGCGCAGGTTGGAGGCGAAAAAAAGCTGGCGCGATGTGCCCGCGCCTCGTCTCTCGTTTCGTTGCATAGAAAAACCCCTTCCGGCATGCGCGGAAAGGGCTACCAACGCCTGAATCGGCCGCGGCGCAACGGCGCCTCTGGCGACAAGCGAAGAAAACCGCAATCCGCACGGGCGCAATACGCCCTATCTCTGCCGATGTATGATTGGCAGAACGGATTAGTCGCGCGTTTTCTCCTTCATCGCTTCGCAACCTGACCTTTCATGATGATACGAAAAGCATAGCACACGCGGGCGCGCCTGTCAACCTCCCCTTACGGCGATAGGCCGTTGTAGGCGAACACGAGCACGATCTGGTAACCGCCGCCCGGCAGACCCGTGGACGCGGACGTGTCCGGCGTGTGGTAAGACAGTGTCAGGCTGGTCACGCCGTCCGGCGAAAACCACTGCGCCACCTGCTGCCCAAGGCCGCGCTCAGGAAGGTTGCTGCCGTCGTTCCAGTTGGCGAAATCATATTCCACGGCCCCGCCTGCGCGGTTGGGCGTGCCGTAGGTGTCCTGCAGCGTTTGGTACAGCTTCTTGACGGCCGTGGCGGCTTGTACCCCCTGGTTCTGCGCAAAGCTGGCCCACACGGCCGCGCGCGCAAGGCGAGGCACGCCGTGAATACGGTCCAGGCCGAGCCGCGCCTGCATGGACTGACCGAAGGCCGTCACGTCGCCGGTCATCATGGTGACGCTGGGCTGCCTATCGCTATGCCAGGATTTGGCCGCATCCCCCAGCGACAGGTGCACCGTCTCCTCGTCCATGCCCCACGAAGTAGGCGGCAGGGTGATGTAGGCGCGGTTCTTGGGCACGCTGGCGGCCGACCCGAGCGGCGCCCCGGGTTCGGCGCGCACGAGGGCCACATCGCCTCCGTAGCGCACGGTTACCACGAACATCGACGGGGCCCCCGTCCGGTCGCGGGAAAGCGCCCCCGCCAAATCTACGCTGTTCCAGCCGTTGTGGCCGCGCAGCACCACCGCCTCCGCCGGAAAGTCCGCAAGGCTCTCCGGCAGGGCGGGCTGTACCGGGTACAGCTTGGCGGAAAGCATATCGCGCAGCTGTACGAAATCCTGCAGCCCCGCCGTTGCCCGCCGCGCATCGTAGAACAGCTGGTATTCCACGCTGCACAGCCGACCCTCGCCGTCGGTGCTGACCACGGGCGTCGGATCCTGGTCGAGCACCTGTACGGGAAGCGGCGGCTGCAGGGGCGAGCCTAAATCCGCCACGCTGACGCGCGTGCGACCGCAGCCGCACAACAGCGCCGCTGCGGCGAGCAGGCACAAGGTTCTGCGCTTCATCAAAGCTCCGCTTCCAGCTTTTTCATCAGGGCGATGTAGGCAGGATAGGCGACGGCCGCCGCGGGCAGCTCCGGATGCCACTTACGCTCCCACTCCAGCGACACGAAGCCTTGATAGCCACCCGCCTTCAGCACGCGCAGCAGCTCCTTCAGAGGCACGTCGCCTTCGCCAGGAAGGCACAGCGGCGCGTGCATGCCCGGTCCCTTGGAATCTTTCACGTGCGTGTGTTTGATATAGCGGCGCAGGCCCTCCCACGTGGCGGCCATAGGCTCGCCGCCCGCCTTGTAGGGGTGATGCGTATCCCACAAAACGCCTACGGCCTGGGAGCTTACCAAGGCGAGCGCCTCGGTGATGGGGGCCGTGCCGCTAAAGTCGCCGTGCGTCTCCAGCAGCGCCGTTACGCCCGCCGTCTGCGCGTACGCGCCCAGCTCGTCCAGACCTTCGGCCACGATGCGGTTCGTCTCCGCGCGGCTGCGGCCCTCCAGGTACTTATCGCCAAACACCCGCAAGTAGGGGCACCCAAGCGCCTGGGCGATGTCCACCGCCATGCGGCCCTCCTGCATGAAAGCAGCGCGCTTGTCCGCGTCATGAAAGGCGACGGACGTGTCCAGGCAAGGGATGCTCAGGCCCGCGTCCGCGAAGCGGCGTTTGGTGACAGACAGGCCGGTCCCGGAGAACTCGCTCAGGCGGCTCAGGTCCATCTCGCCCTGCACGCCGCGGAACTCAACGCCCTGGTAGCCCATGGATACGGCGTTGTCGATGATCTCCTGCAGGCTCCACTCGTGGCAGCCAAGCGTGGTAAAGCTGTATTTCATGCTCGATCGTCCTCCTGCGTTATTGTCCCAGTTCGCCAAAGCGGGCGTTGATCTTGAGCGCCGGGTCCACGGGCACGGGTACGCGCGCAATGTTTGCGGGAATGCTTATGGCTGGCGTCGGACGGATGCTCTTGCCTGCAAACCCGGGCAGGTACGCCCGCTCCGCCTCCAGCATGTCCGCGGCCATGTCGCGGATCTGCGCAAGCGACAGACGCGAGGCCGCAGTGAGCGGGTCCAGCATGCAGGCGTGCACGACGGCCTCCGGGTCGCTGTGCTCGGCGGCATACACGGCCAGGCGCTGCACGTTTACGTTCGTTAGGTTAAGGGCGGCGCACTGCGCGGGCAGGCCGCCCACAATCGTGCGGTGTATGCCCGTAGCGTCTGCATACACCGGCCCCTCCGCGCAGCAGTCGGCCGGCAAGTTTTCAATCATGCCGTCGTTGCGCACGTTGCCGTTGAAATGGAAGGGTCTGCCGGTGCGCACGGCCTCCATGATGTAGGAGCCGTACTCCACGGACCGCTCCGGAATGTCCAGAGGCTCGCCCTTGAGCATATCCACCCCGTCGTACTTGAGCGCTACGCGTTGGGAAAAGCGCAGATACGCGCCCGTCTCCCCGCCAAAGCCCGGCTCATCGCAGTAGCGCGCGAGCACCTCTGCGTTCTTGCGGAAGTACGGCAGGTACTCCGACAGGTGCCCCGTCGACTCGGTCATAAAGTATCCGAACTGCCGGAAGGTCTCGCCGCGCACCTTCTCGCTGGCATAGTACTCGGGCTTTTCGAAGTTTTGCCGAAGCGCCGGGTACAGGTCGCGTCCCTTATGCGCAAGCCGTAAAAACCATGCCATGTGGTTGATGCCCGCGCACAGGTAGTCGATCTCCGCCTTGGGCACGCCGGCGTACCCGGCGATTAAGTCCAGCGTAGTCTGCACGCCGTGGCAAAGCCCCACGAAGGGCACGCCGGTGTTGGCAAGCGCCCAGCCGATCATAGGGTTGGGGTTGACGTAGTTGAGCAGCAGCGCGCCCGGGCACAGCTCCTTCATATCCTGCGCAAGCGAGCGCATCACCGGGATGGTGTGCAGCGCACGGAATATTCCGCCCGGACCGAGCGTATCGCCGATGCACTGGTCCACGCCGTGCCGCATGGGCACCTCGTAGTCCAGCGCGAAGGCCGCAAGCCCGCCCACCTGCAGCGTCGCGATAACAAAGTCCGCCCCGCGGAGGGCTTCCCGGCGATCCAGCGTTGTGGTTACGCGGGCGGACAGAGCGTTTTTATCGATCACGCGCCGTAAAAAGGACGCCACGTGGTCCATCCGGTTGTGCGAGGTGGCCATCAGCGCAAACTCAGCGCCCCGCAAGGCGGGCGTGGCAAGCGCGTCCAGGGCAAGCGTCTTGCAGAATACCAGCGATCCGGCGCCAATGATGGCGATTTTCATGAAAGCACCCCCTCATGCAGCCGGTACCACGTATCGGCCTTCACTACTTGTGCGCGAACATCCGGGCGATGTAGTCCGTGGCGATGCGGATGTCCTCCGCCGCCTCCGGGGACGCACAGGGCGGCAGTTTTTCCCCGCGCACGGCGGCCAAAAAATTTTTGGCCTGATTCTGCATAGCGGAAACGGCCGGCAGCCGGGGCGCTTGCGCATAGCCCGCCCCGCCCGCCTTATCGCGCATCACGCTTACCGTGCCGCTGCGGCGCGCCGCGAGCGGCTCGGGCAGCTCGACGTGCACGGATCCGTGCTCAAAACACACGGTGATCGTCTCGCCCCAGCCCTCCTTCAGGCTGTAGGGCTCCATCTCCAGCACGCCGCACACGCCGCTGCGGCTCTTTATCGCCAGCAGCGCGCCGGACGGGGCGGCATAGTCCAGCTCGTACGGCTCGCCCAGCATGTGGCGCAGATAGTTCACCTGGTGAATGTAGTAGTTGACGAAACGGAACTGCGCCTCCCCCATCTCTTTGGTGTAACCGGCAGGGAAGGGCTCCGGCTCATAGAAGGGATACGGTTCGTCCGTGTTGTACAGCCGCGGCGTGTACGCCTGCCAGTTGCCCACGGGCATGTGGATACGCACCAGGCGCATCTTGCCGAACTCGCCGGAGGCTCGCCACTCGTCCACCACCGCCTTGGCGTACTCAGTGGCGGGATCGGAGCGCTTGTGGTATGCCACCATATGGAACGTGCCGCTCTTATCGGCGCAGTCCACCAGCTTCTTCGCCGTGTCCATCCCCAGGCAGAGGGCTTTCTCAGTCAGCAGCGGCTTTCGCTGCGCCAGAATCATGGGGACGACGTTGCAGTGGTTGCGAAACTGCTGCGCGGACACCACGGCGTCGTACGCAACGCCGGAGGCGACCAGATCGGCAAAGTCGCCAAACACGTGCGGTATGCCGCAGCGCTCGCCCACAAGGCGGGCAAGCTCGGGCTTTTTCTCGGCCAGAGCGACGACGGTGCATTCCTCCGGAAGGTTCAGGTAGTTGAGCAAATGCGCGTTTTGGCCCATGTAGCCCGCGCCCACAAACGCCAAGCGCAGCTTATCCATATCGCTTCCCGCCCTTCTATCGCGCGCTCCTGTTTTTGAACAGATACAGGCCCTCTTTGCCCGGAGCGACAAGGTCCGGGTATCCGTGGCCATCGAAGTCGTGCAGCCAGAAATAGATGCCAACCCCCGAAGCGTCCCCTGGCATGCCATAATCCAGCGTCACGCGATCAAAACGCCCACCGCGCACATGGTCGAATACGTACACGCCGATGGGGTTGTGCTCGCCCGGGTCGCGGCCGTTGTGCGCAAAGTACCGCGCGCCCGTCACCAGCTCCGGCTCGCCGTCGCCGTCCACGTCGCACAGCTGCATGTCGTGGTACTGCGAGCCGGAGGTTTCGATGTCGTGCTTCACCCAGCCGCGCGTGCCGTCGGCCTGCGGCCGCTGTTCGTACCAGTGAAGGCCGAAGTTATGACCCTGGCCCACGATGATGTCCTGAAGGCCCCGGCCGAGCACGTCGTACCCCAGAATGGGCACGCTGGCCGAGCCGAAATCCCACTCCGGGTGGAACGTCCAGTGGTCCATATACGGGTCCGGCGGCTGCTCAAGCCAACCGTTGGCCAGCAAAACGTCCACGCGGCCGTCGCCGTTGATGTCCGCGAACCCAAGGCCGTGCCTTGCCGGTTGGTCGCCGATCACGTGGCGCGTAAAGCGTCCCAAGCCGCGCCCGTTCTCGTCCTTTACAAGCTTAAAAAAGGTGGCGGCTGAGTGCGGCATGTTCGGAAAGATCTCGGGCGTGCCGCACCCGTCGATGTCGAAAACGCGTATCGTCTCGATGTTCGTGCAGCCGCCGACACGGTGCGTCGTCCAAGCGCCGCCCTTGGCCCCCGGGTTCTGCCGCCAATACAAGCTGTCATCGAACCATGAGCCGGACACGATATCCGGCAAGCCGTCCCCGTCCACATCCATGGGGATATCGGCAAAATCACACAGGTACTCGCCCGAGGATGCGATATCGCAAATTTTGTGCTTTTTCGTAAAGTCCGGCCCCTGATACCAGTGCGACCCGCATACGATGTCGGCGATGCCGTCGCCGTTCACGTCACACACGCTGCATGCCTCAAAAGCTCCCCGGTCAATCAAACGCTTTTCAAAGGAAATAGCCATGTCAGCCCTCCTCTGCCCAGCGCACCGCCTCCGCCTCGTCGGCGGCGAAGCGCACGCTTCCGCCTTTGTTGCTCTCGTAGATGAAGTCACGCAGGGCCGCGCTAGAGTATATGGAAAAATCGCCCACGACGGCAACGCGAAAACGGTAGTTGACCAGCGTTTGCAGCATGTCGCCCGCAAAGCCGGAGCGCAGCTCAAAAAAGCTCTCCGGGAGGCACGCTTTGAGGAAAACCCCGGCGGAGCACTCCTCACCAAACATCAGGCCAACGGCGTCGCGCACGTCCTGCGGCACGGCAATGCATCCCTTTTCCTCAAACACGGCGATGTTGCCGTTTT
This sequence comes from Eubacteriales bacterium, assembly GCA_031553225.1. Classification (GTDB taxonomy): domain Bacteria; phylum Bacillota; class Clostridia; order Christensenellales; family UBA1750; genus JAVBLU01. Next base: position 125,908 of record JAVBLU010000013.1, read on the forward strand.
TCCCCTTGATCACCCGCATGAGCACCCTCCTGTCACGCCCCGATTATACCCCATGTCCGGGGCGATGACAAGAAATGGCTCGGTCCGGGCCCGCCTTATCCGCAGGGCCGGGCGTTCCGCCGGTTTGGGACCCGCCGGGCGCAAGGCGGCGCTTGGCGCTAAGCGTTGCCATGTCCACGTCCAGGGCGAGCACGGCCACGGCGGCCATCGGGGCGGCGGCATAGGAAAAATCATCCCGCCCGGCAAACTTGCGCATGATGGCGTTCAGCCCCGTGCGGCGCTGCACGGGGTTCTCCAGAATGCGCACTGCGCCTTCGGCCATCACGCTTTCATAATTAAGGCCATAACCGCATGCCTCCGCGGCGGTCGTCACGTTGATGGCACGGTCCATCTCCAAGAACACGCGCGGGCTTTCGCGCAGGGCGTCCATCTTTCGGCCCTCGCGCGCAGCGTGCATATACAGCGTCAGGCGTCCGTCCGCACTCCATTCCTCGCCGAAACACAGCGGCACGATATACGGCCGCCCCTGCGCCACCATGCCCAGGCGGCACACGCTGCAGCGCGCAACGATCTCCACGATCTCCGGTTTTTCCGTAACGGCTCGATCCTGTCTGCGCATGCGCACCACCTCGCAGCCATTATAGTCCGCACCAATCGGATGGGCAACACATGGCTGCAAAAAGGCGCGTCCTCCGTCTTTGGGAGAGCGCGCCGTCTTTCGCTTTGACGAGTTACTCGGCCACGAGCGCGTAGGCGCCCAGCGCCGTCACCTCCACGGCCACGCGGCCGTCGGCGACGGCTGCGGCGAGGGAGCGCACGTTGCCCCCTTCCAGGCATAGCACGTGCACGAGCGTGCCGGCGGGCAGATCGGTGGCGATGGCCAGCTCGCTCACCTCGCCCGGCTGGCTCAAGGACAGTTCGAACACAAGCGCGGGGGCGGCGCCGAACTCCCGCTGCGCCGCGGCGGTCAGGGCGTCGAAGGCCTCGCCCGCGACGAGAGACACGCCGATGAGCTGCGTGCGTTCGGCAAACGCACCGTACGCCGTTATGCGCAGCGGCACATGCACAAGGCTGCGCAAAACGCCTTGTGCCGCCCGGTCCGGGCCGGAGCCGTTTCCGGCGATGACCTGCGTCGGAGGGAGCGCCGGGGGCAACGGGGTCTCAATGTCGCGGTATCCGTTGGGCACGTCGTATACGGTATGGGGCGTATTGCCTCTGAACACGCTGCCCTGGTCCACGATGACCGTTCCGTTCGTCCCAGCAAAGGGGAACAGGAAACCCGAGGCCACGGCGCCTGTCAGCTTGGATGCATCCACAAGGGCGTCGCCGGCTGTGCTGGAATTGTTGATAAACGTGCAGTCGTTCAGCGTGATCTGGCTTGTCGGGCCCGCTTCCAGCGCCGCGCCGGCTCCTTGAAAGAGCGACTGCTGCACGATGCAGGCGTTATCGATGAAGCTGCTGCCGCTTACATAGGCGTCATCCGCCAGTTGAACGGCCGAACCGCCGAACCATCCCGCCCTATTGTTGATAAACGAGCAGTCCGTGATCGTCGCCAGGTACCCTATATTCCCCCGCGAAACGGCGCCGCCGCCCGTGGTCGCGGTATTATCGGTAAACACGCTGCTGTCCAGCACCAGGCCACCGTCGACGGCGAGCGCCCCGCCCGTCATCGCGTGGTTGTCGTCGAACGTGCAGTCCGTCACCGTCGCCGATCCTGTGACATAGACGGCCCCGCCCCGGTCCGCACCTGCATGTCCGTCTGTCAGCGTCAGGTTGGACATGGTCAAATCTGCGTTGACGGTGATGAGCCGCACATTGCCGTTTCCGGTCAGCGTGTGGTTGTTGCCGTTGATCGCGACGTCGTTGTTGAAAGACACCGTTGTCGCAGCGGGGTCATAGATGATGTCGGCAACGATGTTCACATCCGTCTCATTATCCGCCGCAGCCTGCTTCAGGGCAGTGTAGCTGCCTACATCCACCGCGTAGGCTACGACAGGGGTCAGCAGAAGCAGTACAACAAGGAACAAAACGGCGGTTCGCCTGCCGACTATCATGGCCACCCATCCTTTCGTGTTCATACGGTACCAAATACAAGCTCACCGCATCACGCGCCGCGCGGAGCGTCAATGTGTATGGTGCCATCTAGCGCTGTGCGCACATGCACAAGCACACCGGCAGGCAAACTGGTGGCGATGGCCGGCCCGTCCGCTTGCCCGGCTGGCTAAAGCGTCTCGCCAACAAGCGCCCGGCACCGCCGTGTCTCGCTAGCTGAGCACCTGAGACGACCAGCTACTTGCATACGAGGGAGAAAACATATGTAAGGATATCCCAAACGCCCCGTGGTCATATGTCAAACATTTTATACTATCGTCCTGTTTTATCTTCCTGTTTAGCGTGGACCGAGGAGACTTCTCTCACTGTACCGACACGGCTGCCGCGGCTTTGGGACCCTTAGGCTGTGAAAACAAAGGCAGCCCGGGCCGTATATGCTCCAAGGCGGTCCCGCCATTATATGGAGGAACCGCCAAACTTTTGCTGCGCCGCGGCATAAGCGGCGTCATAGCCCGCGCAACCGGTAAAGTCCGAGCCGATGAGCCGCATATCCGCGCAAACGCTCGTACGCCGTTGCGCCCAAGCGCGCGTTGTCTGGCTGCGCAGGGCGCCGTGCACCGTCCGGACGGGGCCGAATGCTTTCCGCAGGCACCAGGCCGGGCGCTTAGAACAACGGCTATGCCATTCGGGCATATATGGCGCGGGCGCATTGCCGCTGAACACGGCGGCGTCGCCCGCCGTCATGGTCCCGTCCGCTTTGGCTGAGATGGCGGACGCCCGTGGCGCACGCCGCCCGGCACTGCAACCAAGAACGCATGTATACTCAGGGTTTCAGCAGCGCATACAGCGCATGGCTGGAGAGGCTTCTCCCACCGCCCCGGTAGAACGGCCGCACCGTGTCCGGGCCCTCCAGCCGCGCCAGCGCGAGCCGGCCGTCGTCCGACAGGTCGCTGAGGTACTCGGTGTTCTGGATGCGCCATTCGGTGCGGCTTTCGGCGTGCGTGAGACCCCAGCGCACGATCAGGGCGTCCGGGTTGGCAAAACCGAGCGCCACATACCAGCCAACAAGCGCAAGCGCGCAAACGGCCATCAGCGGCAGGCGTTCCTTCACAAGCCGTACAGCGGTAAGCGCAAGCACAGCGGCGAGGTAGATAATGAACCACGCCGACAAAAGCCGCAGCCAGGTGATGCCGTAGGTCTGGATGTACAGCCACAGCCGCACCGCCCCTGAGGCGAGCATAAGCCCCGAGAGCGCAAGCAGCGCGGTGAGCAGCCCGGTAAGCGCTGGCGTTCTTTGCGTATAGCGCAGCGTCACGCCAAAGAGCGCCAGGTTGATGGCCACCACCGCAATGAGTTGCCCAAAGCCCTGCCTTGCGTACTGCGCGTAGGTAAGCCCGTGCGGAAGCCCGGCCCGGGCGAACAGGTAGGTGAACTGCACCACGCCGAAGAGCGTGTACACAAACACGGCGATGCTGAGCACCGTGCCGATGATCACGCCGTCCATGCGCTGCGCGGTGGGTTCGCCCAACTCGCGGTAGCGCATGAACCGAGCGTTCCAGAAAAAAGAGAAGAAGAGCAGCCCGATCACAAAGACCACAACGACGTGCACGACGATGTCGGACAGGCTGTTCAGACTCCAGGCCTCCAGAGCGTAATAGGCGAAAACCTGATCGGCCCCGGTGAGCAGCGGCATCACTACGGCCAGCAGCGGCACGGCCAGCGCCGCGCCGATGAGCACGCGGCGCAGGTTTCCCCCCTTGCCGCCAGCGGTCAGCGATCCAACGGCCTGAAAACACGCGGGAATGCCGGAAAACGGCCACACGAACCACCCCAGCAGCCAGCGCAGCGCCACTTCGCCCGCGCGCTTCGGGTTGACGCCGCCCAGGCAGACCGCAAGCGCCATGAGCACGCAGGGCAGTACGAACACGGTGAGCTCGCCGTACCTGCCGTTGTAGTCGAAGATCAGGTTCCACACCGAGAGCAGGCCGCAACAGCCCGCCAGGTACCACGCCCGGCCGTCGCGCAGGCGATCGCGGTTGACCACGCAAAATAGGCCCAGGAGGCAAAGCCAGAAGATGGCCGCAAAATAAGGCAAATCCGCACCGAAAGGGGCCACGAGCAGCCGGTCGGCAAGCACGCCGATCACGAGCCCCACAAGCAGAAGCCATCGTCCCAACCGCCGGTTCTCGCCCGGGCGGGCTTCCTCACACATGATCATCGTCGCTTTCCTCCTGCTCGCCTTCCACGTATTCAAACAGATCGCCGGGCTGGCAGCAAAGCACCTTGCAAAGCCGGTCCAGGGTGGAGAAGCGCACAGCCTTGCCCCTTCCATTTTTTAGAATGGACAGGTTCGCCTGCGTCAGACCCACCCGCTCGGCCAGCTCGGTTAACCCCACCTTGCGGCGCGCCATCATCACATCCAGGTTCACCACGATCACGGCGCTCCCCCCTATATCGTCAGGTCGTTTTCGCGCTTGTAGGCCAACGCCTGACGGAACAGATCGCACAGTGTGAAGGCGCACAGCGCACAGATGAGCAGCACCACCCCGCACACGCAGGTAAGGATGGTGAAAAACCAGACGCATTTGCCCAGGAACAGCGCTGCAAGCGCGAGCCCCGCCCAGCCGACGCGACGCAGCGCACGCACGTTGCGGGCGCAGAAGGGTGATTTGGGAACGGTGCGCAGCATGCCGATCATCTCGCCCAGGATCCACAGCCCCAGTGCGGCCGCGACCAGCAGGAATGCGAGCAGAAAACCGTAGTAGCCCGGCACCGCCTGGAAGGCGTCCGTCAGGAAGATCACCGATCTGTTCAGCGTCCATGGCAGCAAGCACGCGGCGGACAGACAAGCGGCAAACAGAGCGTACAGGGTGAACAGCAGACCGACGGCGAAGCGCGATGTCTTCATGGCGACCCTCTTTCCATTTCGCAGCTGCGCATATGATACCACGTCGTCCATTGAATTACAATCTAATTTTATCGTTTTTCGATGTTTTTTATTCGTTTATCGGTATTCCATGGGCTACGTAGATATGCGTTGCGAAAAGGCCGCTTCCGCTCCCGGGGGATGAAAAAACCGGGCGGCGCGGCCGTCCGGCTGGGGCGCTTCACACCGTGGCCTTGCCGGCGGCCAAGACGCACCGGTTTCGTGCGTCCGCCGCTGTGACAAAGAGGAAAGATGAACGAAGCCGCAAACCTCCGCGCTCAGCGGGCGGTTTGCGGCTCTAGTCGCCGTTGGTCGGTGCGGGCATGCGGTCCTGTTCGCATACCATGATGAGCGCGTCCTCGTGGTTGTCCTCGTAGTAGCGCTTTCGGTAACCCACCGACGTGAAGCCAAGCTTCTTATACAGCGCCTGCGCCACGGTGTTGGAGCGGCGCACTTCCAGGGTCATCCAGGTGATTCCGTTGTCGGCGCACAGCTGCATGAGCGCGCTTGTGATCATCTCGCCGTAACCCTTGCCGCGGGCGCTTGGGTGTACGGCGATGTTCGTCACATGCCCTTCGTCGATAACCAGCCATACGCCCGCGTAGGCAATGGGCTTTCCTCCTACCAGCAACACCAAATAGCGCGCGGCGCGGTTCTCCACAATCTCTCGCACAAAGGCCTCGCGGCTCCACGGCACGGAAAAGCTTGCGTGCTCGATGCCCAGCACATCATCCAGGTCGGCGATCTGCATGGGTCGCACACAAGGGGCAGGGGCGGACGCCGCCTTCGCCTCCCTTTCACGCTCCGCCGAGGACGCTCGGCAGTAGGAGGGCACAAGGCGTTCAGGCGGCCCGGCCTGAGCCTGCAGGGTCAGGGCGAGAAGCGCCGCGGCCCCCGCGTCTACGCGCACGGAGGAAACGCCGCCAAAGCAGGCGCGGCTGCCGAGCGCCTCGCGTATGCGGGCGCGGTGTATGCGGCTGGCATCGCCCACAAAACAAACGTTCCGCTCAGGCGGAAGGACGCCGAGCAGATCCCCCAAGGGCAGCGCATCATCAGGGTGAAGGAGCGCGCCCTGGTCGTACACGGCAGCGTACACGTCGCCGTGCCGCGCGTCGATCATGGGCACGACCAGGCCATCGCCCGCGGCAAAGGCCAACGCATGCAGCGCGGAAACGCCGAGACAGGGCTTGCCCAGCGCGTGCGCCTGCGCGCGGATGGCCGACACGCCGATGCGCACGCCCGTAAAGGAGCCGGGGCCGGTGACGGCCGCCAGCAGGTCCATATCCATAAGGCGCATCCCCGCGAAGGACAGGGCTTGCTCCATAAGCGGGAGGCAGCTTTGCGCATGCTGCAGCCCGAGATTTAGGAAAAAATGAACGAGCACCTCACCGTCCCGCGCGATAGCGACAGAGCACGGCTGAGCGCTCGTATCCAGAAGCAGAACCGTCATTTCGCAGCCCTGGCCATGCTGATCTGCCGTTCGATGGCCGGCGCCCGACCGCCTACAGCGCGTAGGGCGATGGTGCGCGCGCCTTCCTCGTCCGGTACGATATCCACTTCGATGTAGGGCGGCTCCACGTGCTCCAGCGCTTGCTCCGGCCACTCGATGGCCGTGATGGACGTGGCGCGGTGGTCCTCAAACCCCAGCTCGTACAGGTCCACGTTCTGCAGACGATACAGATCCATATGGACGAGCGGAACGCTGCCGCCTTCATAGATGTGCTGCAACACAAACGTCGGGCTGGACACCAGGGCCGGGTCAATTCCCAGGCCGCACGCCAGGCCGCGCACGAAGGCCGTCTTGCCTGCGCCCATGGGACCGCGCAGCAACAGTACGTCACCTGCGTGCAACACGCGGGACACGTGCTTGGCTAGTTTTTCCGTCTCCACTTCGTTGCGCGACTGATAGCGCGTCAAGCATGTCCCTCCGTTTCGCAGGATTTACGAGGCGCGCGGGGCATATACGCAGTGTGGCCCAAATTATGAGTATTCCCTCGTGAAGGACGCACGTGCCGCCTACTCCTCCAGCGCTTCGGGTTTTGCCCGGCGGGTGAGGAAGGGGGCGAGCCGTCTGTAGATGGGGAGCGTGACCGCGCATACCAGAACGCCTTTAACGAAGTTGAAAGGAATCACGGCGTAGACAAGATAGCTGGCCAGGCCGGTAATGGCCGCATTGCGCTGGCTGGCCGCGCCGAAGAGCTTGCCCGCGCTCTCCGCCGCAGCGCCCGAGAACAGCTCCCTGGGCGACACATGCAAAAAGAGCGGCATGAGCAGAAAGGCGTTCGTGAGCACGCCCATGGCGCATATGCAGACGATACCGACCCCCATGCCCACAACGGCGTTCTTGACCGAACGGCCGCGCATGTAGAAGAGCGTTGCGGGCAGACACAGGGCGGAGCCCATCAGGAAATCGGCCAGCTCGCCCACGCCGCCTGTGGATGTGTGCAGAAGAGCGATGAGGCTCTTCACCCCCTGAACGGCAAGGCACCACACCGGACCGAGCATGTAGCCGGCAAACAGCACGGGCAGGGAGCTGACGTCCAGCTTGAGCCAGGTGGGCAGCAGGGGAAGCGGCGCTTCAAAAAGCATCAGTATGGAGGAGAGCACTGCGAACAGCGCGCTATACGCCATGTTTCTTGTTGTTGCGCGGACGGTGTGCTGCACGGGTAATCCCCCTCATGATAGGCAGATCAGATTGTACGGCAATCGTCGAGGGCTGTCAAGCGAAATCCTGTACGCCTGCCCGAAAAGCAGAGCAATATGGGGATTCGGGGAGGACGAAAAGGAAAACTTGCGTTCCGGGTCACTCCACGTCGATCACGGGCGAATCTCACGCTTCATGCACGATGGCCCCGCCCACGAACACCATGCGCGCATGCGCGCGCATGTCCAGCGGATGGGCGTCGAACAGGGCGATGTCGCCGTCCAGCCCGGCGGCAAGCGCTCCTTTTCGTCCGCCCAGGCCGCAGAACTCCGCGGCGTTGCGCGTGACGCAGGCAAGCGCCTCGCGCTCGGGCAAGCCTTCACGCATGGCGATTGTGCAGGACACGAGCAGGTACTGAAGCGGGATGACCGGGTGATCGGTCATCATGGCGAAGCGCACGCCTGCCTGCGCAAGCAGGGCGGGCGCCTTAAAGGTCATGTTGCGCAGCTCGATCTTGGACCGTTCGGAAAAGAGCGGCCCAATGATGACCGGCGCGCCGCAGGCGAGCAGCTCGTCGGCGATCATGTACCCTTCCGTCACGTGGTCCAGGGTATAGCGCACACAAAACTCGCGGCATACGCGGATGGCCGTAAGGATGTCGTCCACGCGGTGCGCGTGGCACTTGAGTGGTATCTCCCCGCGCAGCACAGCAGCCAGCGCCTCGAGCTTTAAATCGCGGCTCGGCGCTTTGGACGGGTCGCCCTCCCCTGCCGCCTGTTTCTCCATATAACTCTGCGCGTCCACAAACGCCTGGCGCAGTATCGCGGCCGTACCCATGCGCGTGGAGGGCGTCTTTTTTTGCTCGCCGTAGCAGCGCTTGGGGTTTTCACCGAACGCCGCCTTCAAATGGGAGGGCTCCTTGATGAGCATCTGCTCGATGGAACGCCCGTGCGTGCTGAGCAGACAGAACTGCCCGCCCACGACGTTGGCGCTGCCCGGACCGGTGCACACGGTGGTCACGCCCGCGTGCAGTGCCTCGGAAAAGCACGGATCCAGCGGATTCACGGCGTCGATGGCGCGCAGCTGCGGCGTCACCGGATCGGTGGCTTCGTTGCCGTCCGCGCCTTCGCGGCCCATGCCGTCTTCCCACATGCCCACGTGGCAGTGCGCGTCGATCAGGCCGGGCACGGCCCACAGGCCGGTTCCGTCGATCACGCGCGCGCCCTGCTGGGGCAGCTCGAATCCGACCGCCGCGATGCGGCCGTCCTCGCCGATGAGCAGATCGCCGCCCATGTAGTCGCGCTCGTCCATGGTGAGCAGGTTGGCGTTCTTAATGAGCAGCATGCCCCCACCTCCTCTACAGCTTCAGTTCCACAGCGCCCTGTTTGCGCACGGACAGCACCGTGCACGCGTTCGCGCCAAAGGCCTCGTTCATGCTCTGCAGGTAAGCGTCCAGCTGCCCGAGCGGCACGAACGACAGAATAGTGCCGGCAAACCCGCCGCCATGGATGCGCCACGCCCCCCGGCCGGAAAGCATGCGTCGGGAGAGCTCCAGCGCCAGGGCGAGGGACTGATCCTGCCCCACATAGATATTCTGCAGCAGCTTCCATGAGGACTCGCCGGAGGCGATAAGCGCCGCAAAGAAGGCGGGAAGATCGCCCCGGGCGAGCACGTCCGGCTGGGCCAGGACACGTTCGTTCTCGTCCAAAAAATGAAGTGCGCGCAAAATTGCGCGGTCGGACGTCTGAGCGCGCAGCGCGGGGAGACTCTGCAGAACCTTTTGCGCCGAACACTCGCGCAGCACGCCCGCGCCCAGCAGCGCGGCCACCTGCTTCATCTCGGCGGGAATGGCGGCGTACTCGGCAGTTAAATCGCCGTGGTCGCCGCCCGTGTTCACGGTTACCAGATAGTAGCCGTGCGCGGCAAAATCAAACTGAAGCGGCTCCACGCGCGCCGGAGAGCGAGCAAAATCGATGAACACCAGCCCGCCTACAGCCGAGGCCGTTTGGTCCATCAAGCCACAGGGCTTGCCAAAAAAAACGTTTTCGGCATACTGCGCAACGCGCGCCTTCTCTTTGGGATCCAGGCGGCCGTCGCCATACAGGCCGTCAAAAATGGTGGCAAGGAGCACCTCGAAGGCCGCGGAGGAGCTCAGGCCCGAACCGGTGGCCACATTGCTGCCCACCGCGGCCATAAAGCCGCCCACCGGCCGTCCGAGCTGGCTAAGGCGTGCCGCCACGCCGCGGATGAGCGCGGCGGAGGTGCCTTTCTCCTCAGGGCGAGGGGAGAGATCCGACAGATTCAGTTCAATCGCGCGGGCGTAGCCTTCGGAACTTAGGCGCACTACACCGTCGTCCCGCGGGGTAACGGCGGCGATCGTGTCCAGATTGACGGCGGCTGCCAAAACGCAGCCGTTGTTGTGGTCGGTGTGGTTGCCGATGATCTCCGTGCGACCGGGCGCGGAGAAAAGGCGCACGTCGTTTTGCTCTGCGTACAGCGCCGCGTGCTGCCGCAGAAGGCTCACGTAGCGGTCCGTCTCATAGGCCAGCGTGCCCTCGCGCACACCGTACAGCTCCTTCAGGGCGGCCGCGCCGTCCTGCGCGCACAGCAGCTTGAGTAAATCCGCACCGCAGAACATGCAGCGCATTCCCCCTCGCATCGTATCGCTGCAATTATGGCGTTCCTAGGCGGGTTTGTCAAGGTGAACGGCGATTGTCAAGCGGCGGCAATCCTGGTAAGATAATGCCATGAAGGAGACGATTCCATGAACGCTGCCGCCGCCTGCGACCACATCGAGCAGCTCCTTGCGTTTGCCCTGCGCCGCGGGCTCATCACACCCGCCGACGTGATCTACAGCCGCAACCAGCTGCTTGCGGCGCTGAACCTTACGCAGCCCTCCGCGCCCATGGACGCCGAGGATCGTCCTGCGGAAATGCTCCCGCCGACCGCTACGCCCATGCTGGACGCGCTGTGCGACTTTGCGGCGCAGCAGGGGCTGATCGGCGATCTGCCCGAGGAGCGCGAACTGCTCGATACGAAGCTGATGGGCCTTCTGACCCCCCGGCCGGGCGAGGTGGAACGCGTCTTTGCGCAGCTGGAGGCGAACGCAGGCGCGGCCGCAGCCACGCGGTGGTTCTACGGGCTGTGCCGCGCCTCCAACTACATCCGCGTGGACGCTATCGCCCGCAACGTGCGCTATTTTGAGAGAACCAGCGCGGGCGAGCTGGAGATCACCATCAACCTCTCTAAGCCGGAAAAGGACCCGCGCTCCATCGCCGCGGCGCTCAGAGCCCCTAAGTCCGGATATCCGACGTGTATGCTCTGCCGGGAAAACGTGGGATACCAGGGCCGCATCGGCTTTCCGGCCAGGCAGACGCACCGAACGCTTCAACTTACGCTCAACGGCGAGCCGTGGCATCTGCAGTACTCGCCTTATCTGTACTACGAAGAGCACTGCATCGTTTTCTCACACGATCATACGCCCATGAAGGCCACGCCGGCCGTGTTCGAGCGGTTGCTCGACTTTGTCGCCCGTTTCCCGCACTACTTTCTGGGGGCAAACGCGCCCTTGCCTATCGTTGGCGGATCCATCCTCTCGCACGACCACTTTCAGGGCGGGCAATACGCCTTCCCCATGGACCGCGCGCCCATCCGCGCGGAGTATGCGGCCCGCGGCGCCGGGGACGTTTGCGTGCAGATCGTGGAGTGGCCCATGCCCTGCCTGCGCGTGAGCGGCCCACGCGCGGGCGTTGCGGAGGTGGCGAAGCGCACGATGGCCGCCTGGAGCGCGTACAGCGACGCGGCGCGCGGCATTCTGTCGCATACGGACGGCACGGCCCACAACGCCGTCACGCCCATCGCCCGAAGGACTGACGACGGCTATCGCCTGGACCTGGTGCTGCGCAACAACCGTACAACGCCCGAGCATCCGATGGGCCTGTTCCACCCGCACACGCCGCTGCACCATATCAAAAAAGAAAACATCGGCCTCATCGAGGTGATGGGCTGCTTCATTCTGCCCGGCCGGCTGCAGTCCGAGCTGGCCGCGGCCGCTCAGGCGCTGCGCGCGGGAAGCGTTCACAATGAATACCCGGCGGGACACCCGCTTCAACTGCACGCCGCCTGGCTGCGCGACGTTGCGGCGCGTCACGGCCGGCCCGCGGACGAGGCGGCGGCGCAGAAAATTCTGCGCGCCGAGGTGGCCGAGGTATGCGCGCAGGTACTGCGCGACGCGGGCGTTTTTGCACAGACGGAGGACGGCCGTGCAGGGCTTATGCAGTTTGTGAAAGCGGCCGGCATCGCCGACATTACATAGCGGCGCGGCAAAACGGGAAACGTACCTTTTGCGGATTCCTCCGTGAAAGGTGCGGATGGCATGGCCGAAACAACGCAGAGGAAAACGCGGCGCATAACTGTGCGGCGCGTTTTTTCCGTGCTCCTCATTCTAGCGCTGGCGTGCGGCACGGCAGGGGGGATCGGTTTATTCGCGCTCATCCAAACCGAAAAGGCGCGCTACGGCGGTTTGGACGACGTGAAGCTCACGAGCCTTCCGCTAACCACGGTGGTGCTGGATAAGGACGGGGAAAAGGTGTCCTCGCTGCACAGTGGGGAAAATCGCGTGGCCATATCCATCGCTCAGGTGCCGCAGATGGTGCGCAACGCCTTCATTTCCGCGGAAGATTTGCGCTTTTACGAACACGGCGGCGTGGACTGGGTGCGCGTGGGAGGCGCAGCGCTGCACGACTTGCGCACGGGCACGCTCTCGCAGGGCGCGTCCACCATCACCCAGCAGCTCGTCAAGCTCACGCACTTAACCAGCGACAAAACCTGGCCGCGCAAGATCTACGAGGCGTGGCTGGCGCTGGAGGCCGAGCGACGCTATACGAAGGACCAAATTCTGGAGATGTACATGAACACCGTATACTTCGGCGCGGGCGCGTACGGCGTGGAGGCGGCGGCGCAGGTGTATTTCGGCCGGCACGCGGCCGAACTCTCCGTTGCGCAGGCAGCGCTTCTGGCGGCCGTTATGAAAAGCCCCACCAGGTACGCGCCGCACATCCAGCCGCAAAACGCGCTGAGCCGCCGCAACCTGGTGCTGGGCATCATGCGCGACAACGGCTTCATCAGCTCGGAGGAATGCGAGGCGGCCTTGGACGAGAAAATCGTACTCGTGGAGCGCACAACGAACGAAAAGAACGGCTGGTACATCGACCAGGTAATCTCCGACGCCTGCGCCGCGCTGCAGATCGACGCAGACGCGCTGCAAACGGGCGGTTACGTGATCCATACGGAGCTGGATGCGCAGCTGCAGGAGCGGTGCGAGGCGATCTTCGCCGAGGCGAAGTACTTTCCGCCCGACGCGCCCGACGGCGCGCTGTGCCAAGGGGCGGCCACCATCGTGGACCCGCGCACGGGCGGCGTACGGGCCGTCGTGGGCGGCCGGGCCTATACGGCGCAGCGAGCGCTCAACAGGGCCACTGGCGCGTATCGGCAGCCGGGGTCAGTGCTCAAGCCGCTGGCCGTGTATACCCCGGCGTTTGAGAAACTGGGCGTGCTGCCGTCCACCATCGTGTACGACGCTCCCTCCGACTTTGACGGATACGCACCGCAAAACTTTGGCGGCGGTTTCCTTGGGCCGATCACCCTGCGCGTGGCGGCGGCCAAATCGCAAAACATTCCGGCCGTGGCCTTATTGCAGCAAATGGGCGTGCAGGCCGGCCGCGACTCGCTCACGCGGTTCGGCGTGACCATCCATAAGGACGATCAGTACCTGCCTTTGGCGCTGGGCGCGATGACGGTTGGCACCACCACCTGGGAGATCGCCTCGGCGTACGCGGTCTTTGCCACGGGCGGCACGCAGTTCAAAGCGCATACGATCAGCTCCATCGACGGCCCGGACGGCGCTTCGGTGTACAAACAACGCCCAATCGGCCAACGTATCACCTCGCCGGAGGTGGCCTATCTGGTGACGGACATGCTGCGTTCGGCGGCGATGTGGGGCACAGCCAAGCCGATCGGTGCGCTTGGCTACCCTGCCGCGGCCAAGACGGGCACCAACGGCCAGAAACCCACCGGCAACCGAGACGCCTGGACGGCCGCCTATACGCCCGGCTGCTCGCTGGCCGTGTGGATGGGCTTTGACGAACCTTCCGCCGAGCGCGCCATGCCCGCAAGCGCCACGGGCGGAAGCGTGGCCGCCAAGCTGGCCGCGGCGCTTATGGCCGCCGCGCACGAGGACGGGGCGGGCGACGGCGACTTCACTCAGCCGGCGGCCCTGTCCTTCGTCGACATCGACCAGTATACCATGGAACACGAGCTGCGCGCCGTACGGGCCAACGAGCTCACTCCGCCCGCCTACGTGGCGAGGGAGCCTTTCTGGCCGGGCACGGAACCAACGCAGGTGAGCTCCTTCTGGCAGCGGCCCGCTCCGCCTGCCAGCGTAAGCGTGGAGGCGGGCGAGAGCGGCCTGCCGCGCATATCGTTTTACGCCCAATCGGACAACGCACGCTACCGCGTGTACCGCCGCCAGGGGGACGCCTCGCCCGTGGAGGTTGTGGCGCTGACCGGCCCGGCCGGCAGCCTGCTCAGCTACGTGGATACGCACGCAACGCGCGGGATGACCTTTACCTACTACGCCCTCGCCGAGCACGCCCTGGCGCAGGACGCGGGCATTGACACCCGATCACTTCCCTCGGGCATGGCCGTATACACCGTGCCGCCGGTGTACGTGCCCGAGCCGCTCACGCCGTTCGCGCCCTCTGACGACACCGTGCCCGCACTGCCCATGCCCTCCATCGACAAGCTGTTGCCCCTGTTGCCTCAGTGGCTGGTGCCGTAGGTCTGGCCGACCGGCATGGCGCAGGACGCAGCCCGCCGACAGGGCCGCCCATCAGCATATGGCGAGGAGACGGCGCATGAGCCGGCGGTCACTTTGTGCAATACCGAAGATAGCCGGTGAAAACCAATTCGATACCCAGCTCCCTTGCCAAGTCGGCGATGGCGCTGTCGTCGTCCTTGGTCGACCACCCGCCGCCCAGGATGTTATCGATCGTTTTGAAGCCGGCCGTCACGGACGCATCATAAAAATCCTCAAAAATGTCCGGGCGTCTGCGCAACAAGGCGGCCTGCGCGTGCTCGGGCAATGAGCGAAGCGTCTCCTGCGTCACGTATCCCTCGCCCGAAACATAAATACCGCCCGGCTTGAGTACCCTGTAAATTTCACTGAGCGCCTCGTACTTATCGCCTTCGGTGTTGCCGAACCCTCCGCCCGATGAGATGACGTCCACGCTGTTGTCGCTGAACGGTATATCGCAATGATCGATAGCCGCATAGGATACATGCGGCGGATTGAGTTCGGCATCGAATAGCCTTTTCCACTCGCGCACGACGGTTGGCGAAAGATCGCTGATGATGACGTTGGCATCCGGCTTTTCCAGCAGAACGGCCGGCATGTAGCCGCCGCCCGGGCCGGCGCCGATTTCCAGAATGACGCCGCCGTGCTCGGCGATCTTTTTCCCGATGTACTGTCTGGCCGCCCTGTTCGCCTTATGCTCCTCCCAGTTTCTCTTTGTCCATTCGCCCTCGATAATGCGCTTGGCCCATGCGCTGTTGTACGCTCGTTCTTCTTCGGGCACAAACAGGGCGATGTCCTTCATTTCAAAGGGCCTGTTGGCAATTCTGCGAATGACGCCGCCGCCCTCGAGAATCTCGTTGATAGAGACATGGACAAGCCAGGACATACCCAAAAGGATGTCTACGTCCGGCAAAGCCTGCCCGGTTTCCCACTTGGATACCGCCTGAGCGCTGACGCCAAGCTTTTCGGCAAAAGCCGCCTGCGAAAAGCCGCTCCCCTTGCGAAGGGAGCATATCCGGTTGCCCACTTCCGCTTTGTTGATCATCAACTCACCACCTATGGGAACAGCATAGCAGGCCGTGCAACACAGCGCAATGGACCGCAAATTGGAAAAGCATAACCGCTGTCAACCGTAGGTTGACCGGATGAATCCCGCGCAGGGCCTTTGCGGTGCGCCGCATCTGCCGCTGTCTGGTTTAACTCCACGCTCCGCATCACCTCACGGAATGCGGGTATACCCCCTGGCCCAAGCTCCTGAGAACAGGACAAACGCCCCGCCGCAGGGGCGTCCATACGGGCTGACTATCGATTGACTGCCACATGATGAACATGTGCTTCCGGGCCATTCGGCGCCAAGCTCGCCGATGGACAGGCAACTCAGCCCCAGTGCGATGGCGTCTGCGGTGCAGGACGGGGGAAACCACGCTTCGTCTGCCGCAGGACCCTCGCCGCGAACGGCCCTGCCTGCCACAGACAGACTGCGAATCTCTCCAGCTCCGCGCAGACACACAGGTCAGCCCAGGGATGCGCGGAAGGCCTCCACCGTCTCGCGCGGGACGGTACCCAGGGGCTTAAACTCCATGGACAGGGCCTTGTCCGCCAGCTCGCGGGCCTTATCGTCCTCGCCGAGTTCGTGGGCGATGAAGGCTAGGTAGGCGATGGAGTCGATCTGGTCGGCGCGCAGCTCATGCGCGCGCTGAAAAAAAACGCGCGCCTCCTCAAAGCGGCCCTGCCGATAGCGCAGCTGGCCCATGTTGTCCTGGATGACGGCATCGTCCGCTTCGTAGTCGAGCGCTTCCGCGTTGATCTCCTCGGCGCGCGTATAATCGCCGGTCTTGTCACCCTGGGCGATGAGCAAATAGCCGTAGCTGCCGTAAAAGGAGGCGTTCTTGTAGAAAGCGTATACCTCGTCCAGCATCTGTACGGCGTGGTCTATGTCGCCGTTTTTCCAGTACGCCAGCGCCAGGTTCACGCGGATGTTCGCCCGGTCTGATTTTGTATAGCGCTTGTTTTGTCCCTTCTTAGGGGGCGCGAAGCGCTTGTCGCTCTCAAACCACGCAAGCGACTCGGCCAAGAAGTTTTTAGCATTCTCGAACTCGTTGTTGCGCAGCAACAGCACGCCACAGGCCGCGTAGAAGCGGGCGCGGTCGCATCCGGCGGCAAAGGCGCGGTCATACAGCGTTCTGGCTTTCTTCAGGTTGCCGCGCGCATGGATGAGATAGGCATATAGCGCTTGTGGGTTACCGAACATGGCGTACCCCGTCCTCCCTGCTCTGTTTGCCCGCCCGCCGCACGATGCGCGCGCGGCGCTTAGACAGCTCCTCCAGCAGCGCCGCATCGCCCGATTCGCGCGCGCGCTGCGACGCTTCGTCCACGGCGTATAGGGCCGTTGGGTAGTCCTTCAGGCGGTGCTCGCACACCTTGGCCAGCGCGAGCAGCGCCTCCTGTCCGCCCACGCGGGCGTCCACCAGCGATAAAAGCGCGTCGCGCTCCTCCTGCGGGCGCTTGGTACGCCGGTACAGCCTGTGCAGCGCCCAGCGCGCCGCCATGCCCTCGGCGCTGCCCGGCCGCCCGGCGGCGGCGATGCGGTAGCAGCGCTCCGCCCATTCCAGCTGCCCCGCCCGCTCGTGAAGCCGACCTATGCCCACCGCGTCCGCCCGGTGGCCCTCCTCCGGCTGGCTGGCGAGGCGCGCTAGCTGGCCGTGCAGGGCCGCCAAAGACACGATGTCCTGCGCATTGTGGCGGGCAACCTCCAGCAACAGCTCTTCCTCACGCGTCCTCAAAAAGCGGAAGAACCGCTCGGGCGCTTCCCTGCCGGGCAGATCGTCCTCCCGCACAAAGCCAAGCGCACCGCTCTCGATGTCCGTCAGCGCGCACTTGCGCAGGCGCAGCTTGTACACCCGCCGCGCGGCGGTTAAAAGGTCTGTGTGCGGGTTGCCAAGCGGCTCCTGCAGCCGATTCATTATCATGCGGGCGCGCAGAAGAGGCAGGTCGAAGGAGGCCCCGTTGTAGGTGACCAGCGCCCGGCCGGAAATGCGCTCGGCCACGGCGGCCAGCACTGCACCCTCGTCGCAGTAGTCACGCAGAAGCAGCTGCTCCACCACGAACTCCTCGCCCTCCAAGTACCCCATGCCCACCAAAAACGCCAGCGTGCCTACGCCGCCCGACAGGCCCGTGGTCTCCGTGTCCAGGTACACGGCCGCGTGCGGATCAAACGCTTCGCCCGGCGAAAGCAGGGAAAAGCCGCTCACACCCACCTGGAGCAGGGCGGAGAGCTGCGCACGCCCCACGGTATGCGCAAGCGGGTAGCGCCGCACGATCCGCCACAGCGGCATCTCCTCCTGCGGGGGCGGCGCTGCCTGCGCGGGCATTGTGGACAGCGTGCGCAACCGGGAAGACAGGTTGCGGATCACGGCGTGTTGAGCAGCGCGTCGATGAGCGCGAGCACGTCGCCCTTGCCCGCCGCGATGCCCCCTCCGTCGCCCGGCCCCGCGCCGCCGCCCGACGCCGCCCCAACGCAGGACGGGCAGCCGTCCTCGCAGGGACAGGTTTCAATCAGGCCGCGGCTGCGCAGCAGCAGCTCTTCCATGCGCCCGGATAGCGCCTCCGAAAGCCCGATGCCGCCCGGGCACACGTCGTAAAAAAACACCGTGGCCCCGCCCGTGAACGGGTCGCGGATGTGGCACACCGCGCGTATATCGTGCTCGTCACATAAAAGGTCCATGGGCGCCATGCGTTGCAGCACGCCCGTGAGGCCCACCAGCGCCGTCTGCCCCGTCTCGCGCGAAAAGCGCGCCATGGCCGCCTCCGGGATGACCAGCCAGCACCCCTGGGTGTGCAGATCGGTCTGCGGCAGGTTGACCGGCCCAAAGCCCAGGCTCTCCTGCGTGTCCAGCTTGAACTTCTTAAACAGCGTGACGATGCTGGAGACGAGCACCTCGCCGCTCTCCACAAGGCTGCCGCCCGGGCCTTCCTGCTGCACGAACACGTCCAACACGCGCAGCTGAACCGACATGTTCGCGTCCGTATAGTAGTCCACGTCCACGCGGCGCACATACGCCTTCTTGTTGTCAAAATCCAGCTCTTCCACCTGATACTGGTTGCCTTCGTGCAGATAGACGGCCTTCTCGTGCAGGAGCATGGGCACGGTGAAGCGGTCCATCTCACCCATCACGCGCGGCTCGGACTTGCTGCGCGTGATGTCCACGATCAGGAAGTTCTCCTCCATCATGCCCGTGCGCAGGGACACTTCGCTGGCGGGGAACTCCTCGGTTTGCCAGTAGTACTTGCCGCCCGCCGCGCGCAGCACTTGCTCGCTTGTGAGGTGGGAGAGCAACTCGCCCGTCTCCTGAAGGCCTCCGTACAGCTCGCCGCGCTCGAAGGGGATCTCGTAGGCTGCGCACTTTATGTGGGAGAGCAGAATGTGCAGGTTGTCCGGGTCCACAAGAGCCATCTCAGGCGGGCGGCCGAGCAGATAGTCCGGGTTTCGCACGATGTACTGGTCAATCGGAGATGAATTGGCGATCAGGATGGTGAGCGAGGTCTCCTGTCGCCGGCCGGCCCGGCCCGCACGCTGCCACATGGAGGCGACCGAGCCGGGGTAGCCACACAGCACGCACGCCTGCAGCTGCCCGATGTCGATGCCGAGCTCCAGCGCGTTTGTGGACACCACGGCGCGCACCTCGCCCGAGCGCAGGCCTTTTTCGATCTCGCGACGCAGGGAGGGCAGGTATCCGCCCCGATAGCCGCGCACGCCGCCGCTGCGGCCCAGCGTGTCCTGCACGACGCCCTTGAGCGTGCGAACGAGCACTTCTACCGCCAGACGCGAGCGGGCGAACAAAATGGTCTGCACGCCCCGGCCCACCAGGTACGAGCCGATCGCGCGCGTTTCCTGCACGGCTCCCTTGCGGATGCCCAGCTGCTTGTTGATCACAGGCGGGTTATAGAACACCACGTGCTTTTCCCCGCAAGGCGCCCAGGAACGATCCACCAGGAACATGGGCCGGCCGGTGAGCGCCTCGGCCAGCTCCTTAGGGTTCTTGATGGTGGCCGAGCAGCAGATGACGCGCGGGTTGCTGCCATAAAAGGCGCAGATGCGCAGAAGCCTGCGCAGCACGTTGGCCATGTGTGCCCCAAACACGCCGCGGTACACATGCACCTCGTCGATGACGATAAAGCGCAGGTTCTCAAACAGCCGCACCCACTTCGTGTGAAGCGGCAGAATGCCCGAGTGGAGCATATCCGGGTTGGTCACCACCACGTGCCCCGCCTGGCGCACGGCCGTGCGGGCGGTGGCGGGCGTATCCCCGTCGTAGGTGGACGTTTTGATATCGGCGCCCGTGGTCTGGATGAGCGCGTACAGCTCGGCCACCTGGTCCTGCGCCAGGGCCTTGGTGGGAAACAGATACAGCGCGCGGGCCGAGTCGTCCTGCAGGATGGCGGACAGGACGGGCAGATTGTAGCACAGCGTCTTTCCGGAGGCCGTGGGCGTCACGACGGTCACGTCCCGCCCCTGCGCCACCGCGTCCAGGGCCATGCGCTGGTGATGGTACAGCTGCGTAATGCCGCGGCCCTGCAGCGCGGCGCGCAGGCGTTCATCCATCCCTTCGGGCAGGGGATCGTACACGCCCTCCACGGCGGGCTGCACATGCCAGCGGATCACATTGTCCATGAACGAGCCGTCCGCGCGCAGCTCGGCAATCAGCTGCCGCATGTCCATCCTCCCACTCCCCTTTTTCGTATCATACCACATTTTCCGCGCAAGTGCAAGAACAGGCGTTCCGCTTCTTTTCGGCAGCCCGGCGGTCATAGGATGCAGGGGAGGTGGGCGGATGCGGATCATCGGGTATGCGTCGATGCGCGTGCAGCGCAGGTTTGCCGGCGCGCTCATCGCGCTTGGGCTCTGCCTGGCCGCCACGTTGGAACCCAGCGTGCAGGCCGCGCTGGACAAGAGCGGCCGGGACGTGACCACGCTTGCGCGGGAAAAGCTGGTTCCCGTATACAGCGTGCAGACGCAGCGCAAGGCCGTAAGCGTCACGCTAAACGCCGCAACGGGCGATGAGCACATCGAACAGATTTTGGACGTTCTGGACGATGCGGGCGTAACCACCAGCTTCTTCGTGCTGGGCTCCTGGGCGCAGAAGTATCCGCAGGCCGTGAAGGCCATCGCCGCGGCCGGGCACAGGGTGGAAAACCACTCCGACCGTCACCCGCACATGAACGCGCTGCCGGACAAGGAGATCGCCGCGGACATTCAGGCCGCGGGAGAAAAAATAGAAGCGCTCACCGGCGCAAAGCCCACGCTCTTCCGCGCGCCGTACGGGGAATACAACGACCGGGTGATGACCGCGGCGAACGCGCTGGGCTATACGGGCGTGCAGTGGAGCATCGACTCCATTGACTGGAAGGGCGAAGGCCAGTCCGTCACCGTCCCGAGGGTGCTGAACAGCCTGGCGCCCGGAGGCATCGTGCTGCTGCACACCGACGCCAAGGACGTTGTGCCGGCGCTGCGGCGCATCCTGGCGGGTATCAAATCCGCCGGGTATGAGGCCGTGCCCCTCGACGAGCTTCTCCTCACGGGACCATCCCGCGTGGACGCCCAGGGCGTGCAGCGGCCCCTGCCTTAACTGCGCGCCGATGCAGGAACAACGCCAGCCCAACGCCGCTGCGCGCCGGGCTGACGTTCGTGCCGTATGCTTGTGCCGCGAGGGCAACGCAGTATCCTCTATCTGTCGAACTCCCGCGCCAGGATACCCATATACACTTTATCCGTATACTGACCGTCCTTGAATACCCATTCGGGCAGACGTCCCACTTCCTGAAAGCCCACTTTTTTGTAGCAAGCGATGGCCGCGCAATTGTCTGCATGGACGGTGAGCATGATATTATGAAGATTCAATGTGTTAAACCCATACGCTAGAATCAATCGGATGGCCTCGGCACCGTAGCCCTTGCCTCTTTGCGCCTCTTCGCCGATAAAAATGCCAAGAAAAGCGTTGCGGTTGAGATGGTCGATGTTATGTATGCTTATGGAACCAATCACCACGTCGCCGTCAAGGAGGACCATCGCATAGCGCTGCATATCGCTTCCCGGTTCGTACAGCCATTTCATATCGCTTTTCGATGAAACGACGCGATGATACTGACCGAAATGAGCGGCGACAGCGTGATCGTTCATCCACCTTATGTAGTTCTCAGCATCGTCGTCGTTGGCGCTGACTGGCGACAGGTAGAGGCGTTCGCCGACAATTTTACGGAAATAGCGCATGAGCACGCCTCCTCATTGTGTGGTTTCCCCCGCAGCGCATGCGCATGCAGCCCAGGTTTCAAGGCCGCCGGTGACGTCAGCGGCCGTCCACGGGCAAAATGGCGTCCACAAATTCCTCGGCCACGAAGGGCTGCTGGTCGGCGATGCCCTCGCCCACGCAGATGAAGCGCACGGGCAGGTTCAGTTCGGTCTTCACCGAGAAGGCGATGCCCCCCTTGGCCGTACCGTCCAGCTTGGTAAGGATGATGCCGTCCAGCTGCACGGCCTGCGTGAACACCTTTGCCTGCTGCAGGCCGCTTTGGCCGGTTGTCGCATCCAGCACGAGCAGGGAGCGCAGGTCCGCGTCCGCCATCTCGCGCTCGATCACCCGCTTCATCTTTTTCAGCTCTTCCACCAGGTGCTCCTTGTTGTGCAGGCGGCCCGCCGTGTCGATGATGACCATATCGCAACCGCGCGCTTTCGCGGCGCGCAGCGCGTCGAATACCACAGCGGCAGGGTCGGCGCCCTCGCCGTGCTTCACGATGGGCACGCCGGCGCGCTCGGCCCAAATGGAGAGCTGCTCCGTGGCGGCGGCGCGGAAGGTGTCCGCCGCGCAGATGAGCACGCTGCGCCCGTCCTCCTTGTAACGCAGAGCCAGCTTGCCCACGGTGGTCGTCTTCCCCACGCCGTTCACGCCCACGATGAAGAGCACGGCCGGTTTCCCGGGCAAAAAGGGCGGCGCGATGAACTGGCGCACCATGATGTAGCGCAGAAGCTCGCGCGCCTTCGCGGCGTCGCGTACGCCTTCCTCGCGCACGCGGGCGCGCAGTTCGCTGAGGATGTGCGCGCTGGTCGTCACGCCCATGTCGGCCGAGACCAAAATAGCCTCCAGCTCCTCGTAGAAGGCGTCGTTCAACTGGCGGGTGGAGCCGACCAGCTGATCCACCTTGGCGGCCAGTTGATCGCGCGTGCGGGACATGCCTTCCTTCAGACGGGCAAAAAAACCTTTTTTTTCAGGCTGCATGACTGTACCTCCTGATCAATTGAGCGAGACGGATACCATGCGCGAGACGCCCTTCTCCTCCATGGCGATGCCGTACAGGGCGTCGCAGCGCTCCATGGTGCCCTTGCGGTGCGTTACGATGATGAATTGGGTATCTCTTGAGAATTCTGCCAAAAAATCGGCGAAGGAGGCGATGTTGGCCTCGTCGAGCGCCGCTTCAATTTCGTCCAGGATGCAGAAGGGCGTCGGCTTGAGGCGCAGCATGGCGAAGAGAATAGCGATGGCCGTCAGCGCTCGCTCGCCGCCGGAAAGGAGCGAGAGCAGCTGCAGCTTTTTGCCCGGGGGCTGGGCCACGATGTCGATGCCGCAGCCGAGCACGTCCTCCTCGTCCTGCAGGCGCAGCTCCGCGCGGCCGCCGCCAAACAAACGCGTGAACGTCTGACTAAAGTAATCGTTTAACTTTCCAAATTCTTCACGGAAGCGGTGTTCCATCTTTTTGGTCAAATCGGCGATCACCTTGCGCAGATCCTCCTGCGCGGCCAGCAGATCGTCGCGCTGCGCGCCCATTTCGGCAAAGCGCTGGGACACGCGGCGGTGCTCCTCCACCGCGCCCACGTTCACCGCGCCCATGCCGCGTATCTCGGCCTTGATCGCATCGATGCGCTGGGCCGTCTCCTGCACGGGCAGCTTGGACACGCGGAAGGGTTCGGCCAGGGCGTAGGTCATCTCATAGTCATCAAAGATGCGGCCGCACAGGTTGTCCAGCTCGCCTTTCACGCGCTGGCATTGCAGCTCGGCCTTATGTGCGCTCTCGCGCACGGCTTCTATGTCCGTCTGCAGGGTTTCCGCCTCGGAGGTGGCCGCGCGCTCGCGGGCGTGGGCATCCTGGCGGGCGCGTTCGGCCTGCGCAGCTTGATCCTCCACCGCCAGCAGCTCGCTCTGCGCCGCGGCCAGCTCGCTCTGCGCGG
The DNA here is from genome assembly GCA_031553225.1 of Eubacteriales bacterium. Classification (GTDB taxonomy): domain Bacteria; phylum Bacillota; class Clostridia; order Christensenellales; family UBA1750; genus JAVBLU01. The sequence goes on from JAVBLU010000013.1 coordinate 149,600, forward strand.
CCGCGACGGCCTGCTGCTGGGCGCGTATCTCCCGCTCGCGCGCCGCGCGCTGGGCTGCGAGCTCGGCAAGGCGGCTTTGCAAACCGCGTTTGTCCTCGCCAAGGCGCTGGGAATCGCGCCCGGCGGCTGCGTGCTCGCGCTCTGCGGCGGCATAGGCCACCTGCGCGCGGGTCCGCTCGTCGCGCGCGGCCTGAAGGCTCGCGCGCGCGGCCTGCACATCAGCCTGCAGGGCTGCGATGACCGCCTGTATGTCCTCATCGGCGTGCGGATGCGCCTCCTGTGCGGCGCGTATCTCGCCGTCCACGTTGTCCAGCGCTTCCGTCAGCTGCGCCTGCTCCTGGCCGAGCTCGGTCACTTGCCGCTGCGCGTCCGCCAGGGCGTCCTGCGCCTTGTGCAGGCGTTCCTGGTCGCGCGCCACGGCGATGTCCTGCTGCCTCTCCTGTTCGTACAGCTCGGCCAGCTCGCCCTTGACAGACGCGCGCTCCTGCACGGCCCTGTGCAGCTCGGCCGCCGCCTCGGCCAGCTTGTCCTCGCAAGCGGCCAAAGCGTCCTGGTGTTCAGCGATCTCCCGCTCGCGCGCCAAAAGGCTTGTAACGCGAGACTGCAGAGACCCGCCCGTCATGGAGCCGCCGGAGTGCATCACGTCTCCCTCCAGCGTGACCAGGCGGAAAGCGTGGCCCCCGCGCCGCTGAATAGCGATGCCGCTTGGCAGGTCGCGGGCGATGACCGTGCGGGCAAGCAGGCTGTCCACCACGCCCCGGTAGCGCGGGTCAAAGGAGATCAGCTCGCTGGCCACGCCGATGCATCCGGGCATGGAGAGCGCCGCGCGCTCCTCGCGCGACAACAGGCGCGGCCGCATGGCCGAGATGGGCAAAAAAGTCGCCCTGCCAAGGCGGTTGGCGCGCAGGTGCTCGATCATGGCCTGCGCGTCCTCTTCCCGCTCCACCACGATGTTCTGCATCTGCCCGCCCAGCGACATCTCCAGCGCCCGCTCCAGCTCCTTAGGCACGGTAAGCAGTGAGGCGACCACGTCGTGCACGCCGGGCATGCCGCGGCGCTTGGCCTCCTGCATCACCGCGCGCACGCTCTGCGCGTAGCCTTCGTAGTCGCGGGCCATCTCGCGCAGCACACCCAGGCGGGATGCCGTGTCGCGGCGCGCGCCCTCCAGGCGCTGCTGCAGCGCGCGCAGTTCCTCCATGCGCGCGGCCCCGTCCTCCGATCGCTTCTGCGCCGCCGTCAGCGCTTCGCGCACGCCCGCGAGCATGCTGTGCGCCCGCTCGGCCTCGGCTCCGGCTTCCCGCGCCCGCGCCTGCGCGTCCGGCAGGAGCGCGCCGGCCTTGTGAGAAAGCTCCGCCACCTGCGCCATGCGCCGCTCGATCCCCTCGCGCATGGCCGTGAAGCGCGCGTGCGCCGTGCGCAGGTTGGAGGCGCGGTTCATCGCCTCGATGCGCCGGGCTTTGGCTTGTTCAAGCTCCTCCTCCAGGGCGTCGTGCTTTTGCAGCTCCGCCAACAGCGCGGCCGCGGAACGATCGTCCTGATCTTTCAGCTCGGCGAGCGCTATGGCCCGGCTTTGCACGAGCGCCTCGCCAGCGCCGCTCTCCTGCGTAAGCGCGGCAAAGCGCGTCTGTGCCTGCGCCTCGTCCTGCGCGGCGCGCTCGGCGTCGCGCGAGCCGGCGGCGGCGCGTTCGGCCGCCAGGTCACGCGCGCCTTGCAGGGTTTGCGCCTTGCGCGTTATGGCCAGGTGTGTTTCCCGGGCGACGGCGGCTTCCTCTTCCTTTTGCGTAAGCGCCGCCGCGCATTCCTCGCGGCGGTGCAGGGCGCTTGCGCGAGCGTCCTCCAGGTCGATCAAACGTTTTTGCAACGCGCTCAGCTGGCCTTCGTACTGACCGATACGATCGGTCATGCGGTCGTAGTGCTCCACAAAAGCGGCCAGTTCCAGGCCCCTCAGCTCGTCGCGTACTTTTTCGTAACGGCGGGCCACCTCTGCGGCCTGAGCAAGCGGCGCTATCTGGCCCTCCAGCTCGCGCAGCAGATCGTCCACGCGCTCCACGTTCGCAGCGGTGGCCGCAAGGCGCCCTTCCGCCTCGTCGCGCCGCGCCATGTACTTCACAATTCCGGCGGCCTCCTCAAAGACGCGCCGCCTGTCCTCCGAACGGGTGGAGAGAATCTCGTCGATCCTGCCCTGCCCCACCAGGGAATAGCCTTCCTTGCCGATGCCCGTATCGCGGAAGAGCTCCACGATGTCCTTCAGTCGGCAGGGCGTGCGGTTGAGCTGGTACTCGCTCTCGCCGCTGCGAAACACCCGGCGCGCTACCGTTACCTCGGCGAAGCTTACCGGCAGGTCGCCGCTTTGGTTGTCGAAGGTCAGGGCCACCTCGCAGAAGCCCAGCGGTTTGCGCTTGTCGGTTCCGGCAAAAATCACATCCTCCATCTTGGCGCCACGGAGCATCTTAGCGGATTGTTCCCCCAAAACCCAGCGTACGGCATCGGCAATGTTCGATTTGCCGCTGCCGTTGGGCCCGACCACGCCGGTAATGCCGCTATGAAACGACATGACCGTGCGATCGGGGAAGGATTTGAACCCGTAAATCTCCAGCTTCTTTAGATGCAAGGCGTCCTCCCGAAACGGTTCGGGCCGTCGCGGCGGCCCATGGGGGCGCGCGTCATGCCTCGACCTCGCCCTTGATGGGGAAATGCGCGAGCGCCTCCTGGGCGGCGTTCTGCTCGGCCAGCTTCTTGGAGTTGCCCTCGCCCGTGCCGCGTTCCTCGCCGCCAAAACGCACGCACGCGCGGAACATCCGCTCGTGCGCGGGACCCCATTCGGCGATAATCTCGTATTCGGGCGCACAGGCGGGCCATGCGGCGCGCACGCGCTCCTGCAGCTCGCTTTTGCAATCGCGGCGGTATGAACCCTGCAGCGCCTTCTCCACACGCCGGGTCAGCATGGCCAGAACAAAGCGGCGCGCCTCTTCCAGCCCTCCGTCCAGGTAGACTGCGGCAATGAGCGCCTCTATGGCGTCGGAGAGCGTGGACGCCTTTTGCGCCCCGCCCGACTGGTGTTCCCCGCGCGAAAGGCGCATGAGCGGGGCAAGCTGCAGCTCCTGGGCGCACTCGGCCAGCGTGGATTCCTGCACCAAAATAGCGCGCAAACGCGTCAGCTGCCCCTCGGGCAGCTGTGGATAGGTGCGGTACAGCCATTCGCTCACGCAAAGCGACAGCACCGCATCGCCCAGAAACTCAAGGCGCTGATTGTGTTCCACGCCGCGCTCCTGGCCGGCGAGCGAGGGGTGGGTCAGCGCCGCAACAAGCAGGGCGCGCTGGGCAAAGACGTGCCCGATGCGCTCCTCCAGGGCGCTAAAGTCTGTATGGCTCAAGCGTTCGTTCTCCTTTGTGCCCGCATGGCGATTTGGGTGAACAGGACGTAAAGCGCACACGATATAGGCGCTCCGCACCACAAAAGCCCCGGCCGGAACCGGTCGGGGCGCAGAAGGCGCGGGCTATACGCGCGCTTCGATATAGGCGACGATATCGCTGACCTTTTTGATGTTCATCAGATCCTCGTCGGGAATCTGAATATCAAACTCCTGCTCCAGGTCCATAATAAGCGCCACGACGTCCAGCGAATCGGCTTTCAGGTCCTCGATGAGGCTTTGCTCGATCTTGACGGTGGCGGCGTCGATGCTCAGCTGGTTGGCGATGGCCTGGGCGACTTTCTCAAAGACCATGATGGGGACACCTCCGTTATGTTGTAAGGGATGCGTCGTTGGATGCAAGGCGCGTTGCGATGAGGGCGGGCACGTCCAGCCTGGCGATCTGCGCGGCCTGCAGGATTGCGGCGCATATGGCCCGCGCGTTGGAGGAGCCGTGCGCCTTGACGACCGTTTTGATAAGGCCAAGCAGCACAGCGCCGCCGTACTCCGTGTAATCCAGCTTGCGGCGGAAGGCGCGCAGAGCGGGCTTGATCAGCAAGCCCCCCAGCTTGTTGCGCGCAGAGCTCATGATGGAGCGTTTCAGCAGCGTCGTCATCATCATGGCCGTGCCCTCGACGGACTTGAGGAGCACGTTGCCCGCGAAACCGTCCGACACGACCACGTCCACCTCGCCGCCCAGCACGTCGCGCGCCTCCACGTTGCCCACAAAGTGAACGCGGGTTTGCTGCAGAAGCCCAAAGGCGGCCTGTGTCAGCTCGTCGCCCTTCTCGGCCTCCGCGCCGATGTTGAGCAACGCCACGCGCGGCTGCTTCACGCCCATCACCGCGCGCATGTACGCGTCGCCCATCACGGCAAACTGCTGCAGGTACTGGGGCTTGCAATCCACATTCGCGCCGATGTCGATGAGCATGACCGGGTGCTCCTCCAGCGTGGGCAAAAGCGGCCCCAGGCCCGGGCGTTCCACCGAGCGGATGCGCCCCAGGCGGAAGATGCCGCCCGCAAGCACCGCGCCGGTCGATCCGGCCGATAAAACGGCCTGCGCGCGGCCCTCCTTGGCGGAGAGCAGCGCCGACACGAGGGAAGAATCGGCCTTTTGCCGTATGGCCGCCGTGGGGGACTCGTGATTTGTGATGACCGCTGGGGCGTGCACAAGCGTTACGCGCGGCCGCACGTCCTCGGGGATCATGCCCTGCAGCCGGTCCTTGGGACCGTGCAGCTCGACGGCCAGATCAGCCTGCGCGCGAAGGGCAAGCGCCACGCCTTCCACGATGGCGAGGGGCGCATTGTCGCCGCCCATGGCGTCCACAGCGACGGTGAGCATGCCATTCCCCCTTCATCCGCTATATTCTATCAGAACGGCGGACGCTTGACAAGCGCAAGCCTGCGGGAACGCACGAATGACTGCGCGGGGCGACGCGCGCTGGCACGTCGCGGTGTTCAGCTCGTTTGCGCAGCGGCGGAATAAAAGAATGTCACCGCACGCCGCCCCGTAGCACCGGGGCCGCATGCCATGACATGCAGAGCGGCAACCGCCTCGCCAACGGCGCGGCAGGCCTACGCCTTCTTCTTTTCCGTTTGAACCTCGACCGCCTTACGGCCGTCGTAATAGCCGCAGAACTTGCACACCCGATGCGCCAGCTTCATCTTTTTGCACTGCGGGCAGGCCGCGATGGTGGGCGCAGAAAGCTTCCAATTCGCGCGGCGGGAGTTGCGGCGCGCTTTGGATACTTTACCCTTGGGTACCGCCATAACCTACACCTCCTCGTATGTCGACTGAAAAAACCCGAAACCTCGGCTTTTGTCAGCCGAGAGGTAACGCATTAGTGACTCTTCCTATCGCCATGCTTCTTGAGCATGTCGCCCAAACCAGACAGCGAGCGCACCATGGCCTCAGGCGGTTCCGGCCCCTTCCGGGCAACCTCGTCCTCTTCGTCATCCTCGGGAACGAAGCAGCCGCACGGCGTATCGTTGCGGTTTTTTCCGCACGCCGGGCACAGGCCCGCGCAGTTGTCACGGCAAAGAAGGCGAATGGGCAGCTCCAGACGGATGAGTTCCTCGGCCATGTCGCTCAGGTCGATCACCATACCGTCGTATAGGCGGTTGTCCGGCTGCTCCTCGTCCTCGGTCTTGCTGAACATTTCGCTGATCTTCAGCGCGACGTTCACGGCCGCGGGTTCCAGGCACCGCGCGCAGGCTCCACGAAGGCTCGTTTGCAGGCGTCCGGACAGGTGGATACGGTCGCCGTAAGCGGCCATTTCACCCGTGATGCGAACCGGCTGGGTGAACACAAGCGTCTCTTCACCCACGTCCAGCGCCGAAGGATGGCTCTCCAATTCGAAGGGAAAGCGTTCGCCAGGCGCCGCGAGCACCTCGCGCACGTGCAGAATCATGCCACTACCCCTTCCGGCCAACATTTAGATATTATAGTGCCCGGCACGTACGCTGTCAACCAGCAAAATTGCCGCGACAACCGGCGCCTCAAGCTTCACTCGTGGCGAAGCGCCTCAATGGGCTGCAGATTGGCCGCCTTACCCGCCGGATAGATGCCGAACACCAGCCCGATGAACAGCGAAAAACCGACCGACAAGGCGATGACGCCCGGGGTGAGGTCAAGAGCAAGATCCATCATATCACCGATGAGACGCGTGCCCAGCTGTGCGAGCACCAGCCCCAGCGCCCCGCCGAAGAGTGTGATGAACATGGCCTCCACCAGAAACTGAATGAGAATGTCGTGCCGGCGCGCGCCGATGGCCTTGCGGATGCCGATCTCACGCGTGCGCTCCGTGACGGACACAAGCATGATGTTCATAATGCCGATGCCGCCCACGAGCAGCGAAATGGCCGCGATGCCGCCCAGCATGCCGGTCATCATGCCCGTCATAGTGGAGATGACGTCCACAAGCTGTGACTGCGCAAACACCGTAAAGCCGTCGTCGGTCTTCGTGCGGTCCTTCAGGTACGCATCCAAAGACTCTAGCGCTAGGTCGATGCTGTCTTCGTCCTTGGCAGCTACGTAGAACTGGCGGATGTTCGTCTGCCGCGTGATGCGCTGCGCCGTGGTAATCGGGATGACCACCCGGTCGTCGCGCGAGCCGAGCATGGTGGTGCCGTTCTCCTTGAGCACGCCCACAATGGTAAACTGCCGGCCGGAAAAGGTCACTTTCTGCCCCACAACATCCCGCGTGCCGAACAGATCGTCCGCCACCTCCACGCCCATCACCATGGTGCTCAGGCGGTTGTCGATGTCGTTTTGGCTGATGAAGCGGCCGTCGGTGACCTCCTCGTCGCGCACGAGCACGGCCTCAGGCGTGGTGCCTTCCACCGCGCAATCATGTTTCTGGTTGCCCAGCCGAAGCGAACCAGCGGTGGACACCGTGACCGTGCAGTCGGCGATGCCGGGCAGCTTGCGCACATCCGGCAAATCCTTCAGCGTGAGCGGCTGACGCGTTGTGCGCACGGTGACGGTAATCAGGTTGCCGCCCAGCGAGGAAAGCTGGCTGGTCACCGAGTCCGTCGCGCCCTGCACGACGGACACAAGCACGGACACGGCGAACACGCCGATGATCACGCCGAGCATGGTCAGGAAGGAGCGCATGCGGTTGCTCGCCACGGCCTTCCATGCCATCTTGATCGCCTGCATCATGTTCACGGAGCCGTCGCCTCCTCTGCGGGAGCTTCCGGCGTTGCCGCGGGAAGCCCGGCGGCAGGTTCAGGCTCGGCACCCTCAGGCCCTGCCGCGGCTTCTGCGGGCCCATCGCCGGCCTCCTGGGACGGGGGGGCGCCGCGTTCGTCGCCGGCGATATGTCCGTCGGAGATATACACCCGCCGGTACGCCTGGGCGGCCACGCCGTTGTCATGGGTAATGAGCACGACGGTGGAGCCCTTGGCGTGCAGCTCCTTGAGGATGCCGAGCACTTCCTTGCCGGAGCGCGAATCCAGATTTCCCGTGGGCTCGTCGGCCAATATGACGGGCGGCTGGGTGGCCAGTGCGCGGGCGATGGCCACGCGCTGCTGTTGCCCGCCGGAAAGCTCGGTGGGCCGGTGGGTCATACGCTCGCCCAGGCCAACATTCGCCAGCGCGGCTTTGGCGCGCTCGCGCCTCTCGGAGGCCGGGAGGCCCATGTACACCATGGGCAGCTCCACGTTCTCGATAGCCGTCAGCTTGGGCAGCAGGTTAAAGCCCTGAAAGATGAACCCGATTTTGCGGTTGCGGATAGTGGCCAGCTCGTCGGCCGTATGGTCGGCCACCTCGATGCCGTCCAGCTGGTAGCTGCCGCTGGTGGGCGTATCCAGGCACCCGATGATGTTCATGACGGTGGATTTACCGCTGCCGGAGGGGCCGACGATGGCGACAAACTCGCCCTTCTCGATGAGGAGGGACACGTTATCCAACGCCTTGACCTCCGTGTCGCCCATCTCGTACACCTTGGAGATGCCGCGCAGTTCAATCAAAGCCTCGCCCCCTTATCATCTGGACGGTGTGGATTGCGGACGCTGCTGCCCGCCCATGTTGGACGGCAGATTTCCGCCCATGACGAACATGCCGCCCGCGTTGCCCGGCGCGGCCCCGGCGTTGGGCAGGCGCAGGTAGACCGGCTGGCCTTCGTTAAGGCCGGAGAGGATTTGCGCCTGCGTTTCGTTCTGGATGCCGACCTCCACCTTGGTGAGGCCCTGGTCGTCCTTGCGCGGCACCGAGGAGGAGCTGCCGCTGTTTGCATTGTTGCCCACAAGTCCCATCTGCTGCGCCTGACGCTGCTGCATGGCGCTTATGCTCCCGCTCAGGCCCGAACGGCCGGTATGCGCGGCCTGCGCTTCCTGAAGCTCCAGATCGGACAGGTCCTGCGTGTAAACGTAGTATGCGCCGCCCCGCTGCACCAATGCCTCGATGGGCACAAGCAGCGCGTTGCCCGCGTGCTTCACGCGGATGTCCACGCTGGCGGACATGCCAATACGCACGCGCGGCGCTTCGTCCAGCCGAACCGTCACGTTGTACGTCGCGATGCCGTTGGCGTACGTTCCGATGGAAGCCACCTTTTGCACCGCGCCGGAAAACGTTTCACCCGGCAGGGCATCCAGGGTGACGGTGCAGGGCTGGCCCTTCTCGATGTTCACCACGTCCAGCTCGTCCACGTCCACCTTTACGTCCAGAAGGCGGTCGTCGGTGATCGTGCAGATCACCGTGCCCTCGGCCAACTTTCCGCCCGCCTTCACGGGCAGGCTGGTCACCACGCCGCCGATGGGCGCGGACACGCCGGCCTGCGTGTCGGAAAGCTGCTTGCGCTTGTCCTCCAGGCTTCGCTCGGCTTCCTCGATGGAGAGCTTTTGCGATTTGATGCCCAGCGATACGTCCTCGGCCTGCTGAATGCGGAAGAGCACGTCGCCACGCGTAACGCTCATGTCGTTGGCGCACATAATGTCGCGAATCTTGCCGGATGTGGCCGTTACCGACACGGACGCGCCCGGCGCGATGCTCAGCTCGCCGCTGCCCCATGTGAGGCCGTCCGGGCCGATGAAGGTGGCGATGTCGCCGATGTTCGGCTCGTCCGTATAGATTTGGATGGTGATGTTCCCCTTCCACGGCGGAGGCGTGGGCGTTGGGTTGGGTATGGGCGTTGGCTGGGCATTGGTCATGGTGGACGCCGTGAGGTTCCCGCTGTAGTTCTGCGTAGAGCCGGAGGCGGCGTTGCCGCCGGAGGCAGAGATCACCTCGCCCATATACATCACGCCGTCCACCAGCACGGCCGCCTGATCGCCGATGTTCAGCTTGTTGGGCGCGGCCTGCACGGTGAACTGCATCTTGCCCTCGGTCATGATGAGGCACAGCGCGCCGAACGTCTTGGTGGTCTGCCCCGCATCCTCGCCCGGCGCAGCCTTCAGCGACTTGATGCGGCCGGTCTCGGGTGCCGTGATCTGATAGTGATCCGCGCTTGTGGTGACGTATGTCTTGCTCAGGTTGATGCGCGACTGCTCCAGGCTCGACTCGGCCGTGCGAATGGCGGACTCCATGTTCGTGTCCGTCAGAACGAGCAGCTGCTCGCCCTCACGGATCGGGTCGCCCAGCTCCACCCCCACGGATACGATTGTGCCGGACACGCGCGACACCACGTCGCGCACGGAAGCCGACGCAACGCTTCCCGTTGCGCCCACAAGCAACTCGATATCCCCGCGTTCCACTCTCAGCCCCTCGTAGGACGCGGCGGCGACAGGAACAAAGCTCTTTGCCTGATAGTAGCCGTACCCGATAAACCCGCCAGCCGCCACGGCGAGCACGATGAGCCAGGTAAGCCATTTCTTGCGCCTGCGGCGCTTGCGCGGCTTGTTCTCCATGGCATAGCCCTCCACATGCAACGTAGTGATACGTCAGTTTAGCATAGCGCCATCACAGGTGCCATGTTTCATTTGTGAATTATTGTAAACGATTCATGAACGAGAAACGCCGGCCAACGGCGTTGGGCGGCGCATGAAGATTGCGATTGTGCATGTGCGCGCGCATGTGTATAATAAAGCGGATTATATGCGGGAGGTATGCACGTGTTCGCGTTGAAGGAAGACTACGACAAAGTCCACGCGCGTTACGAAGCGCTTTGGAACCACGCCGTCATCGATCGCCCGCCCGTGGTGCTCACGCTGCCCGTCAACAACCCAAAACCCGTGCCGCGGCGCACCTACGCAACGCAGGCCGAGCGCTGGCTGGACGTTGAGTTCCGCGCCGAACAGATGGACGTACAGCTGCAGAACACGCGCTTCCTATACGACGCTTTGCCTATCGTATGGCCGAACATGGGGCCGGAGATCTTCTCCGCCTGGTGCGGCTGCCCTTATCTGTACGGCGAAACGACCACCTGGACGGAGCCATGCCTTGAGAACTATGCGGACATGGGCCGGCACCGCCTGGACATGAACCATCCGCTTTTCAAGGCCACCGAGCGCTTCGCCAACGCCCTCATCGAGCGCGGCAAGGGCCGCTTCATCGTCGGTCTGACGGACTTCCATCCCGGCGGCGACCACCTGGCCGCCCTGCGCGACCCGCAGCAGCTGTGCATCGACATGATTGAGTACGGTCCGCAGATCAAAGAAGCCCTGAAGCTGGCGAATGAGGACTACTTTCAGGCGTTTAACCGCTTCTATGAGCCCATACGCCAAGCGGGCATGCCCTGCACGTCCTGGATCTCCCTCATCGCCGACGGACGGTACTACATCCCCTCCAACGACTTCTCCTGCATGATCTCTCCCGCGATGTTCGAGGAGTACTTTCTGCCGGGAATCGCCGAGGAGTGCGCCTTCTACGACCGTTCCATCTACCACCTGGACGGCCCGGGCGCGTTGCGCCACCTGCCCGCTCTGCTGGCCCTGAAGGATCTGGACGCCGTGCAGTGGGTGCCGGGCGCGGGCAACGAGGGCTTTGCGCGCTGGGTGAAGGTGTACCAGCAAATTCAGGCCGGCGGCAAGATCGCACACGTGTATCTGGACGTGTCGGATCTGCCCCTTTGTTTTGAGACGCTTCGTCCCGAGGGGATGTACTTTGCGGGCATCTCCGGCGTGCGCGACGAGGAGACGGCTAAGACCGTCGTCGAGCGCATCGCCCGCTGGAAGTAGCGCAAACGAAGGGCATGACTGCGCTGCGGGACGGCCTTGGGGGGGCGTCCGGCCGGATGCAACGCGATACCGCTTACCGCGAACAACGGCAGCGCCTTTCCTGGCCGCCGCATGCGACACATAGAAAGACGGAGGAGATACTCATGAGCGCAACTAAGAAGTACATTGCCGAGTTCGTCGGCACGCTTGTTCTGGTGTTTATGGGCTGCGGCAGCGCCGTGGTTCTTGGGTGCGACGCGGCCGGCGGACACCTGGCCGTGGCGCTTGCTTTCGGCTTGTCCATCGTGGCGATGGCCTATGTCATCGGCGGCATCTCGGGCTGCCACATCAACCCCGCCGTATCTCTGGCCGTGCTCATCAGCCGGAAGATGAGTGCAAAGGACTTTGTGGGCTACGTAATCGCTCAGGTGCTGGGCGCCGTGGCGGGCGCCGCGCTGCTCAAGCTGATCGTGGGCTTCGGCGTAGCGGACCTGACCGGCGGCCTGGGTGCGAACGGCGTGGCCAACGCGGGCGGCGTCGGCGGCGCACTCGTGGTGGAGGCAATCCTCACATGCATCTTCGTGTTCACCATTCTGGGCGTCACCTCCGACAAGGCCAAGGGGAGCGTCGCCGGTATCGTCATCGGCCTGACGCTGGCCTTCGTGCACATCGTGGGCATCCCACTCACCGGCACGTCGGTCAACCCGGCGCGCAGCATCGGCCCGGCGCTCTTCGCGGGCGGCGCGGCGCTTGCCAACCTTTGGGTGTTCATCGTGGCACCGCTTGTAGGCGCAGCCGCTGCGGCGCTGCTCTTCAAAGCCCTGGGTGGCGGCAGGGAAGCGTAGCGGTTCTGCGCAGCAAATGCAAAGCGCGCCCGTCCGCAAGGGAGGCGCGCTTTGCTGCATGCAGGCGACAAGGCGGCGGTTGGGCATCTACAGCCACTTTTTTCTCGCGAAGAAGTCCCGCCAGCCATTGTACAGGCGGCGGCCCTCGTCCACCGAGCTTACGCCCACACTCACCGTCAGCGGGCGGCCGCCCTCGCGCGGCACGTCGGCAAACAGGGGCTCTCGGGTGAACAGGCTTTCCGGGTCGGCGACGGCTTCCTTCGGCAGATCGGTGCATATGCCGACGCGCTCCTGCGCAAGGCCGTCCTGCCGCTCGTTGAAGAGCGTTTTGTATCCCTGCCAGTTATCCACGCAGGTAATGCCGCAGCCTTCGGCAAGCACGGGCAGCACATGGCCCGACGGCGAGGGTGTGCAGCAGTAGTGCAGCATCACCGCGCCAAACTCGTCGGCGAAGCGGCGGTATAACGGAAACATGATCCCGCGGATGACGGAAGGCGACAGGTTGACCACCGCGTCGCCGGAGAGCCGCAGCCCCGGAAACCACAGCCCGCGCACGGTGAGGCGGCTGCCGCGCGGCTCCTCGCCCAACACCCCCAGAAACCGGCGCATGCAGGCGAGCGTAACGTCGGCTATGTTGTTTAAGAAAGCGCCGGCTAGCTCGGGCGATTCCAGCAGGTCCGCGTAAAACTCGCCGCCGCGCAGCACAACGGCATTGTCCAGCGGGCTCATGAAGCGCGACATGCACACCAACCATTCCGGCGGCGCGTTCGCCCTAAGGAAGCGCAGGTGGTCCAGCGCAGCGCCCATCAGCCCGCCGTCCGGATCGGCCTGCGCCTGCGCGGCCTGCTCGATGCCGGTGAAGACCGGCCGTACGTCCGCATAGCCGCCAGGCGCTTCATAGGCCTGTGCGCCGAACAACGTGGGCACAAGGCACTCCACAAAACCGCTTTCAACGAAGGGCGTGAAATCGGAGCCAACCCGCGCCGAATCCGACTGTCCGTACACTGCGTGCGCCAGCGCCGCGCTCGGGTCGCGCATGCGCAGCCATGGCGTGCTCGCTCGGGGCTGTTCTGGCATCCGCACGTTGACAAGCAACGGAACGTAGGCCGTCTGCGCGTGAAACACGCGCTCAAACAGCCGCTTCTTGTCCATATGATGCGGCAGCACGGCCGACACCTCCGATCATGGCGCTCGGGCGGACCAAACGGCTCGTTTCCGCTTCGGCCAAGCTGCGCAGCGGCGACGTCCCGCTTTACCGGGACAAGGCGGCCTGCAGAAAGTCGTAGCTCTCCTTCAGGCACATGAAGGGATCCTTCGCCCAGCTCTCCTGCTCGGCGAGCAGATAGACAACGCCCGCATCTCGGCAGGCCGACAGGATGTCCGGCCAGGCGAGAGCCCCCTGCCCAACGGGCGTGAGCGTCTTGTCCGCCGGGTTCAGGCTTGCCATGTCCTTCAGGTGAACCACGTCCATGCGTCCGGCCATACGGCGAATCCATTCGGCCGGCGATAGTCCGGCCTTTTGCACGTGGTACACATCGATCTCCATCTGGAAGTGAGCGGGGATCTCCTGCATCAGGATTTCCACCGCCCGCGCGCCGCCAAAGGACGCGAACTCCGCAGCGCGCGGGTGAAACTGCAGAACAAGCCCTTCGTCCTGCAAGCGCGCGCTTACCCCGGCCAGTGTGCGGGCAAAAGCGCGGCACCCCTCAAGGCTCATCTGCGCCTCGGGGATGCCGCTGACGCACACGTACCTTCCGCCCCACAGCTTGTTTTGCGCGATGACGCGCGCAAGAGCGGGCAGCACCTCGTGCGTATAGTCCTGCGTGCCCAGGCAGGTAAGCCCGGCCTCGGCCAATGCATCCTTTATGTATCCGTCGGGAATATCCGGCGACTGCCACTGCATCTGGATGTGCCTGTATCCGATCCGCGCCGCTTTTAGTAGCGAACTGCGCAGATCGGCGGGCGTTTGCAGATGAACCCGGACGCTGGAGATCTGAACGCCAATGTGCATGGGACGCTCCACTCCTCCCGAGCTTTTCGAGCGTAAATTACAGCGCGCGCTCAATCATGGCGGCCAGGTCGGACTTGCCGCGCGCCCCAACGCATTTCTCCACCATGGCGCCGTTCTTGAAGACCATCAGCGTGGGGATGGACATGACGCCGTATTGCCCGGCCAGGGCAGGGCTCTCGTCCACGTCAACCTTGGCGATCACCGCGCGGCCGTCATACTCCTCGGCCAGCTGGTCCACAAAGGGCGCCACCATACGGCAGGGGCCGCACCAGCTGGCCCAAAAGTCCACAAGCACCGGCACTACGGCCTTGAGCGCCACTGCCTCAAAATCTGTCTCAGTTAGCTTAACGACCTTATCGCTTGCCATTGTCTGTCGCTCCTTTCGAATGTTCCCTGTGTTCAATATGCAGCACACGTGGCGTGAATGCGCGCTTTTTACCCAGCAGAGGATCAAACAGGCGCATCACCCCGAAGGCGAGCGCCGTGCCGAGAACCGCGCCGGCCGCCGCCGTCCAGTCCGCACTCCACGTTGCGCGCAGCGCCGCATGCAGCGGCTCGCCCAAGAGCAGCCCTGCGATGAGCCCTGCGAGCGGCACGCCGTACGCCAGAAGCGACGCGCCCGCGACGCGGCCTTCGGCCATCTCCACGCTTGCCTCGTCGCCCACGGCGGCGTCAAAGCAGCCTTCCACCGTGCACAGGGCGTCCGCTTCATTTCCCATTTGGCACATGCCGCATTTGCCGCAGGCGTCCGTGCGCTGGAAGCGCACGATCATGCGCTTCTCGTCCACCGACACAACCATCCCTGTCTTAGCCATGGTTTCCCTTCTGCCGCCGCGCTATTCCGGCGCAGCCTTTATCGCCTCGCCCGGGGCTCCCGTCCTTGCCCAACCTGTTTATCAACGCCTGCGCAGGCTTTGAAACGCCAGCGCGGCGAGCATCAGCCCCGCCGCCGGCGGCACAAAAGCCGCGCTGCCCGGCGTAGCGGTCCGCTCCTCAGGAGGCGGCGCGGCAGGCGTTACGGGCGTCTCGCTTGAGCACACCACCGTGAGACGCTCAACGCCTAAGCTGCGCAGCCGCTGGCGCATCACGCGCGCGAGCGGGTCGTTCTTGGTTTCGTAGATGTCGCACACATGAAGGCGCGACGGGTCCAGCCGGTTTCCCGTGCCCATGCTGGAGAAAACAGGAATTCCAAGGCGCGCGCAGGCCGCGATGAGCGCGGCTTTGGCGGGCACGTTGTCGATGCAGTCCAGCACCACATCCGGGGCAAGCGCGCGAACCCGCGCTTCTGCCGTATCCGCCGTCAGCCGCTCCACGAGCGGCGTGACGCACGTTTCCAGGGAAATATCCGCAAAGCGCTCAGCCAGCGCCTCGGCCTTGGGACGGCCCATGGTGGAACGAAGCGCCACGATCTGACGGTTCAGGTTCGTCTGCGCCACGGCGTCGCAGTCCAGCAGCGACAGATGCCCCACGCCGCCGCGCATGAGCGCCTCGGCGCACATACCGCCCACCCCGCCCAGGCCGGCCACAAGGGCGTGGCATTTTCGCAGCTTTTGCACGTCATCCTCGCCGATCAAGCGACGCGTGCGGGCAAGCCAGTCCATTACAGCCCGAAATGCTGCAGGTGCAGAAGATCCATCTGGGCTTTGTCCACGTCGGAGGGCGTGTTCATCATCAGGCAGGAGGCGTTGGCGATCTTGGGAAAGGCGAGCACGTCGCGCAGGGATGTCTTGCGCAGGATCTGCATGACCATGCGGTCCACACCGAAGGCAAATCCGCCATGCGGGGGCGTACCGTAGCGGAAGGCCTCCAGCATGAAGCCGAAGCGCTTCCAGGCCTGCTCATGCGAGAAGCCCAGAAGGTTGAACATGCGCTCCTGCAGCTCGCTTGAGTGAATGCGGATGGAGCCGGAGCCCATCTCGATGCCGTTGAGCACCAGGTCGTACGCTTTGGCGCGGCAGCGGCCCGGGTCGCTCTCCATCAGGCCGATATCCTCGTCCATGGGCGAGGTAAAGGGGTGGTGCATGGCCTGAAAACGGTTCTCCTCCTCGTCCCACTCCAGCAGAGGGAACTCGGTGACCCAGAACAGATCGTACACGCTCTCGTCGATCAGACCACAGCGCCGGGCGATTTCGCAGCGCAGCGCGCCCAGCGACTGCAGCACCACGGATGCCTTGTCGGCCACGAAGAACAGCGTGTCTCCGATCTTGGCGCCGAGCGCCTGCACCAAGGCGTCCTGCGCGCCTTCTTTAAGGAACTTGCCGAAGGAGGAACGCACGCCGCCCTCTTCCACGCTCATCCATGCCAGGCCTTTGGCGCGGTAGGTCTTCACGTACTCGGTCAGCGCGTCGATCTCCTTGCGCGTCATGTGCGCCGACAGGCCCGAGGCGTTGATGCCGCGCACCATGGCCGCGCCCTCGAACACCGAGAAGCCGCAGCCTTTGGCGACGTTCGTCACATCCACAATGTGCAGGCCGAAGCGCCGGTCCGGCTTATCCGAACCGTAGGTGTCCATGGCGTGCTGCCATGTGATGCGGGGCAGCGGGTCGGGGAGGGCAACATGCAAAACCTTGTCAAATACCTGGCGGAACGCGCCCGTAACCACTTCCTGAATCTGAAGCGGGTCGGAGACGAAGGACATCTCCAGATCCAGCTGGGTGAACTCGGGCTGGCGGTCGGCGCGGTTGTCCTCGTCGCGGAAACACCGGGCAATCTGGTAATAGCGGTCCATGCCGCCCAGCATCAACAGCTGCTTGTAGATCTGCGGCGACTGCGGCAGGGCATAGAACAAGCCCGGATGCACGCGCGAGGGCACCAGGAAATCGCGCGCACCCTCGGGGGTGGACTTGCTGAGGATGGGCGTCTCCACCTCGGTAAAGCCGCTGTCGTCAAAATGGCGGCGGATGGTGGAGACCACCTTGGCGCGCAGGCGCAGGGACTCCTGCAGGGACGGCCGGCGGATGTCCAGATAGCGGTACTTCAGGCGCACGGCCTCCGACTCATCCGGGTGGTCGTCGTCGATATAAATCGGTGGGGTCTCCGCCTTGTTGAGCAGCTTCATGTCCGTGACGAAGACCTCAACGCGCCCGGTGGCCAGCTTTTCGTTCACAGCATCCGCCCCGCGGGCGCGTACCTGGCCGCGCACGGCGAGGACGTATTCGCCACGCAGCCCTTCGCCCATCTCAAACACGTCGCGGCCGCACACGGCTTCGTCGAACACGAGCTGCACCACGCCTTTGTAGTCCCGCAGCCACACGAAGATGAGACCGCCCAGATTGCGCGTGCGCGAGACCCAGCCCATCAGCGTGACGGACCGGCCGACCATCGCCTCGCTTACCTCGCCGCAGTATCCCTCGCGTCTCCAGTCGCCCAGCAGGTTGTTCATTTGAACGTCTCCTTCGGTGTAAGGTTCGATAGCAGATCGACGGCCGCGCTCTGAGATATGGTTTCCTCGCGGCTTTCGCGCATGAAGCGCACGTTCACAGTTCCTGCGGCCACCTCGTCCTCGCCCAGAACGAGCACATACGGCGCGCCCAGCTTGTCGGCGTACTTCATCTGGCTTTTGAGCGACCGGCCGGTGTGGTCGCAGTCGGCGCTGACGCCCGCCTCGCGCAGGGCGTAGCACAGCTTCTGTGCCGGCAGGCGCGCCCCTTGGCCAAGCACGGCCACGTAGGCGGTTACGGTATCGCCCGCCTCCGGGATAAGGCCCTGTTTCTGCAGCTGGAGGACCAGACGCTCCATACCCATGCCGTAGCCGATACCCGCCGTGGGCGGGCCGCCCAGCTGCTCCACCAGCCCGTCGTAGCGGCCTCCGGCCACCATGGCGAGCGGACCGTTTTCAAACATGGCGTGGATCTCAAACACCGTGCGCGTATAATAGTCCAGGCCGCGCACCAGGCGATTGTCCAGCTCGGCCTGTATCCCAAGGGCAGCCAGCGCCTCGCGCGTTTTGGCGAAGTGGTCGGCGCAGCCCGCGCACAAATAGTCCACCGGAGCGGGCGCGTCCTTCGTCAGCTCCCCGCAGGTGGGCACCTTGCAGTCCAAAATGCGCAGGGGGTTGCGGGTGAAGCGCTCGCGGCAGGTGCCGCACATGTCGGGCAGCAGCGGCGTTAAGAAGTCGCGCAGCGCCTGCTGGTAGCCCGGGCGGCATTTCGGGCACCCGATGGAGTTGACCTTCAGCGTGAGATCGCTAAGGCCAAGCCTCTGAAAGAGCTTCCAGGGCAGAGCGATGATCTCCGCGTCCATGGTGGCCTCCGGCGCGCCGAATGCCTCCAGCCCGAACTGGTGGTGTTCGCGGTAGCGCCCGGACTGCGGGCTCTCGTAGCGCAGCACCGGACAGTACAAGTAGTACATCTTCAGGGGCAGCGGCCCCTGCGCCAAGCCGTGCTCAATGAAGGCGCGCGCCGCGCCAGCCGTGCCCTCGGGCTTAAGCGTAACACTGCGGCCGCCGCGGTCCTCAAAGGTGTACATTTCCTTTTGCACCACGTCGGTGGTATCCCCCACGCCGCGTAAAAAGAGTTCGGTGTGCTCGAACACGGGCGTGCGTATCTCGCGGTAACCGGACAGCGCGCAAGCGGCGCGGATACGCTCCTCAACATAGTGCCAGGCGTGGCTCTGTGCGGGAAGAATGTCCAGCGTACCGCGCGGCGATTGCGTCAGCATAGTGTTCACCTGCCGTTTTCCTTGTTTACAGTTCAGAATAGCACAAACGCGCCCGTGGCGCAACACTTGCGCCACGGGCGCGTGCAGAGGCAGCCGCCCACGGGAGGTCCTCCGTCCGAACCGCCGTTTCGCCGTACGCCTCGCCGGCAGAAAGCGGGCCGATCATCGTCGGATCCCGTTGCCCGGCCCTTCGCACCCACGGCTTGAGGGCCTGCGGTGGCCGCGGGTTCGGGCGCTCACCTGGTACACTCCCCGCTCATATACGGCAAATCCTCCAGCAGGCCCACTCGCCGCGAACGCCAACGCCTTCGACGCCTTCCCCGCCGCAAGGTGCTGCGCCTTCACCAGGGCATAGCTCCGCATGTCCAGCGTCCACATCTGAGGCAGCACGCCACACGCTACCGGGGCAACCGTCGCATGGCAAACCCAGCGCGCCGCAGGCGCGCCAAGAGCGGCCACTTGATCGCTTTTTGCCGCATGGCCAACACCGCGCCTGCGTTCGGCCCTGAACGCATCGGCACGCACCTTGTACGTGGGCGCCGGAACGGTTATGCCTTGGGGGGTATGTCTCCCACGCCGTCCAGCACGATGTGCGGCCGGTAGGGGAAGCGCCCGATGTCCTCGCGCGAGGTGACGCCCGAGAGCACGAGTACGGTGTCCAGCTCGGTCTCGATGCCGGCGATGATGTCCGTGTCCATGCGGTCGCCCACGATCACACTGTCCTCAATGGAGCGGCCCAGCTTCTTGACGGCGTGGCGCATCATCAGCGGGTTGGGCTTGCCCACGTAGTAGCAGGTTTGGCCGGCGGCCAGTTCGATGGGGGCCACCAGCGCGCGCGTGGCGGGCACGATGCCCTCCTCCGCCGGGCCGGTGAGATCGGGGTTGGTGCCCACCAGCCGCGCGCCCTTCAGCACCAGGCGTATGGCGCGCTCGATCTTCTCGTAGGAGTAGGAGCGCGTCTCCCCCACCACCACGTAGTCGGGGTTCTGGTCGTTCATGGTCATGCCCGCGTCGTAGATGGCGCCCACAAGGCCGGCTTCCCCGATTACGTAGCAGCTGCCACCGGGCATCTGGCTGGAGAGAAAGGCCGCCGTGGCCAGCGCGCTGGTATAAAAGTGCTCCTCGCCGATGGTCAACCCCAGCCGCGCCATCTTCTGCTGTAGTTCGCGCGGGGCACGCTCGGAGGAGTTGGTGAGGAACAGATAGCTCTTGCCCGTGGCTTCCATCCAGTTAATGAACTCCGTGACGCCCGGAAGCAGGCGGTTGCCGTGATAGATCACGCCGTCCATGTCACAGATAAAACCGAGCTTGTTCAGGAGTTCCTGCAATTGCTCCCGCCTCTTTCATACTGTTTTCCCTTATTGTACCGCAGCGCCGGCAAAAGAACAACTCGCGCCTTGCGGGCACTTCGTGCTATACTATCCGCATGAGGTGACTGGACATGACAAATCCGTTGGCGAACCGCCCCCGCGCGCTGTGGGACGGGGGGCTTGGAACGATGCTCGGCGCGGCCGGGGCGCTGCACGGCGCGCCGGAGCTGTTGTGCGCGGAGCAGCCCGAGCTGTTGCGCGGCATCCACGAGGCATATGCGGCCGCCGGGGCCATGGCGGTGTCCACAAACTCTTTCGGCGGCACGCGCGTCAAGCTTGCACGGCATGGCCTTGGTGCGCGTGCCGCCGAGTTGACGGCCCTTTCCGTGCGCGCCGCGCGCGAAGGGGTTGGCCGAATTGGCTCTGGCACGTTGGTCGCGCTGTCGCTCGGCCCCACGGGCGAGTTGCTGCGGCCGCTTGGCCCGCTGCCCTTTGAAGACGCATACGCCGCCTACGCCGAACAGGCGCGCGCCGCCGCGGATGCGGGCGCCGACCTGTGCATCATCGAAACCATGTCCGACATCGCCGAGAGCCGCGCCGCCGCCCTGGCCGTGCGGGAGGCGGGGCTGCCCTTCCTCATCTCGTACACGTTTGAAGGCGAGCGCATGCTGATGGGCGGCACGCCATGCACGGCCGCGCTGGCCGCGCACGCGCTGGGCGCGTTCGCCGTCGGGATGAACTGCTCCGGCGGCCCGGAGCACATGCTGCGGCTGTTGCCCGCCATGGGCGCCGCCTCCCCGCTGCCCGTGCTTGTGCAGCCCAACGCCGGGCTGCCGCAGATGGTGAACGGGGCGACGGTGTTTCCCTACGCGCCGGATGCCATGGCCCCCGCTATGGCGCGGCTGCTGGAGCTGGGCGCGTGGGGCATCGGCGGATGCTGCGGCACCACGCCCGCGCACATCAAGGCGTTTTCTGCACTGCTGCCGAACGCCGCGCCCGCGCCCGCGTTCGATGGCGCAACGCGCGTGTGCTCCATGCGGCGATGCGCCGCGCTGGGGGACGCGCTTGCCGCCGCCGAAACGGTGGGCGGCTCGCTGGACGCGTTGTATGACGCCGATCCGGACGCGTCCGCCTTGCTGATGGACGTACGGGCCGTGCCCGCGGACAGCCTGACCGCGCTGCTTGATGAGGCGCAGCAGATCGTACGCGCGCCGCTCTTGTTCCGGGCCGCCGATGCGGAGCAGGCCGCGCTGCTTCTGCGCCGCTATCACGGCGTAACCGCCATAGACTGCCCCGACGCTTCGGACGCGCTCCTAGCCGCCTATGGTGCGCACCGCGCGTAAAGGCCCTCTCCGCGCGCCGGAAGGCGAACGCGATGCGGCGGGCACATCATATTAACCCCGCGTACAAAATGAACGCCGGCCGAATTAGGCCGGCGTTCCCGTTTGTTGCGGAGAAATATTTTGGAAACCGCTTGACATCGTCTCCTTAGTGTATTACTATATTGGTACACTAGTTTTCAAGGGTGGTGAGCAGATGCCGGACTGGAAAGCCTGGGCCGCTTCATTGGACAACAAGGAGCCCATCTACGCGCAAATCGCCGACCGGTTCAAGCGCAGCGTGATGAAGGGTGAAATGCCGCCCGGATCGCGCGCGCCCTCCATACGCGAGCTGTCGCAGCTGTTGCAGGTGAACCCGAATACCGTGAACCGCGCCTACCAGGAGATGGAGCGCGACGGCCTGATCTACAGCCAGCGCGGCATGGGCTACTACATCGCCGAGAATGCCGCCCAGCTGAAGGACGCGCGCAGCGGCATGATAGCCCAGGAGACCGACGCCTATATCGGCCGCATGACGGCAATGGGGCTAACGGGCCGAGAAATGCGCGATGCGCTGCAGGAACGACTCGCCAAGGAGGAAAGCAGCCATGGATAACCTCGTATCCGTGCGCGACCTGACCAAGCACTACGCCAACAAAACCGCCCTGGACGGTTTAACGCTGGACATCGCGCCCGGCCATATCGTGGGCTTGCTCGGCCCCAACGGCTCCGGCAAAACCACGTTCCTGAAGATCGTTGGCGGCCTTATGCAGCCTTCCAGCGGCCAGGTTACCCTGCCGGGCGGCGGCGGACGGCGCAGCAAGGCGGCCATCGCTTTTATGCCGGCCAACTTTGCCTTTCCGGGATGGATGCGCGTGAGCGACGCGCTTGGCTGGGGCAGGGCGGTTTATCTGGACTATGACGAGGCGCTGGCGCTGGAACTGCTGCGGCTGGCGGAGCTGCGACCCGCCGATTCGATCCGTTTTCTGTCGCGCGGAATGAAGGAGCGCGTGACGCTGTGCCTTACGCTTGCGCGCCGTGCGAAGCTATTTTTGCTGGATGAGCCGCTGGGGAGCATCGACCCGGTGGAGAAGAGCCGCGTGCTCGACGCGATTCTGGCGCGCGACCTAGACGACGCGTCCGTTGTGGTGTCCACGCACCTGATCCGCGACATCGAGCGCATCTTCGACGAGGTGTACCTGATCGGCCGGGGCCGACTGCTCTATCACGGCGCGTGCGACGAACTGCGCGCCCAGTCTGGCATGGCGGTGGAACAAAAATACATGGAGGTGTTCGGTCATGTGGAGTAGCGCAAGGCCTTCGGCGTTCGCCGCCGAATTGTTCTATGAATGGCGCCTACGCAGAAGCCAGCGCGTCGTGGCGCTGGCCGTGGCGGCGCTCGGCTACCTGTTCACCGCCATTCTGTGCGCGTACGCCCCCGGCAATCTGGCGGCCGCCGGTTGCGCCCTGGTTGTGGTGGCGCTGTGCTCCTCAGGGCTCTGCATTGCGGCCCTGGGGCTGGGCATCGACACGTGCGTGCGGCTGTTTCGCGCTCCCTCCGCCTACATGAGCTTGCTGCCGCCCTCGGGGGGGCGGGCTGCGCTGGGCGCGCGCATCGCGCTTCTCGCCGCGGATCTGGCGATTGCCGGCGGTCTTTCCTTCGGCATGGCGCTTATCGTCAGCGGCGCGATGCAGGGGCACGCCATCTTTGGCACTGTGATGCCCGCCGGCTGGCCATTCACCAGCGCTTTCAGCTTCGACGCAGTGACGGGCCTGCTGGACCTATTCGAATTCGCGCTGGTCGTGTATGCCGCTAAAACACTGCGTCACAGCGTGTTCGCCGACAGCCGCCACGCAGGGTTGCTCGCCTTTATGTCCGCAGTGGCGCTGCTGTGGGTTATGCCCCTGCTGGACGTGGTCGCGGCGCCCTTCGCCATCCCCTACCTGCGTACCGGCTTCTTCTCCATCGTCATCGCCCCGCCCGAGGGGTTTAATTTGGCGAACACCGCCTATGTGGTCATCCGTTTGGCCAGGCTTGCGGGGCTCTTTTTGCCCACGGCATGGCTTCTGGAACACCGCATGAACCTGCAAGGAGGCTGACTCACATGACCGCACGCAACCGCATCGCCCTGCTGCTTGCCCTATGCCTCGCCGCCGCGCTCCTTTCGGGCTGCGTGGTCTATGCGCCCGGCGGAAGCGGACGCTCCTTCGGTGAGAACGACGGTTGGCTGCCGCGCAGCGGCTTTCACATTAGCAACTGGTCGCACTCCATGCCCATTACGCCCGCATCAGGCGTGAACCAGGAGCAAATCTACGCGCTGGACGGCGCGTTTACCAAGCTGTCCCTGCGCGGTCAAATCAGCATCCTGCGCATTCACCTGCAAAACGGCGAGCAGGCCGTGCGCGTTCAGACGGACAAGGCGTACCTGCCGGATATCTCGTTGTCCGTGGCCGACGGCACGCTGTACCTAACCACCTCCGCGCAGCTTCTGGAGCGCGCTGTGGACGTGTACATCACCGCGCCGGACATCGCATCCATCCAGTGCTCAGGCGCAGCGGAGCTGCTGAGCGACGCGCCACTTACGACGGACACCATGCGCATCGACATCTCCGGCGCGTGCTCGGGCAACCTGGAGCTGGATGTGAACGTTCTTGAGGTGAGCATCTCGGGCGCGGGCTCGCTCAATCTTTCCGGGCGTGCAGACGATATGGCGTACAGCAATTCCGGTGCGAGCAAGCTGGACGCCCGTGACCTGCAGGCCAAAACCTGCGACGTCGACCTCTCCGGCGCAGGCTTTGCGCAGCTGCGCGCCAGCGAAAAGCTGCGGGTGCGCTTGTCGGGCATGGGCAAGGTGGAATACTGGGGCTCGCCCGAGTTGGATAGGCGCGTGAGCGGCATGGGCCTGGTGGAACGCATGGGCGATTGACGGGCAAGCTCCCCAAGCGCCACAGCTCCCGCAAATGCTCTGCATAACGAAGCGCTCCGCGGCTACCGCCGCAGAGCGCTTCCTCAGTTGTGTTAGGCGTGCGGGCTGTGGGCGATGTGCACGCCGTGCGGGGGCAGCGTAACGGCCGCGCCGCGCATGTCGATGGTAACGGCGCGCGGCGTAAAGTTCATGGCAAATAGGTAGTCGCAAGCACCGTCCGTGCGCACCTGCACGGTGACGCCCTCGGGCAGCGGCCCGGGCACGGCGCGGGCGATGCCAAGGTCGTCCGCCAGGCGGCTGTAGAAGCCGTCCAGGAAAGCCTGTTCCGTTCGGGCGGCGATGTAGTACGCCTGGCCCATGCCAAAGTCGTTGCAGGTGAGCGCGGGCATGCCCGCATAAAAGTCCTGGCCGTAAGCGGCCAGCACGCGGGCGGTCCTTGCGTGAATCAGCTCGCATAGGTCGAAGGCTTCGTACGCGCGACCGTTGGCGATCACGCTGTTGCGCATGTCCGGCGTTAAAGCGTCGATCTCCTCGCACCAGATGCCCAGCACGTCCTTCAGCGGGCCGGGAAAGCCCCCCAGAAAGCACAGGTCGGAATCGTTCACATAGCCCGTTGCATACGTGGCCACAAACCGGCCGCCCGCCTTCACATACGCATTCACGCGCGCGGCGAAATCTCCGCGCAGCATGTAGCTCATGGGCGCGACGAGCAGCTTGTACCCGGAAAAATCGCCCGTCTGGTCGATGACGTCCACCGGCACGCCCATCTTCCAGAAAGATTTGTAGTGCGCGATGACGGCCGACTCGTAGCCGGTCTTCTCCTGCAGAAGGCCCTTGACGTCGTCCAGCGCCCAGCGCACGTTCCAGTCGTACACCAGCGCAATCTGCGCGGGCGTGTCCGTGCCAACAACGGCGTCCAGGCCCGCTAGCCGCGCGCCCAAGTCGGCCACGTCTTTGAACACGCGCGTGTTCTCGCTGCCCTCGTGATCCACCACCGCTCCGTGAAATTTTTCACTGGCCCCGCGGCCCTTGCGAAACTGAAAATACTGCACCGAGTCGGACCCGTGCGCCACGGCCTGCATGCTCTGCAGCATATGCACGCCCGGACGATGGAGCGTGGCGTACGGCCGCCAGTTTGTGGCCGACGGCGAGGACTCCATGAGCATGAACGGCTTGCCTTTCAGCCCCCGCGTTAAATCGTGCAGGAAGGAGAAGCGCTGAGCGATCTCGATGTCGCGCTCGTCGCCCGTCCACTGCGGATAGGCGTCCCAGGAGACCACGTCCACCTCCTGCGCCAGGCGGAAGTAGTCGATGCCCGGATAGGTGCCCATCAGGTTGACGGTGCAGGGCACCCGAGGGGTGACGCGCTTGAGCGGGGCCATTTCCGCCCGGCAGAAGTCCGCGTGCTGCTCGGTGGTAAATCGCTTCCAGTCCAGCGTCAGGCCGTGCGTATAGCACTCCCCGATAGGGCTTGGGCTCTCCACCTGCGACCAGTCAAAATACGTGTGGCTCCAGAATGTCGCCCAATACGCCTCGTTCAGCGCGTCCAGCGTACCGTACTTGGCTTTTACATAGGCGCGGAAGCGCTCCTGGCACAGCGGGCAGTGGCACTCGCCGCCATATTCGTTGGACACGTGCCAAACGCCCAGGGCCGGATGGTCCTTATAGCGCTGCGCCAGTTTCTCGTTTATGGCCGCCACCTTCTGGCGGTATACGGGCGAGGACATGCAGTGATTGTGCCGCACGCCGTGCAGGTGGCGCACGCGCCGCTCGTCCACGCGCAGCACTTCGGGGTATCGCTGGCTTAGCCACGCCGGACGCGCGCCGGACGGCGTGGCGAGAACGGCCTTCATGCCGTTCTCCGCCAGCAGATCCATCACCTCATCCAGCCATTCAAAGCGATACTCGCCTTCCTGCGGTTCCAACGCCGCCCAGGCGAAGATGCCCACGGAGAGCGAGTTGATGCCCGCCAGTTTGGCAAGGCGCATGTCCTCCGGCAGAATCGTGTCCTTCCATTTCAGCCATTGGTCGGGATTGTAGTCCGCGCCGTGGATCATGTGCGGAAACCCCTTCACGATCGGGTCAAAACGCATGTCGGCCATCTCCTCTCGTCTACCGCTCATCATAACAAAGAACCGCCGGCCGGACAAGCCAAACCTGCGCAGCCAAAGGCGCCCGACGCGGCAAAGCCGCGACGGGCGCCGCCCGGCTCAGGCGCGTGCCTATCCTTTCACAGCGCCAACCATCATGCCCTTCACAAAGTACTTTTGAAGGAACGGATAGATGAAGAGCACCGGCACGGTGGCGATGATAATTGTAGCGAATTTGATCGTCTCGCCGATGGGCAGCTTGTCGCCGCCCATGTCCGTGGCCATGCTGTCGGTGGAGTTGGCCATCAAAATGTCGCGCAGCACAAGCTGCAGCGGCTTCATGGCCGTGTCCGTCAGGTAGATGGATGCCGGGAACCACGAGTTCCAGTGGCCTACGCCGTAGAACAGAAGAAGCACGGCCAGCGTCGGTACCACGAGCGGCCCGATGATGCGCAGCAGGATGACATAGTCGTTCGCGCCGTCGATGCGGGCGGACTCCTCCATGCTGTCGGGCACGCCGGCCATGGCGGTGCGCAGCACGATGAAGTTGTACGTGCTGATGGCGCCCGGCAGGGTCACCGCCCAGATCGTGTTCTTCATGTGCAGGTAGGTGGAGATGAGCAGGTACGAGGGGATCAGCCCGCCGCCGAAGTACATGGTGAAGATGACGAGCAGCGTGATGCCGCGGTTGAGCATCATGCGCTTGCGCGAGAGCGGATAGGCCGCCAGGCAGGTCATTACCATGTTCAGGGCGGTGCCCACCACCAGGTAGTACAAGGTGTTGCGGTACCCCAGCGGGATGTTCGGGTTTTTAAACACCTGGATGTACGCCTGGATGTTCAGAGGGCCCTTGGGATACAGGAGCAGCCCGTTGTTGCGCACAACCTCCACCGGATCGGAGATGGAGGCAAAGATGACGTGGATGAACGGGTACAGCGTAACGACCATGATGAGGAGCATGATGAGTTCATTCAGCCGGTCAAAGGCGCGGCTGCCGAGTGATTCCTTGATCTTCATGCCCTCACCCCCTAAAACAGGCCGGTCTGCGTAAGCATATTGCTCACGCGATTGGCCACGTTGACGAGCACAAAGTTGATGGCGGAGTTAAACAGGCCAACGGCTGCGGCGTAACTGTAGTTAAAGTCCAGCAGGCCGCGGCGGTATACATACGACGAGATCACGTCCGCCGTGGGATAGGTGGACGGGGTGTACAGAAGGATGATTTTCTCGTAGCCCACGTTCATCATGTTGCCTACGCGCATGATGAACAGCAGCACGATGGTGGCCTGGATGCCCGGCAGGGACACATGCCACACGCGGTGCCAGCGGTTGCCGCCGTCGATGCGCACGGCCTCGTACAGCTCCGGATCCACGCCCGACAGCGCGGACAGGTAGATGATCGAACCCCATCCCAGTTCCTGCCAGATACCCGACCCAATGTACAGCGTGCGGAACCAGGTGGCGTCGCCAAGCAGGTTGGAGGGCTCGTGCCCGGGCTTAAGGAAGCCGATCAACTGGTTGAACACGCCTTCGCGCAGGGCAAACTCCTTCACCAGGCCGCACACCACAATCAGGGAGATGAAGTGCGGCAGATAGGAGACTGTTTGCACCACGCGGCGGTAGCGCACGGAACGCAGCTCATCCAGCAGCAGGGCCAGAACGATTGGCGCGGGAAACCCGAGCGCCAGATTGTACACGTTGATGACGACGGTGTTGCGGATGCTGCGCCAGGCGTACACGCCGGTAAAGAAATCGATGAAGTGGTAAAACCCCGCGCTGTCCGTCCAGGGGCTGCGCAGGATACCCACGCCGGGGTTAAAATCCTTGAAGGCGATGATCAGACCGCCCATGGGGCCGTAGTGAAAGATAAGGTAGTACGCCAGCACCGGGATGAGCATGGAATACGCATACCGGTTGCGGATGATGTCCGCTTTGAGCCGAGCTCCAAAGGACTGGTTTCTTGCAGCATGGACGGGCGCGTTCGATCGGGCTACCATACAACCGCCTCCCGCTGATCATTACAAAGTGCGGGGCGGACGGCGTGCGTCCGCCCCGGCAGGGCTATTAGCGGGAAATGGCGCGCTGGTAGGCGGTGCGGCGAAGCTGCAGGTTTTCCTCAATTTTTAGGGATTTGAGACCGTTTACGAAGGTATCCCAGTTTGTCATGGGCTGCTTGCCCGTGATGAAGGCGGTGAGCTGCTCGTCGCGGTACGTATTCACCTCGGAGCCGATCTGCGCGATGCGCTTGGACTCATCCGTGGTGAAGAAGATGCGCGGCAGGAACGAACCCGTGTAATCGGAGCAGCTCGTCCAGGTGTTCAGTGTGTCCAGCTGGTCCTGGTAAGGCAGGAACTGATAGAGGTAGCGGATGTCCTGCACGAAGTTGCCGCTCATGTGCGCGCGGATGTAAGGCGACATGGCGATGGACATGGGCTGCTTGGGGTTGTTCGTGATGATCTCGGTGTACTGCGGGAACTTGGCGCCCAGCGTCGTCATGTCCAGCGGATACTTCACGGAGGTGGAATCCACCCACTTGAAGCTCTCACCCTCGATGCCGAAGTTGAAGAGGGTGTTCCCCTCGGCGCTGTAGCCATAGTCCAGCCAACGGGCGGCGGCGTCCACGTCGGCGCACTTGCCGGTGATGCACCAGTTCAGGCTGGCGACGGGCAGGGCCTTGTTGCCGTAACGGCTCTTATCGCCCTTGTTCGCCACCGGATAGGGCACGCCTACCATGCGGAAGTTGGCGAAGTTGTTCTCCTTCACCTTCATATTGTCGTACAGCCAGCCCATGCCGCCGGCCAGGTTGCGGAAGAAGATGCCGGCCTTGCCGTCCATAACGTTGGCGCGGAAGGTCTTCTCATCCAGCTTCGCAACGAAGTCGGGGTTCATGAGGCCTTCCTTGTACCACTTGGCCATCTCCGCGATGAAGTCCTTGTACTGGGGCATGAGCGGGCCGTACTGATACTGGCCGTCCTTGTCCACATACCACTCCCAGCCCACGTCCCACGCGCCGGGGACGATGCTGGAGTCGCCGATGGAGGCGAGGTCCACGGGCATGAAGGGGAACTCGCACAGCTTGGCGGCCTTCATGTCCTGGGCAATCTTGTACCAGTCGGCGATCGTCTCGGGCATGCCCGTAAAGCCGATCTTATCCAGGTAGTCCTTGCGCATGAAGGAACCCCAGGAGGTGAGCAGCTGGTCATGGGAGCGGATGAAGGGGAAGGCGAAATAAGAGCCTTCGTCCGTTTTCGCCATCTTGTCCCAGTCCGGATGATCGGTGAATACCTTTTTCATGTTCGGAGCGCTCTTGTTGATCACGTCGTTCAGCTTGATGATGATGCCGTCGGCGATGGCCTTTTCGGCGCCGCCCGGGTATTCAACATTGATATCGCGCTCAAAGATATCGGGCAGGTCGCGCGAAGCGACGAGCAGGTTGAACTGATCCTTCTCCTGGCCTGCGGTGGGATGGATGAACGTGATATGCACGTTCGTGGCCTTCTCCACAATCGACCAGAACGGGGCTTCGCTGTAGTTCGTGTAGAGCGGGGCGAGTTTGTCGGCCGCAAGGGGTGTCCAGTACTTGAGGTT
>JAVBLU010000045.1:0-35552 GCA_031553225.1 Eubacteriales bacterium
GGGCGTTGTGGCGGCGGGCTTCATGTCGCAGCCTGCCGCTGCGATCAGCAGCAGGGCGCAGAGCAACAGAGCCGTCATTCGTTTCATGTAGAGGTTCCTCCTTCTGTTTGTTATCCTTCAGCCCTTTACCGAACCGACCAGCTGCCCTTTCACGAAGTATTTCTGGGCGAACGGGTAGGTGAGGATGATCGGACCGATTGATACGAAGATGGTGGCCATGCGCACGGAGATGGAGCGCCCGGAGTAGATGAGCGGGTTGCCGCCGCCTATGGCGCCCATCACCTCCGACTCTGCGAATACCTCGTTCGCCACGAGGATGCGCCGCAGGAGGATGGTGAGCGGCTGCATGTAGTTGGAATTTAGGTACATGAGCGGGCCGAAGTACGAGTTCCACAGCCCAACGCCCACAAACAGGCTGATGGTGGCGATGATGGCCTTGGACAGGGGCAGCACGATGGCGAAGTAGATGCGCCAGTCGCTCGCGCCGTCGATGAAGGCCGATTCGTACAGCTCGCTTGGGATGGACTGAAAGTTCGTGCGCATGATGATGATGTTCCAGAAGCTGGCCGCGCCGGGCAGCACGATGGCCCACATCGTATCGATGAGCTTGAGCTTTTGCATGTTCAAAAACGTGGGGATGAGGCCGCCGGAGAAGAACATGGTGACCATGAACAGCACCGTGAACACGCCCCGGTAGCGCATGCGCCGGCCCTGCGCCAGGGCGTAGGAGGCCAGCGTGGTGACCGCCAGGGACAAAAGCGTGCCCACCACCGTGAAGCGTATGCTGTTGTAGTACGCAACGCCCAGATCGCGCGAGCGCAGCACCACCCGGTAAGCCTCCACGCTGAAGCCGATGGGCACAAGCCGCACCTGGTTGAGCGCCACGGGCACCGGGTCGGAGATGGACACGGAGAACAGGTAGATGAAGGGCAGCACGAACAGGGAGGTGAGGGCGGTCAGGAACAGGAAGTTGAGGACGTCGAAGGAGCGCGAGCCCAGGCTGTTTTCCTTGATCACCGCAATCCCCCCCTACCAGAGCGTGTTCTGCTGGAGCAGACCGCTGATTTTGTTCGCCGAAAAGACGATGATGAAGGAGATGACGCTGTTGAACAGTCCGACGGCCGTGGCGTAGCTGAAGTCGGTGTTTTGGATGCCGCGGCGGTACACGTAGGTGGAGATGACGTCCGCCGTTTCGTAAATGGCGGGGTTTTGCATCAGAAAGGCTTTTTCAAAGCCCACGTTGATGATGGAACCGGCGTTTAATACGAGCAGAATCGCCATCACGGGCAAAAGGCCGGGCATGGTCACGTGCCATACGCGCTGAAAGCGGTTGGCCCCGTCGATGAAGGCCGCCTCGTACAGCTGCGGGTCGATCCCCGACAGGGTGGACATGTAGATGATGGAGCCGTACCCGACCCCCTGCCAGATGCCCGAGAGGATGTACATGGAGCGGAAGTATTTGGGCACTGTGAAGAAGCTGACCGTCTGCCCGCTCACCGCCTCGATCATCTGGTTGATGATGCCCGTGGGGCGCAGCAGCTCCATCATGATGCCCACGATGATGACCATGGCGATGAAGTGCGGCAGATAGCTGATGCTTTGGTACACGCGCACCAGGCGGCGCATGGGCAGCTCCTGCAGCAGCAGGGCCAGCATGATGGGCGGCCAGAAGCCGAAGATGATGGAGTACCCGCCCAGCACCACCGTGTTGCGCAGAATGCGCAGAAAGTACGGGTCGCGGAAGAAGTTGCGGAAGTTCATCAGCCCTATCCAGGGGCTGCCCTCCACGCCCAGCACGATGTCGTAGCGCTTGAAGGCGATGGTGATGCCGTACATGGGCAGGTAGTGGAAGATGAGGAAGAGCGCCGTGGCCGGTAGAATCATCAGGTACAGGTTGTAGTTCGTGCGCATTTCGTGCAGGAACCCGCGCCTTTTTCTCGCCTGCGTCAAGATCACGCCTCCCTTCCGTTCGTCTGTTAGCACCCCGACCGGAAGCTCGCGATGAGCTCTGTGGTGGTGAGCGCCGCGCCGTACAGCGACAGCTCGCGCACGATCACGCCGTTTGTGCCGCACACGGCCTGCTGAGCGCCGCTTACGTGGCGCAGAAGGGGTGAGAAACGCCCCCATCCAAACACGCGGGTTTTCCCGCCGTCTTCGAAGCGGCCGTTGATGACGAAGGAGACGACGCTTGGCCCGCCGTCGATCACAACGCCCACGTGGTTCACGCCGGCCGGGTTCAGCAGGTCGGGCGTGGAGGTCCAGATGTTCTCGGTCTGCTCGTCGTTCATCACGATGCGCACGCGGCCGTCGGCCAGCCACCAAAGCGCAAAGCCCACGCCGCCCTCGGTGCGCGCGTCGATGATTTTCCCGTCGCCGGCGGCTTTGGAGGCGTCCAACCACGCCTCGATGGTGAGGCCGGCGCACGTGTCCTTGCCGCGGTAGGCCGGATCGTGGTTGTTGCGCACGCGCAGGTCGGGCAGGCGGGGCATGCTCAGCGCGCGCAGGCCGTCCTTGTCCGCCTGGCGGGCGAGCAGGGCGCGCCCGGCCTTCTCCTTGCAGGTGAACTGGCTGAACAGAAGCGTGAGGAAGTCGGCGGGAATCTCGTGGATGCGCGCGGCGTTCTTCTGCGTCTCGGTGACGAAGCACCGCCCGCCGTCCTCGATCAGGTCCGGGTAGCTCATCCGCACGAAGGGGTCCAGATCGTACAGCAGGATCTCGGGCTGGGTAAAGCGGATCTCGCGGCCGTTTTCCCCGTCCGCTTCCTCTCCGCCCAGCACCCATACGGGGTTGCGGTCCTCATACCATTGGCCGCCGTTGTTGTGGTACCAGTACAAAAACTTGCCGTTTTCAAGCTTCCAGCAGAAGTTGGCCGCGCGCGGGTGTTTCACCGGCCGACCATCGGCGTAGGCCATGTACCTGGGCGGCTGGAAGGTGTGGCCGCCGTCGCGCGAGTAGGAGATGACGGGGTGGCCGTCCACCGTGCGGTACACCACGAAGATGCTGCCGTCGGACAGAAGGCTGTAGCTCTGCTCCTCGGCCACCTCGCCGCCGCCCGGCGGGGTGATCAGCCCGACGTCGCCGTCGGGCAGCGTCTCAAAGCGGAGCTTTCTTGGGTCGCGCTCGGTGAGCATGTTGTCCGAGGCGATGAGCACGCCCTCGGAGCGCTCGAAGAAGCCGTGCCCCATGCGGCCCACCTTGTGCAGCGACAGATACGCCACCCCGCCGCGCACGAAGGGACGCCCCACGTTCCAAAAAAAGCGGAGCTTGCCGCCGTAGGGGTTTTCGCGGTCGGTGGCGAACTCGCGCACCGGCACGTCGTAGCGCTCGGACGACCAGGAGCGCCCGCCGTCGTCGGTGTACTTGAACACGTAGTGTCCCAGCGAGTCCACCCGCTTGAAGGAGGCGTGCGGACTCCAGGGGGAGACGTTCGCCTTCACCTCGCGCACGTTGTCGGTGTTGTGGTTGTACAGGCAGTACACGCGCCCGTACGGCGTGGCGAGCAGCACGGCGTAGGAGGCCTCCGGGCCGAGCGCGGGCTCCACGTCCACGGGCGCGGACCAGGTTTTGCCCATGTCCTCGGAGCGCATGGAGATGACGTGCTGACCGCCCGCGCCCTCCTCGCCCGGGCCGGTGGTCACCGTGGCCAGCCACGCCCCGTCGCTGGTCTTCACCACGTAGGGCTGGTCGGAATAGCTCTGGCGGGGCATTTCCGCGCCGTTCTCGATGAAACGCCAGTCGGCTGCTCGGCCCTCGCCGGTGGGCGCAAATGAAAGCCCGTTCAGGACGCCATGCTTCGCTTCTGCCAACAGGAACGCCTCCCCGCCACGTTTTGTTTAGCATTTATTCAATTAACAAAGGGGGTTAGATGAGGGTATTATACCTGTTCCTATGCGCAAAGTCAAGAGAATATGAATGAATATGCCAATAATGAGGGAAAATTAATTAAACAAAATTAAAAACAAGTTGACAGAGCAGGCCGTATGCCCTATAATCAAGATAAACAAAAAGGTGGAGGAATCGGTATGCCGCGCAAGCGAAACGAGGAATCCGGGCGGGCGACGATTCGGGATGTGGCGCGTTTGGCGGGCGTGTCGCCGGCTACGGTGTCCTTTGTGCTCAACGACAACAAGGATGTGCGCATATCGCCAAACACGCGGCAAAGCGTGCAGCGCGCCGCGATGGAGCTGCGCTACGGCGCCTACCAGTCGTCCAGGGGGCAGCGCTGGATCGGGCTGATGGTGCCCACGATCATGAACCACTACTACCCCGCGCTCATCGAGTATACGCAAAAGGCAGCCGCCGAAGCAGGCTGCCAAGTGCTTTTGTATAATACGCGCCGCAGCGAGGAAAACGAGGAACTCTTCCTGTCGCGCCTTCAGGGGCTGGACGGCGTTTTGTACGGCTTTACGCCCGGCAGCGCGGCGCGCGTGGGGGCGCTTGCGCAGCGCATGCCCGTTGTGATGCTGGGGGAAAAGGCCGAGGACATGCCCATCAGCACCGTGTCGCTCAACAGCCATCACGCGGGCGCGCTCATCGCCTCGCACCTTCTGTCGCTGGGGCACCGGCGCATCGCCTTCGTCACAACGCCGCTGGACCAGCAGTCCCTCTCCCGCCGCAAGCGGTTTCTTGGCCTGACGGACGCGCTGCGCGCCAGCGGCGTGCAGGAGCTCGTCATCCGCGAGGCCAAGTCCGAGACCGAGTCGGCCGACGAGGCTTTCGACATGGAAATCGGCCGCAAGCTGACCCTGGAGCTGCTGGACGCGCACCCGGACGTGACGGCCATCGTGGGCGTGTGCGACATGGTGGCCCTGGGCGTTTTGGGCGCGCTGCAGCTGCGCGGGCGGCGCGTGCCGCACGAGGTATCGGTGTGCGGGTTCGACAACATCCTGCTCTCCGGCATGATGGCGCCGGGGCTGACGACCATCGATCACCACAACCTGTACCGCACGCGCCAGGCGGTGGATCTTTTGCTGGAGCAGATGAACCGGCGGGACGGTCACGTTCTGAGCATCGAGTACGACCCGACCCTGATCGTGCGCGGCAGCACCGGCCCGGCCGCGCTAGGCGGGCAGTAAGGTTTCCAGCTCGTCGACGAGGGAGGCGATCTCGCGGGCCTGCTGCGCGAGCGCCTGAGGCCCGCGGCCGGGGTACAGGCACAGGGAGATGCGCTCCGCGAAGCCGCGCGGAAGGATGGCGAAGGTTTCCGCAAGCCGCAGGTTCGCCCCGTCGCCCGGGAAGTACGTGCGGTTGAGGGCAAAGAGCACCTGCATGATATCGCGCACGAGGGACATGGAGAGGGTGGCCAGAAACACCTCGTCCCCGCGCGCGATTTTGCTTTGGTAGTGGTAGTCCCCCCGCCAGTAGCGAAGCCGCCCCATGTGCTGCCGGACGACCGCCTCATACAGCGCGTCCGGGTACACGCTCAGGCGCTGTTTCCACGTGGCGGCGATGCCGAAGGGGTCGTCCACGATGAGCTGGTTGGCGATGTCCGTTAGGATGTAGTAGCCGAACACCGTCCACTGCATGGATATGGGCGCGCCCTTGCCGCAAAGCCACAGATCCAGCTGCTCGTCCACAAAGCCGGTGGTGCGCGCCCATATGCCGTCGATCTCCACGCCCCTCGCCCGCCAGCGCTCCATCAGCGCAAGCGTTTGGCTGCGGGCGTTTGTTTCCTCCTCGCCCTGCACGCGCGCGTCGAAGTATACGCGAAAATCCACGTCCGAGCGTTCGTCGCTTACGCCCTTGCCGCGCGAGCCGCCGATGGTAACGCTGTAGCGGCCGGCGGCGTACAGCCGCGCGACGCGCGTGCCGTCCTTGATGAGTTCCTCCATTTGCCTCTCGTCCATGGCCATGCGATCGCCTCCCGCGCCATGATAGCACATGGAGGGGGGTTTTTCCATACTGCTACCCGCCCGCGCAGACCGCCTCGGCACACCTCATGCCGTCCACGGCTGCGGACATGATACCCCCGGCGTATCCCGCGCCCTCCCCGCACGGGTACAGCCCGCGCACGGACACGGACTGGAGGTTCTCGCCGCGCGGCACGCGCACGGGCGAGGAGGAGCGCGTCTCCGGCGCGGTGAGCACGGCGTCCGGCCGCGCGAAGCCGCGCAGCCGCCGGTCCATCTCTGCGATGGCCAGCCGCATGCCCTCCACAACGAAGGACGGCAGGCATCCGGCGATGTCGCCCGGCGTAACGCCCGGCAGGTAGGAAGGCCGCACATCGCCCAGCCGGGAGGTCGGGACGCCGCGCAAAAAGTCCGCCACATGCTGCGCGGGCGCCCGGTACCCGCCCGTCATGCGGTAGGCGGCCTGCTCAATGCCGCGCTGGAAGGCGATCCCCGCCAGCGCGTCCCCGCCGAAATCGGCGGGGGAGACGCCCACAAGCAGCGCGCTGTTGGCATTTCGCCCGTCCCGCGCAAAGCTGCTCATGCCATTTGTGGCGATGCCGCCCGCCTCGCTGGCTGCGGCTACCACAACGCCGCCCGGGCACATGCAGAACGTGTACGCGCCTCGTCCGCCCGGCAGCTGCGCCGAGAGCTTGTAGTCCGCGGGCGGAAAGCGGCCGGCGAACGCGCCGTACTGAGCGCGGTCCACGGCGGACTGCGGGTGCTCGATGCGCGCCCCGACCGAAAAGGCCTTGGCTTCCAGCGCCACGCCCCGCCGCTGCAGCATGGCAAACGTATCGCGGGCGCTGTGGCCCGTGGCCAAAATAAGCGCGTCGCAGGCGACGTCCTCCGGGCCGTCCGGGCCGCAGAGCACGGCGGCGCGCAGCGCGCCCCCGGCGATGGTCAAGTCGGATAGGCGGCAGCGGAAGCGCACCTCGCCGCCCAGCGCGGCGATGGCCAGGCGAAGGCCCTGTACCACGTTCAGCAGGCGGTCGGTGCCGATGTGCGGCTTGGCTTGGTACAGGATTTCCTCCGGCGCGCCCGCCTCGTGCAGCGCCAGAAGCACGGCCTGGATGCGCGGATCCTTGGTGCCCGTGGTCAGCTTGCCGTCCGAAAACGTGCCTGCGCCGCCCTCGCCGAACTGCACGTTCGATTCCGGGTCCAGCGGCCCGCCCGCCCAGAAGGATGCAACATCCCGGCTGCGCTCCTGCGCCGGTTTGCCGCGCTCCACAAGCAGCGGCGCGAGCCCGGCCTTGGCCAGCGTAAGCGCGGCGAACAGCCCTGCGGGGCCGCCGCCCACCACCACGGGCCGAGGCCGGCCGGCCCTCGCGGCCGCGGCGGGCGCTTGGGTGAAGAACGCTTCGGCCGCCTGGGCATGGGGCCACGGGCAGCGCCGCAGCGCCGCCGCTTCCTCACCCGCAAGGGTGACGCGCAGCGTGCAGGCATAGTGAACGTCGTCCTTTTTGCGCGCGTCCACGGATTTGCGCGTCAGGCGGCATGAGAGCACCGCCGAGGCCGGCACCTGCAGCAGACGCGCGGCCGCGGCCCGCAGCGCTTCCTCGGAAAAGTCCGCTTCGGGCGGGAATTTCACCTGCGATAGATCGATCATCCGTTTGCCGCCTTTGCCGCGTTTGTTCCGGCTACCCAGCCGGAGGACCACGCCCACTGCAGGTTGTAGCCGCCGCAGTCGCCGTCCACGTCCAGCACCTCGCCGCAGGCGAAGAGCCCGGGCACAACGCGGGAGGCGAGCGTTGCGGGATCGAATTGCCCGGTGTCCGCGCCGCCGGCCGTCACCTGCGCCTGCTGAAAGCCGTTCACGCCCGTCACACGCAGCGTGAAGCGCTTGATGCCCTCGAGCACGGCCAGCATCTCCTCCTCGGTCAGGCCTGCCGCTTCCGCGGACAGTGAAAGACCCGCGTACTTGAGCACCACCTGCCCCAGCCGCTTGCTCAGCATGCCGCTGACGTATTCCTCCAGCTTGCGTTCGGCAAAACGCTTCCGGCGGAAGCGCAGCATGCCGAGCACGTCCTCCTGCGGCACGTCGGGCATCAGGTCCAGCGCCACGCGGTCCGCTTGGCCCATGGAGAACGCCCGTGAGAGCTGCAAAACGGCCGGGCCGGACAGGCCATAGTCGGTAAAGAGTACCTCGCCCGCCTCGCTGCGCACGGACCGGCCGCCGGACACAGCGGCGGCGCGGGCGTCCAGGCGGATGCCGGACAGCTGCCGCACGAGATGGGGTTCGGTGCGCACCTGCACGATAGCGGGCGCAAGGCTTGTGATGCGGTGGCCCAGCTGCGAGAGCAGCTCGTAGCCCGTCCCCGCGCCCTCGTCCGGCAGCCCCGCGCGGCCGCCGCAGGCGAGCACAACGCTGTCAAACGTTAGCGGCCCGTCGGAGCAAGCAAGCTCCAGAGCCTTCCCTTTGGGGCGCATGCGCGTGACGCACGTGTCCACGCGCGTGCTTACGCCCAGCCGCTCCGCCTCGAAGCGCAGCGCGTCCGCCACAGACGAGGCCTGCCCGGACATCGGGTATACCTTGCCGTGTTCCTCCGTCCGTGCCGGAACGCCAATATCCGCAAAAAACCGCAGCGTGTCCGCGGGCGTCATTTGCTCCAGTATCCCCCGCACGAACGCCGGGCTTGCGCCGTGGTACCGCTCCGGGCCCGCGTCCGCGTTCGTCAGGTTGCACCGTCCGTTTCCCGTCAGCATCAGCTTCCGGCCCACGCGCGGCCCGCGCTCCAGCACAGTCACACACGCCTGCGGCCGCGTCCGCTTCGCTGCGATCGCCGCCGTCAGCCCCGAAGCGCCCCCGCCCACGATTCCGATCGTCAAAGCCGCGCCCCCTTTGCATTGCTCCCTATTATAGCATGTCCGAAAAGAAGGGCAAGGGAAGCGGACCCGGCGGCGATCGGCGCCCCCGGGTCCGGGGAAGAAGCGTGTCACAGCGCCAGGTGGAACTCCAGCTCGTGGAGGATGAGGATGCCGTCCTCGCCCAGGGCGGGAAGCTCCCCCTTCTGGCGGCGGGTTTCGTCAAGGGCATTCAGGCGCAGGGCGGCCAGGGTCATGCCGTAGCGCTGGTAGAAGCGTATGGCCTGGGTGTCGTCGTTCGTGGTGATGAGCCACAGGCGGCGGGCGCCGGATTGCCGGGCGGCCGCGGCCACGCCGTCCATCAGGCAGGCGCCCACGCCCCGGCGCTGAACGAGGGAGAAGAGGGCGCATACCTCGCATTCATCGCCCAGCGTGCGGTAGAGCGACGCACCGAGCAGCGCGCCCTCCGCCTCGGCCACAAAGCCGGGCAGGCCGCTGCTGTCGTACATGGCGCCCCGGCTGACGATCATCGGCCCGCCCCACAGGTAGCGGACGTAGGCGTTCACGCTGGGGCGGTAAGCGTTGTCGAGTGGGCGTATATTCATAAGGACCCCTCCGATGCATTGCGATGTGGGCAAAGCAAAGCAGGGCGTACAGCGCCGGTGATGGTAAGGACGGCTCCATGCCGGGTGCGCCGCCGGCTATCTTGGCCCTGCATGGAGCGGCGCCCGGTCCGGGACGCGCCGTTGCACAGCGGGTTCACCTGCCCGTCTATAGAATGTACCCATTGTACCACCCGCGCCTCAAAAGAGAAAGTGCCGGGCCCGCCGCCGGGCGGGCCCGGCCGAATGGAAGAAGACCCGGTCCGCGGTTTGCCTTCACAGGCCGCAGGCCGGGCCGAGGTGTGCGCGAAGCATAAGGAAGGGCGGAACTCAGCCTTCCTGCGCCTGCAGCATCTCCTTCACCTTCATCAGGCGCGAGAGGTTGCCGCGCTCGTTCTCATCCAGCTTCATGGTGATGGCGCGGATGGTCGTGCGGAACTGCGGTATGAGCA
The DNA here is from genome assembly GCA_031553225.1 of Eubacteriales bacterium. Classification (GTDB taxonomy): domain Bacteria; phylum Bacillota; class Clostridia; order Christensenellales; family UBA1750; genus JAVBLU01. The sequence continues at coordinate 9,748 of JAVBLU010000045.1, forward strand.
CGTGCTCCAGGGCGTTTACGCGCCGCCGCGTTTTCTCAATCTCATCCGCCAGGCGCGCGCAGGTGGCCTCAATCTCGGCCAGCTGCAGAAGCCTTGGCAGCGCGGCGGCCAGCGTGCTCACCGCGCCGTCCAGCTCGGCGGACGTGGTGAAGTATCCGTACGGCGTGCGCGTTTCCGCCAGCGAGCTTTGGTCGATGGTGAGCACGGGCACGTCCACCGACATGATGTTCTGCGTGGACGTGGTGACGGCCGCGCTGCGCGCTGGGATGAGCAGCGCCTCCTCCAGAACCTGCGGCACCATCACGGCGCGCGCCAGTGAGAACTCGCGCAGGGCGGAGGTGAGCTCGGCTTCCACCTCCGCGCGCAGCTTCCGGTTCTGGCGGATGAGCAGCATAAAGCGACGCACCATTTCGTCGCGCTTGTCCTTGAGCAGCTTGTGCCCGCGTTCGGCGGTTTTCAGGCGCCGCTTCAGGCGGGTAAGCTCCATGCGCGTGGGCGATACGCGCTGCAGTGCGGGCATGGGCTACGCCTCCCCGGCAGTGTCGGTTGTGGGCAGGTACTTGTCCACCATGGCGTCGCGGATGCGCTTTAACTCGTTGCGCGGCAGAATGGTCAGCAGCTTCCATCCAAGCTCCAGCGTGTCGGTGATGGAGCGGTTGCGCCCGTACCCCTGGGACACGTACTCGCGCTCGAACGCGTCGGCGAATTTGGCGAACAGCTTGTCCACGTCCGAGAGCGCCGCCTCGCCCAGAATCACCGAAAGCTCCTTGGCGTCCTTGCCGCGGGAATACGCCGCGAACAGCTGGTTCATGGTGGGGGCGTGGTCCTCGCGCGTCTTGCCGCTGCCGATGCCCTTGTCCTTCAGGCGCGAGAGCGAGGGCAGCACGTCGATGGGCGGCTCTATGCCCTTGCGGTGCAGCTCGCGCGAGAGGATGATCTGCCCCTCGGTGATGTAGCCCGTCAGGTCGGGAATGGGGTGGGTCTTGTCGTCCTCGGGCATGGACAGGATCGGGATCTGCGTGACCGACCCGGACTTGCCCTTGATGCGGCCGGCGCGCTCATAAAGCGACGCAAGGTCGGTGTACAGGTACCCGGGGTAGCCGCGGCGGCCGGGCACCTCCTTGCGCGCCGCGGATACCTCACGCAGGGCTTCGGCGTAATTCGTCAGGTCGGTGAGGATGACGAGCACGTGCATGTCCTTTTCATACGCCAGGTACTCGGCGGCCGTAAGCGCCATGCGCGGGGTGGAGATGCGCTCGATGGCCGGGTCGTTCGCCAGGTTCATAAAGAGCACCGCGCGCTCGATGGCGCCCGTGCGCTTAAAGTCGCTGATGAAGAAGTCGGCTTCCTCAAACGTGATGCCGATAGCGCCGAACACCACGGCAAAGCTTGCGTCCGTACCCAGCACGCGCGCCTGGCGCGCGATCTGCGCGGCCAGCTGGGCGTGCGGCAGGCCCGAGCCGGAGAACACGGGCAGCTTTTGCCCGCGCACCAGCGTGTTTAGCCCGTCGATGGCCGAGATACCCGTTTGGATGAACTCGGAGGGGTAGTCGCGGGCGGCCGGGTTGATGGGCGCGCCGTTGATGTCCAGGCGTTTGTCGGGCAGAAGGTCCGGGCCGCCGTCGCGCGGCACGCCCATGCCTGTAAACACGCGGCCGAGCATGTCCGGCGATACGGACAGCTCGATTCCGCGCCCCAGGAAACGGGCGGACGCAGAGGAAATCTGCAGGCCCTGGCTGCCCTCGAACAGCTGCACGAGCGCGCGGTCGCCGTTGATCTCCAGCACGCGTCCGCGGCGGGTTTCGCCGTTCTCCTGCTTAATTTCGCACAGCTCGTTGTAGGTGACGCCGCTGACGCCCTCCACGAGCATGAGCGGGCCGACAACCTCGCGGATGGTCTTGTATTGTTTGAGCATTTACAGGGCCTCCTCCGCCGTCAGCCCATCGATCTGCTCGATGAGCGCGCGGTCGATCTCGTCAAAGCCGGCCATCTGGTCCTCGGGGATGAATTTCATGCGGGCGATGCGCTCGCGCACCGGCAGGGACAGCACGTCGCGCAGCAGCACGCCGGCCTCCATGGCCTTCAGAGCCCGGGCGCGGAAGGAGACGATGATGTGCAGCATGCGGTACTGCTTGCCCATGGACGTGTACGTGTCCACCGGGTCGAAGGCGTCCTGGTGCAGGTAGTCCTCGCGGATGGAGCGCGCTACCTCCATGGTCAGGCGGTCTTTGGGCGAGAGGGCGTCGATGCCCACCAGCCGTACGATTTCATTCAGCTCCGATTCGCTTTGCAGAATGCGCATGGTTTCCTGCCGCAGCGACATCCAGGAAGCGTTCACGTTGCTGCCCAGCCAGTCGGACAAACGGTCCACATACAGCGAGTAGCTCTGCAGCCAATCGATGGCCGGGAAGTGGCGCTGGTAGGCCAATTCGGCCGACAGCCCCCAGAACACCTTCACGATGCGCAGCGTGGCCTGCGTCACCGGCTCGGAAATGTCGCCGCCGGCGGGCGATACCGCGCCGATGGCCGAGATGGCCCCGAGGCGCTCGTCCGAGCCCAGGCACTTTACCCAGCCCGCGCGCTCGTAGTACTCGGCGATGCGGCTGGAGAGGTACGCGGGGTAGCCCTCCTCGCCGGGCATCTCCTCAAGGCGCCCGGACATCTCGCGCATGGCCTCGGCCCAGCGGGAGGTGGAGTCGGCCATGATGGCCACGGTGTAACCCATGTCGCGGTAGTACTCGGCGATGGTGATGCCCGTGTAGATGGACGCCTCGCGGGCGGCCACGGGCATGTCGGAGGTGTTGGCGATGAGCACGGTGCGCTTCATGAGCGGCTCGCCGGACTTGGGGTCCTTCAGATGAGGGAACTCCATGAGCACGTCCGTCATCTCGTTGCCGCGCTCGCCGCACCCCACGTACACGATGATGTCCGCCGCGGCCCACTTGGCCAGCTGGTGCTGCACCACGGTTTTGCCCGAACCGAAGGGGCCGGGCACGCAGGCCACGCCCCCGCGCGCCACGGGAAAGAGCGTGTCGATGGTGCGCTGCCCTGTGATCATGGGCTCCGAGGGCGGCAGCTTTTCACGGTACGGGCGCCCGCGGCGCACGGGCCAGCGCTGCAGCATGGGCAGGCTGACCTCGCCGCCTTCCGTTTTCAACCGCACGATCGGCTCCACGATGGTCGCCTCGCCCGTGTGAACCCACAAAACCTCGCCGGACACGCCCGGCGGTACCATCACGCGGTGCTCCACAATGGAAGTCTCCCGCACGGTGCCCAGCACGTCCCCGCCGCTCACCTGCTGCCCTACTTTGGCGGCCGGAAGGAAGTCCCACTTCTTTTCACGATCCAAAGCGGACACTTCGATGCCGCGCGTGATGCGATCGCCCGCCTTGTCGTAGATGGCGGTGAGCGGCCGCTGAATGCCGTCGAAGATCGACTCGATGAGACCGGGCGCCAGCTCGACCGACAGAGGGCTTCCGGTGGATTCCACCGGCTCCCCCGGGCCAAGGCCGGACGTCTCTTCGTACACCTGAATGGACGCGCGGTCGCCGCGCAGCTCGATCACCTCGCCGATGAGGCGCTCGCGGCTGACGCGCACCACGTCGAACATGCGCACATCCGCCATATCCTTGGCCACGATGAGCGGCCCGGAGACTTTGACGATCGTCCCCTGTTGCATAACGATACTCCCCCTCAATCCTGGTCCGAGAATATATTGGCGCCCACGGCCTTCTCCACGTATTCCTCGATGCGCCGAAGGCCGGAACCGTCCGACCCGCGCGTGCCGGGGATGGGCAGAAGGATGGGCCAGGGCGCGCGGGAGGCCTCGCGCATGGTGTCGGCGATCAGGTTCGCCGTCTCCTCCACGACGAAAATCACGGCGTACTGCCCGCGGATCAGTCTGCGCAAGGCGCGTTCGGCTTCATCGGTGGTCTCCACGGGCACGGCCTCAAGGCCTACCGCGCGAAACCCCAGAACGCTGGCCTTGTCACCCAGCACCGCCATGTTAGCCCGCATAATTCATCCGCTCCCTTGCGCGTACGGCGTCCTCAGGCAGATTGTCCATCTTTTGCAGCACCAGAAGGCGAAGCTTGGCGGCCTCCGCCCTGCGCGCCAGAAGGTAGCCGACGATCGCTTCGATGGAGTCGTTTCTCGCGCGCTTGCGCGCAAACAACGACAGCTGAGGGTCCTGCGCGGCGCGCTCCAGATGCGTGAGGCCGTGGCCCGCGGCGTACGTCTTCAACGCCTCGCGGATGTCCGCGCGCCCCTCAAAGAGAGCGCGCGCCGCCTCGGGCGATTCATAGATGCGCCGGAAGGACTGGGCGGGCAAGCTGCCCCCGGGTAAAAAGGCCGCCTCAAAGAGCGCGTCGTCACGAAGGCGCAGCGCCGCCAGCAGGTTGGACAGGTCGATATGGTCGCGCACATAGGCGCGCACGGTGTCGTTGCGCGACGAGGCGGCGCGCGCGGCCAGATCGGCCGCCATCGCCTGGTCGAGCAGGATGTCGATGGCCTGCGGGGAGGGGTCCACGGAGAGGCGCTTATCCAGCGCCGCAAGCGCGTCCTTCATCGCTTCGGGCAGGCCGCCGTAGCGGTTGTCGTGCACGGCCGACGCAAGGCGCGCAGGGTCGATCGTGCCGCCCCTCAGCACAAGAGAGGACGCGTCCGTCTGCAGATAGCGCGCCTTCACAAACACCTTCAGGTTGTGGTAGTCGATGGGCAGCAGCACCGTGTCCGTGGCGGCCGTATCCGGCGACACCTCGGCGACCACGCGCGCGGCCGCTTCCTCCCAGGAAGTGAGCGCGCTCTCCAGCGCTTCGGCGGTGAGCAGCTCGCGCCCGCCGCTTACGCCGGCTTCCTGCACCGCCTTCAGCGCGGCGGGCAGATCGGCTGCCTGGCGCACGCGCTCCAGCTGGTCGGCCGTCAAAAGACGCCCTTCCAGCACGCGGATGCGCGATACGGCGTATGTAAGGCTCCTCTGCGGCATGCAAAAACTCCTTTATGCGTACAGCGCGCTGGGGTACAGCGCGGCGGCCACGTCGGCTTCCATGCCGTCCTGCAGCGCGCGCACAAGCGAGGCGGGCGACAGGTCGGTTACGGCGCCGTCCTTCATAAGCAGCAGCCCGGCTTTCAGCCCGGGCGCGGGCGCGGCCAGCGTGAGCTCAGCGCGGCCGTCTTTGGCCAGCCGCCCGCTTACGCGGGCGAGGAAGGCGGCGTTTATGTAGCCTGCGGCAGACGGCGCGGGGCAAACCGCCTCGCCGCCGGACGCCTGCTCGCAGATGAGCCGCTCGTACAGAGCGGACGCATCCTCGGCGGGCAGCGCCTCCAGGCGCTCAATGGCGGCGGCAAACGCCTCCTCCACAAGAGCGCGCTTCAGCTGCAGTTCGTCCTTGCGTAAGTCCAGGGCGGACATGCGCGCGATGCGCTGCGCAGTCTCCTCCGCTTCGCGCGTTGCGGCGGCGGAGGCCTCTTCCTGCTGCTTTGCACACTTGGCCGATACGGACGCCAGCAGTTCGTCGGCCTTGCTCTGGGCCGCGGCCAAAGCCGCCTCGGCGTCGGCGCGCGCCTGCGCAAGGATGCGGCCGGTGATTTTTTCTTCCTGGGCCATGGGTCCTACGCCCCCCTTTCCGGCTCGTTGTTCATGCGGGAGCGCATATACTACACCATGGGGACGAAGAACACCATCAGGAAGGAAGCCAGCAGCGCCAACACGGCGTACGTCTCCACGAGAACGGTCAGCGTCATGCCCTTACCGGACTGGTCCGGACGGCGGCCGACGAGCGCGATGGCGGCGGCGGCGGCCCGCCCCTGGTTGACGGCCGAGAAGTAGCCCACGATGGCAATGGGCAGGCACCCAAGCAGGAGCAGGAAGCCCGTGTAGCCGGAGATGGGCGTGAGCGCGCCACCCAGGACGTTCAAGCGGATCATGACCATGAAGGCGATCATAAAGCCGTAGATGCCTTGCGTACCGGGAAGCACCTGCAGGGTGAGGCACTTACCGAAGCTGTCCGGGTCTTCAGCCACGACGCCCGCAAGGGCTTCCCCGGCAAGGCCCACGCCGCGCGCCGAGCCCATGCCGGCCAAAAGCGCCGCCAGCGCCATGCCCAGGAATGCAAGCACATGTCCGATCTGAAGGCTTGATAGGAATTCCGCCATGTGAGTTCTTCCTCCTTGAAGAGTGGTATTTTTTTGGTGCCGGGTCTAGCGATGCTCGTCCTGCCAGGTGACATATCGCCCCTTGACGGTGAGCGGCGTGAAGAGCCTGCCGCCTCCGTCGAAGAACCGTGAGAAGAACTCAATGTACTGAAGGCGGCATGCGTGCACGTACGCGCCCAGCGCATTGATCGCGATGTTGAAGGTGTGCCCTACGGCCAGCACCGCAATGCCGAAAATGAAGCCCACGGGGCTTGCCAGCAGCAGCCCGGCCAGCTTGTTGAACACCATGCCGATAATGCCGGTGGCCAGGCCCATAGCGAACAGGCGCGAGTAGGACAACACGTCCGACAGGTATCCGGATATGCCGTACAGCGCGCCCAAGCCGCTGAGAATGCGTTTCAAGAGGTTTTTCTCCCCGCGCGCCTTAAACAGCAGAATGGTGCCCGTACCGGCAATCATCATCACCGTACCCACGCTCTTGAGGGCGGGAAGGCTTCCACCCGCCACCATGGCGATGAGCCCCAAGATGAGCGCCATCCAGGAAAACACGTCGACCACGGCGCCGAAGAAGTCGCCCTCGCGTATGAAGCGGTAAGCCTTGATGCTCATGCCCGTAAACATGTGCAACAGCCCCAGGCCGTAACACAAAATGAGCATCTGCATGGGGTTGTCCATGGGCGAAAACCAGTAGAATAGGCCAAGGAAAGGCGTCGCCTTGGTGACGGACAGGCCAAACCAGCCGCCAAAGAGCGAGCCCCATATCAGCGTTGAGATGCCGCCGAAAACCAGCACCTGGGCCACGGACTTGACCATGCCGCGCGGCTTGCAGTATTTGACGTACAGGAACGCGCCGAGGGCCAGCACCACGCCGTACCCGGCGTCGGACACCATCATGCCGTAGAACATGGCGAAGAACGGGGCCATCAGGCCGTTGGGGTCCACCTCGCTGGAGGTGGGCGGCGTATACATGGTGGTGACCGACTCAAACGGCGTCACGAAGCCGTTGTTGACCATGGCGGTGGGCACGTCCTCGTCCGCGGCCGGGTCGGCGAACTCGACGTACAGCTCCTCGCACAGGGCGCGCAGCTTCCCTTCGACGCCTGCGGCCTGCGCGGCGAGGCACCAGCCGGTTAAGTAGAAGGTGTCGCGCGTGGCGGCCAGGCGAAGGCCGGCCTCCAGGCGCTCGCGCTGGGAGACAAGCTTGTCCGAGAGCACGCGCAAATCGCCGCGGAGGGCCACCTCCTGGGCGATGCGCTCCTCCAGGGCGGCGCGCTCCCGAAGCGTTTGCGCGGCCAGCTCGTCGTAGGCGGCAAGCAGCTGCGCGGCGGTCATGGCGGGCGCCTCGGGCCCGCCGTCCGGGCCGGTGCCGGCAAAGCTGACCCGCGCGAAGCCCAGCGCGCGCAGCCCCTCGAAGAATGCGTCGGCCTGTTCCCTGTGCGCCAGAGCCAGCGCGTACACGCCGTCCCGCCCGCGGGACACTTCATGCAGCGCACACAGATCGTTTGCATCCAGCAGGGGGGCCGCTGCGGCCATCGCCGAGGCGGGGATCAGCCCGGGCAGGCACCGCGTCGAGCGCGTGTCCGCAAGCTCGTTAAGCGGCGCGGCAAGGTCCGTCCAGGGCGCAAGGCGCGCGCGCTGGGCCGCGCTGCGCGTGTCGCGGGCGCGCAGGCTGGCGTGCTCGTCCTCGCAGGCGCGCACGCGCCGGCAGGCGCACAGAAGCTCCTCGTCGGCTGCGTCGCGCGCAAGGCGGCGTACGGACACGTCCGGCCGCACGTACAGCATGCCCTGCTTGGCGGGGGAGACGCGCTCCAGGGAGAGCAGCGTGTCCTTCACCAGGGCGATGCAGGCGTCCACGGAGGCGATTTCCTCCTGCAGCGGCAGGCGCAGGGAAGCGGCGGGCTGCTCCCCCTGGGAGCGAAGCGCGTCCTCCACCTGAACGCCGCCCATGCGCTGCAGGGCGTCCATCACCGCCGCCTCGTCCGTGCGGAAACCCACCACGGACAGCCGCTTCATTTTAACGATGGCCATGGCCGATAATCCTTCCCACGATGAGATCGCATGCGATGGTCAGCCGCTCCCGGCCCTGCGTCTGCAGCTTGTCCAACTGCGCGGCGTGGGCGGCCTTTTGCGCCTGTGCGGCAAGGCGCGCCTTGTCGGCGGATTGCTGCATCATTTGGCTGTGCAGCAGCCGCGCCGCCTCCGCGCCCTCGCGCGCGCGCTTTTGCGCTTCCGCCTCGGCGGCCGCAGCGATTTCGCGCGCCTTTTGCGCGGCGCTTCTGCGGATGCGCTCCGCTTCCTCCTCGGACAGACGGATGTCGCGTAACACCTGCATGGCCTAACCTCCTACGGCGCCCCCTCGGCAAAATGCGTCCTTTGGCCGAGCGGGCCGCGTCTTGAGCGCGTGGGTCGCCTTGATGAAACATGGTTCTGTACGGCTGCTCTTTGGCCTATTTCGTTCCGAAAAGGCGGTCGCCCGCGTCGCCCAGACCGGGCAGGATATAGCCATGCTCGTTCAGGCGCTCGTCCACCGCCGCCACGAAGATGGGCACGTTGGGGTGCTCCTGCCGCACGCGGGCGATACCCTCGGGCGCGGCGATCAGGTTCACCAGGCGGATGTCCTCGCAGCCGCGCGCCTTGAGAAAGCCGATGGCCGCCGCGGCCGAGCCGCCGGTGGCGAGCATGGGATCCAACAGAATCGTCACGCGCTCGCAGGCGTCCACGGGGAGCTTGCAGTAATACTCCACGGGCTGCAGGCTCTGCGGGTCGCGGTACAGGCCAATATGGCCGACCTTAGCCGTGGGCACCAGGGTGAGGATGCCGTCCACCATGCCAAGGCCCGCGCGCAGGATAGGCACCACCTGAAGTTTCTTGCCGGCGATGACCTTGGTTTTGCACATGCACAGCGGGGTCTCAATCTCCACCTCGCGCAGGTTCAAATCGCGCGTGACCTCGTAGGCCATCAGCATGGCGATCTCGGACAGCAGCTCGCGAAATTCCTTGGGGCCGGTCTCCTTGTTGCGGATGAGGGACAGCTTGTGCTGAATAAGCGGGTGATCCATCACATGCGTCATGCGATCCATCGTACACTCTCCTTCATTTCTTCAACGCTTACGGCTGTATGGCTGCGATCATGTCGACGCGGCGCTGGTGGCGGCCGCCCTCGAAGGTGGCTTCAAGGAAGGCGTCCACGATGTCCCTCGCCAGGCCAGGCCCAACCACCAGCGCGCCCAAGGCCAACACGTTGGCGTCGTTGTGCGCGCGCGTCATGCGGGCCGTGTAGGTGTCCGAGCACAGGCAGCAGCGCGCGCCGGCCACCTTGTTGGCGCTGATGCTGACGCCCGCGCCCGACCCGCAGATGACAATGCCCAGGCGCCCGGAACTGTGCGCCACGGCGCGGGCCACCTTCTCGGCGTAGATCGGGTAGTCCGTGCGTTCGGGCGAGGGACATCCCTCATCCACGGCCTGTATGCCTTTTTCGGCCAGATGGGACATGATGGTTGCCTTGAGTTGGTAGCCGAGATGATCGCTGCCGATGTGTACGACCGGATTCATAGCTGTCCACCCCTTTATCGATTGAAATGAAAGCATACTTTAACCATCTCGGTCACTTGTTTGGCGTTCAGGCCATAAAAGTTAGATACCGCGCATAGGGCGTGAAGCCGACGCGCAGCGCCAGGCGGATGGAAGCTTCGTTCCCCTGGCCGCACGACCAGATGGGGGCGCGGCCGGAGGAGGCGATGGCCCGGGCGGCCGCGTCGCTGGCTGCGGAAGCGTAGCCCCGGCCGCGAAAAGAGGGCAGCGTGTTGATGCCGATCTCCGCCACGCATTCGGCCATGTGGGGCATGTCCGGCGCGTCGGTGGCGCACGCGAGGCGCCGGCCTTCAAACACGCCGAACGAGAACCCCTTTTCCACGCACTGCGCAAAGTACGCCAAAGGCCAGTCCGCCTCGGATATGCCGTGCAGCTCCCAGTAGAAGGCCCGATAGGCGGGTGAGTCGGCGGCGGCGAGTGCGCGCGCGCCGCCTATGGGTTCGCCGCCGCCCACATAGAGAAAGTTGTGGCCCCGGCGCATCTCGCCCGCCATGCCCGCCTCGCGCGTGCGCGCCGCCAGCGCTTGCGCAAAGGCGTCCATATCCGTCCCGGCGCCCCGCAGCGCGGCGCGCACGGCGCCTTCAAAGGAGGGCGCGCAGGACACGGCCAGCTGGCCGCCCACGCACAGCGCGTACACCTGCATGGCGCGCGGATAGCCGGGGAGCGGGGCCGCCCTGCGCTGGGACAGGCGCACAACCACGCCCGGGGAGCCGAGCTCCTCGGGCGCTAAGTCCACCCATTGCGCCCAGTACGCCCGCGTGAGCGGCCCGCAATCCATCGCTCTACTTGACGCCCTTGGACGAAAGGAATTTGTAGCTCATGGCCAGGCTCTCAAACGGGTCGCGCTTGGAGATATCCTGCTCCACAAGGGCGTATTTTACGCCGATCTCGCGACAGGCGGCGATGATGTCGTCCCAGTTCAGGTTCCCCTCGCCGATCTCGCAGATGATGCCCTTGCGCTCGGCGGGATCGTACACCATGTCCTTGAAGTGCACGATGTCCATGCGGCCGCGCATCTTGCGGATCCACGCGGCCGGGTCGCCGCCGCCGGCCTGCACCCAGTGCGTATCGATTTCAAACTGCATGGCTGGACCGGAGTTTTGCATGAGCACGTCCATGCCGGTGCGCGCACCGAAGCGTGCAAATTCGAAGTGGTGGTTGTGGTAGATGAAATGCAGGCCTTCGGCCAAAAGCTTGCGCGCCACCTGCTCGGCTTCCTTGGCGAAGTTTTCAAAGTCGGCCAGATCGCGGTTGCCCTGCGGCATGGAGCCAACGCCCGGATAGGCGCAGTTCCACAGCTTGTGCGTGGCCACAACGCCCGGCAGATCGTCCTTCATCTGTTGAAAGGCGATGTGCGTGCAGGCGACGGTCAGGTTGTTGTCCTTCACCCATCCGGCGATGAGCTTGGGGTCGATCTCCCAGTTGTGGCCGGAGAGCTGCACGGCCGTATAGCCGATGTCGGCCACCTTCTTGAGGCTTTGCTTCATGTCGTCGGCGGTTTTACAAAAATCGCGCACCGTGTACATCTGGGCTCCGAGAATCATGAAAATCCCTCCATGGCAATTATTTGGTTAGCAAAAGTAGGAGACGCCGGATGCAAAGAGCCGCTGATCCTTCGCGCCGGGGACGTTGAGCCCCACGCACGCGCCGATCCGCTCGGAGTGCGCCATCTTGCCAAACACCCGGCCGTCCGGGCTGAAGAGGCCTTCCACGGCCCACTGCGAGCCGTTGGGGTTGTAGGGCTCGCGCATGGTGGGCATGCCGTCCGGCAGGGCATACTGCGTGGCGATCTGGCCGGCCGCAAGCAGCCGCTCGCCCAAGGTTCCCGGCAGCACAACGCGCCCTTCGCCGTGCGATACAGGCAGGGCGTGCACGTCGCCCACGTTCAGCGCCGCCATCCAGGGCGAGTGTACGGAGGCGACGCGCGTCCACACGTAGCGGGCCACGTGCCGCGCCACGGCGTTGAAGGTGAGCGTGGGGTCGTCGGCCTGCGTGTCGCGTATTTCGCCGTAGGGCACAAGCCCGGTCTTGATGAGGGCCTGAAAGCCGTTGCAAATGCCGATGATCAGCCCGCCGCGGGCAAGCAGCGCGTGCACGGCGTCCTTCACAGGGCCGCTGCGCAGCACCGCGGCAATGTACTTGGCCGAGCCGTCCGGCTCGTCGCCGCAGGAGAAACCGCCCGGCAGTGCCAGAATTTGCGCGTTCTTCAGGTCGGCGGCCAGGGCGGCGATGGATTCGTGCATCTCGGCGGCGCTCAGGTTGCGCATCACGCGCACGGCCGCCTGGCCGCCCGCAAGGGTAAAGGCGCGTGCCGTGTCCAGCTCGCAGTTCGTGCCCGGAAAGGCCGGAACGACCACGCGGGGCTTTGCCAGCGTAAGCGGCGCGTGCTGGGCCGGGCGCCGGGCGCAATCCGCGGGGCGCACGCTTTGGCCCTGCGGGGCGGAGGATGCGGTGGGGAACACCTTCTCCAGCGGACGGTTCCAGGCCGCGGCGCAGTCCTCCAGGGGGATGCTGACGCGCGCCACCTCGATGGCGGGCGCCGCGATCGTGCCGCCGATGGGCACGGCTCCGCGCAGCATGGAGGCGTCCGCGCCGGGAGCGAGTTCCACGATGAAAGAGCCGTAATCCGGAGTGAACAGCCCTTCATCCGTGAGCAGCCGCGCGCCCACCATGTTGCCAAGCGCCATGCGCGTAACGGCCGCGGCCACCCCGCCCATGCCCACCGTGTGCGCCGAGAGAGCAAGCCCCGCCTGCTGCATGCGCCGCAGGGAGGCAAGGCGCGCCTTCCACTCCTCAAAATCGGGCAAGTGATCGCCGTCGCGCGGGCAGGGGAGCAGCACCAGGCTGTGACCGGGCCCCTTCAGCTCCTGGCTGCGCATGTCGGAGGTGTCCGCCACAGCCACGGCAAAGGCCACAAGCGTTGGCGGCACGTCGATATCGCCAAAGGACCCGGACATGGAATCCTTGCCGCCGATGGCCGCGACGCCCAGCTTCAGCTGCGCGGTGAGCGCGCCCAAAAGCGCCGCCAGCGGCTTGCCCCAGCGCCGTTCGTCGCTGCCCAGGCGCTCGAAGAATTCCTGAAGGGACAACCGCGCGCAAAGCGCGTCCCCGCCCACGGCGGCCACCTTGGCAAGCGCGTCCACAACCGCCCACACAGCGCCGTGGAAGGGGCTCCACGTGCTCAGGTACGGGTCGAACCCGTGCGCCATAAGCGTGCAGGTGGTCGTCTCGCCCGCCACCGGAAGCTTTGCGGCCATGGCCTGCGCTTCGGTGAGCTGGTGAGCGCCCCCAAGCGGGTTGAGCACCGTGCCGGCGCCGATCGTGCCGTCAAAGCGCTCCTGCAGGCCCCGCTGCCCGCACACGGACAGCTGCTGCAGGTTGTGCAGCCACCGCTCTGGCATGGCCGTGCCCCGGCGCATGTCGTCCGCCGAGCGAGCGAAATACGGCTCGGCGCTGTCCGGCGCGGCCACCTCGGCGGCAGCGTGCTGGGTGACGCCGTTCGTGTCCAGAAAGGACCGTGCGATGTCCACCACCGTGTCGCCCCGCCAGGACATGACAAGGCGCGGCTGCGCCGTGACCACGGCCACCGCGGTCGCTTCCAGGTTCTCCTGGCGGGCCAGGGCGATGAAGCGCTCGGCGTCGCCCGGCGCAAGCAGCACGGCCATGCGCTCCTGCGATTCGGAGATGGCCAGTTCGGTGCCGTCCAGGCCTTCGTATTTCTTGGGCACGGCGTCCAGGTCGATGCGCAGGCCGTCGGCCAGTTCGCCGATGGCCACGCACACGCCGCCCGCGCCGAAGTCGTTGCATTTTTTGATCAGGCGGGAGGCGGCGGGGTCGCGGAACAGCCGCTGCAGGCTCCGCTCGGTGGTCGGGGTGCCCTTTTGCACCTCCGCGCCGCAGGAAAGCAGCGAATCGGCCGTATGCGCCTTGCTGGAGCCGGTCGCCCCGCCGCACCCGTCGCGCCCCGTGCGGCCGCCCACAAGCAGCACCACGTCGCCCGGGGCGGGTTTCTCCCGCCGCACGTGGCTTTGCGGGGCCGCGCCAATCACCGCGCCCAGCTCCAAGCGCTTGGCGACGTAGCCGGGGTGGTAGATCTCCTTTACCTGGCCGGTGGCCAGGCCGATCTGGTTGCCGTAGCCGGAAAAACCCGCCGCGGCGCCCTGCGTGATGCGGCGCTGGGGAAGCTTTCCGGGCAGAGTGTCGGACACCTTTGCGTTTACGTCGCCCGCGCCGGTCACGCGCATGCCCTGGTAGACGTAGCTGCGGCCGGAGAGCGGGTCGCGTATCGCCCCGCCAAGACACGTGGCCGCGCCGCCGTAAGGCTCGATCTCGGTGGGATGGTTGTGCGTCTCGTTTTTGAACATGACCAGCCAGTCCTCGTCCCGGCCGTCCACCTTCGCCCGCACGCGCAGCGAGCAGGCGTTGATCTCGTCGCTTTGGTCCAGGTCAGGAAGCAGGCCCCGCCGGGAGAGCTCCTTCATGCCGATGATCGCCATGTCCATCAGGGACACGTCGCGGCTGCGCGCACCGTACACGCTGGCGCGCACGTCCAGGTAGTCGGCAAAGGCGCGGGCGATCGGGCGGGAAAGCGCGCCCGTTTCAAAGCACACGCGGTCGATGGCCGTAAGGAATGTGGTGTGGCGGCAGTGGTCGCTCCAGTAGGTGTCGATCACGCGCAGCTCGGTCTCGGTGGGCGGCCGTTTTTCCACGTCGCGAAAATAAGCCCGCACGTGCAGAAGATCCGCTGCGGACATGGCCATGCCGCGCTCCTTCACCAGCGCAGCGATCTGCTCGTTCGGCGCGGTGAGGAAGGCGGGGTGCCGCGCGATGTCCGCCGGCTCGGGCGCGCTCAGCGCAAGGCTTTCCGGCAGGGCAAGCGCCGCCTCGCGGCTCTCCACGGGGTTGAGCAGGTACCCTTTGGCGGCGGCGAAGCCCGCATCGTCCATCTCGCCAAGGAATGCGTACAGCGTGGCGCACCGCACGAGCGGCCGCTCGCCCTGCGTCAGCAGCTGGATGCACTGCGCCGCGGCGTCGGCGCGCGCGTCGTACTGGCCGGGCAGAAACTCCAGGCACAGCATCCGCGCCTTCATGGCGGGCAGTTCGCCCAGGTACACCTCGTCCACGTTGGGTTCGCTAAAAACGGACGCGCAGGCCGCGGCAAAGGCGTCCTGCGGCAGGTTTTCCACGTCGTAACGCTTAAACACGCGTATATCCGTCAGGCCTTCCAGCCCAAGCAGCTCGCGCAGGTCGAAGAGCAGCCCCTTCGCCTCCACGTTGAATCCTGCGCGCTTTTCCACGTACGCCCGACGAACGCTCGCCATATTACAAACCGCCCCCTCATAGTCTCGTCCATTATAGCACCGGCCGGAAGCCTTGCGCAACCGCGCGGGGATCTTTATAATGATTGCATCAACGGCAGGCGAAAGCCGGGCTGGGCATGAAAACGCGCCGCGCCCGTCGGGGGCGGCGTAGCGCCCCGGCCGGGCTTGTTCCAACGGCGTGCGCGGCCCTGCGGCGCGCTTAACACCAGGGAACGCGCCCACGGCGTTTTGTGGGGCCGAGGGGAGGGAAGCCCTTGCCGCGAGGCTTAATTCGCTATGCGCTGCGCTGCGCGCTCGTGCTGCTGCCCGCACTTGGCGGCCTTGCCCTCATCTACCTGGGGGACGCTTCTCGGCCGTTTCTGCCCTGCCCGTTCCGCGCGCTGACCGGCTGGTACTGCCCGGGCTGCGGAGCCGCGCGGGCGGTGCACGCCTACCTGCACCTGCATGTCTGGCAGGCGTTTTTGTTCAACCCGCTGCTGCCGTTTCTGGCGGCGCTGCTGTTGCTCGTCGCCGGACCCGGGCTTGTGCGCTTCTGCACGGGCGTGCAGGTGAGGGACCGCGTGCCCTCCGCGCGCGCGCTGATCGTTTTTGCCGCGGCTGTGGCGGTATTTACGGTGCTGCGCAATCTGCCCCTGCCATTCCTTGCGTTTTTAAAGCCTTTCTAGGCCGCGCGGCACAAAACGGCGCAGGTCCCCCAACCGGGAGATCTGCGCCGTTTTTGCGTCCAGCTAAGCCTTGCGGACCGCGGGGCGTACCGGCCGCCCCTCGATGTATCCGCGGTACCCCATGGGCGCCAGCTGGAAGCGCGGGGCGTCCTCGTCCGCCCATTCAAAGCCGTATACGCTCGGATCATACCCTTGCGTGCGTCTCCACAGCTCGCCGATCGCCTCCTCGTAGCGCTCCTCGTCGTAAGGCGGGCCCTGGAACACGAGCATGTGACAGGCGGGCAGCTCGATCAGCTCAAATCCGTTCGGCAGGGCGCCGGAATAGTTTTCGGGAACCTCCACGCCCTGCGCGTACACAGACGTACCCTCCGGCCGCAGGCTCTTGGGCATCCACATGCCGATAGGCTCGTACAGCGCTTCCTTCACGCCGCACAGCGTCTCCCATACGTCGCACCCCACCTCCTCGCAGTAGGCGTAGTAGTCCTCGCACGCCGCCCCGCGCCTCAGTATCAGCTTTCGGCGGGGCCGCTCCAGAATCTGCACGAATACCGTTCCTTCGTTGGGCACAGCGGGTACCTCCTTCGTGATCGGCCGGCGGGCCGTGGGGTCGGGCGGCGGGAAGGGCGGCAGCGGCCGCGGGCGCAGGGCGTACGCCTTGGGCGTAACCCCAAACTGGCGGTAGAACGCCCGGGTAAAGCCCTCGTGCGAGTCGAACACGAACTGCAGCGCCACGTCCAGCACACGCGTGCCCGGCGCCTCCAGCAGGCGCGCCGAGCGCGCAAGCCTCATGCCGCGGATGTACTCAAAGGGCGCAAGCCCGGTGTCCGCCTTAAACAGGCGCGCGCTGTGAAAGGGCGAGTACCCGGCCTGACGCGCCAGCTGGTTCTGCGTGATCGTCTCGCACAGGTGTTCTTCGATGTACGCCCGCATGCGGCCAACCGCCAGACGCGCCTGTGGCGACAAATCCTCCATTTTCTCACCTCCCGCCCGCAGTATGCCAGATCCGGGTGGAAATTTCTTGACCGAGACTGCGATTGTTGGCCGCGCCGCCGGTGTGCCATGCTATAATGAACGCGATAACAAATAGGGAGGCGGACGTATGCCAGCGTTTGATGTGAACAACGGCTTTTTGTATGCGCTCGTCGCGCTTGCGCTGCTCGTTGTGGTTGCGCAGTCGGTGTATTTTCTTATGCGTTCCTGGCGGGAGGCGGCCGTAAGGGGCATGGACATGGCGCGGCTTCGGCGCGTGGCGCTCTCCTGCGCGGTGTTCACCATCATGCCCGCGGTATCCATTCTGCTTGGGGTGCTCTCGCTTAGCCGGTTTCTGGGGCTGCCGCTGCCCTGGCTCCGGCTCAGCGTCATCGGCGCGCTCACCTACGAGCTGCCCGCCGCTACAACCGCCGCCAACGCGCTCGGGCTCTCCACCTCTCAGGCGGTTACCGACCCGCGCGCCTACAGCGCCATAGCCTTCGTGATGACCTGGGGCATCATGATCGGCCCGGTTCTCGTGCCCCTGCTCAGCCGCCGCATCCAAAACGGCCTGGTGACCCTGCGCCGGCGGGACGAGGCCTGGAGCCGCGCCTTCATGAGCGCTCTGTTTTTGGGGATGATCTCGGCGTTTTTGGGCGTGGTGTTTGCCCGCACGCGCGAGGGGCTGCCGGGGTTCGTGCCCGTGTTTGTGCTCATGTTCTCCGCGCTCATTATGGCCGCCTTCGGCCTTGCGCGCAAGCAGCTGGCCGCCCGGTGGCTGGAAAACTACGCCCTGCCCATCAGCATGCTGGGCGGCATGGCCTTTGCGGTGTTCCTGGGCGCGCTTATTGGATAAGGAGGCGGAAAGCATGGAAAAGTCGTATCAGGACCGCGTGCACGCCTATGGCCGCGTTTGGATGGCCGTCATCGTGCTTGTGCTCGCCGCGGTGCCCGTGGCCATATCGCTGTACTACCGCGCGTGGCCGCAGGGCAGCGCCGTGCTTGCGGGGCTGGCCGGCATTGTGCCCATCTTCTGGACGGTGGGGGCCATCGAGGTGTTCACCTACGTGCCCATGCTCGGCACGGGCGGCTCGTACCTGGCGTTCACCACGGGAAACCTGACGAACCTGAAGGTGCCCTGCGCGCTGCAGGCCATGAAGGGTATGGGCGTTGAGGCCGGCACGGAGGAGGGCGACGTCGTGTCCACCATCGCCATCGCCGTGTCCTCGCTGGTGACGGTGCTCATTATCGCACTGGGGGTGCTGCTCATCTCGGCGCTTGCGCCGATGCTGGAGAGCCCGCTGCTCGCCCCGGCCTTTGACAACATTTTGCCCGCGCTGTTTGGGGCCCTGGCCGTGGCGTTCGTGGCCAGGGAATGGAAGATCGCCCTTGCCCCGCTCGCCGTCATGCTCGCGTTGTTCCTGCTCGTGCCCTCGCTTTCCTCCTCGGTGGGCATTTTGGTGCCGGTGGGCGCGCTTATCGCCGTAGGCGCGGCGCGCATTCTGCATCGCAAGGGGATGCTGGCATGACCGGCTGCGTTCTGCCGGCGCTGCTGTGCGGCCTGCTGGCCGTGCTGATCTGCCGCACGCTCGCCTTTCGCCCCAAGGCGGAACCCGCCGCGCAGGCGGATGACGCGGAGCATCCGGACGTGGAGCGCGCGGCCGCGGCGCTCTCGGCCATGATACGCTGCCGCACGGTGTCCAGCTTCGACCCATCGGCCGTGCAGGAAGGCCGCGCCGCGCGCAACCCCGCGGATGAGGCGGAGTTCCGGCGCTTGCGCGCGCTGCTGCCGGAGCTGTACCCGTGCGTTCATCAGGCGCTGGAGCTGCACAGCGTGGGGGAGAGCGGGCTTTTGTACCGCTGGCGCGGGCGGCGGGAGGGCGGGGCGACGGTGCTGATGGCTCACTATGACGTGGTGCCAGCGGACGAGACGCTCTGGCGGCAGCCGCCCTTTGAAGGGCGCGTGGTGGAGGGCGTTTTGTGGGGGCGCGGCGCGCTGGACACGAAGCAGACGCTGTGCGGCATTCTGGAGGCGGCCGAGGCGCTGCTGGCCGAGGGTTTCACGCCTGAGCGCGACGTATACCTCTCCTTCAGCGGCGACGAGGAGGTGAGCGGCCCAACCGCGCCCGCCATAGCCGCCTGGCTTGCGCAGCGCGGCGTGCGCCCGGCGCTGGTGCTGGACGAGGGCGGCGCGGTGGTGACGGGCGCGTTCCCCGGCGTATCGCAGCCCACGGCCGTCATCGGCACGGGGGAGAAGGGGTCCCTGGTGGTGGAGTTGAGCGTCTCCGGCAAGGGCGGGCACGCCTCCGCGCCCGGCGCAAACGCGCCGCTCACCGCGCTTTTGTCCGTCATACGGCGCATCGAGAAAAAACCCTTCCCCATGCGGTTAACGCCCGCGGCGCTTGGCATGCTGGACGCCCTCGGCCGGCGCTCAACCCCCTTGTACCGGCTGCTCTTTGGGAACCTGTGGCTGTTTTCTCCCGTGCTTAACCTGGTGTGCCGGGCAAGGCGCGGCGAGATGGACGCGCTTGTGCGCACCACCTGCGCCTTCACCATCGTGCAGGGGGGCGACGCCGCCAACGTGATTCCCGCGCAAGCGCGCGCCGTGGCCAACCTGCGTCTGCTGCCCGGCGACACGCCGCAGCGCGCGCTTGCGCGTTTGCGGCGCGTCGCCGCCTGTCCGCAGCTGCAAATGAAAGTACACTACAGCCAGGAGGCCTCCCCGCATGCGCCCGCCTCCGGAGAGGCCTGGGAGCGCGTGCGCGCCGCCGTGCGGGCCGCCTGGCCGCAGGCGGCCGTATCGCCCTACCTGATGCTGGCCGCCAGCGATTCCCGCCATTTCTGCGGCATCTGCGCGTGCGTGTACCGCTTTTCCGCCGTGGCGATGGATGCCGAGCTGCGCGGCGGCATTCACGGCGTGGACGAGCGCATCCCGCTTGCGGAACTCGCCCGCATGCTCGTTTTTTTTCGCCGGATGCTGCGCGCAAGCTAGCCGCCGGGTACGCTTCCTTGGCCCGTCGCCTGCGAAGCGGCGGCGCCCGGCATTGAACGGGGCCGCACAATGCAAAAGCACTGTGCGGCCCGTTGGTTTATGCCTTTGCGGGGATGCGCGGGCGTCAGCTCGACCGCGCCACGCGCATGACGGGGCGACGCGGGGGCTGTCCAGCGCAAGACAGCGCCTTTCCCCGGAAGAGGCACACGAGGCACATCGGGATGTGGGGCACGCGGTTCATGGCCGCCATGTGAGGCGGTATGGCGATGTGTTTGGACGGCGCGTTCCTGCCTTTTGTCAGTCTGCCGCCAGGCAGGGCCTGATGGCGGCTGCGAGGAGGGGGGTGCCTCCTGGACAAAGGTTTCGTGGGCTGCGTCTTCCGCCGGCGATACCAGAGGGACGGCGGGTTTCCATTCCGCTCCCTGGCGGCGGAGGATACCCAGTTCCTCCAGCGGAGGCAACGCGGGCGGCGGGTGCGCCTCCGGCCCGGCGCCCTGGCCGAGCGCCGTCAGGATGCGCGCAACGCCGGCCTGCCGGACGCCGCCGCCATCGCCGCCGCAGCGCGCGTGGTGGGGCCGATCCATGCGTCCCACGCCCAAATGCGCGGCGCGCCGCTGCACGGGTCGCCGGTGGTCAGCTAGCCGCTGGCCGAGCGCCTGCGGACGTCCTCATCCCCCGCTGCCGCGGATTCGCGCCGGCGGCCCTGCGCATACCGGCGGCCGAGGTTGGGCCGCTGCGGACAGTCACCATACCGCAGGGGTTCCATGCCCGTCACATCCGTCAGCGCGCGCTGTACGGCGGCCCGGGCAGGGTCCAGGATAAGCGCGATCCGCTTCAGCGTGCGGGAGGTGCGCCGAAGCCGCAAAGGAGATCGAGCTTGGCCAAAGCCCCTTCAAGCACCGGCCACGCCCCTTCAGATGCGGCGCGGGCGAGCGTTTTGCACGCCTGCAGGCGCTCGGCCCTTTCCTGCACGGTCGTCATGGGAAAACCGTATACGCCGCGCCGTTCTTCATACGGCCCATAAGCTGCGCGGCGCTCAGCACGTCGACCGAGTCCTCCGCAAATGCGCCCGCCATGCACAGCTCGTCGGCTATCGCCCTAACGCTTGCGGGCGCGCGGTATGCTGCCCGCAGGATGCTCTGATGGAGCAAGCTGTTGTCGACGGTGTTGAAGGGTTCGTTGCTTCGCCCGGTTCGTCCGCTGACGCCGGCGCACATCCTATTCGGGCGCGCCCGGATACTGCTTTCTCTGCTCGGATGCCACTCCCTCCCTGATCTGCCCGCGCGCGGTGTTCAGCCTGCTCGGCACGGTGCCGCGCGGCACGCCCAGATCAAGGCGGTTTGCGCGGTGCTCTGCCCGCGCGGGTAGTGCCATCATGGCCACGCGGTACTGCGCGCCGAGACGGGAGAGCAGGACCAGCGCCGCTTGCAGCGTCTCGGCGTCCTCCAAAGCGCAGGTTTGCGGCCCGCTTACGCGTGGCGGGCGGAGGAGCGGTATTCCATGGGGCTTACGCCCGCGCATTTTTTGAACACGCGGCTGAAGTAGTTGGCGTCCGGATAGCCCACCGCCTCGGACACCTGCGCCACGCTCAGGCGGCCCTCGGCCAGCAGTTCCTTGGCGCGCTGCACGCGCACGTCGGCGATGTAGTCCGTCAGCGTGCGCCCGGTCTCGGCCTTAAAGAGGCTGGAGAGATAGCAGTAGCTCAGGCCCATGTCCCGCGAGAGCTGCTCCAGCGACAAATCCTGCGAATAGCATTTGTCGATGTGCGCGCGCAGCTGCGCGATGATGGCGCGCTGCCGGGCGGGCGCGCCGTCTTCCAGCACGCGCAGCGAGCGCATAAGGTCCGCCGTTTCGCGCTGGACGTCCTCGTACTGAAGACAGGCGTTCATGCGCAGGTACAAAGCGTCCAGCGACCAAATCGCCGGATCCAGCGACATGCCCCGCTCGCGCAGGGGCCGCGCCGCATCGAAGAGCAGTTCCACCGCCAGCGCCACGATGCGCGCGCGCGGCGCGCCCATCTCCCGGGCAAGCCGGGTTGTGAGCGGGTCGGCCGCCTCGTCCGCGTGTTTTGCCGTGTCGCCCTCCGCAAGGGGCACGCCGAAGCCGCGGTAGAAGGCCGAGTCCGCCGCCGCGCAGGCCTGCGCCCAGCATCGCTCCAGGCCGCCCGGGGCTCCGTGGCCGGAGAGCCCGCACGCAAGCGGCGCAAACCCCTCCTGCGCCAAATGGTACAGCAGCCTGTGGCAGCACTTCAGGGCCTGCGCCTGGGCGTTTGTGCGCAGGTGCAGCAAAAGCTGCGCCTCCCCGCACAGCAGCATCGCATGCTGCGTGCCGCTCAGGGCTTCCTGCGCGGCCTTTTGCGCGGCGCGCGAGAAGCCCTCGGGCAGAGGCTTTCCGGCCGGAGCCTGCAGGCAGGCCACAAACCCGCCTGGCAGGGAGGCAAGCGTGTCGGGCGCAAGCTGTCCAAGGCCTGTTCCCTCTTCCGGGCGCATGCGCTCGCGCGCGCGGCGGCAGGCGCTCACGATGTCCTCCGGCCGGGCGGACAGCTTGAGCACGAAATCCAGCGCGCCCAGCCGCAGCGCCTGCTGCGCGTAGGTGAAATCACTGTAGCTCGTCAGCATCACAACGCCCGGCGCGCCCTCCCGGCCGTACAGCGCCGCCAGAAGCGACAATCCGTCCATTACCGGCATGCGGATGTCCACGAGCAGCAGGTCGGGCATCAGCGCGGGAAGTTTCTCCAGCGCTTCCTCGCCGTTCTCCGCTTCGCCCACGACGGCAAAGCCGTTCTCCGCCCAGGGCACGCTGTTCACGATGCCTTGCCGGACATAGAACTCGTCCTCCACGATCATCACGCGCGTCACGAAGGCCCTCCCTTCCGCGGCAGACGGATCTGCGCGCACGTACCCTCGTCCAGACGGCTCTCAACCGTTAATCCCCAGGGCTCGCCGTACAAAAGCCGCACCCGGCTGCGCACGTTGGCCAGGCCGATGTGCCGCGCGTCGCCCACGTCGGAGGGCTCGCTCAAGGCGCGCAGCTTTTCCTCGCTCATGCCCGCCCCGTCGTCCCACACGCGCAGGGACAGCGCGTCGTCCTCAAAGCGCGCGCTGATGCGGATGGTGAAAAACGGCTTGCGGCCCATGGCGTGAAAGGTGGCGTTCTCCACGAGCGGCTGCAGCAGCAGCACGGGGATCATCTGGCCCAGCGTGTCCTCGGCCACGTCGTACAGCACGTCGAACTTGTTCGGGTAGCGCTGCTTTTGAATGAACACGTAGCTGCGCAGAAGCCGCAGCTCTTCCTTTAGGGGCACAAGCTTGCCCGGCTCGCGCATGGCGCTTTCCAGAATGTCGCCCAGCGCCGTGCACAGCTCCGCCACGGCGGGCACCTGCTCCAGCAGCGCCATGTATTTGATGGTGCCCAGCGCGTTGTGCATAAAGTGCGGGGAGAGCTGCGCTTGGCGCACCTGCATCTCCAGCATCAGGCTTTGCTCGCGCGCGCGCACGGCGTTTTCCATCAGCTGGCCGATGCGGCCGGCCAGCTCGTTCATGCAGCGGGCCAGGTCGGCCACCTCGCCGCTCCCCGGAGCGTCATACCGGCTTTGCAGGTCGCCCGCGCCCAGGCGCAGCGCGTGCGCGCGCAAAAGGGTGAGCGGCCGGGAGATGCGCCGGACCATGAACAGCCCCACGAGCAGCGTTAGCGCCAGCACCGCGCCCGCCGAAAGGAAAATGGAGCGACGGATGGCGCGCACAGGGCTGCGCAGAAGCGACAGAGGCACGGCGGCCGTGGCCTTCAGGTCGGTCTCGCCGATGTCGCGGTTGATCTGCACGAGCTGGCCGCCCGCCTCCTTGAGCGCTTCGTCGTTGGAGATGCTCACGAGCGTCTGCCCGCCCCAGCCGATGTCCACCACCCCGATGAGCGAGCGGTCGATGGCGGCGGTTGCCGAGTACAGCCATGCCCGCGGGATGCCGAACACGATCATGCCGATGCGCCGGCCCTCCTCGTCCTGCACGCTGCGGGCAAACAGCAGGTTGTCGCCCAGGCTCTCCACGGCCGAAGGGTCGATGAGGGACAGGCGGTAGGCGTCGGGCGGGTCGGCCGCCTCCACCTGGCGCAGCGACTGCTCCCACGTGGGGTAGCGCGCGGCGTCGCGCACCATGGGCAGCGCGTGCCCGTTGCTCGACAGAAGGATCACGTCGATCTGCTCGCGCATGCCGCCCACGGCGTAGGTGAGGTAGTCGCGCCCCAGGTTCCACTCCGTGTCGAAGCGCCGCACCACGCCTTCCTGGCGGTAGTCTGCGCTCAGGTACGCCTGCACGCTCTTCTCCGAGGCGATGGCCACGGACAGGGACACGAGCTGCCGATGCCACGTCTCCACCGCCGTGGATACGGCAAACAGCTGGTCGGACGCCGTGCGCCAGGCCATCTGGTACAGCAGGTCGCCGGAGACATACAGCGCCGACCAGCCCACGATGAGCATGGGCAGCAGCGCGCCCAGCGCAAAGAACACGGCAAACCGCGTGCTCAGCCGGCCGCCCGCGCGCGTGGCCATGCGCTCACCTCCGCATCTCCTCGTGAAATCCAGGCGTCGGAGCGGAAACGGACGGCCCGGCAAGCGAAAAGCGCTCACCGGGCCGTTTTCGTTTACGCGCTTTTACTTGCGCCCATCATACCACGTTTGCAGCTCTTTGAGTACATCCTCGCCGCCCTTGGCCTTGAAATCCTCCTCCATCTTGGCCCAGGCCGCGTCCGTGTAGCCTTCCACGATCATCTTCATCATGGCGGTGGTAACGGCCGAGCCGGCGTCCGAATTATACTTGGCGTAGGAGGGGGCGTTGAGCGGAACCTCCAGGATGGCGTTGCTCTTTTTAAGGGCCGAAATGCGCGCCACAACCTCCACGTTGTTCATGGAGACGTTCCAGGCGTCGTCCCAGGTGTTGTCCAGAACGACGCGGCTGTAGTAGCCGCGGTAATCAACGGGCGCTTTGTCGGTGAAGGCGGGCTTGCCGTCCTTCACCGTCCAGTTCTCGCCCTCGATGCCGTAGCAGATCGTGTTGATGACGGCGGGGTCCTGGCAGGCGTTCAGGAAGCCGAGCACGTCGTTTACGCGTTTCTCGCTCGTCTTGGGCACGATCCAGGCCATCGAGTAGATGGGCTGGGCCAGATACCCCTGCTCGCCGTTTAGGCCCTTCGGGGCGTCGATGCACACGAGTTTGGCGCCGGGGTTCTTTTCCGTAAAGGCGGGGGTCTGGCGCGGTACATCCACGGTGGTCCACATCATCACGGCCACGTTGCCGGCCACGCATTTCTGCATGAGTTCCTTCTCAACGATGAACTCCTTGTCCAGGTACCCGGCTTTATAGTACTCGTTCATCTTCTGCACGAAGGCCTTGCCGCCCTCGCCCATCAGGGGCACGCAGGCCTTACCCGCGTCGTCGAAGTAGAACACCGTGTTGCCGTTGTAGTAGATGCCGTACGCGCCCAGAAGCGGGATAAAGCGGTACAGCGAGCCGTCCGCGCCCAGGGTAATCTTGTCGGGGTTCTTCTCTTTCAGGGCCTTCAGGAAGGCGGTGTACTCGTCCATGGTCGTGGGAGCCGTCAGGGACTGGGCGTCCATCAGGTCCTGGCGGGCGTACATAAGGCCGATGGCCGCGCCGCCCGTGTAGCGGCACAGCGCGTACAGCTTGCCGTCCACGCTGCCGATGTCCTGAACGGCCTTGGGCAGCACCTTCATCAAGTCGGGGCAGGCGGCGGGCGCGGCGGTCGTCAAATCGGTCAGCGCGCCGGCCTTGATCAGGTTGAGGATGGTGGGGGAGGGGTTCGTCTGGATCAGGTCGGGCGCGTTGCCGCTGGCCAGCATGAGCATAAGCTGATCGTCGAAGGTGGAGCCCGGCGCAGAGGGCTTAAACAGCGTCCAGTTCACGTCGTATCCGGTCTTTTCCTTGATAAAATCGTAGAACTCGTTCTTTTGTATGTCCTTTCCGTCGGGGAACTGCGCGCCGGCCGGAACCGTGAGCACGTTCACCTTGGTAGGAGCCTTGGGCGCGGGCGCGGCCGTAGCCGGCACGGGCGTGGCCGCCGCTGTGGCGGCGGGGGCCGCCGTAGCCGGGGCGGCCGTTGGCG